>NZ_CP117709.1:3475000-4121898 GCF_028622875.1 Streptomyces sp. MMBL 11-1 | reverse complement strand
CCAGTACGGCGATGTCGTCCTCCGCGTCCTCGCCGAACCGGTCCAGCACCTGGTCCAACAGGTCCTCCAGATGCCCGCCGCTCGGAAGGGTCAGCGACGCCAGCCGCCCCACGGACACGTCGATGTCCTCACCCCGGCGCTCCACCAGGCCGTCGGTGTACATGAACAGCACGGTCCCGGGGCCGCAGGGCACGGACGCGGTCCGGTAGCCGCCGAACCCGGTGCCGAGCGGCGGCCCCACCGGCACGGGCACGACCCGGGCCCCGGCGGCCCCCGGGTCGATGAAGACCGGGGGCAGATGGCCCGCGCTGGCCACCTCGCACACCCCGCCGAACCGGTCGACGACGGCGAGCAGACAGGTCGCCGCCCGGTCCACGCCCGACCGCTCCACCATGGTGTCGAGCTGCTCCAGGATCTGGTGGGGCGGCAGGTCCTCCCCCGCCAGCAGCCGCAGCAGGGAGCGGTACTGGCTCATCGCGACGGCCGCCTCCACCCCGTGGCCCATCACGTCGCCCATCGCCTTGAGGTGCCGGCCGTCCTGGAGCGGCACGACGTCGAACCAGTCGCCGCCGACGAGGACGCCCTCGTCGGCGGGGCGGTACCGGGTGGCGATCTCGACGTGCGGGTGGGGTCCCCGGGGCTCGGAGAGCAGGGAGCGCTGGAGTTCGCGGGCGATGCTGTGCTCGTGGTCGTAGCGACGGGCGTGGTCGAGGTCGACGCCCGCGCGGACGGCGATCTCGCGGGCGACCGCCACGTCCCGGTCGCTGAAGGGGGGTGAGCCGTCCGCCCGGACGAGGGTGAGGGTCCCGAGCGGCCGGCTGCGGGCGGTGAGCGGGACGACGAGCGCCTCGCGCAGCCCGAGCGCCCGGGAGGCGGTGATCCGGTCAGCGGTGACGGCGCTGCGCCCCGTGCCGCGGTCCTCCCAGTGGTCGAGGACCGGCTCGTTCTCCGCCAGGCAGCGGGTCACCGCGGAGTCCGCCGCGAAGTCGACGTACTCCCCGGGGTGGCCGAACCGCTGCACCTGCTCGTCGAGGTCGCCGTCGCCCCGCAGGGCTGCCCGCCGGAGCCGTACGACGCCGGGCTCCGGGCGGCGTACGGCGTGCCCCACCTCTGCCGGGAACACGTCGACCGCCGCGACGTCGGCGAAGTCGGGCACCACGAACGCGGTGAGTTCGCGACAGGTGGTGTCCATGTCGAGCGTCGTGCCGATGCGGACGGCGGCGGTGCTCAGCAGGGTGACATGGCCGCGCGCCTCCTCCAGCTCCTCGCGCTGACGGGTGACGTCGGTGATCTCGACGACGATCGCCATCAGGCCGCAGGCCGCCCCGCCCCAGTCCAGACGGCTGTACGTGGCGCGCCAGAACCGCTCGTCGGCCGTCTCGTCCACCGCCCAGGTCTGCCCCTGAATCGTCTCCTCGCGAGGCTTCCCGTCGGCCAGGACGGCACGCAGGAGGGAGGCCTGGCCGCGCAGCCCTGGCAGCGTCTGGGAGATCGTCCGCCCGATGTGGGAGTCGGCGGGGAGGCCGTTGATCCGTTCGAGGGACGGGTTGACGTAGGTGTAGCGGAGATCGTGGTCGAGGATGGCGACGGCGGCCGGATGCCCGTCGAACAGGGCCGCGACGGTCTTCGGGTCGAAGAACGACGGCATGCCGTCGTCACACGTGTCGGCCTGCAAGGACGTGCCTCCCGTCGTCGGGTCGGGCTCCCGGTTCTCCATCGTCGGCCGCCCGCTCCCGTACCGCATCCGCAGCGCGGCCGGTCAGCGCGGGGCGCCCGTCCGGTCCGGATACGGGCCGGGGCCGGGGCCGGGGCCGACGAGATCGGCGTCCAGGTCGAGGGTGCCCTCGGTGGCCTCGGCGGTGGGCGGCAGGCCGAGGGCCTCGCCGACCCGGCCCGGCAGACTGCCGGAACCGAGAAGTCCGGTGACCAGCGCGGTGGTGAGCCGGTGCCAGGCGGCGGCCCGGCGGATCATGGCGTGGTCGCCGCCCCGGACGGTGACCATGCAGCTACGGGCTCCGGCGCGACGGGCCCGGGCGGTGAGGGACTGGGTGGCCTGGGGGCTGGTCATCCGGTCCCGGTTGCTGTGGACGAGGACGACGTCACGGCCCGCGAGCTGGGTGACCGGGTCTCCCGGGGGACACCAGGGGGCGAGCCCGACGACGCCCCGCACCAAGGGGTGCCCGGCGGCGCGGAGGGCGGCGCGCGCGCCCATGGAGTGGCCCAGGAGCACCACCGGCAGCTCATCGCCCGCTTCCTCCCGCAGCGCGTCGAGGGCGCCCACGGCGTCGTGGAAGGGGTCCGCGCGACTGCCGTTCCAGCCCCGGTGGGCGTACCGCACCTGTGTCACGAGGACGTCCTCGCCGGCCGCGCGGGTGGCCCGCGCGAGGGCCCGGACGAAGGGGCGCATCCGGGTGCCGGGCAGATTCAGCAGACCCGACGGCGGGGGTTCCGTACCGGTCTCGCGGCCCCCGTGCAGGACGAGAACCGCTGCCGACGGCGGTCGTTGGGCCACGCGTACCTCCAGGTCCGGGTGCGGAGCGGGCTGCCCCCTCGCCCCGTATTCGGTGCCGGGGCCGCTGCGGATGGGCGTACGGACCGCCGGGCCGACGGCGCGACGGAGGCGGAGTGCGTCCACTGTACGGTCACGGTCGCGGAACCAACCGTGCCCTCAGCGCCATCCCCGTATACGACAGCGAAGGAGCCTCCCATGGCACCAGGCCCTCAACTCGGCAGCGCCGCACCGGACTTCACTCTCCCGGGCGGAGTCCTGTCGGGCGACGCCTTCGAGCGCGCCGACTACCGGCTGTCGTCCGCCCGCGGCCGGTCCGTGGTGCTGGCGTTCTACCCCGGGGACAACACCAGCGTCTGCACGAAGCAGTTGTGCTCGTACTCCTCGGGCATGGAGGCCTTCGAGGGCTTCGACGCCGATGTCTGGGGAATCAGTCCACAGGGTGTGGACAGCCACGAGTCGTTCGCCCGCTCCTTCGGTCTGCGCATGCCGCTGCTGGCCGACGAGGGCCGGGAGGCCGCCAGGGCGTACGGGGTCTCCGCGCCGGGCATCGGGGTGCGGCGGGCGGTCTTCCTCATCGGCCCGGACGGGGTCCTGCGCTGGAAGCACGTGGCCCTGCTCGGTGCGACGTTCCAGTCGCTCAGCACGCTCACGGACCGGCTGTCCGGCATCAAAGACGCATAAAGATTGCCGGAACCCGGCAGTGACCGAAGGAGGTGCTGTATGGGATCATCCAGCCAGATCGACGGAAAACGCTCGGGGGAAGTCGACCACAGGAGCCACAGGGGCCACAGGGGCAGCAGCGGCAGGGGAGTGATCGCGTGACCATCTTTCTCGGTCTCGGCATTGCGGGGATCGTGCTGCTCGCGCTCTCCCTGATCTTCGGCGGGGTCCTCGAAGGACTCCTCGACGGTGTTCTCGACGGCCTCTTCGACGGGCTGCTCTCGCTTCCGGTGATCGCCGGCTTCATCTCGATGTTCGGCTTCGGCGGGGCCGTCGTGCTCGGCTCGACGGGCGCGGGAACGTTTCTGGCCACCGTCGTCGGCGTCGCCGCCGGCCTCGTGGCGGGATGGCTCACCTGGAAGCTCAGCAAGGCCCTGATGCGCGACCAGACGCACACCACCCCGCGTGGAACCGACCTGATCGGCACCTCGGGGTCCGTCGTGACGGCCATCCCGGCCGACGGTTACGGCGAGGTGCTGCTGCGGCTGGGAGGCCAGCCCGTGAAGTACGCGGCCAAGTCGGCCACGCCCGTCGCGCGCGGAACCGAGATCTGGGTGGAAGAGGCGCTGTCGACCACGTCGGTCGCGGTCCGCCCGGTGGAGCGCTGACCACGCGGCCACCGGGCCTCTCCCCCGTACCCACCCTCACGCACCCGCCCGTCACGCATCCACCGCAACCGACAACTCCACCGCACCGCCCAGTTACACAACAATCTGCCGTCCCCCACGGGAGGCAGGGGGGACACATCCCATGAGTCCAGTAGTCATCGCCGTCATCGGCATCGTCGTACTCCTCGTTCTGCTCGGCCTCGTCGTCATCACGCGCTACAAGGTGGCCGGACCCAGCGAGGCGTTCATCATCACCGGCCGCCGCGGCAAGAAGTCGACGGATCCGGTCACCGGACAGACCAGCATCGACAACAGCGGCCAGAAGGTCGTCGTGGGCGGCGGCGTCTTCGTCGTGCCGTTCGTCCAGCAGAAGTTCACCCTGGACCTGTCCAGCCGGCACATCCCGATCGCCGTGCGCGGCGCGGTGACGCTGCGCGGCGTCAAGTCGAACCTCGAAGGCGTCGCGATCGTCAAGGTCGGCGGCAGCGAGGACGCGATCCGCGCCGCGGCCCAGCGCTTCCTCCAGCAGCAGGAAGGCATCGTCGGCTTCACCCAGGAGGTGCTCTCCGGCGCGCTCCGCGCGATCGTCGGCCGTATGTCGGTCGAGGACATCATCCGGGACCGGGCCGCGTTCGCCGGGCAGGTCGCGGAGGAGGCCGAGGCCAGCCTCTCCGGCCAGGGCCTGATCCTGGACGCCTTCCAGATCCAGGACATCACCACCGAGGGCTCCTACCTGGAGGACCTCGGCCGCCCGGAGGCCGCCCGCGCCAAGCAGGAGGCGGACATCGCCGAGGCCATCGCGAAGCGCGCCTCGGAGCAGGCCCGGCTGAAGGCGGCCGAGGAGATCGCCATCGCCGAGCGGACGTACTACCTGAAGCAGGCCGAGATCAAGGCCGAGACGGAAGCCGCCGCCGCCAAGGCCAACGCCGCCGGTCCGCTCGCCGAGGCCGCACGGCAGCAGGAAGTCCTCCAGGAGCAGGAGAAGGTCGCCGAGCGCCAGGCCGCGCTGACCGACCGCGAGCTGGACACGAAGGTCCGTAAGCCCGCGGACGCCGCCCGCTACCAGGCCGAGCAGGAGGCGGAGGCCCGCCGCATCGCCCAGGTCAAGGAGGCCGAGGCCGACGCGGAGCGTTCGCGTCTGACCGGTCAGGGCGAGAAGCTGCACCGTTCGGCGCTGGCCGACGCGGTCCGCATCGAGGGTGAGGCGGACGCCGCGGCGATCGCCGCCAAGGGTGCGGCCGAGGCGGAGGCCATGCAGAAGAAGGCCGACGCGTTCGCGCAGTACGGCGACGCGGCCGTCCTCCAGATGCTGGTCGAGGTCCTCCCGAACGTCGTGGCGAAGGCCTCCGAGCCGCTGAGCGCCATCGACAAGATGACGGTCATCTCCACGGACGGCGCGAGCCAGCTGGCCCGCACGGTGACCGACAACGTCGCGCAGGGCATGGAGTTGCTGACCTCGACGACGGGGGTGGACATGACGTCCCTCCTCCAGAACCTGAAGGACCGCGTCGGGAGCACGGTGCCCGCTCCCGCCACGCCGGACGCCCAGGAGACGGGCTCCTCGACCTCGAAGAACGGTGAGATCGAGATCAAGGGCTGACGCGCGAGGCCTCTGCCGAGGCCGCATCAGTGCCTGTTATCCGAGGCCGCATCAGTGCCTGTTATCCGAGGCCGCATCAGGGCCTGTTATCCGTGCCCGGCAGCGACTGGTTCGCCGCCGGGCACGGTCACGTCCGCGTCCGCGTCCGCATCGGTGTCCGCGTCCGCGTCCATGTCCGTGCCCGCATCGGCGTCCGCATCTGCCTGCGCCTTCGCCTGCCGGGCGGCGGCAGCGGCAGTGGCCGCGGCCAACCGCCCCCGCCACCCGCCGAGCCGCTCCTGCGCCTGCCAGTCATCGGCGTCGCCCCCGAGGTCGGCGATACGGTGCTCGGCCCAGCGGGCCCAGGCGGCGGCCTGCTGGCAGTCGGGGCACTCGGTTTCCCCGGCCATGGAACGGAAGACGTGTTCGGCCCCGGGCCCGGCGCAGGTGACGAGGGGCGCGACGTACCGGGGTACGGCGGGCGGGGGCGGGGGCGGTGGGTCCGAGGGCGGACGCTGCGGCTCGGCGTCGGGGCGTGCGGGGATGGCGGCTTCGGGCAGTTTCTGCTCCAGCCGGTGCCGCAGGAACCCCACGGCGCACCGGACTCCGTCGTGCGGCAGGTTGCTGCTCAGCACCTGTCGCAGTTCGCCGCCGGAGACCCCGCGCCGCAGCCACTCCACCGTCTGCGCGATGAGCGAACGAGCCTCGGCGACACCGAGGCGGAGACCACGGCTCACGTGCCGCAGCGACAACAACACCCGCTCGGCCTCCGCCTCTTCAGCCGTCAGCGGTGCCACAGGCACTTCCGCGTCCGCGTCCGGGGTTTCGGTGGGTGGGTGGGGAAAGTTCTTCTCCCGTTCTTCGTCCACCGGTAGTTGATGACCGGCCGTCCGGGGCCCCGGCTGACCGACGGTCGGAAACCGCGTACTCGGAGACGAGGCGACACCGACACCGACGCCGATACCCGCGTCGCACCACAGCGCCAGGACGTCCCCCTCGGCCATCGGCACGTTGGCGAACACCTGCTGAGTGACCCAACGCCCCCGGTCCCCGCAGACCCGCCGCTCATGCACGAACCCGCACAGGACCAACTGCTCCTTGGCCCGCTGGAACGCCCGCCCCTTGATACCCAGATTCCGGGCATGCTCGGACAACGCCAGATCCGTGCCGCCGTCCGGCAACCCCTGAACGTAGAGAATCAGAACCTTCGCGTCACTGCACAGACGCGGATGACGCACGACATCGTGCGAAGCCTTCGTGTAGCGCCGAGACGGCGCGATAGCATGCCAAAGCATCCTGCGTGGACTCCTGGTTCCACTCGTTGGGTGAAGGCCCTCGGCTCGGTGCGACGAACACCACCGGGGGCCGCCCCATGCGCGGGTGCACACAGAGCGTGATAACGCAATCACGCTACCGCAGGGCGCAGTTCGCGGTGGACCATCGGCTCAAGATCCACCCGAACGGGGATACGGCCGCCCGTCGAAGCGGGCGGAAAACCTGGTGGCCGACGTCGAAGTCCCTACGGGATGCTGACCGGGTGATCGAGCGAGATGCCGCGGTTCGGACCGTTGAGGAAGAGCTGGAACGCGACTACCAACGGCAGTTGTCGGCTGGGCTGAACCCGATGCGCATGGCCGTGTCGGACGTGGAGCGGCACGAGCTGGTGTGGATCGTCTTCTGGACCTCCGAGGAGTATCTGCGCACCCGGGATCCGAACCTCATGCTGGCCGGGAACGGGCCGTACCTCGTCGACCGCGTCGACGGAAGCCTGCACTGGATCGGGGTCGTCGCCTCAGTGACCGACGCGTGGGAGGCGGACTACCGGTCCCGGATTCGCGGACAGGCCACGCGGACGGCGGTGGACGAACTGCACGACGAGGTCCGGGCGGTGGCCGAGGCGCGGGGAAGGATCCACGCCATGCACACCCTGCGCCGCAGCGTGCCGGCGCTCTCCCTCGCCCAGACCGTCGAGTACGTGACCGCCTTGCAACGCGGAGACGCTCCGGCGCACCTCGCAGAAGTCGCGACCGGAGAACTGGTGCCGCCGACCGACCCGTTCCTGTCCGTCACGACGATCCGCGGAGCCGAGCACGGTCCATAGCGGGCCGTCGTCGTCAGCACTCCCCCCGGTCCCGCCCAACGGCGTACAGGTGGCTGTCCCGGAACTGCTCCGCGCCCAGCGTCCGGCCCACCATGATGACCGCCGTCCGGATCACCCCCGCCGCCTTCACCTGCTCGGCGATCGAGTCCAGCGGGCCGCGCAGAATGATCTCGTCCGGGCGGGACGCCATCGCCACCACCGCCGTCGGGCAGTCCGCCCCGTAGTGCGGCAGCAGTTCTGCCACCACCCGGTCCACGTACCGCGCCGCCAGATGCAGCACGATCAGTGCGCCGCTGCGGCCCAGCGTCGCCAGGTCCTCGCCCTCCGGCATCGCCGTGGCGCGCTGCGCGATACGGGTCAGGATCACCGTCTGGCCGACCGTCGGGACCGTCAGCTCGCGCTTCAACGCCGCTGCCGCCGCCGCGAACGCGGGGACGCCGGGGACCACTTCGTACGGGACCCCCGCCTCGTCCAGGCGCTTCATCTGTTCGTTCACCGCGCTGAACACCGACGGGTCGCCCGAGTGCAGCCTCGCCACGTCGTGGCCGTCCGTATGGGCCCGGACCAGCTCGGCGGTGATCTGCTCGATGTCCAGGTTCGCCGTGTCGACCAGGCGGGCGCCCTCCGGGCACTCGGCCAGCAGCTCCACCGGGACCAGGCTGCCCGCGTACAGGCAGACCGGGCTGGCGGCGAGGATCCGCGCGCCGCGCACCGTGATCAGGTCGGCCGCGCCGGGGCCCGCGCCGATGAAGTACACCGTCATGATCGATCTCCCTTGTACGAACGTGCCCCGGAGCCCGAGGGCTTGATGACCGGCCGGGGCTTGACAACCGACCACTGCGTTACGGGCATGGCCTGGCGCCAGCCGGTGAAGCCGCCGACCGGGACGGCGTGGGCCACCGCCAGGCGCACCAGCTCGCCGCCGTGCGCCTTGTGCCACCCGGCCAGCAGCGCCTCCGACTCCAGCGTCACCGTGTTCGCGACCAGCCGGCCCCCCGGCCGCAACGCCTCCCAGCACGCGTCGAGCAGGCCCGGCGCGGTCAGGCCGCCGCCGATGAACACCGCGTCCGGCGCCTCCAGTCCGGCCAGCGCTGCCGGTGCCGGGCCGGTGACGACCTCCAGGGCCGGGACGCCCAGGCGTTCCGCGTTGCGGGCGATCCGCTCGGCCCGTGCCGGGCCCCGCTCCACGCTCACCGCCCGGCAGGACGGGTGCGCCCGCAGCCACTCGATCGCGATCGAGCCGGAGCCGCCGCCCACGTCCCAGAGCAGCTCTCCCGGCGCGGGCGCCAGCGCTCCCAGCGTCGCGGCCCGGACGTGGCGCTTGGTGAGCTGGCCGTCGTGCTCGTACGCCTCGTCCGGGAGGCCCGGGACCGTGCCGAGCCGCAGCGCGTCCGCCGCCGCCCGGCAGTCGATCGCGATGACGTTCAGACGGTCCCCCGGGGGCTGCTCCCACGTCTCGGCCAAGCCGTCCACGTACGCCTCGTCCTCGGCGCCCAGCTGCTCCAGCACCCGCAGCCGGCTGGGGCCGAAGCCGTGGGCCGTGAGCAGCGTGGCGACCGTGGCGGGCGTGCTCGCGTCCGCGCTCAGGACCAGCAGCCGACGACCCTCGTACAGCGACGCCGCCAGGCGTGCCGCCGGCCGGCCCACCAGCGTCACGACCTCGGTGTCCTCCAGCGGCCAGCCGAGGCGCGCGCAGGCGTACGAGACGGACGACGGGTGCGGCAGCACGTGCAGCCCCTCCGGGCCCAGCTCCTCCGCCAGCGCGCGCCCGATGCCGTAGAACATCGGGTCTCCGCTGGCCAGCACCGCGATCCGGCGCTCCCGGTGCTCCGCGAGCAGCCGGGGGACGGCCGGCCTCAGCGGGGACGGCCAGCTCACCCGGGCACCGGCGCACTCCGGCGGCAGCAGGTCCAGCTGGCGCGCCCCGCCGATCAGCACCTCCGCCGCGCACAGCGCCTCCCGCGCCGTACCGGACAGCCCGTGCCAGCCGTCCGCGCCGATCCCCACGACGCAGACGGCGGGGTGCGGGGGAGCGGCAGGGGCAGGGGCGGCAGACACGGTCGGGACCTCGTTCGGAGGAGGAGGGAGGAGGAGGAGGGAGGAGGGGCGTGGGGAGGGGCGTGGGGAGGGGCGTGGGGAAGGGGTGAGGAAGAGGACGAGGTGGGCGTAGGGGACGGAGGGTGAGGCGTGGGGCAACGCTGCCGAACTTTACTGAACCTCGCCGCCCGCCCCCTCCAGCGGGTGAATCCGGAAGAAACTTCGCGCGTGGTGTCGAGAACCCCGCACCGGCCCCGACGTCCCCTGTGTAGGAGGAAGAACGACCACGATCGATCGAGCGACCAGGAGGCGACGGTCATGAAGTATCTGGTGATGGTCCAGGGCAGCCAGGCGGACTACGACGCGCAGACCGGCAAGGGGAACGCGGACAGTCCGGCCTGGGACGAGAAGGCCATGCGGGAGATGTTCGCCTACATGGGCAGCATCAACGACGACCTCGCCGAGTCGGGCGAGCTGGTCACCGGCTACGGGCTGCGGGAGCCCGCCTCGGGCCGGGCCGTCAGCCTCGACGCCGAAGGCCGCCCGGTGATCTCGGACGGGCCGTACAGCGAGACCAAGGAGCTGCTCGCCGGGTTCTGGGTGCTCGACTGCGAGAGCCTGGAACGGGTGACCGAGATCGCGACCCGCGTGGCACGCTGTCCGCAGCCGGCCGGGGCGCCCGACTACCCGGTGCTCATCCGGCCCGTCGACGGCGGGATCGACGACTGACACGACACCCTGGGACACGGATGGACCGTAGGGCCGACGTCATCATCGAGGACCTGCTGCGCCGCCACGCGCCGCAGGTCCTCGGCGCGCTCGTGCGCCGGTACGGGCACTTCGACCCCGCCGAGGACTCCGTACAGGAGGCCCTCATCGCGGCCGCCGAACAGTGGCCCCGGGACGGGGTCCCCGACAACCCGCGCGGCTGGCTGATCCGGGTCGCCTCCCGCCGCCTCACCGACCGGCTCCGCAGCGACGAGGCCCGTCGCAGGCGGGAGGAGACGTCGGCGGCCCTCACCCCCGCGGACGCGTTCGTCGCGCCGCCGCCCGGGGAAGACCCCTCCGGCCCGGGCCGGGCCCCCTCCGAGGACGACACCCTCACCCTGCTCTTCCTCTGCTGCCACCCCGCGCTCTCCCCCGCCGCCCAGATCGCGCTCACCCTCCGCGCGGTCGGCGGTCTCACCACGGCGGAGATCGCCCGCGCCCATCTGGTGCCGGAGGCGACGATGGCGCAGCGGATCAGCCGGGCAAAGCGGACGGTGCGCGGTACGAGGTTCCGGCGGCCGGACGCCCAGGACCTCGACCAGCGGCTCGGCGCCGCGCTCCAGGTCCTCTACCTGATCTTCAACGAGGGTTACACCGCCACCGCCGGTCCCGACCTCACCCGCACGGACCTGGCGCGCGAGGCGATCCGGCTGACCCGGGCCGTCCGCCGGCTGCTGCCGCACGAGGGGCGCGTGACCGGGCTGCTGGCGCTGATGGTCCTCACCGAGGCGCGCACCCCGGCGCGCACCGGGCCCGACGGCGGCCTGATCCCGCTCGACGCACAGGACCGGGCGCTCTGGGACCGTACGGCCATCGCGGAAGGCACCGCACTGGCCGAGGAGGCACTCACCCAGGGCCCGGCCGGGGACTACCAGCTCCAGGCCGCCATCGCCGCCCTCCACGACGAGGCGGAGCGCGCGGAGGACACCGACTGGCCGCAGATCCTCGCCCTCTACGACCTCCTCGTGCGGCGCACCCCCGACCCCGCCGCCGCGTTGGGCCGGGCGGTCGCCGTGGCCATGGTGCACGGCCCCCGGGCGGGGCTGGCGGCGGTCGACGCCCTGGCGGGGGCGGTGGAGCCGCGCTTCCGCCTGGACGCCGTACGCGGGCATCTCCTGGAGCGGGCCGGGGAACCGGACGCCGCCCGCGCCGCCTACCGCGCGGCCGCCGACGGCACGCTCAGCGAACCCGAGGCCCGCTATCTGCGCATGCGCGCGGACCGGCTGAAGCCGTGACGAGCGCCACCCCCGTAGGACCGTTCACCCCCGCCACCGTAGGGCCGTTCAGTCCCTCCTCCGTAGCACCGTTCGCTCCCGCCGCCGTAGGACTGTTCACTCCCGCCGCCCGAAGAACTCGATCTCCGCGACCGCCGTCCGCCGGTCCTTCCCCGAGCCGTACGCCGACCCGACGGTGAGCCGGGCCTTGACCGTGTCCGAACCCCGTACGTCGAAAGTCTGCTGGCCCGCCTGGTCGCGCAGCCGGATCGTCCGCTCGGTCCTCTCCCCGTCCTTCGACGTCAGCTCCACCGTGAGCCGCGCCGGGCGGCCCTGCGTCAGGAACTCGTTCTGGCGCGCCGACGTCCCGGAGAACACCACGATCTTCATCATCCGCACCGGCTGCGCGAAGTCGCACTCCAGGTACTCCCCGACCCCCTCGCCGGGCTTCTCCGGTGCCCAGTAACGGTTGTTGAACCCGTCGAACGCCGCAGCCGCCGGGTGGCCGCCCGCCTCGCTGGAGCCCCGGCAGACGGCGGGCGGCACGGACTCCGGGGTCCCGGTCTCCTCCTTGGCGAAGCCGAACAGGCCCGAGAGATGCGGCAGCGCGAACCACACCCCCACCGCCAGCAGGATCAGCACGATGGGCAGCCCGACCCTCGGCCGCCGCCATCCGCGCCGGGGTCGCGCCCCCGCCACGCGCGTCTGCCGGGGCCTGCGGCGCAGGATCCGCCGCCACCACGGCAGCCGGCCCTCGGGAGCGGGCCCCGGGTCCAGCAGCAGGGCGCAGCGGACGCACAGCGTGCGGCCCGGGGCGTTCTCCGTACGGCAGTTGGGGCAGACGACCGGCACACCGACGGGTTCCGGGCGGGACGGCTCGGCAGGCCCTGGCCCGGCGTCCGGCCACGCGTCGGGCCCGGGAGCCGGACCGGGCGGGCCCTCGCCCGGCCGCCGGGGGGCCGCTGCCTCCGGGGGCGCCGGCGGCACGGGGCGCGTCGCGGACGCCGGCGGCAGCGGTGCTGTTACGGGCATGGGCGCGGGTGACGCCACGGGGGCGGGCGCCGGCGGCGTCACGAAGGGCGGAGCGGGCGGTGCGGGCGGTGCAGACCTCGCGGGCGGTGCGGTGTGAGGGGGAGCGGGGGGTGTCCGCGGAGCCGGTGGAGTACCCGGGGCGGGCGCGTTCGGGGCAGGCGGGTTCGAGGCGGGCGCGTTCGGGGCAGGCGCGTTCGGGGCAGGCGGGTCCTCCCCTGCCTCCCACCCCAGAAACGCCTCGCACGCCACGCAGAACTCCCGCCCCGGTGGGTTCCGGTGTCCGCACTCGTCGCAGATCACAGCAGCTCCAGGGTGAATCCGACGTGCGCCGGGACCTCCGCGCCGATCAGCTCCTCCAGCCGCACCCGGTCCGGCTGCCGGATGCCGGCCGGGCGCCCATCCCCATCCCCATCTCCGTCCCCATCCCTATTTCCGTCCCCGTCCCCGTCCCCGCCGCCATCGGCCATCGTCCGGATCCGGATGGTCACCCAGGGGCGGGCCTGGCCCGGCAGCGGAGTGCCGGGCCCGGTCGACCAAGCGGTGCCGCCGCTCTCGATGATCTCCGGTTCCGTACCGGTCTCCAGCCGGAGCGCCTCCGCCAGGCCGCCCGCCGTGCCGCGCCGGGCGTGCCGGGCGACCGCGCCGCGCACCGCCGCCCGGCGCAGCTCCGGCGGGCTGCCCTCGTGGAGGTCGGCGGCCACCCACTGGGCCAGCCAGTCGAGGAAGTCGTCGGGGGCACTGCGCGGGTCCAGGTGGGCGGGCAGGTTGTCGATGGAGAGGAGGACGGGGGCCAGGACGTCGTCCAGGGCGGCCAGGAAGCGCTGGAGGAAGTCCTGTTCCAGGTAGACGGCCGGGAGCCGGTCGATCAGGGGGTGCGGGGTCGGCAGCCCCGGTATTCCACCGCGCATCGGTTCAGGCCCCCCTCACCCGGAGCTGGTGCTCGTAGCTGAAGACCAGCGCGTGCGGGTCCAGCGCGATCTTCGCGGTGGCGTCGGTGCGTTCGCCGGTGACCGGGTCCGCCCGGTACAGGCGGACGTCCTCCACCAGGTCGACCCCCGGCACGCGCTGGAGCACGGCGAACGCCTCCCCCGACTGGACGGGCCTGCCGAACGGCCAGCCCTCCCCGGCCGGCCCGCCGGTGAGCGGGTTGAAGTACCCGTACAGCGCGGCCAGTGCGCTTATCCGGACCTTCTCCGCGACCGCCCCGCGCTCCGCCTGGACCAGGGCGACGACGGTGACGCCCTGGTAGAACGGCGGCTCGACGACCAGCCGGGCCCCGATGGGCCGCCGGGCGTCCAAGTGTCCGGCGATCAGGGCGAGCGTGTTCGCGGGCGGGATCAGCTCGTCGAACGCGATCCGGCCCTGCTCGTCGCCGCTCCCGGCGGGGACGACGAGCAGCCGCACCCCGCCCGCGTCGGAAGCCTCCGCACTGTCCTGCGTACCGGCCCGGATGCAGTGGACCCGGGCCGCGTCCGGGGCGATCTCCCGGGCGAGGAGTTCGTAGTCGTGCGGGACGACGGCCCGGTGCAGGGTGCGCAGCGTCATGGGCCCGCGCACCCGGGCGCTGTCGACGCTCTCGCCGTCCACGCCCCCGAGCGCCGGCCGGCGGTTCTCGACCCGGGCGACGTACGGGATCGCGCTGCGCAGGACCCGGAGCGTGGAGCGGGCGACGTTGCCGCGCAGCCCGCCGCCCCTGCGGTAGGAACGGACCCGGACCGTGGCGCCCTTGACCGGGACGCGGCCGTAGTGGCGTACGGAGCCGTCCCGTTCGCGTACGGCGGGGCCGAACTCGACGCGTCCCGCGTTCGGGTCGAGCGTGACGTGCCGGTCCTCGGGGCCGGAGTGCGCGAAGTCGTCGACCCGGGTCCAGCGGGTGACGTCCGAGCCTCCGCTCGCGGTGTCGGCGGCGGCCGGGTCCGTCACCTCGACCACGAACTCTCCCGGCACCACCGGCGGCCTGGCCAGCCGGAACACCTGCCCGGGGACGCCCTCCGCCTGGCCCAGCACCTCGTCGGTGACGGTCTCGGCGTGTTCGGCGGCGACGGTCGCGCCGATGGTGAAGGCGGTGATGCCGCGTACGACGGGTGGGGCCATGTACGTCGGCCGGCCCGGCTCCGCCTCGATCAGCCGGCAGCGCAGCCAGCCGCCGGTGCGGCGGACGACGGCCGCCGGGACATGGGTGCGCGGCAGGTGGAGGATCAGCTCGCCGGACCGGTTGAAGCCGCCGGTGTCGTCCTTCTCCACCTCGCAGGTCGCCCAACTCGACCCGTCCCAGGCCTCCCAGAGGATCGGCGGCCGGTCCGGGTCGACCCCGACGCCGTCCACCGTGCAGTCCAGCCGGAGCGCCAGCACGCCTGCGGGCACCGCGGCCGACAGGCCGACGTACAGGCAGTCGCCGGGGGCGGGCGTCGCACCGAAGACGGGCACGTCCCGGCCGAGCGTCAGCTCCTCGGTCCGGTCGACGGCTTCCCCGGGCGAGGGCCAGGTGGCCAGGTGGGCGAAGGCGCACGGCACGATGGAGAGCGGCTCGGTGGTGGTGAAGACGACCGCCTCCTCCGTCTCCGTACGGACGGTGGCGACCTCCGTGCCGGCCCGCACCAGCACCGGTTCGGGCCGGGGGGCGGAGAGCCGGAACGTCACCTCGGTGTGGGCGGCGGTCGGCGGGTGGAGCTGGACCCCGATGAGGTCGAGGAAGGTCAGATAGCTCTTCTCCGGGACCCGGTTCACCCGGTAGACGAGCTGGTCGACCATGGTCGCGAACGCCTCGATCAGCGTCACGCCGGGGTCGGAGACATTGTGGTCGGTCCACTCCGGGCAGCGCTGCTGCACCAGGCGTTTCGCCTCGTCGACCAGGCCCTGGAAGGTGCGGTCGTCCAGATGCGGGCTGGGCAGGGTCACGCGCCCGCCTCCTCGTCGTCGGCCGATGCCTCGGTGGACTCGGCGTGCTGCGGGATCACGTAGAACGGGAAGACGAGGTTGCGGGGGTCGTTCGCGCCGCGCACGGTGTAGCCGATGTCGATGTAGAGGACGCCGTTGTCCGCCTCGTCGAACCGGACGACGACCTCGGTCACCTCGATCCGGGGCTCCCACCGCTCCAGCGCGAGCCGCACCTCGTACGCGAGCTGCCCGGCGGTCCCCGCGTCCGCCGGGGCGAACACGTAGTCGTTGACCGCGCAGCCGAACTCCGGCCGCATGGGCCGCTCCCCCGGCGAGGTGGCCAGGATCAGCCGGATCGACTCCTCCAGCTCGTGTTCGCCGTGCACCAGCGCGATGGACCCGGTGGCGTCCGTGCGCGGCGGGAACGCCCAGCCCGCGCCGATGAACTGCTGCCCCATGGGTCCCGTTCACCCGCCGATCAGTACGGTCGGGCAGCCGGAGAGCACCGGGGAACCGCAGCCCGCCAGAACCCCGACGCGGGCGGCCGGCTGCCCGCCGATGAACACCGTCGAACTGCCGGGCGGCGCGAGGACGGTCGGCGGATGAGCGGCGGGCGAGGAGCACAGGTGGGCGGTCCCGACGGTGGCGGCGGGCTTACCGCCGATGAGCACGGACAGGACTCCGGGCGGCCCTACCGTGCCGGGGTGGCCGGTGGGGTCGCCGACCCGGGCCGCCGGAGCGGCTGTTGCGTCGGACATGCTGTGCTCTCCTCCCGTGCGTACGGACTGTCGTGGCGTCAGTTGAGCTTCACCATGGGCGCGTTGACGCTCACCGAACCCCCGCTCTTGATCTCCGTCCGGCGGCTTCCGTCCACCGTGACCTCGCCGCCCCGCACCTCCACCGGGCCCTGTGCCGCGATGCCGACCTTCCCGGTGCCGCCGTCCACGGACACGCCTTTGCGGGCGGTCAACGTGACGCTCTCACCAGTCAGTTCGAGCGCCCCGCGCCCCGCTTCCAGGGCGACACCGTCGGCCGCCCGGATGGAGACCTGCTCCTTGGCCTCGATGGTCACGCTGCCGTCACTGCCGATGACGATGGCGGTGCCCTTGCGGTCGAGGTCGATGGTGAGCTTGCCGTCACCGGTACGGAGCCGGACGCCCTGCGGACCGTTGGCGGCGTCCAGCAGCTCCAGCTGGTTTCCGCTCTTCGACGCGAAGGCGCGACGGTTCACCGCACCGGTGGTGGGATCGACGAGTTCATCCCCGCCTCCCGCACTTCCCGCAGCGCCTGAAGCACCGGGGGCACCAGGGGCGCCAGCCGAGCCGGGGGCCCCGGGGGCGCCAGAAGCGCCCGGAGCACCAGCCGCGCCGGGGGCGCCAGGAGCACCGCCGGGCGGGCCCCCACCCCCCGGCCGGTCCTGCCCGTTGTACAGCCCCGCCAGGACGTACGGCCGGTCCAGATGCCCGTGCTCGAAACCGACCAGCACCTCGTCGCCCACCTCCGGGATGAACGCCTCGCCACCCCCCGTACCGCCGGACTGCGCCGTGCGCGCCCAGTCGCTCGCGTACTCGTCGGAGAGCCACGGGAACCGCACCTTCACCCGCCCGGACCCCTCCGGATCCTGGGTGTCCGTCACCGTCCCGCTGACCAGCCCCGCGCACCGCGAACCGCCCGCCGCCGCCGGGGAGCCGCCCGTCAGCCCGTACACCGACCGCTCCTGCTGCCCCGACACGGTGATCCAGGTCTCGTACCCGCGTACGGCGTCGAAGACATGGCGCGAGGTCGTCACCGTGTACCGGCCCTCGAACGGCGCGCCCACCGCGTTCAGCGCCACCGCGCTGCCCGCCCGGACCTCCGGGTTCCCACGGATCACCGCCTCCAGCTCCGCGAACGACCCGGCGATCCGCTCCGCCAGCGCCTTCGCCGCCTGGTCGACCTGGGCCTGCGCCCCGTACGCCGCGTCGGTCACCACGAACCGGGCCTCGCCGAACGGGGCCGACACCTCCGCCGCCGTCACCCCCAGCTCCAGCGTCGGGGACGAGCCCGCCGGGGCCCGGCCCACCAGCGGCTGCTTCGCCCGGACGTCCCAGCCGCGCACCTCCACCTCGGAGACCTGCTCGGCGGCCGACACCCCGGCCCGGCAGCGCAGCAGGTTGCTGCCCAGCTCCAGGACGAGCGGGTCGCGGTCGGCGCGCACCGAGGCGTCGGGCGCGCCGACCGCCTCCGCCGGCTTCGTGATGTGGAGCTGCCCCTCCCGTACGTACGCCTGCGCGCCCGCCTCCTCCGCGAGGCCCCGCACGAACTCCCAGTCGGTGATGTTGGGTTGGGCGATGTGCTCCAGTACGGGACCGGCGACGTCGACCGGGCCCGGCTTCAGCCCGGCGCGCTGGGCGACCTGGCCGCAGATGTCGGTGAGCGTCATGTTCTGGTAGCTGGCCACCCGGCGGCCCCGGAACAGCCGGTGCGACTCGTCGAGCCCCCGGACGACGGTGAACGTGCCGGACTCGTCGAGCTCCACCTCCAGTGCGGTGACGACCCCCTCCAGCAGCGGTTTCGGCTCGGTGTCGCCGCCCGCGCGGGCCAGCAGCCGGGCCTCGGTGCCGATCTTCAGCCCGGCCTGCTCCAGCAGCACCCGGTCGGGGTCCCGGAACCGCAGCAGGAACAGGTCGGGGAGCGTACGGCTGTCGTCGACATAGCCCTCGACCAGCGTGTTCACGAACTTCGCGGGCAGCGGCGTGCCGCCGAACTCCACCGTCAACGCCGTGGAAACCCCCTGCCCCGCCATCAGCCCCGCCCCCTGCCCCGGGCGGTCTGGGCAGCGCCCCGGTCCGAGGCGTCCCTGCCCCTGCCCTTGTCCCTCAGCCGGGCCAGCTCGTCCAGGGCGGGCAGCAGGAGCTGGGTGCCGGGGGCCAGCCGCATCGGGTCGTCGATCCCGTTCGCCTCGGCGATCACCCGCCAGGCCCCGGGGTCCCCGTACTCCCGGTGGGCGAGCGAGGGCAGCGAGTCGCCCGAGCCGACGCGGTGGACGCGCCGGGCGGCGAGCGCGCCCGAGGTCGGGTTCTGGCCGGGCGTCTCGCCGCTGATCTCCTCCATGGTGACCTGGCAGACCGCCCGGATCGGCACGCCCGAGGTCGTGAACAGCGTGTATTTGGCCGCGACTTGGCTCACGTAACCGGGAAAGCCCGTCAGCCCGCCCCAGTGGAAGACGACCCACGGCGGGGACGACCGCTGCTGCTGCCGGGTCTCGTCCGTCGGCACGCAGCACGCGAAGAGCTGCTCCACCGAGGTGACGACCCGGGTGTCCTGGGTGTCGCTGGCGTCGAAGAACATCTCGACGGTGAGCTTGCTGGGCTGGGAGCCCTGGTACTCCGGCGGGCCCGAACTCTTCGCCCCCTTCGCCGGACTCCGCTTCCAGGAGGCCGCCTTGGTCAGGCTCAGCTCCTTGGGGTTGAACTGGAAGTCGATCCGCCCGCACGGCCCGCCGGGCGTCAGCCCGCCCCCGGTCGGCGGGGTCCGCAGTTCCAGATAGGCGTGCTCCAGCTTGGGCCGCGCCGAACCGCCCTTCGCCGCCGAGGCCACCCCCGACGTACCGGCCGCGCTGAACGCGATGGGACCCGCACCGCTCATCGTCCTCAGCCCTCCATCACGTAACCGTGGTGGGCGATCTCGATGGTCTCCATCGCGACCTTCGGCGACTCGGGCGTGAACCTCGGCCCGGTCCAGCGCACCGGCACGACCTCCAACAGGCCCCACTGGGCGACCTTCTGACCGTCCCCGGTCCGCGCCTCGATGTGCGCGGTCTTGCGGCTGAACCCGGTGGTCATCGTGGCGAACCAGCGCGCCACCTTCTCCGTCTCCCGGGTGAGCGGCCGCGACAATTTCACGTTGCTGTACTTCAGCCGGGTCGGCAGCTGCCACAGATGCCCGTTGTTGCCGCCCTCCTCGCGCGTTTCGAGGACCACTTCGCAGCCGAGGCCCTCGCACGTGTTGAACGACCCGAGTTCGATGTCGTCGATGGTCACGACAAAGCAGACGCTGACGGCGGGGTCGCTGTCCTGGGCGGTGGCCATGGCACGTACCTCTCAGTTCGGTCGAGCGATCGGGCAGTCGAGCGGTCGGGGAGCGGAGCGGCTGGGGAGCGGAGCGGTGGGGAGCGGAGCAGCTGGGCGGTCGAGCGGTCGGGAAGCCGGAGCGGTCGGGGAGCTGGAGCGGTCGGGGAGCTGGAGCGGTCGAGGTGTGGCGCTGTCAGGCGGGGCGGTCAGTGGCGGGTGTTGATGAGATGACCGGCGCGTTCACGTTCCAGCCGGAGGTCGTTCTTCAGGAGCCGGCTCAGCGGGGCGTACAGGGCCCGGACCAGCTCGTCCGTGACGGCGGGAGCGCCCTTGCCGTCCTTCGGGGCAGCCCCGGCTCCGCCCCCCGCCTCCGTTACGGGGCCGGACTCGGGCTCCGCGCTGTCCTCCTCCGGTTCCGTTACGGGGTCGGGCTCGGGCGGCGGCGGTTCCTCGACGACCTCGTCGGCCTCGGAGTCCCGCTGGACGACCGGCCGCGAGGTGCCGGAGACCGGCGCGCCCCCGAAGACGACGCTGCCGTCGGCCATCCGCTGGGCCACCCCGGCCGCCACCGCCACGGCACCGGCCGAGGGCAGCCGACGCGCACTGCCGGAACCCGGCAGGGAACGCGCCACCGAGGCCGGAACCGGAGGCCCTCCGGCTGCCCGCCGCTGAAGGGACGCGGAGGGTGCGGAGGATGCGGAGCCCACGGAGCCCACGGAGCCCACGGAGGGCGGACCGGCCGGGGCAAGGGGCGGGGGCGCGGGCCCCACGGAGACACCGGGGCCGCTCGTCGGACCCCCGTCCCCTACCCCGGCCCCGGCCCCGGCCCACCGGACCGGTACACCCTCGGGGGGCGAGGCGGAGCCGCCCGGATCCGGCGCGGACATCCCGGCGGGCCCGGAACGCGGCTCCACGGCACGCTGTACGTCGACGTTCCGCGGGACCAGGGGCCGGCCGCCCAGGAGGGGGGCGACGGGCCCGCCGTCAGCAGGGGCGGGCGGGGCGGCGGGCGGGCCGGAGGGGGCTGGCGGGCCGGCCGACCGCTGGACGAAGCTTCCGATGCCCCCGGTGCCCCCGACGCCACCCACATCGCCCCCACCGCCCCCACCGCCCCCAGGAACAGGCGCGCCCACTCCCAGGTCATCAGGCCGGCTCGGGGCCGCCTCCCCCACCAACCGATCGTCACCGAGCAAGGGGGCGACGGGCCCGTCGGCATCCCCTGCCCGTCCGTCAGCGGAAAGGCCTTGGGCGACCGGGGCGGCAGGAGCGGCGGGGACGGCAGGCGGCACCCGGCTCCCGGAGTCATCCGGGGCGGAGGCGGCCCGACGCTGAGCGGTCGGCGGCAGACCGGGCAGCGGCGCACCGAGCCCCGGAACCCGCCGGGGCCGCTCCCCCGCCGGAGGCATCGCCGCCCGCTGAACGCCGACGCTGCCGGAGGCCGGGGCGGCCGGAGGGTCGGACGACAGGGCCGGAGGCGTGGGCTCCGCCACGACGGGCCGCTCCCCCAGCAGACGCCGCACGGGCAGCTCCTCCCCGGCGGAGGACGTCATGGCCGAGTTCTCACCGCCGTACAGACGCTGTACGGGTACGGGTACGGGCGCGGGCGCGGGCGCGGGTGGCGCGGGCACCATCCCCGGTACGGCCTCGGGCCCGCCCGGCCGGCCGAAGTGGGTCACCGACCCCCGCAACGGCATGTCCACGGACCGCTGAGCCGCGACCGACGACGGCGACGGGGACGGGGACGGGGACGGGGACGGCGGCGACGGGGCCGATTCCGCGACGCCGACCCCGCGCAGAAGTCCGGCCGGAGCGTCAGGGCTCACCAGATGCCCGAGCGGGGTCCCGAGCGCGGTGTCCTGGCGGGTGGCGAGCGACGCCTCGAACTCCGCCGGCCCCACCGTCAGTTGCTGCCCGGAAACCATCCGCTGGAGCGGCTCCAACCGGTTCACGTCGACCCGTTCGCCACGATCAGCCGCGCGCGCGGGCCCGGGAACGGGGGCGGGGGCGGGCGCATCGCCGGAGCGGGCGGCGGCGCCGCCGCGGCCGCCCCACAGCCAGGACATCAACCCCATGAGCTCCTCGTCCTCCCCTGCGCGGTGTGCCCAGCCCGGTCGTCGGCCAGGGCCTCAGTGCCCGTTGAGACGGGCGACCTGAGCGACGAACTCCAGGCGTTCCGGATGTTCCAGGTCCAGCAGGTCGTCCAGCGGCCAGTGGAAGTGGTAGGCGAGGTACGCGACCTCCTCGTAGAGCAGGTCGGCCGCGTACGTCACGATTCCCCCAGGCGGCCACCGGCGAGATTCACCGCGAACTCCTCGTCGCAGGACGGGCAGGTGACGGCGGCACGGGTGTGCCCCTCGGCGTTGATCCGGCGGTAGAAGTCCTGGAGGAAGGCCAGGTCGGAGGCGAACAGATCCTCGATGACGCCGGGGTGGATGTCCTCGACCGTGCCGATGCGCGTCACCACCCGGGAGATGAGGACCACCGACAGATAGGCCGAGTTCTCCCTGACCCGGTCGTCCCGCAGGGGGACGAGTTCGTCGCGTGCGGTGGCGAGGCGCATCACGCCCGTACGGTGGACGGTCCCCGACTCGTCGACGTAACCGCGCGGCAGCTCGAAGCCGAACTCCGTGCGCAGCGTCTCCTGTTGACGCGCGGAGCCGCTCCGGCCCCCGGCTGCCGCCCCGGCCTCGACCTGCTCCGGGCTCTGGAACTGGACCGAGCGGCGCATCAGTCGAGTTCCATCGCCTCGTAGGTGATCGCCAGCTTCTCGGTCAGCACCGAGGTGTCACCGGCCTTGAGGGTGCCGATCTCCAGGGACTTCGGCCAGGCGTTGATGAGCTTGTAGCGCTTGATCGGCAGGCCCTCGTAGTCGTAGACGATGACCGCTCCGTTGCGGCGGGCGTTCGTCATGCGGCCGAACCGCGAATCCTTGATCCACCGCTCGAAGCTGTTGTCCTCGGTGAGCCCGCGCGTCACGGTGACCTCGCCCGCTTTGGGGCGGCCGGGCAGCTTCTTGATGGCGTACTTGCCGTCGAAGGTGTTCTGCTTCAGCTCGATGACGTCCTGTTCCATCTTCAGACCGCTGACCTCGGTGATCTGCTTGATGATGACGCTGTCGAATTCGAGGCCGAAGGAATGCCCGACGGAACTGTCGAGATCGGGAAGTGGCACAGCAGACTCCTAACGCCAGGCTCAGGAACGGGCTGTCAGCGGTCAACGGGGGCGGCGGGCGGTCATTCGTCGACACCACCGCTGCCGCCGGTCAGCTGGGAGAGCCGGAACACCACGAACTCGGCCGGTTTGACAGGCGCGACCCCGATCTCGCAGATGACCTGCCCGGCGTCGATGCTCTCCGGCGGGTTCGTCTCGCGGTCGCACTTCACGTAGAACGCCTCCTCGGGGGTCAGCCCGAACAGCGACCCCTTGCGCCACTCGTTGACGAGGAACGCCGAGACGGTGCGCCGGACACGGGCCCACAGGGCGTCGTCGTTCGGCTCGAAGACGACCCACTGCGTACCGGCGAGGATCGACTCCTCCAGGTAGTTGAAGAGCCGCCGGACGTTCAGATACCGCCAGGCCGGGTCGGAGGCCAGCGTCCGCGCGCCCCACACCCGGATGCCCCGGCCGGGAAAGGCGCGGATGCAGTTCAGCCCGATCGGGTTGAGGAGGTCGTGCTCGCCCTTGGTGAGCTGGGTCGCCAGCGCCACGGCTCCCCGGACGACCTCGTTCGCCGGGGCCTTGTGCACGCCGCGCGTGTCGTCGTTGCGCGCCCAGACCCCGGCGATGTGCCCGCTGGGCGGTACGAGGGTGGCGCGGCCGGACGCGGGGTCGGCCACGCTGATCCACGGGTAGTAGAGCGTGGCGTACTTGGAGTCGAAGTTGGCCTGCCCGGTGCGCCAGCCGCGGATCTGCTGCGGGGTGAGGCCGGGCGGGGGGTCGAGGATGGCCACCCGGTCGCCCATCAGCTCGCAGTGGGAGATCAGCCCCTGCTGCACGGCGATGACCGACTCCAGGTCCAGCAGCCCGCGTTCGTAGGCGCTCATCAGGTCGGGCAAGGCGATCATGGTGACCTCGTCGACCGCTTCGAGGCCGCCGAGCCCCGTACGGCGGTCGGCGTCGCCGACGTACACCTCGGGGGCCAGCGCACCGGAGCTGCCGGCGACGGGGGCGGCCGGGGCGAGGACCACCGTCTGCGGCGCGGGCGGGGCGGGGGCGGCGCCGCGCCCCGACTCCCGTACCTCGATCAGCTCGGACGTGGCGTTGACGCGGGTGGCGACGTTGTCCTTGCTGCGCTTGGTGGTGACGGAGGGGTACGTCTCCACGACCTGGCCGTCCCGCATGACCAGGAACCGGAAGACGTCGGCGGGCGGGTCGTCGCCCTCCACCGGGGCGACCTCCACACTGATCTCGCCGCTCACACCCGGCCGGGGCCGTACGGCGTAGGGCCCGACCGGGACCTCCGCGCCGACGGGCAGCTCGCCGCTCGCACCGGCTGCCCCGGTGTCGCCCTCGTCACCCGCGCCGGCCCCGACGTGAGCCGCTGTCGTGCCGTCGTCGACGCGGACGACGTAACAGACGCCGCCACCGTTGGCGAAGAACCCGTAGACGGAGGTAGCGAGGTAGGCCCCGTCGACGAAGTCACCGAACGTGGCGACGAACTGGCTCCAGTTGGTGATCAGCGTCGGCTCGTCGAACGGGCCCTTCTGCGCGAAGCCGACGAAGGCGGCGACCGAGGTGCCCACCCCTTCGATCGGCCGGGATCCGGACTCGACCTCTTCGACGTAGACGCCGGGGGACAGGTACGACGGCATAAGGGCCTCTCCTCGACACACTCCTGGACGCACTGCTCGACCGTGGGACGCGGGCCATTCTCGCCACTGCGGCGATCACCGGGAACGGACGGTCGGCCGCCCCGCCGCGCATCGAGAGCTGCCCGATGAGGCAACGCGACCGCGCCGTGGGTGCCGCCCCGCCCTGCCCCGTACGCGGTCCGCGCGCGCTGCGTACGTCCCCGGGTTCCCCGGCACAGTGACAGCCACCACGCATGCACCACATCCGGACCGTCCGGGCCATCCGGGCGGCCTCCTGGCCGTCGGGGGCGGGAGGGGCGGGAGGGCGGGAGGGGCGGATGAAGGCGGTTCCGGAGAAGCCTTCCGCCACGCCGCCCCGCCACGACGCGGCACGCGCCCAGGACCTCGACGCCGTACGCACCCCGGACCTTGACGCCGTACACACCCCAAGCTCCGACGCCGTACGCATCCCGAGCCCCGACGCCGTACACGCACCGGACCACGGGGCGGTCCTCGGACTCTCCCGCTCGGAAGCGCCGCGCGCGGAACGGGCGACCGCGGCCCCGCCCCCCGACCGCCGCTCCATCCAACGGTTGCAGCGCATGGCGGGGAACGGGGCGGTGTCGCGACTGGTCGCCCAGCGGTACACCGCGCCGGTGAAGACGCCGCCGGCGCAGTCGGCCCGCTTCCGCACCATGAAGGCGGATGTGGCGGCGAAGAAGACCCGGCTCGCCGCGCACGCCCCGGCGGCGGCGGAGTCGAAGGCCTCGCAGGACGCGGCGGTGGCCCCGCCGGACGACAAGGAGGCCCAGGGCAAGGCGGCGAACGCCGAGAAGATGAACGCGGCGAAGCCGGGGGAGTTCGACAAGAAGGCGTTCATCGACGCGGTGAACAAGGCCATCGACTCCCAGGCCCCCAAGAACCTCGACGAGGCCGACAAGTTCGCCAAGTCCGGCAAGGCGGACCAGGTCAAGGCGGAGGTCGACGGCAAGGTCACCGACGGCAAGGAGTCCTCCGCCAAGGACATCGACACGGCGACGAAGGCCCCGCCCGACACCTCCGCCGCCAAGGACAAGGAGGTCACCCCGCTCACCCCCGACCAGGCCCCCGCCAACCCCGGCGCCCCCTCCGCGACGGACGCGGTCCCCGAGAAGCAGCCCGCGGCCGTCACGGACTTCTCCGAGGGGCCGGCCGAGAACGACAAGGCGATGGCGGACGCCGAGGTCACCGAGGAACAGCTCGCCAAGGGCAACGAACCGGAGTTCAACGAGGCCCTGTCGGCCAAGAAGACCTCCGAGGCGGACGCGGCGAAGGCCCCCGCGAAGGGAAAGGCGGCGGAGGACCAGCAGCTCTCCACCGCCAAACAGAACGCGGCGGCCTCCGGGGCCCAGGCGATGGCGGGCCTCACCTCCACCCGCGCCACCGCCGGCAAACAGGTCGACGGCGGGAAGAACGACACGAAGTCGAAGGACGAGAAGAAGCGCGCCGAGGTCACGGCGAAACTCCAGAAGGTCTACGACGGCACGAAGAAGGACGTCGAGGACACCCTGTCCGGCCTGGACAAGAAGGTGGACACGGCGTTCACGTCGGGCGAGAAGTCAGCGCGGGACGCGTTCACGGCCGACCACAAGAGCCGGATGAAGAAGTACAAGGACAAGCGGTACTCGGGCCTCATGGGCAAGGGCCGCTGGATCAAGGACAAGTTCGCCGGCCTGCCGAAGGCGGCGAACGACCTCTACCAGGAGTCCCGCAAGCTCTACGTCTCCCGCATGCAGACGGTCATCTCATCGGTGGCGGACATCATCGGCGCCGAACTCGGCAAGGCGAAGGCCCGCATAGCCAAGGGCCGCACGGAGCTGAAGGCGGAAGTCGACAAACTCCCGTCCGACCTCCGTCAGTTCGGCGAGGAGGCGGCGAAGGACTTCGCGGGGAAGTTCGACGACCTGGAAGCCACGGTCAACGAGAAATCGGAGCAACTGGTCCAGGACCTGGCCCAGAAGTACACCGCCGCCCTCAACAAGATCGACGAGGAGATCAAGAAACTCCAGGAGGCCAACAAGGGCCTGATCGACAAGGCGAAGGACGCCATCGTCGGCGCCATCAAGACAATCAACGAGCTGAAGAACCTGCTCCTGGGCATCCTCGCCAAGGCCGCCTCCGCGATCATGAAGATCATCAAGGACCCGATCGGTTTCCTGGGCAACCTGGTGAAAGCGGTCGGCGCGGGCCTGAACCTCTTCATCACGAACATCGCCGACCACCTGAAGACCGGTGTCGTCTCCTGGCTTCTGGGCACAGCGGTGAAGGCGGGCCTGGACCTCCCGCAGAAATTCGACCTCAAGGGAATCATCCAGCTCATCGGCTCGATGCTCGGCCTGACCTGGGACAACATCCGCACCCGCGTCACCCGCAAGGGCGTCCCCGACGAAGCGATGAGCGCGGTCGAAACCTCGGTCCCGGTCGCAAAGAAACTCGCCGCCGAAGGCCCGGCCGGCGCGGTGAAGGAAATCCAGGCCGAAGCCGGCGACCTCAAGGCCACCATCCTCGGCAAACTCACGACCTACCTGATCCCCACGGTCCTCATCGCAGGCATCACCTGGATCATCTCCCTCCTCAACCCCGCCTCCGCATTCGTCCGCGCGGTCAAGGGAATCATCGACATCGTCACGTTCATCGTGACCCAGGGCGCACAGATCGCGGACTTCGTCAACGCGGTCCTGGACGCGGTCATCGCCATCGCCAACGGCGGCCAGGCCGGCGTCCCCAAACTCATCGAAGCCGCCCTCGCCACCAGCGTCCCCCTCCTGATCGGCTTCCTCGCCGCCCTGCTGGGCATCGGCGGCCTGGCCAACAAGGTCAAGTCGGTCTTCCAGTCGGTGTCACGACCGGTCACCCGAGCCATCGACAAGATCGTCGACTTCATCGCCAAGAAGGGCAAAGCGCTCTGGACCAAACGCAAGGGCGATAAGAGCAAGACAGGGCCGGAGAAAGGGCAGCCGGGTGAAGGCCGCACCCTGAAACCAGACTGGGAAACCGTCAGTTTCTCTGCGGGCGAGCACGGGCATCGGCTCTTCGTCGTGGCGGGCGGCGGCAAGGCCACGCTGATGGTCGCCAGCACGGAACAGCCGGTTGCGAGCTACCTCAATCGCGTCATCACCGACGAGGAGACCAGGCCCGAGACCAAGCAGACGGCTCAGGAAGCGCTGCAGTTGGCGACAGCCGCCGGTGGTCAGGCGAACGAGATCGCGAAGCTTGCAGTGCACGTCCCTGAGAAGAAGGAAGCGGCGTCCAGGCAGAAGATGTCCAAGGAGCAGGCGGAGCTCTCCGGTGACCAGAAGAAGCTTGCCGACTTACTCAAACAGATATTCGAGCAGAAGAACTCCATCGAACCTTGGCTCGGCAAACCCGTCGCCGACGTACCGAAGGGACTGCTCGGCTACGACGTGCGGCCGGACAGCGGGACGTTCCTGTACGGCGGGAGCTACTCGTTCCTACAGATTCAACGCGCGGGCGGGTTCGGGTCGGCCGACAAACTTAGCTTCCCGAAGACACACGTGGACCCGGACGAAAATGTACAGAAAGGAGCGGGCATCCTGCGGGCGGACATGGAGGTCATCAAGGCCTATCGCGCCGAGATCGCCACACACCAGGACAAGCTGAAGCACGACGGAGCACCGGATCTCGAGGGAAATCCCGATGGCCTCGCAAACCAACTCGAGAATGGCGCCAACAAGAAACGGCCATTCAACATGGGCATCCGTAAGCAGATGGAAGCCATCGTGAACTTCCTCCGGAAAGGTGAAGATCTTACCGGCATCGAGGTTAAGGTCGGGCAGAAGCGCATCGACTACACGGCAAGGATGCGCATCGACGACAAGGCAAGGCACGTCATGATCGAGTACAAGCATGTGACGGGCAAGCTCAGCAGCGAACGCCGGGCCGAGTTGACGGCTAAGCTGGCAGCCCAGCTCACCGGTCAGATAGAAGGCGGTCGCGGAAAATACACCACGCACATCATCGAGTGGCCTGAGTTCAGCGGCCTCGACGAACGCTCACAAGCGGCGTTCCGTGAGGTCATCGAGGACGCACAGAGCTTGGGTAGGCGGATAGGCGTCGACGTGAGATGGAGCGGGTGACGGCCATGGGTGATTCGTACGCGGCAGGCAGCGAACTGGTCCTTCAGACAAAGGTATCCGAGAGCACGGTGCTGCGCAGAGCCGTTGCCGCGCTGGGCCAGTTCGCCGGCGAAGGCTTCGAGCCAAAAGGTGCCCGCAGTACGCGCTTCCTCAACGGGGAGGGAGAGGCTATGACGGTCGCCCTCACGCATCCCGCTCACCCCGCGCTCAACTCATGGGTTCATGTCAGTCTCGGCGACTTCGAGCCGGATGGCGTCGGCACCGTCTTCATGACGATCCACCTGGACGAGCCGGGGGACGTTCTCCAGCGGGAATGGGAGATGGCTGTTTCCCTGACAGCACATCTCGTGGCGGGCCTCAGTCCGATCATGGCGCATCTGACGGCATGGCACCTCGACGGACACGGGCAGATCTACCCTTCCACCCGCCTTCGGCCCGGCTCCAACCTGCCGGAGGAGTTCGGACCGTGGACCTATGTCTCCGGTGAAGGGCTCACCGAACAGGTTCGCGTTCGGCTGTCGGCCCTGCCTGGGTACGCGTCCCAGACGCTCGGGGATGGGTGGCTGGTGAGGGCCGTCGAAAATCCTGGCGCCGAGCCGACCGAACAGTTCCGGGACGCGCTGAAGGAACTGGACACCGAACCGATCATTTACCGAGCGGCTCGCCTCGCCGCCGCTTGATCAGTTGGCGGGTCGGGTGCCGCTCCTTCCCCCTGCCATCGAGCTCCGGGTCGTGGCCGGTATGGCACCGACTCTCTTCTATTAGAGACTGTATTAGAATGCATACATGAGCGACGACGTCACCTACAGGCCCGGTGAAGGCCCCACCGCCAACGTCTCCGTCAGCCTGCACTCCGGCAACATCGCCGCCGTCCGCGCGCGCGTCGGGAAGCGCGGGTTCTCCGCCTACGTCGACGCCGCCGTGCAGCGCCAGATCGAGCGCGACAACCTCGCCGAGCTGACCGCCGCCCACGAAGCTGAGCACGGTGAGTTCAGCCAGGCAGAGATCGACGCCGCCCGCGCCCTGCTGCGCGGAGACGCCGACGGCGGCGTGGGGAGCGCGGCTTGATGAACCGGCCGGGCACCCTCGTCCTGGACAGCGAAGGGCTGTCGAAGGTGGTCGCCGACGACCGCCGGGTCATGGCTCTGGTACGCGGGGCCGAGCAGGAGGACATGCGGGTCGTGACCAGCATCCTCACCCTCATCGAGGCACACCACGCGCGGGTGAACTCAGCCCGCTTCAACTGGGCCGTGTCCCGGCTGAACGTGGAGCCGGTCACCGAGGAGATCGGGCGTACGGCGATGGCGCTGCTCGTCGACGCGGGCCTTCACGGGCACAAGTACGCCATCGACTCCGTGGTCGCCGCCACCGCGCTCCACGCTCCCAAGCCGGCCGTGGTCCTGACCTCCGATCCCGAGGACCTGACCATGCTCTGCGGCGACCGCGTGCGCATCGTCAAGGTCTGACCCCAGCCCTCAACCACCCACTCCCGCCCTCAGGTCACCAGCCCCAGATACGGCCCGAACTCCGAAGCCAACGTCAGCCGCCCCAGCTTCTGGTACTCCCGCTGGATCGCGTGGATCACCGTCTCCATCGTCACCGCGCCCCCCGCCTCCGCCGCCAGGTACGCCGAAGTCACCGCGATCGAGCGGATGTTGCCGCCCGCCAGCTCGAAGTTCTCGGCGCAGAAGGGCAGGTCCAGGTCCGTGCCGCGCGGGAGGGTCGGGCCCAGGCAGCGGTCCCACAGGAGCAGGCGCTGCTCGGGGTCCGGGACCGGGAAGTCGATGACCAGGTCCAGGCGGCGGGTGAAGGCGTCGTCCAGGTTGGCGCGGAGGTTGGTGGCGAGGATGGCCAGGCCGTCGAAGGACTCCATGCGTTGCAGGAGGTACGCGCTCTCCACGTTGGCGTAGCGGTCGTGCGCGTCCTTCACGTCCGAGCGTTTGCCGAAGATCGCGTCCGCCTCGTCGAAGAGGAGCACGCCGTTCACGCCCGCAGCCTCCGTGAAGATCCGCTCCAGGTTCTTCTCCGTCTCGCCCACGTACTTGTCGATCACCGTCGCCAGGTCGACCGTGTACAGGTCCAGCCCCAGATCGGCGGCGATCACCTCCGCCGACATCGTCTTGCCCGTGCCGGAGTCGCCCGCGAACAGCGCCGACACCCCCCGGCCCCGGCCCCCGCCCGGCCGCATCCCCCACTCCCCCAGCACCCGGTCGCGGTGCCGGGCGCGGGCCGTGAGTTCGCGGAGCTGGGTGTGGGTGTCGGGCGGGAGGACCAGGTCGTCCCAGGTCACCGTGGGTTCGATGCGGCGGGCCAGGCGGTCCAGGCCCGCCGCGTTCTGGGCGCGGGCCCCCCGCCGTACGTGGTCCGCGGTGAGCTCGCCGCCCGCCAGACGGGCCGCCTGGGCGGCGGAACGGGCGGCTCCGGTGATCTGTTCCGGGGTGAGGAGGAACGGGGCCAGCAGCTGGTCCGGGGCGATGGCGGGCGGGAGCGGCTTGTCCTCCCGGAGCCGGTACGCGTCCCGCCACAGCGCCCCCCGCGCCGACGGCTCCACCCGGGGCGCGTGCAGCAGCAGGGGCGGGGCGACCGACCAGGACGCGTCCCAGGGCGCCCGCCCCACCAGGACCGTCGGGACCGGGGTCGCCGTGAGGAGCCTGAGCAGCCCCGGGCGCTCCCGGGACACCGCGTCCAGCGGCGCGCAGACCAGGCCCGCCCCGGTCAGGCGCGCCTCCCGGACCAGGGCGTTCACCGCCTCGGCGGGCGACGGGTCCTCCGCCAGCCGGGCCAGGTCCAGGCCCAGGACGCCCCGGCCCGCCCGCGTCAGCGCCGACGCGGCCAGCGCCGTGCCCGCGCCGCCCTGGTCCTCGCTCAGGTAGGCCAGCCGGACGCCGTCGGCGAGGACCCCGGCCAGCGGGGCCGGGTCACCCACCCCGGGCACGGCCTGCCACGGGGCCAGCAGGTCCGCCAGCCTCGGGTCCGGGGTGTCGTCGCCCAGCAGATGCGCGGCCACCCGGTCCGGCACCCGCAGCGCACGGCTCAGGAACGGGCGGTTCAGGTCCTCCGCCAGGAGCAGCCCGCCGGCCCGCAGCGGCGCCCCCGCGGCCAGCCGGGCACGGGCCGCCGGGTCGGAGAGGGCCGCGCCGGACAGGCCCAGGGCCAGTCCGACGGACGGGCGGCGACGGGACACGTCGTCGTTCAGGTAGCCGTAGAACGCCTCGAAGCGGTCGTCCAGATCCGGTACGAGCGCGATGAGCAGGATCTCCGTATCGAGCGCGGTGAGGCCGAACTCCCGGGCAAGGCGGGCCAGTCGGGAATCGTTCTCCGCCTCGGCGGCCCCCTCCCCGGTCGGCGAACCCTCGGCCGAGGGTTCGTCCAGCTCCGGAAAGGCCCTGGCCCGCTCCCCATCCAGCAGCCGCACGATGCTGTCGTCCGTGAGGTACAGCCCCCGGAAGTCGTCGTCCGGGTCCGGATCGGTGCTCCGTCTCAGCTCCACCGCGTGCCGGATGCGCCGCTCCACGGCCGCCGCCCGGGCGAGCAGGTCGCGGAGGTCCGGGCCGCCGGCGCCCCCCGCCGTCATACGTCCCCTTGCTCAGGCGGCGTACCCCGTCTTTCCGAGCGCGCACCCCGCCGCTCGGTGATCCGTAACGACACCGCCCGTCCGTGCGCCCCGCCCGAGGGTGCGGAGGAAGGCTCCCGGGCCGGCCGCCCGGGACGCGACCCGTACACCGGCAGACCCGGCCGGCCCGGCTGCGCCTCCGTCCCGCCGGCGCCCGCGCCCTCCCCGAGCACCGGCGCGGGTACGTCCCCGAACTCGGCCCGCAGCCCCTCGTCGCCCACCGGCGGGCCCGCCTCGTAGACCGGCGAGGCCGTCACCGGAACGCTGATCACCAGATCCAGCGAGGGCTTCAGCTCGCCCCCGAGCGCACTCCACACATCGGCGAACGACCGGTCCTCCGGCGGCGGCAGCGCGATCGACATCGGGACGGCGGCCCCGACCTCGGCCAGCGAGCCCGCCAGCCGCTCCGGCGGCAGCGCCTCGTACCGCAGCAGGCACGCCAGCAGCGAGGAGAGCAGCCGGTGTTCGTCCTCCGGGCGCTTCGTCCACGCCGTGATCAGGTACGACAGCTTGAAGAAGCGTGGCGGGCGGCGCCGCGCGACGATCGCCCCGCGCTCGTCGTACTCGTTGTGCAGGCCGCGCTCCCGCCGCCGCATGTCCTCGCGGATGTCGTAGAGGTAGAGGTTGACCATCGGGGCGTTGACCTTGGCCGCCCACTCCCGGGTCGGGGCGTCGAAGACCACCGCGATCTGGCGGCCCTCCAGCACCTCCGCCCGGATCAGGGCCCGCAGGACGTCGTCCACCTCATGGATCATCCGCTGACCGCCTCCGACGCGAAGAGTGAACTCATGAGCGACCCGCGAAGTCCGGTGGTTGCAGGTTGTGCTGCACGACCAGGACCGGTTTCCGCAGGCGCGGCAGGTCGCGGGCCTCCACCCGCAGGAAGCGCGGGCCCAGCGTGTCCTTGCGCAGGACCAGCACCTGCACCTCGAAGGTGCCTTCCCGACCGACCCGTACGCCGGACCGGTCCGCGGTGATGCCGATGTTCCACGTGAAACGTACGGTCTCGCCCGGCGGGTAGTCCTTGCCCCGGGCCAGTACCGGCTGCCCCGGTTTCGCCACCTGTGGGGTGACCGTCAGCGAGGGCTTGAGGACCCTCAACCGGTCCACGTCCCGGTTGTTCGCCGTCCGCCCGTCGGGCAGGGTGCCGCGCACGGTGGCCCGTACGTCACCGGTGACCGCCGCCCGGTACGTCGCCCTCTGCGTCACCTCGACCCGGCCCCCGGCGGGGACCGTGCAGGGCCTCGCCGCCGTACACCGGCTCAGGCCGGGCACGCTCCGGTCCTTCGACGCGTCCGTCCTCGGCCAGGCCGTCCCGAGGACGACGCCGGTCGCCGTGTCCGGGCCCGCGTTCGTGATCGTGAACCGGGCTGTCGCGGGCCGCCCCACGTACGTACGGTCCGGGCTGACATCGGCGCGTACCGCGAGGTCGGAGGCCGGCGGCGGGGGAGGCGGCGGCGGAGCGGGCGGGTCCGGCGGGACGACGGGTTCCAGCACCTCGAACCGTGCCGTGTCCGCCCCCGTGTTGCCCGCCGAGTCCGTGGCCGAACAGGTGACCGTCGTCGTTCCGACCGGGAAGAGCGACCCGGACGGCGGGGTGCAGGTCACGGGCAGCGCCCCGTCCTGCGGGTCCGTCGCCGTGGCCGTGTAGTCGATGCGGGTGCCGTCGTCGTCGGGCGCCCTGGCCGTACGGTCGTCCACGGTGACGACGGGCACGTCGACGTCGTTCACGGCGATGCTGATCTGCTGCTGGAACTCCGGATCGGGCACCGCCGCCGGCCCGACCGTGTCCGTCCCCGGGATCTGGGTGCCGAGCAGGAACTGCACGGTGCAGGTCAGCGTCGTGCCCTGCGGGGCGTCCTCCGACACATCGACGGTCTCCACGAAGTGCGCGGTCTCGCCGCTGGTGAGCTGCCGGGTGGGCGGGTCGAGGACGACGGTCAGGTGCGGGTCGCAGGCGTCGAGGCGGTAGCCGACGGAGGTGGGGAGGTTGTCGAAGCCCTCGATGATGGCATCGGCGACCCGGTCCCCGTCGATGCTTTCGAGCAGCCGGCCGCCGGTGGCCTCGATGATGCGAGTGGCCTGGCCCGGCGTGGTGGGCGGGTCCTCGACGTAGTTCGGGTCCCCGGCGTCACCGTTGCCGTTGAGGCCGTCGCCGATCGTGGTCGCCACATCGACACCGATCACCCGGACCCCCTTGTCCTGGAGGGCGAAGATCGTGTCGTCGATGGTGTGGCCGTTGCTGGGCGCGTGGCTGGAGGCGTCGCCGACGAGCACCACGACCGGGCTCGCGCCGTCGCGGAACACCGTCGAGCCGCCCGCACCGTCGGCTATCTGCCACAGCCCGTTGATCCAGTCCTCCGAGGGGCCGCGACTGCCGTTGCCGAGATCGGTTTTCAGCCCGTCGACACCGGTCTGCACCTTCGTCAGATCGTCCGTCAACTCCGTGAGCACCCGGAACCCCGCCCCGGGGTCGACCTCCTGGTCTCCGAACGTGGCCACCGCGAACCGTGATGCGGGCTGCCCGGCCAGGATCTTGCCGGTGATGTCGGGCAGGTTCTTCCGGACGCTGGCGATCGCGTCGGCCATGCTCGCCGTACCGTCCACCAGCAGGACCACGTCCGGCCGGGGCGGGATCGCGGGGGTCCGCACCCGCTTGTCCGTGCCCGTCGAACCGCCCGGGTCGAGCCTCTCCTCCAGCGTCGCCGGAGTGACCCACGGCTCCGGCGGCACGGGCACGGCGGACGCCACACCGCTCACGCCCGAGGCGGGGGCGAGACCGGCGGCCAGCAGCAGGAGTACGAGCCCGGCCGCTCGCCTTCGCGGCCCCGTTGTTCCTGGCTGAAACCACCGCACAGCGTTCCCCTCCCCGCGCCCTGCCCGGATACCCGGAGCCACCGTCGCGTGCCGGCCGTCCGCGTACGGAGAGAGACGAGTCACTTCCACGGGAAGACCGAAGTGCCCGAAGGTGCAGCAGGGTTCGCTACGCGGCCCGCAGACCGCTCGGCGTTCGCGAAGCGGCCCGCAAGCCGCCCCGCCCCTCCCCGCCCCGCCCCGCCCCTCAGATGAGGCCCTGGCGCATCGCGTACGCCACCGCGTGGGAGCGGTTACGCAGTTGCAGACGGGTCATCACCGAGTGCAGCACGTTCTTGATCGTGCGCTCGGAGTACGCCAGCTTCGTCGCGATGTCCGCGGTGTCGTACCCCTCGGCGACCAGCCGCAGCACGTCCACCTCACGCGCGGCCAGGCCGGTGAAGTGCAGGCCGCGCGGGCCGAGCACCTGACCCTGGAGCCTGCCGACCTCTTCGAGGAGGCGTCCGAGCAGGTCGGAGGGGAGATGCCCCTCGCCCCGGGCCACCGTGCCGATGACCTGAACCAGATGGTCCGGGGTCGATTCGGACCGCCTGACGACCCCCGCGACGCCGCACTCCGCCGCGCTGACCAGCTTCTGTTCGTCGATGTCCGTGGTCACCAGCACCGTGCGGCAGGTGCTGGTGCGCTGGATGTTGCGCAGGACGCGCAGAACCTCGTCGTCCACCGCGTCCACCACCATGACCACGACCTGGGGCGTCGGCTCGCCGTCGTCCCGGTCGACCACGGTGACCTCGGGGCGGGCCCGTAGCTGACTGGCCACTCCCGCCTGGGAGATCGGGTCCTGCGCGCGTAAAACGACAGTGATGCGCTCCATGCGAATGCTCCCCCTGGGCACCAGCCGGAAGCATCACACTGCAGGCACAAGCTCCACAGCTGTACTCGTCCGCCCCATCAGGTGTGAGGCGGTCAGAGGATTCCCGTTCCTACTCGCGAGGAAACTGAAAGGTTGTGTCGGGCATCACATCTGCCCGAAAGTGTTCCTCCGTGACCGGTGCCCGCCCTCCGGCCCGGTCCTACGGTCCGCGTATGAGCCTTACCGCAAGCCTCGACGCGTCGTCCGTCACCGTCGCACCGGGCGAGGAGACGACCCTTCCCCTCCAGATCCTCAACTCCGGCCGGACCGTCGAGGAATACCACTTCGAGGTGGTCGGCACCTGTGCCGCCTGGTCGGCGATGGAGCCCGCGGTCCTCTCCCTGTACCCCGGCGACTCCGGAACCGTCTCCCTGGTCATGCGCCCGCCGCGCGACGCGACGGTCCTCGCGGGCGAGAGCACGTTCGGGATCCGGGTGATGCCGACCGGCGACCGGAGCGACACCGTGGTGCCCGAGGGCCGGGTGACCGTTCTGCCGTTCACCGAGACGACCGCCGAACTGGTCCCGCGCGGCTCGAACGGCTCGCGGAGCGGACGGCACCAGTTCGCCGTGGACAACCGGGGCAACACCCCGGTGACCGTACGGCTCGGGGCCCAGCCCGGTACGGAGCAGGCGCGGGTGGTGTTCGCCGTGTCCGAGCTGCGGATCGAGCCGGGGCACGCGGAGTTCGCGAAGCTGCGGGTCCGGCCGGCGAAGCGGATGTGGCGCGGTACGCCGGTGACGCACGCCTTCCAGGTGTTCGCCGCGCCGCAGCCGCCCGAGGGCGAGGAGGCTCCGGCCCCGGTGCTGGTGGACGGCTCCTACCAGCAGGAACCGATCCTGCCGCGCTGGCTGCCCCGGGCCCTGCTCACCGCCGCTCTGCTGCTCCTCGTCCTGGTGGGGCTCTGGTACGCGCTGCTGCGCCCGGCGGTGAAGTCCGCGGCCCGGGAGGCGGTCACGCCCGAGGCGGTACGGTCGGCCGCCGCGGCCGACAAGAGCAAGGCCCCGGACGAGGGCGAACCGGGCGGTGCGGACTCCGGCGGCGCGGACTCCGGCGGCGGCGACTCCGCCGGCGCGGGCACGGGCGGCGGCTCGGCCACACCCACTCCGTCCCCGGGCCCCTCCGCCACGGGCGGCAGCGGTGGCGGTGACGCGGCGTCGGGCGCCCCGACCAGCGCGCAGGTCCGGGTGCGGGACGCGGTGGGCGGCGGCTCGAACACCGGGACGGCCCTGGAGGTACCGGCCGGCCACACCTTCCAGCTCACCGACATCGTGGTGCAGAACCCGCAGGGCGACGCGGGCACGGTCACCGTCACGGCCGGCGAGGACACCCGCGTCCTGAGCCTCGGGCTGGAGAACTTCCGCGACTCCGACTACCACTTCGTGACCCCGATCCTGGTGCCCGCGGGCAGCAAGGTCACGATGACGATCGACTGCAGGCGGGTCGGCAAGCCGGTGGGCGCCCCGGCCCCCGCGCGGTGCTCGTCCTCGATGTTCCTGGGCGGGACGATGCGCCCGGACACCCCGGCAGGCTGAGCCCGCGCCGGGAACCGCCCCGCCACCCCACCGCGCCACCATCCAACCGTCCGCCTGACCGACCGGCCCATTGGCCGACCGGCCCGCTGGCCGACCGACCGGCCGCAGCGGGCCCCTTCATGCCGGAGGCTTCTCCTCCTCTTCCTCCTCCCCCGGCTTCTTCTCCGCCGCACGCTGCACGAACGACCCCTGTACGTCTGCGGGTTGCTCGTCCTCGTCCTCCGTGGCCGCCCGCTGCACGGCGGAGGTGGAGGGGGCGGTGGCGGCGGTGCCGGCCGCAGGGGCGGACACGGGGGCGGCCGGGGCAGGCGCGGCCTCCGGCGCGGGATCGGACAGCACCCGGTCGGCGTTGGCGACGGCCTCGCGCTCGAACCGGTCCGAGGGGTCGCTGACCCGGATGCCGCCCGGCGCCTCGGTTCCCTCCACCGGGCCGTTGCGCTGCTGGATCACATGGGTCAGCTCATGGGCCAGCGTGGTGCGGCCCTGCGGTGACCCGGGATCGTAGGCGTCACGCTGGAACACCACGTTGTTGCCCACGGTGTACGCGTGCGCCCCGACTCCCTTCGCCGACTCGTGGGCGGCGGAGTCGTGGTGGACGCGCACGTCGGAGAAGTCCGCGCCCATCCGGCTCTCCATGTCCGTACGGGTGTCGGTGTCCAGGGGCGCACCGCCGGAGGAGACCACGTCGTGCACCGGCGACCGCTGCTCCTCGGCCTGCCCCGGCCGCTCGGCCTGCCCGGTCTCGTCGGCCTGCTCGGCCTGTTCGGCGGCGGGTTCCGTGGCCGTACCGGACCGGGCCCGCTGGACCATCGCCCCGATCGCCCCGTTGCCGGCCGTCCGCTGGAGCAGCCCCATCCCGGCCGCCCCGACCACATCGGCCCGGCCCGCCGCCGCGGCCCGGAAGACGTGGTGGGCCCGCTCGCCGGGCGCCTCCACAGGGGTTTCGCCGCGCTGCTCATCGCGCTCGTGGGCCTGTTCCCACCCGCCGTGTCCACCGTGTCCGTGGCGCCCGTGGTGTCCGTGGTGTCCGTCGTGCTCGTGGTGTTCCTGCTCGATGTCGTGCGCGTCCATCCTCATCTCCCCTGACCGCACCGTCCTCGGCATTCCACGATCACGGCGCGGCCCCCGGGCCGTCCAGCCCGCGCCCCGGCCCGGCCGGGGCATCCGGAACTGCCTCATCGGGCAGCGCGGTGGCACGGACAGGCCCGCACACCACGGCCGCCCCCGTGGCCTCCCTACTCCCTTCGGCCGACAGGGGAGAGGCCATCGGCGCAGTCCCGGTCGCCGTCACCCACCGTGCTCGCGATGATCGGCTGCATGACCACGAGCGACAGCGGCAAGGACATCACCCTGCGGATCGCCCAGAATCCGGAGGCCGACGCGCTTCTCGGCCGCAGCCCGCTGGCCGCCCTGGTCGGCATGCTGCTGGACCAGCAGGTTCCGATGGAGTGGGCGTTCACGGGCCCGTACACCCTCGCGGAACGGATGGGCTCCGACGACCTGGACGCGGGGCGGATCGCCGCCTACGACCCGGACGCCTTCACCGAACTGTTCACCACCAAACCCGCCCTGCACCGCTACCCCGGCTCCATGGCCCAGCGGGTGCAGCAGCTGTGCCGGTTCCTGGTGGCGGAGTACGACGGCGACGCGAGCGCGGTGTGGCGGGACGCGACGACCGGTAGCGAGCTGCTGAAACGTCTCAACGCGCTGCCCGGCTTCGGCACCCAGAAGGCCCGGATCTTCTTGGCGCTGCTCGGCAAGCAGTTCGGCGTGCGGCCGAAGGGGTGGCGGGAGGCGGCGGGCCCGTACGGGGAGGCCGGATCGCGCCGGTCGGTCGCCGACATCACGGGCCCGGATTCGCTCGTCGAAGTGCGCGCGTACAAGCAGAAGGCCAAACAGGAGGCGAAGCAGGAGGCGAAGCAGGAGGCGAAGGCAGCGGCCAAGGCAACTGCCAAGGCGGACAATCCGGCGGCCAAGACAGCCGCCAAGGGGGCAATCCGGCGGCCAAGGCGGCGAAGAAGCCGGGCGGCGGGTCATCGTCCGAGAAGTGACGCGGTCAAGCGCCGAATCAGGCCGACACCTCCCTCCCTCCGATCAAATCCGGCCACATCTGTTCACAGACGCCACCCCACTCGCTAGCTTTCGCAGCACATTCGTTCAGCCGTTAAGCCGTCAGCCGTTCAGACCGGAAGGACTCCTGTGCACGCAACACGTCGCAGAGCCATGGCTGTCGTGGCCGCCACCGCCCTGGCCACACCGCTCCTCCTGGCCGCGTCCCCGCACCCCGGACGCCCCGCGCCGCACGACCCCGGCAAGGAAGCGGCCAAGCTGTCGAAGGAGTTGGTGAGGAAGGCGTCCGCACGCGACGCCCACCGCCACCTCCAGCAGTTCCAGGCGATAGCCGACTCGGCCGACGGTCACCGCGCCGCCGGCTCACTGGGCCACGACGCCTCGGCGGCGTACGTCTACCGTCAGCTCCAGCGGGCCGGGTACAAGGTCTCGTACGAGAACTTCCGCTTCACCTACACGGAGACGCTGGCCGAGAAGCTCGCCGTGGTCACGCCGACGCCCCGCGACGTCACGATCAAGGCCATGACGTACACGCCGTCGACCGAGGTGGGCGGCCTGACGGCGGCGCTCGTCGCGGTGCCGGTCGACGCGACGACGGGCTGCGAGGCGGCCGACTACGCGTCCACGACCTTCACCGGCAAGATCGCGCTGATCAAGCGCGGCGGCTGCTCCTTCGCCGAGAAGCAGGCGGCGGCCGCCGACGCGGGCGCTGCCGGGGCGGTCATCTACAACAACGTCGAGGGCGTCCTGTCCGGCACGCTCGGCGAGGTCGCGGCCGGCAGGATCCCGACCGGCGGCCTCACCCAGGCGGAGGGCGAGAAGCTCGCCGCCGATCTCGCGGGCGGCGAAGTCACGGTCTCCTTCGAGATCCGCGAGCTCCAGGAGGACCGCCCCACCCGCAACGTCATCGCCGAGACGCCCGGCGGCAACTCCGCCCGGACGGTGATGCTCGGCGCCCACCTCGACTCGGTGACCGAGGGCCCCGGCATCAACGACAACGGCTCCGGCTCCGCCGGCCTGCTCGATGTCGCCCTGAAGCTGGCGAAGTCGAAGAGCAACCCCACCAACAAGGTGCGGTTCGCCTGGTGGTCGGCCGAGGAGAACGGTCTGATCGGCTCGGAGAAGTACGTCGCGGCGCTCTCCGAGAAGCAGCGCGAACAGATCGCGCTCTACCTGAACTTCGACATGATCGCCTCGCCCAACGGTGTGCAGTTCGTCTTCGACGGCGACAACTCCGACCAGGTCGGCGAGGGCCCGGGCCCGGAGGGCTCGGCCCAACTGGAGCGCGACATCAACGAGTTCCTCGACGGCAAGGGCAAGCCGCACGAGGGCACCGACTTCACCGGCCGCTCGGACTACGGGCCGTTCATCGAGGTCGGCATCCCGTCCGGCGGTACGGACACCGGGGCGGAGGGCATCAAGACGGCGGCCCAGGCCGAGGTCTTCGGCGGCGAGGCGGGGATCGCGTACGACCCCTGCTACCACGCGGCCTGCGACGACCTGGACAACATCGACATGGGTCACTTCGACACCAACATCGACGTGATCGCCAACGCCGTCGGGACGTACGCCCACGACCTGCGCTCCCTGACGCGCCCGGTCACCCCCGACACCGGCACGGGCACGCCCGGCAGCGGCGGCAGCGGCGGCGGCCTGCGCGAGGGTCACGGCCGGGTCGCGGAGTAGGAGCGGCAGCCCGGAACGGGCCCGCGGGCGGCGGACCCCCGCAAGCACGGTGAACCCGACAGTGGGCCCGGTCCGGAATCCGTACGGATTCCGGACCGGGCCCACTCCGGCGGCCCCTGCCCCGTATCCAGCCCTATCCCGCGCTATACGCCCTTTGCACCGGCATCGCGGTGCGCTTCCCCGGCTGCGCCCGGTGGCCCTTGCCCGGTAGGCTTTCCGTGTGATCTTCAAGCGCATCGGAAATGGGAAGCCCTACCCCGACCACGGCCGGGAAAGCACCCGACAGTGGGCGGATGTCGCGCCGCGTCCGGTTCGCCTGGACCAGCTCGTGACCACCAAGGGCCAACTGGACCTGGAGACCCTCCTCGCCGAGGACTCCACGTTCTACGGTGACCTGTTCGCCCACGTCGTGAAGTGGCAGGGCGACCTCTACCTGGAGGACGGCCTGCACCGGGCGGTCCGGGCCGCGCTCCAGCAGCGCCAGGTGCTGCACGCCCGCGTCCTCGACCTGGGCTGACGCCGCCCCGCCCGACCGCCCTCGGTCGGCCGCCCGCGCACAGCACGGCCGCGTGGCACCGGCGCACCCCACCCGGGTTCCCACCCGGGCCCCCACCCCACCGAGTGCCCCATTTCGGGCCTTTCGGGTGTTTTCCCGCCCATCCGGGCCCCATACGCTGATCATTTTGTACGCATCATCACCGGGTCGCACTACGCTGCGTCCATGAGCATGCTCACTCCCCCCGGCATGGGCGGAAAGTACCGCATCACGGGCGACGCCTACCCCCGTATGCGCCGCCCCCGGCACCGCCGCAGGCTGGTCCTCGCGGGCATCGGAGCCGTCGTCGCCCTCAGCCTGGCCGGCTGGGGCACGCTGCAGCTCATCGACGTCTTCACCGGCGGCGACAAGAGCGTCGGCGCGGCCGACCACAAGCGGGACTGCCCCACCCCGAAGCCGTCGGCGGCCACGGCCAAGGCACTGCCGAAGCCCGCCGCCATCAAGGTCAACGTCTACAACGCGACGACGCGCAGCGGGCTGGCCAAGTCCGCCGCCGAGGAGCTCAAGAAGCGCGGTTTCGCCATCGGCGAGGTGGGCAACGCGACGAAGGCGTACGACAAGAAGGTGCCGGGCACGGGCGTGCTGCTCGGTGCACCGACCGCGACGAACGGCAGCTTCACGGTGCTCGGCACCCAGCTGGCGGGCACCGTGCAGAAGACCGACACCCGCAAGACGGGCGAGGTCGATCTGATCCTCGGGGCGAAGTTCAAGGCGTTCAGCACCCCGCAGGAGGCCACCGCCGCGATGGCGGCCCTGACGAAGCCGGCCCCGGCCCCGTCCCCCTCCTGCTGAACCCCGCACACGCTCCCGCTTGCGCTGCCACACACACGAAAGCGCCCCGCCCCGGCACCGTACGGAACGGTACGACACCGGAACGGGGCGTCACATCGCGGAACGGCTATTCGGCCGTGCCGTACATCCGGTCGCCCGCGTCCCCGAGGCCGGGCACGATGTAGCCGTTCTCGTTGAGCCGCTCGTCGACGGAGGCGGTGACGACGGTGACCGGGGTCCCGGCCAGCTCGCGCTCCATCACCTCGACGCCCTCGGGCGCCGCGAGGAGAACGACGGCGGTGACATCGTCGGCCCCGCGCTTGATCAGCTCGCGGATGGCCGCGACCAGGGTGCCGCCGGTGGCCAGCATCGGGTCCAGGACGTAGACCTGGCGACCGGAGAGGTCCTCGGGCATCCGGGTCGCGTACGTCTCCGCCTGGAGCGTCTCCTCGTTGCGGATCATGCCGAGGAAGCCCACTTCGGCGGTCGGCAGCAGCCGCACCATGCCGTCCAGCATGCCCAGACCGGCGCGCAGGATCGGGACGACCAGGGGCCGGGGGTGCGAGAGCTTCACCCCGGTCGTGGGCGTCACCGGGGTCTCGATGTCGACCTGCTCGGTACGCACATCCCTGGTGGCCTCGTACGCGAGAAGGGTGACCAGCTCGTCGGCGAGCCGCCGGAAGGTCGGGGAGTCGGTGCGCTTGTCGCGCAGCGTGGTGAGTTTGTGCGCCACCAGCGGGTGGTCGACGACGTGGATCCGCATGTGTCAACAGTAACCGCGCCTCCCGGCACTCTGCGCTGGCATCAACCACCTGTTCGGGGGGAAGGTGGGGGCATACGGACCCAGCACTGGGGTGGTGTGTCGATGGCTGACGGGGAACTGCGGCGCGACCCGGCCTCGCGCGACCGGCGCGACCCGGCCTCGCGAGGGCCGCGCGACGGGCGCGACGCCGAGGGCGCGGCGGATGAGGTCGAGGACGCGCAGGAGAGTGACGCCGCCCGCCGCCGACGACGCGTCCAGTTCCTCCGTGAGCTCCACGAGGCCAAGCAGCTGCGCGACCGCGTCCAGCCGCGCCGGGCCCGTGCGGCCCGTATGCGACAGCAGATGCGGATGCGCACGTTCCGCTGGTGAACCTCCCTGTACCACCGGCGCACTCCCCCGCCGATCGGCTCGTCAGGGCGAGGGCCGACCAGGCACTCCTGGAACTGATGGCCGACGCAACGGTCGAAGAGGTCTCGCACGGCGCTTGTTTCTGCCACGATGCCGGTTGGGCGGGGCGCAGGACGGACGGATCACCGTTCGCCCTCCCGCCGGACCGATTCGCCTATGACCAGTGGGAGAGTCACGGTGTACTTCGCCGCACTGCTCGCGCGCACCGAAGACGGGTGGGAAGCGAGCGATACAGAGCTCGACGATGTGGAGACCCTGTCCGATCTGACGGATCTGGCCCGGGAGGCCTCGGTGGACGAGGACACGGTCCTGGTCTACATCGAGCAGGAGGACGCCTGGTTCGGCGTCGTCCGGGTGGACGGTGAGGAGGACCCCCGAATCTACGTCTCGGACGCGTCCGCCGCCGCCCGCTCCTCGTACGGGGAGATCCTGCTCACCGACGAAATGCTCGGCCGCGAACCAGGGGCCGAGGACGAGATCGCCGCCCTGGAGGAGCTCGTCGACCTCGACGGCACCGAGGACGGCGAGCCCGAACGGTCCGCCCCGGCGACCGCCGACCCGGACGAGGACGACACCAACCCGGACGCCGTGCCGGCGGGCCCGATCGGCGAACTCGGGGTCCTCGCCGACCTCGGGATGTCCGAGAAGGAGCTGCTCACCCTGCAGACCGACGCACTCTCCGAGATCGCGGAGGCCGTGGGAGCGGCGGAGGTCCTGGAGTCGGTCCGCTGACCGGACCCGTACGCCTCCCCTCCACCACCACCCCCCTTCCCCATCCCTTCCCTCCTGTCCCGTCCGTTAGGGTCCCGCAGGTGATCGCACGACCGCCGGACCCCTCACCCGAGCCCGCCCCGGATCCCGTACGCGTACCCGAGCACGCCCCTGTACGGGACCCCGTACGCGACCCCTGGCAGGCACCGATGCGCCGCGCCCTGGCCGAGGCCGGACGGGCGGCGTCGGCCGGCGATGTGCCGGTCGGCGCCGTCGTCCTCGGCCCCGACGGCGCGGAGCTGGCCGTCGGCCACAACGAGCGCGAGGCCACCGGCGACCCGACCGCGCACGCCGAGATCCTGGCCCTGCGCCGGGCGGCCGAGGCCCACGGCGAGTGGCGCCTGACCGGCTGCACGCTGGTGGTCACCCTGGAGCCCTGCACGATGTGCGCGGGGGCCCTGGTGCAGTCCCGCGTCGACCGGGTCGTCTACGGAGCCCGCGACGAGAAGGCCGGCGCGGCCGGCTCCCTCTGGGACGTGGTCCGCGACCGCCGCCTGAACCACCGCCCGGAGGTGATCGGCGGCGTGCTGGAGGACGAGTGCGCCGAGCAGCTGACGGCCTTCTTCCGCACCCTCTGACCAGGTACGGCCCTGCCACCCGACCAGGTACGGCCCCACTCCCGGGAACCGATTTCTGTCCACGCCCCGGAATGGTCTAAGCTCTCTCTCGGTAGCGTGTCCGAGCGGCCGAAGGAGCTCGCCTCGAAAGCGAGTGTGGCGTAACCCGTCACCGTGGGTTCAAATCCCACCGCTACCGCTTGTGGAAGGGGCGTCCGACTGATCTCAGTCGGACGCCCCTTCTGGTATTGGCCCCGGCTTCCGTTCCGCCGGTCCGGGGCCACCTTCACACCCGGCTGGACCGGATGACCTCCTCGGGGTCCCGGAGCCATACCTGCTGCCCTCGATCGGTCACGGTCAGCCCGAACTGCTCGGCGTCGGGTCGCCCCACCGCTTCGTACTCCCACCAGGCCTGCTCGATCTCCTCCCACAGGAACCCGGGCCCGTACTGCCACACCGCCTCCCCGGAGACGGCCGTGGCAGCACCACCGTCCTCCCGGGTCACCCACACCTGAACGCCCTCGGCAGTGCTCCGGTGGATGAGCCGTACGCCGGGAAGCCGGGCACCCGCGTACAGGGCGAACCCGAGATCGAGGAGGCGGGCGGGGTCCAGGCCGGCGGCGCGGGGCCTTCCCTGGCCCCGCACCTCGTGGAGATCGGGGACGCGATGGGCGCGCATCGGCATGTACGTGGCCCCGCCGCAGAACGGCCCCACCGCCGTACCGTCGCCCTGGACACGGAGCTGGACCAGCGCGCCGGACCAGAACTCCCGGGCGAGCGGGGCCACGACGACTCCACCGGGCCGAACCTGCCGGAGCAGCGCGTACGGGACGTACCGCAGCGCGCAGGTGGCGATCAGCCGGTCCACGAGCCCCAGGCCGGGCCAGGGCTGTTCGCCGTCCCCGACGCGCAGGTGCGGCCGGTAGCCGGCCTGCGCGAGGGCGTCGGCCGCCTGCCGGGCCACGACCGGGTCCAGCTCCACACTGTGGACGAGATCGTCACCGAGCCGCTCGCAGAGCAACGCGGAAACGTACCCGGTGCCGGTGCCGATCTCCAACACCCGCTGACCGTCATCGACTTCGAGCAGGCCCAGCATCCGGGCGACCATTGAGGGCATCGAGTTCGACGACGTGGCCACACCGGGCCCGCCCTCGGCTCCGTCGTCGAGCTGGGTGACGACCGGCTCGTCGCTGTTGACCAACGCCAGCCACGCATCCATCCCCACCACCGGCTCACACCGGTCGGGCAGCTGCCGCCACACAGCCTCCGGAACGAACCGGCTACGCGGCACAGCCTCGAACACCCGCCGCCACCGCGCATCGATCAGCCCACAATCGGCCAACTCCTGGACCAGGGCGGGGTAGGTGGATGCCGGGTGTGCGGTGCTCACGACTGCGGGAAGCACTGCGGCCGGCTGCCGTCAGGAGACGGCTTCGGCTCCGAAGGCGGCGTCCACGGCTTGTCCGACGGAGGCCCGCCATGCTTACCGGCATCGGCACGTACGGAGGCAGTAGTCATCATGCATCTCCTCTGATCGGTGAAACGGTTCGATGGGCAGGACGGTGCAGCCGGTAGATCCCGTACGGCGGAAAGAGATCGACCCGGCGCGGACAACCACCCTCGGCACACGTCCGGCACAACAGATCCCGACCGCCCTCGGTACGCCGTGCGGCAGTGACCGGGGCGCGCCAACACGCTTCACACGTCCGGACACCCGTTGCCGAGAAGTTGATGCTCATCCGGCTTCCTGAAGAGCGGTGATCGACGCATGACACGGACAGGCACAATCCGGCCGCAGGCACAGGGCGTGCACATCGGCCGGACCCGTCACCAACGCACTGCGACAGACCACGCCGTACGGACCATCCGCCCCCGCCGACAACCCGTCCAGGTCAGCGTCCGCACCCCCGGTCGCATCGGCGGCCGTGATCGGATCACCACGCCAGAGCAACGTCACCTCATGCTCCGGGCAGTGAGCCCCCGACTCACCCTCAAACAGCAACTCGTGTGCCTCCCTGCCCGCGTAGCACCTCATTCGCGTCGGGCCTTCCGCCATGCCCGACCCAAGCGCACGGCCGTCGGGCAGGAGACTCCCGCGCGGCACGCGGCGCAGGTCGCAGTGTGACCAAGCAATGTGCGGTACGCGGCATCCGGGGCGACTGAGCGCTTGGACAAGGCAATCAGGGCAAAGACCTTCCGTTCTGGAGTGCGGGGAGAAGGTGGTCGAACCTCCTCGTCCGCCGGTGGCTTCCCGTGGCGTTGCTGTGATGCCCGAGCACCGATCATGATTTTCCTCGCTGCGTGGTGTCTGACGAAAGCCCAGACTGGCCCTATCAGTGACCACTTTCGAGGACTTTCATAGGACTCTTCGAGGCACCAAAGAGGACTTATATGCAACCATTTGAGGGATCGCTCGGATCAGAGAGGGCCGACTGTCACCATCAGTACAACCGCTACGGAGGTGCCCGGTGCCCCAACCACGAATCAACACCCGTCTACGGTCGGCGCGCGTAGCCGCCGGATATCACTCACAACAGGCGCTCGCAGAAGCCCTCGGCGTAGGAGTACGGCAGGTGAGGCGCTGGGAGTCTTCGGCACCGCCGTGGCCCCACCCGGATCTGCAGTCGGCGCTCGTCCACTTGTTGGGCCAGAGCATGGAGGAGCTTGGGTTCACCACTCCGCCGGGAAGGGAGAGTGACGGGCAGCGACCGCACTCCGCATTGAACGCCGCCGGGAGGGGCCTGGCTGCTGTACCCATCCAGTCGACAGCGACAATCCAACCGGCCTCGGTCGGCGGTGACTTCGCCGCTGTTACCCGCGCCCATCGGAACCTCTACTGGTCCGTCGCGCCGACAGCCCTCTACCCGACTGTGATCGGGCACGCAGAACTCGGGTGTGTCCTGCTCACGGAAACGGTCGGCCGTACCCGCCAGTCAGTGGCTTCCTCCTTGTCGGAAACGTGGCTGCTGGCGGGGCGCATTCAGTTCTTCGACCTCAGGGAGTCCGCCGAAGCGGATGAGACATGGCTGCGCGGCCTGCAGGCTGCCCGGGAGGCCGAGGATCATCTTCTTGGAGCGGCGACACTTGCGCACATGGCCTTCGTACCGGGATGGGAAGGGCACCGGGATGAGGCCGCACGGCGGATTGTCGCGGCGCGAACCTATGCTCGTCGCGGTGACCCCCCGGCGCTGCTCCTCGCATGGCTCGATGCCGTCGAAGCCGAATGCGAGACCCGGGCGAGTAACACCCGCACCGCTCTTCACCTCATCAGCCACGGGGAAGACGTGCTCGCAGCGGACACCGAACACCCCGTGCCCGAATGGTTCGACTGGTTCAGCGCTCCGCGTCTGGCCGCGTTCAAAGGCAACACGCAGCTACGGGCGGGGCACCTGCCGCAGGCCAGGGCCACCTTGTCCGCTGCCCTCGACCAACTACCCGAGGCGGAGGAGAAGCAGCGGTCCGTCGTACTGGGTGATCTCGCCGCCGTCGAGGCCGCAGCGGGCGACGTCGATGCGGCGTGCCAGTACGCAGTCCGCGCACTCGATCAGTTGAAGCGCACCTGGTACGCGACCGGCATGGACCGGGTACGCGATGTTCGCCAAGCCCTGGTCGCCCACCAACACGAACAGTGCGTGCGGGATCTGGACGAGCGGCTCTACGACTGGTCGACGACCGTCAGTGCTCTCGCGCGTTGAGCTGTTTGATCAGCGGCGACAGTTCGGCGAGGCTCTCCACTCGGAAGGTGGGGAGCCTCCTCGCTTCTTCCGTCTCCCACTGGATCGTCCCCCACGGCCCGCGGTGCACCAGCGCGGTACGCATGCCCGCCGTAATGGCCGGCCGCAGGTCGTTGTCGACGCGGTCACCGACGTAGAGGATCTCGTCGGGCTCGGCGGGGACGACTTCGGCGACGCGAACGAAGAACTCGGGGTCAGGCTTCGACGCACCCCAGTCGTCAGACGTACCGACCAGGTCGACGTCCTGAGCGAACAGACCGCGCAGGATGCCGCCCGCCCGGACCGTCTGATTGCCGGCGATACCGAGCCACAGGCCGTCCGCACGCAAGGCCGCCAGGGAGCCGCGAACATCGGGGTACAGATCCGACTCGTCGAAGTGCTCAGGCTGCCCGGCTGCTGCCCGGGCCTCCCGCTCGGCGTAGAGATCGAACCCGGGACGGAAGACCTGAAACGTCTCGCGGTAATCCCTGCCCTGAGCAATCACAGCTCCGAACTGCGCGGCAAAGGTATGGCGAGGAACCCCGAGCCAGTCAGCCCAAGTGCCGTACTCACGGGTCTCGTCGACCAGGCACTCACCGACATCGAACACGACTGCACGAATCATGCTGCGATCGTAGGCGGCGGCCGGATGATCGTGAGATGGAAGGCCCTTGTATTCGCAGGCCGGGCCACCCGACCTCCCCCGAAGCTCGGGTCCTGAGCCCTGAGCTTCGGGCTTCGGGATGGTCGGGTCACTCCTGCGGGGTACGTGGATGGGGCTCCAGCCCGAAGCTCGGGCGTCGGGACTCGGGCGTCGGGATGCGGGACCCGAGGTTCGAGCGCCTTCTTTAACCGGTAGGTAGAGGAAGGGGTTTGGGAAAACCTCCCTACCTCCCCACCTCCGTAACGGTCAGCAAGTATGACTAATCGTGACAGCTTGCGGCACAGCGTCACGACTGCTTACGGTGCGAGGACCAAACGACCCCGACCGGTGTTGCCACACCAGGCCGGGGCCTCACCGCAAGATCGATACCCTAGAAAGCCGATCCCTTGGCTACCCAGCACCCTAGCTCCGCCCTGCACGCCCCCGCACGCTCCACCGCGTACCCGATGGCCAAGCCCGGCTACGGCAAACGCTCGGCACCGGACCAACAGGCCCGTACACGGAACGACTTCGCCCTCTTACCGACCCGTGAGCGGTATGTCGCCGGGTTCGTCGACCACCTCCCCGAGGGCGCGGCGATGAGTGTCAAGACGCTGGCGAAGCAGCTCCCGCTCTACGGCCAGCAGGCCATCTCCACCGCGCTGAACTCCCTGTCGGTCGCCGGGCATCTGCGGCGCGTACGGTGCCCGGTCGTCGGCGCGGGCGACGAGACCCGCTGGGTCTTCCGCACCTTCTGGTCCCGCACGGCCCGCGACAACGAGTGGTGGAACGCTTACCTCGCCACCGAGAAGGCCGCCCTGGTCGCAGCCCCCGCGCCGGAGGCGTCCGCAGTCGAAGCGGCACCGCCGCCACCGTCGGCCCCGGCCGAGGAACCGCCACCGCCGCCCGCCTCGGAGCGCCCCCGTACGGAACGAGCCCCCGAGCCCACTCCCGTACCGCACCAGCGCACCCCGGCCCAGGCCCCGGACGCCGACCATGTGCCCGCCGCCAGGGACACGGTTCTCGCGACACCCCGCACTTCCGAGGCCGGCCCTTCCCCCGCCTACCTCGCCCTGGCCCGCCTCGGCCGCGACGACCACCGCCTCACCCTCTCCGCCAACGACTGCGCCACCCTGGAACCACAAGCAGCGGAGTGGCTCGCCAGGGGCGTGAGCGTCGACTACCTGACAAGTGCGCTGACGGCGGGACTCCCCGCCAAGGTCGACTCCCCCGTCGGCCTCCTCCGCCGCCGCCTCAACGACAAGGTGCCGCCCCGGCTGCCCACGGCCGGAAACCCCTCGCCCGGAGCCCCGGCCCCCGCCCGCCGCCTTCTTGTGGAATGCACGGACTGCGGCCGCCCCGGGCCCCCGCAGGCCCTCCCCGACGGCCTCTGCCGCCCCTGCCGCGAAGCCCACTCCGGCTCCGTGGACGGAGAGAACTCGCCCCACCCCGCCGGGATCGCCGACGTCAAGGCCCGCATGAGCAACCTCCGCGACCTGCTCAAACCCGTCTGAGTGCGATAGTGCGGCACCCTTCACGGCACGGCATACAGAAGCCATCAACACAGGTGTACCCAGCGAAAAGAATGCCCCTCAGTACGGGACGATGACGACCCTTGCCTCCTGAAGACCGCCTCTGGCAGCCCGCAACTGGCAGAATTAATCCCAACGTTTAGAGCTACGAGCAGAGCCGCTCACAAACCAGGGGGCGATATGTCCTTTTCTCTGAAGGTTGCCGAAAAGCACCGCTCGCCTGCATAGAACCGCAGGTCACGAACAGTGGTCCCCGCGCGTGCGGGGTTGTTCCCGGACGGTGCGCCGATCCCGGCTGAACCCAGGTGTGGTCCCCGCGCGTGCGGGGTTGTTCCCCTGGGCCACCTGGGGACAAGACGCCGACGCCAGTGGTCCCCGCGCGTGCGGGGTTGTTCCCCTGGGCCACCTGGGGACAAGACGCCGACGCCAGTGGTCCCCGCGCGTGCGGGGTTGTTCCCGTGGCCGAGGGCTTCGAGACGTTCCTGGAAGGGTGGTCCCCGCGCGTGCGGGGTTGTTCCCGTGGTGTCGGCGACTGGGCCGCCCTCTCAGACGTGGTCCCCGCGCGTGCGGGGTTGTTCCCTGACGATCCGCGGCCTGATCCGGGAGCGTCACGTGGTCCCCGCGCGTGCGGGGTTGTTCCCTGGGCGGCAGTGAGCAGAGGCAACACCACTGGGTGGTCCCCGCGCGTGCGGGGTTGTTCCCCGCTCCGCCGCAAGCTCCCGCGAGGCGCCGGTGTGGTCCCCGCGCGTGCGGGGTTGTTCCCCCTCCCGGGGATGACCACCAATGTGGAATTCGGTGGTCCCCGCGCGTGCGGGGTTGTTCCCTGGTCGAGCAGTGGGGCGCGGCGATCGGCGTGGTGGTCCCCGCGCGTGCGGGGTTGTTCCCACGGCGGGTTCCGAGAAACGGCGTTCTCTACGGTGGTCCCCGCGCGTGCGGGGTTGTTCCCGCCTCGAAGTCGCGTTTCGCCTCCTTCACCCCGTGGTCCCCGCGCGTGCGGGGTTGTTCCCCAAGGTGCGGGACATGCCAGAATCGGCAAGCGGTGGTCCCCGCGCGTGCGGGGTTGTTCCCAAGGTGCGCGTGACCTGCCGTGTCGGGTGCGGGTGGTCCTCGCGCGTGCGGGGTTGTTCCCCGAGCCCGGCAAAAGTCCCGGAGATGATCCCGGTGGTCCCCGCGCGTGCGGGGTTTTTCCCGATCCGTGCGGAAAGCGGGGGCGGGGTCGCTTGTGGTCCCCGCGCGTGCGGGGTTGTTCCCCGCACGTATATCCAGGGGTGCTCGGTATCGAAGTGGTCCCCGCGCGTGCGGGGTTGTTCCGGCACGCCTGGCAGGAGTGGGACTCCTGGGGTGTGGTCCCCGCGCGTGCGGGGTTGTTCCCTCGAAGTTGTCGCCTGATGCCGCCGCCCGGATGTGGTCCCCGCGCGTGCGGGGTTGTTCCCTACGCCGGGGCGCCCGCTCTGGGCAGGGCCTAGTGGTCCCCGCGCGTGCGGGGTTGTTCCCGGTCCTCCATGGCCTCCGCAACCTCAAGGACAGTGGTCCCCGCGCGTGCGGGGACACGTGAAAGTCAGGCCGTCCCGCCTCAGCGAGGGCTGTATCGCGCGCAATGGCACCCGTTCTCCCACGGCTCACGCCATCACCCCACACTCCGCGAACCGACCGACGGAGCCCGGCGACCAGGCACACCGCAAGCTCCAGGCTGCACCGAGCGCGACATACATCAGCGGATCGATCTCCCCACAGCCACACTCGATCAAATGAGTGCAATTGCGTTCACTCTCGACCATCGCAACCACCGGCGACCTCGACGATGTCCAATACGCCCATGAGCCGCGACCATCCGGAAAGCCTGTCGGCCTACACCCGCCTGTCCCCCGCCTCCCGCACCGCCTGGGGCAAGCACGACCGGCTGACCGAACAGTGGCTCCCCCTCTGGCGTCACATGGCGGACAGCGCCGCAGTAGCAGGCCGGCTCTGGGACGAGTGGGTGCCCGACAACGTCAAAGCGCTCGTCGCGGACGCGTTCCCCCAAGGCGGCCGGGACGCACGGCAAGTGGCCGTCTACCTCGCCTGCGTCCACGACATCGGCAAGGCCACCCCCGCCTTCGCCTGTCAGGTGGACGGGCTCGCCGACCGGATGCGGGCGGCCGGGCTCTCCATGCCGTATCAGAAGCAGTTCGGGCTGGACCGCAGGATGGCTCCGCACGGGCTGGCCGGGCAACTGCTCCTTCAGGAATGGCTGGGAGAGCGGTTCGGGTGGAGTGAGCGGGTCTCCGGGCAGTTCGCCGTCGTCGCGGGCGGGCATCACGGAACGCCGCCGGATCACCAGCAGATCCACGATCTCGGGCTTCGGCCCCAGCTGTTGCGTACGGGTGGGGAGAGCGAGACCGTCTGGCAGAACGTCCAGTACGAGTTGATGGACGCCTGCGCCGTGCGGGCCGGTGTGCGGGGGCGGTTCGCCGAGTGGCGGTCCGTCCGATTGCCGCAGCCCGTCCAGGTCGTGCTCACCGCGATCGTCATCGTCTCCGACTGGATCGCCAGCTCCTCCGAACTGTTTCCGTACGATCCCGCCTCCTGGTCGCCCGTGGGACAGGACGGGGAAGGCCGTCGCCTCGCGGCCGCCTGGGCCGGGCTCGATCTCCCGGGGCCATGGCGCGCCGTGCAACCGACCGTAAGCGCCGCCGAGTTGTTCCGGGAGCGGTTCGACCTTCCGGAAGGTGCCGAGATCAGGCCCGTCCAGGAAGACGCCGTCCGGGTCGCCCGCGAGCTCCCGGGGCCGGGACTCCTGATCATCGAGGCGCCCATGGGCGAGGGCAAGACCGAGGCCGCCTTCGCGGCGGCGGAGATCCTGGCTTCCCGGTCGGGTGCCGGAGGGTGTCTCGTGGCGCTGCCGACCCGTGCCACCGGGGACGCCATGTTTCCCCGACTGCTCCGCTGGCTGGAGCGGCTGCCTGCGGACGGGCCCCACTCCGTGGTCCTCGCCCATGCCAAGGCCGCCCTCAACGAGGTGTGGGCCGGGATGGCGAAGGCCGGTCGGCGGACGATCGCGGCCGTCGACCTCGACGGCCCGGTGGCGGACGTCTCCCGTGCGGGGGGCTCGCGCCGTGTCAATCCCGCTTCCCTCCACGCCCACCAGTGGCTCCGCGGCCGCAAGAAAGCGCTGCTCTCCTCCTTCGCCGTCGGCACCATCGACCAGGTGCTCTTCGCCGGGCTCAAGAGCCGGCACCTGGCCCTGCGGCATCTCGCCGTCGCGGGCAAAGTCGTCATCATCGACGAAGTTCACGCCTACGACGCGTACATGAACGCCTACCTCGACCGCGTGCTGGAATGGCTGGCCGCCTACCGGGTGCCCGTCGTCATGCTCTCCGCCACGCTGCCCGCGCGGCGCCGACGCGAGCTGGCCGCCGCGTATGCCGGGGAGGAGACTCCCGAACTCGCCGATGCCCTGGATCTGCCCGACGACGCCTACCCGTTGATCACCGCCGTCGCACCCGGAGACATCACCCTGACGGCCCGGCCCGGGCCTGCCTCCGGGCGGCGTACGGAAGTGGCGCTGGAGCGGCTGGGCGACGAATTGCCCCTGCTCGTCCAGCGACTGGAGGCAGAGCTCCGGGACGGCGGCTGCGCCCTCGTCGTACGCAACACCGTCGACCGGGTCCTGGAAGCCGCCGAGTACCTCCGCGCTCACTTCGGGGCGGAAGCGGTCACCGTGGCGCATTCCCGGTTCATCGCAGCCGACCGGGCACGCAACGACACCGACCTGCGCGAACGGTTCGGGCCGGGTGGCGACCGTCCCGCCGGACCCCACATCGTCGTGGCCAGCCAGGTCGTCGAACAGTCCCTGGACATCGACTTCGACCTGCTGGTCACCGATCTCGCCCCCGTCGACCTGGTGCTCCAGCGCATGGGACGGCTGCACCGTCATCCGCGGACCAGGCCGCCCCGCCTCGCGCGGGCCCGCTGCCTGCTTACCGGGGTGGAGGACTGGAACGCCGACCAGCCCGTGCCCGTACGCGGTTCGCTCGCCGTGTACCAGGGGCCTCACACTTTGCTGCGGGCGCTCGCCGTGCTGGGTCCGCATCTCGATGGCGTACCGCTGGTGCTGCCGGACCACATCAGTCCGTTGGTGCAGGCCGCTTATGGCGAACGGCCGGTCGGGCCCGCGCATTGGGCTCCCGCGCTGGCCGAAGCCCGGCGACGGTATCTGACCCGGCTGGCCGAGAAGCGGGAGCGCGCCGATGTGTTCCGGCTGGGGCCGGTACGGCGGGCGGGCCGGCCTCTGTTCGGCTGGCTCGACGGCAACGCCGGGGACGCGGACGACAGCCGCAGCGGGCGCGCGCAGGTGCGGGACAGTGAGGAGAGCCTTGAAGTACTGGTCGTCCAGCGCCGCGCGGACGGCCGGCTGACCACCGTGAGCTGGCTCGACGACGGCCGCGGCGGGCTGGATCTGCCGGAGCACGCGCCTCCGCCCTACCGGGCCGCCGAGATCGTCGCCGCGTGCGCGTTGACGCTGCCTCGGGCACTCACCCATCCGGGGGTGATCGACCGGACCATCGCTGAGCTGGAGCGCTTCGTCGTACCGGCCTGGCAGGTGAAGGAGTGCCCCTGGCTGGCGGGAGAGTTGCTACTCGTTCTGGACGAGAACTGTCAGGCCAACCTTTCAGGGTGGGACGTCCACTACAGCACCGGTGACGGGCTCCGAGTGGGTCCTGTCGGCGCGCTCAGCGCAAACAGAGCAAAAGGGCTCGAAGGGGTGGTGTCCACCGTGCGTTCCTTTGACCTGATCTCCCGGCCGTGGCTGCCCGTCCAGTACGAGGACGGCTCCACCGGCGAGCTATCGCTGCACGACGTCTTCGCGCGGGCGGGCGAGGTGCGTCGGCTGGTGGGCGATCTCCCGACGCAGGAACTGGCCCTGCTGCGGCTGTTGCTGGCGATCCTGTACGACGCGTTCGACGAGGCCGACGGCCGAGCTGGCGGCGCACCGGCGCAGTTGGAGCACTGGGTGGCGCTGCGGGACGCGGACTCCTTCGAGGCCGTCGCCGGCTATCTCGACCGGTACCGGGACCGTTTCGACCTTCTCCACCCGGAGCGTCCGTTCTTCCAGGTGGCGGGCTTGCACACGCAGAAGCACGAAGTCGCCTCGCTGAACCGCATCGTGGCCGACGTACCGAACGGCGAGGCGTTCTTCTCCATGCGCCGGCCCGGTGTCGATCGACTCGGTCTCGCCGAGGCCGCCCGCTGGCTCGTCCACACCCATGCGTACGACTCGTCCGGGATCAAGTCCGGTATGGAGGGCGACGCACGGGTCAAGGGCGGAAAGGTCTACCCGCAGGGTGTCGGCTGGGTCGGTGGCCTCGGCGGTGTCTTCGCGGAGGGCGTGTCCCTGCGCGAGACCCTTCTGCTGAATCTGATTCCGACCGATGAGGGCATCCTGACGTCGGAGCCGAAAGCCGATCTCCCCGTATGGCGCCGCGAGACACCCCCAGGGCCCGGTGAGGTGGAAGGCGACCCTGCCGTACCTCGCCCGGCGGGGCCCCGGGATCTCTACACCTGGCAGTCCCGGCGGCTTCTCCTCCACACGGAGGGCCCCGACGTCACCGGCGTCGTCCTCGGTTACGGAGACCCGCTCGCCCCCGCCAACCGGCAGAAGGCGGAGCCGATGACGGGCTGGCGCCGCAGCCCCGCGCAGGAGAAGAAGCTCGGCCGTCAGCTGATCTACCTGCCGCGTCAGCATGACCCTTCCCGGGCGGCGTGGCGTGGTCTGGCGAGCCTGCTGTACGCCCAGCAACAGGACGGCGACACGACCGGGAGGGGCACGGACCGGAGTCGGCCGGCCGGGGTCGTGAGATGGCTGGCCCTGCTCAGTACCGAAGGCGTGCTGCCGAAGGGGTCACTGATCCGTACGCGGTTGGTCGGCGCGGTCTACGGAACGCAGCAGTCCGTGGTGGACGAAGTCGTGGACGACTCCATCGCGCTGCCGGTCGTGCTGCTCCACCAGGACCGTCGCCTGCACGGGGCGGTCGCGGTCGACGCGGTCGCCGACGCCGAGCGGGCCGTGTCCGCGCTGGGGCACCTGGCCGGGAATCTGGCGCGTGCGTCCGGTTCGGAGGCCGGGCCGGCCACAGCCACCGCCCGGGACCAGGGCTTCGGCGCGTTGGACGGACCGTACCGGCGCTGGCTGGTGGACCTCGAAGAGGACACGGACCTGGAGCGGGCACGTGCCGTGTGGCGGGCCACCGTCCGGCGCATCGTGCTCGGCATCGGCCGTGAGCTCCTCGACTCGGCCGGCCGGGGGGCGGCCGAGGGGCGGGTGATCGAGTTGCCGGGCGTGGGCAAGCGCTGGGTCGACAGTTCTCGGGCGGACCTGTGGTTCCGGACCCGGATCAACAAGGTGCTGCCCAAGCCGCCGCCCGAAATGCGCGTCGGGGCCGATACCGGCCGCGCCGACTCGGCTCCCCCGGAGGAAACCTCATGACCACCACCCCCACAGCGACCGGGGCGGACACTTCACCGCCTCCCCGGGACAGCGCACCGGCGGCCGAGCGGCTGCCCGGCCATCGGCTGGTCGCCCGCGCGACGGGCACGTACATCGCACGGATTCAGCCTCAGTATCTGTCCGACACCTCGTCCGCCGTGGCTGAGCTCGCCCGGCTGCGGCGCGGCGCGGGAAAGCGGGTTCACCAGGTCCAGAACCTGTGGGGCATCGGAGGGACGGAGGAACTGGCACGGCAGCTCGATGGCCGTAACGACTTCATCCGCCTCGAACACGCCGAGGAAGCCGTCTTCCTCGCCTCCACCATGTGGGCCCTGCACCAGCAGTCCGGCCGCGACAAAGGCATGCACGACCGGAGGCAGAACCTCGGCGGAGCTGTCCGCACGCTGATCCGGCTGAAGGGGACCTCGAGCGAGGACGAGGAGGACTCCCCGCTGCGCAAGCGCCTTGTGCGGGTCGGAACGGCCGAATCCCTCGACTCTGTCGCCGTACGGCTGAGAGAGATCGTTCTGCTCCTGCGCGGCGCGCGGGAGCCTCTCGACTACGCGCGCCTGGCCGGGCAGCTCTACCGCTGGCAGCACCGGCCCGACCGGGCCGGGGTTCAGCGGGAATGGGGGCGAGAGTTCCACCTGGCCGCCGCCTCGGCCACGAGGAAAGGGAAGTCGACCTCCGACAGCGAGACCGGCGACGCGATCGACCGCACATTGGCCCCGGACGAGGAATACGGCGGTTACGCGGCAGGGGAATGACGCTCAGCGCTCAGCCCCTGACCTATCCCCTTCGGGGAACATCTCTCGCGCATGACGAACAAAGGAATTGAGCAGGCGTGACCCTGACCCGGACGATTCTCGACATCCACATTCTCCAGACCGTTCCACCGAGCAATCTGAATCGCGACGACACGGGGAGCCCGAAATCGGCGACGTACGGGGGCGTGCGGCGCTCCCGCGTGTCCAGCCAGGCGTGGAAGCGAGCGACCCGTACGGCGTTCGCGGAGTTGCTCGACCCATCCGAACTCGGTATCCGCACCAAAAAGGTCGTGGAAGTCCTGGCCGACAGGGTCCTGGATCTGGACCCGTCGCTGTCGCAAGCCGCCGCTCAGAGCCTGGCGGCGGTGACCATCACCACGGCGACCGGCTCCAAGGTCGCCGTCCCCACCCGCAAAAGCAAGCAGGAGGTGGAGGACCCCGCCGCCGAGTCCACCTACCTGATGTTCCTGAGCGGTCGGCAGTACGACGCCCTTGCCGCGATGACGCTCGAAGGCGGGAAAGGCGGTGACGTCAAAGCGCTCAAGGACTTCTTCGGGGAGAAGGAGAACAAGGCGCGCGCCAAACAGCTCGTACTCACCGAGCACTCGGTGGACATCGCCCTGTTCGGCCGCATGGTCGCGGATTCGACCGATCTGAATGTGGACGCGGCGGCCCAGGTCGCCCATGCGCTGAGCGTGCACACGGTGGAGGTCGAATCGGACTACTACACAGCGGTCGATGACAAGAACACAAACGCTGAAACCGGTGCCGGGATGATCGGCACAGTCGACTTCAACTCCGCCACTCTTTACCGCTATGCCGCACTCGATGTGAACCGCCTCCAGGAGAATCTGGGTGTCGGGCACGACGATGCCCGGCCGGCGGAGCCCACTCGGCGAGCTGTCACGGCCTTCCTCGAAGGTTTCATCACGTCCCTCCCCACAGGAAAGATCAACTCCTTCGGCAACCAGACCCTGCCAGCCGCGGTGATCGTGAAGCTGCGCTCCCGGCGTCCGGTCAGCTACGTTGCCGCATTCGAGGAGCCCGTGGCCATGGGCGGGGAAGGTGGCTTCCTCACGGGGAGCTGCGAGAAACTGGCCGGCTTCGTGCCGGATCTGGAGGCGAGCTTCGGCCTCTCCGACGGCCCGGAGGGCTGGGTCGTCCGGGTGGGCAAGGAGACGAAGGCTCTGGAAGCGCTGGGCAAGTCCGTGAGCCTGCCCGAGCTGCTGGTCTCCGTGGGGGACGCTGTGGTCGCCCGGGTAGCGCCGGAGGCCACCGGGCGTACCACCGGCGTCCCCGGTGCGAGGGGTGCCACGGGCCTCGTGCCGGAGCCCGGCGCATGAGCGTGCTGCTGCTGCGGCTCGCGGGCCCTCTCCAGTCCTGGGGATCGGCGTCCCGCTTCACTCGCCGCACCACGGAGAACGCGCCGACCAAGAGCGGCGTCATCGGCCTCCTCGCCGCGGCACAGGGGCGCAGGCGGGACGCCGACCTCTCCGACCTCGCGGCGCTGGAGTTCGGTGTCCGCATCGATCAACCGGGCACCCGGCTACGCGACTTCCAGACGGCGCACCACAGCGACACCCTCAAGGCGATGCCGCTGTCGGAGCGCTTCTACCTCGCCGACGCGGTGTTCGTGGCCGGTGTGAGTGGTGGGGCCGGGCTCGTACAGCGGCTGTACGAGGCACTGCTGGAGCCGGTGTTCCTGCCCTACTTGGGCCGTCGCTCCTGCCCGCCATCGCAGCCGCTGACGATCACGGAGCCGCTGGACGGGGAGCTGGAGCAGACCCTCAGGGGAGCACCGTGGGAGGCGTCCGGCTGGTACCGGAGCCACCGTGATGCCACTTTCCGGCGCCGGGGCCAGTCGCCTCCCACCGAAGTACGGCTGGACCTCCTGCTGGACGACACGTCCGGCCCCGGCCGGTTGCCGGACATCACCCTGCGGGATCGCCCGGTGAGCTTTGATCCGCGTCACCGCCGGTACGGGCTGCGAGGCGTACGGACGACCGAGACCCGCGTGCCCACAACGGCCGGGGCCCGATCGACACAACCTCCGCATGAACCCACAGCCCTGCTCACGCCCGTCACGCCCGTCACGCCCGCCGCAACGAGGACCGACTGATGTACCTCACCCGTTTCCGCGTGAACACCGGCCGGTCAGAGGGACGCCGACTGCTCGGTTCACCGCACCGCGTACACGGCGCGGTGAACGCCTCCTTCCCCACCCCGCCCTCCCGCGACGGATCCGGCCCCCGGGTGCTGTGGCGGGTGGACCACAACGGGACCTCCGAGACGCTGCTCTACATCGTCAGCCCCAGCCGGCCCGACCTGACCCACCTGGTCGAGCAGGCGGGCTGGCCCGCCTCGGACGAACCCGGGTGGACGACGTTCGCGTACGCCGATTTCCTCGCCGCGCTCCAGCCGAACGACACCTGGGGATTCAGGCTCACTGCGAACCCGGTGCACAACGTGCGGTACGCGTACGTGAAGGAGGGGGAGCGGACCAAGCGCGCCGCACACCAAACCCCCCGCCACCAGATGAACTGGCTGCTGAAGCGGCAGGAGAAGTCCGGCTTCGAGGTCGTCCGTAAGCCGGCGGAACGACGCCTGTTGCCCGAGGGCGACACGTACGAGCTGATCGTCCGCGACCGGGTCCCGCTGCAATTCCGACGCACGGCGGAGGCGACGCGCGGAAACAGCGACGTACAGATCACCAAGGTCACCTTCGACGGGCGCCTGCGCGTCACGGATCCGGACCTGTTCCGCCGCACGCTCACCCATGGCCTGGGCAAAGCCAAGGCGTACGGCTGCGGCTTGATGACGCTGGCCCCGGTAGGCGGGAGGACGGAAGGGTGAGCACGGTCGGCCGTAGGGGGGCCTCCACTCCTCGCGAGCTCACCCGGGTCGGCGACCGGCTTTCGTTCGTCTACCTGGAACGGTGCACGGTACACCGGGAGTCCAACGCGATCACCGCCGAGGACGCGGACGGCGTCACGCACATTCCGTCTGCCACCATCGGCACGCTCCTGCTCGGCCCGGGCACCCGCGTCACCCACCAGGCGATGGCGCTCCTCGGTGACAGCGGCGCTGGTGTCGCCTGGGTCGGCGAGCACGGAGTCCGGTATTACGCGGGCGGCCGGGCGCTCACCCGTTCCTCGGGACTCATCGAGGCCCAGGCCACGGCCTGGGCGAACAAGCGCACCCGACTGGACGTGGCACGCGCCATGTACCGGCTGCGGTTCCCCGGCGAGGACACCACGGGCCGCACCCGAAAGGAACTCCTCGGCAAGGAGGGCACACGGCTGCGGGAGTGCTACAAACGGGAGTCCCTGCGTACGGGCGTCCCCTGGCGCAAGCGGGAGTACCACCGTGCCGACTTCTCGGCGGGCGATGCCCCCAACCAGGCCGTCACAGCCGCCGCGCAGTGCATGTACGGCGTATCCCACTCCGTCGTCGCGGCCCTTGGCTGCTCGCCCGGCCTGGGGTTCGTCCACTCCGGCCACGAACGCTCGTTCGTCATGGACGTCGCGGACTTCTACAAGACGGACATCGCCATTCCCGCAGCCTTCGACGCGGCAGCCGAGGGAGTGGACGACATCGCGGCCCGGACCCGCCGCATGCTCCGCGACCGCATCAATCGGACGGGCCTGCTCGACCGCTGTGTCCAGGACATCAAGGACCTGCTCGGCTACGACGGCACCCGCGACACGGCCCAGGCGGATGACACGTCGTCGGACCGGGTCACGCTCCAGTCCGACGGAGACGTCATGGTCGAGGGCGGGCGCAACTACGGAGACGAGGTCATCTGGTGACCGTCATCGTCCTCACCAACTGCCCGGTCGGCCTCAGGGGCTTCCTCACCCGCTGGCTGCTGGAAATCTCCCCGGGCGTCTTCCTCGGCTCTCCGTCCACCCGCATCCGCGACCTCCTGTGGGCCGAAGTCCGCGAGTACGCCGGCCAGGGCCGCGCCCTGCTCGCCTACCAGAAGGACAACGAGCAGGGCTACGCCTTCGAAACCCACGACCACACCTGGCACCCGACCGACCACGAGGGCCTCACGCTGATCCACCGCCCAAGCATCCGCGCCCCGCGGGCGGGGAGTCCGGGGAGCGCGGCGGCCGATGTCCCCCGCCAGGGCTGGAGCAAGGCTTCGAAGCGACGGAGGTTTGGGGGCGGGAAGTAGGTGCGGCTTCGAGGGCGGGGGCAGGTCGGCGTACACCGCAGGACAAAAGGATCCCTTATGTCTGAATTCAAAGAAGTGGGTAAGAACAGGCTCCTGCCCGCATAGAACACCAGGTCAGTGACTGTCGTCCCCGCGCGTGCGGGGTTGTTCCCACGCTGCCGGGCCTCACGCCACCGCCGGCCGAGTCGTCCCCGCGCGTGCGGGGTTGTTCCCCGGCTTGAGCCAGGGCGCTCATTGCCCGGCGGTCGTCCCCGCGCGTGCGGGGTTGTTCCCAACGGCAAGACGTACCGGAACCGCGAGCAGGCGTCGTCCCCGCGCGTGCGGGGTTGTTCCCACGTTCGGACCCCCTTTCTGTGAGTGTTCCGGGTCGTCCCCGCGCGTGCGGGGTTGTTCCCCAGCGAGTTCGCGCACCCCGAGTGGTCCGCCGGTCGTCCCCGCGCGTGCGGGGATGTTTCCCTAACCTTGCAGTACGTACTGCAAGGTGGTCAGTGTTCCCCGCGCGTGCGGGGACAATCCCAGCCCGTTACCTCGCGACCGGTTCCTGGCTGTTGTGGTTTCCCCACGCGTCCGGGGACCACAACAGCTCGCAGAGCCTTCAAACGGATGGGCGGCGTGGTCCCCGACCGCCCGGCGGCTGGATGCCGACACGACGGGGTGCCTCGCAACCCTGTCTCGGACCTTGACGGAAGCAGGATGTAATGACCAGTGCGCCGGACTACAGCCAAGGCATCGACACCGAGCGCGCCCTTAAGTTCGCCGTGCAGCACATCCGCGGGGACCGTTTCCAGATCATTGAGGGGATCATCGAACCGGTGTCACCGACGTGGGACCCCGAGCGCGCTGCCAAGCTCGTACGCCGCCAGATCGAGAGGCGAGTTGACGAGCTCGGGTGCGTGGAGGGGTCCGGGAATCTGGACCTGCCCGGATCCTCAAACTGGTACGTCCCGGACATTGCTGTTGTGCCGGAGGATCTGGCCAAAGGAGGCAGCGCCCTTCTTCCCGACCAGACGCTGCTGATCGTGGAAGTGACATCCGAGTCGAACGCGGAGACGGACCGGGTCGTCAAGCAACGCAGGTACGCAGAGTACGGGGCACCCTTGTACCTGCTCGTCGACCGTGTCGAGCGCAGCACCACGCTCTTCTCGGAGCCGCAGAAGCTGGGGTACACCCACGTGGAGGGCCCCTACCCGTTCGGGGCCGTCGTGCGGCTTCCGTTGCCGTTCGACCTCGCCATCGATACGAGCGGGCTCGCCTGATCGGTGGCGGTGAGAACGTCGAGGGAGTCAGGTCGGGGGAAGCGGCATCGGGGGGACAAGCCGCTTCCCCCGGTGAGAACAGGGCCTGCTGGTCCTCCGCCGCGGTCAGGGGGGAATCGCGCGGCGGTGACCCCACAGAGAGGCCCCGTTCCGGCCCTCCGGGTCCTGCCAGGTCCCGTTGGGCTCGGTATCCATCATGCCGGGCGGCAGGCGCCGTGAGGTCGGGCGAAAGACCTTGATGGCGGGGTCGTAGGTCCTTAAAGAGCGCATCAGTGATCAGAAACGGCCACCGGATACGGCCATCCGTGCGGATACAATCGCCCGATCGCACATGGGGTCGACGGGGAGGCAGGATTGTGGCCAAGGCAAAGACGATCATCACCTACATAGTGGTGGTCTTCGTGCTGTACACGATCATCATGTCTCCCCAGCGGGCCGCCGAGCTGGTCCAGGTAGGGTTCGAAGGCATTTCCACCGCCGCGCAGAGCGTCGGTGACTTCATGTCAGAACTTGTGAAGTAGGAGAAGCGCGATGATCCGCCACCTGGTCCTCTTCAAGCTGAACGAGGGCATCGAGCGGGACGACCCACGGGTCGTCGCCGGGGACCGCGCCTTCCGGGAGCTGGAGGGGCAGGTCCCGGAGCTGGAGTTCTGGGAGTGCGCCTGGAACATCACCGACCGGCCGATCGCGTACGACTACGCCATCAACTCCGCCGTCGCCGACGAGGACGCGCTCAAGCGGTACATCGAGCACCCGGCCCACCAGGCCGCCGCCGGACAGTGGCGCGAATTCGCCACTTGGGTGATCGCCGACTACCCCTTCTGACGCTTCCCCGGCACCGGTTCGCCCCGGTTCCAGCGACCCCTCGCCGTCCAGGCGGGGGGTTTCCCTGTTCCGTTTAAACCCTTATGCGGCCAACACGGCACTATGAGGTGCTTGCACACAGTGGACATGTCTTGTGATGCTATGACCGCTTTTGACGGATGAGTTGACCGTAGTTGACCGCAAAGGGGTGGCGTCACCGTGCCGGCCAGTACAGCGCCTCAAGTGCCTCCCCAGACCGTCCAGACCGTCCGGGCCGAGGACATCCAGACCGAGACCCCGGACCCGTCGGCCAGGCCCGCCAGGGCCCGCGGAGCCGACACCAGGGCGCTCACCCAGGTCCTCTTCGGTCAGCTCAAGAACCTGGAGCCGGGCACTCCGGAGCACCGCCGGGTCCGGGCCGCCCTCATCGAGGCGAATCTCCCCCTCGTGCGGTACGCCGCGGCGCGGTTCCGCAGCCGCAACGAGCCGATGGAGGACGTCGTCCAGGTCGGCACCATCGGTCTGATCAACGCCATCGACCGGTTCGACCCGGACCGCGGGGTCCAGTTCCCCACGTTCGCGATGCCCACCGTCGTCGGCGAGATCAAGCGGTACTTCCGCGACAACGTGCGCACCGTCCACGTCCCGCGCCGGCTGCACGAGCTGTGGGTCCAGGTCACCGGCGCCACCGAGGACCTGACGACCGCCCACGGCCGGTCCCCGACCACCGCCGAGATCGCCGAGCGGCTGAAGATCTCCGAGGACGAGGTACTGGCCTGTATCGAGGCCGGCCGCTCGTACCACGCGACCTCGCTGGAAGCCGCCCAGGAGGGCGACGGGCTGCCCGGCCTCCTCGACCGGCTCGGCTACGAGGACCCCGCGCTCGCGGGCGTCGAACACCGCGATCTCGTCCGGCACCTCCTCGTCCAGCTCCCCGAGCGCGAGCAGCGCATCCTCCTCCTGCGGTACTACAGCAACTTGACCCAGTCTCAGATCAGCGCGGAACTGGGCGTCTCCCAGATGCATGTGTCAAGGCTTCTCGCCAGAAGTTTCGCCCGACTGAGATCCGCAAACAGGATCGAGGCGTAACCGGAACGGGTAGACCGTCCACAGAGCAGTTCTGACGGCATAAAAGGCCTACACCCCCTGTTTCCAGGGCGGATTCGGCGCTGACTTGTCGACATGTCACTACAGCGTGTTGCCGACATGTGACATTCTGCTCGAAGCGCGTTTGCCGCAGCCCCGCCTCCGGTATTCAGGTGGAGGCTGCGTTCCTCCGATGGTCGCGGCCACCGCGACCGTCCGCGACCTCAAGGGGGTGGCATGTCCGAAGAACAGGGCAGCTCGAAGGTGCTCACGCTCACGAAGAGCGTGCCGGCACCCGCCGTGCTCACCAGCTCGCCGGAAGCCATCGACACCCGCACGCTGTCCCGCTCCCTGTTCCTGCGGCTCGCCGCGCTCGGCCCCGCCTCGGGCCCCGAGGGAACGGACAGTCCGGAGCGGACCTATGTGCGGGACACACTGATCGAACTGAACCTCCCGCTGGTGCGGTACGCCGCGGCGCGGTTCCGTAGCCGCAACGAACCGATGGAGGACATCGTCCAGGTCGGCACGATCGGCCTGATCAAGGCGATCGACCGGTTCGACTGCGAACGGGGCGTCGAGTTCCCCACGTTCGCGATGCCCACCGTCGTCGGCGAGATCAAACGCTTCTTCCGCGACACCTCCTGGTCCGTGCGGGTCCCCCGCCGCCTCCAGGAGCTGCGGCTCGCCCTGACCAAGACCAGCGACGAGCTCGCGCAGAAGCTCGACCGCTCGCCGACCGTGCCCGAGCTGGCCCGAGCGCTCGGGGTCTCCGAGGAGGACGTGGTCGACGGTCTCGCCGTCGGCAACGCCTACACGGCCTCCTCCCTGGACTCCCCCTCCCCCGAGGACGACGGCGGCGAGGGCTCCCTGGCCGACCGCCTCGGGTACGAGGACTCGGCGCTGGAAGGCGTCGAGTACCGCGAGTCGCTGAAGCCGCTGCTGGCCAAGCTCGCGCCGCGCGAGCGTCAGATCATCATGCTGCGGTTCTTCGCGAACATGACGCAGTCGCAGATCGGCGAGGAGGTCGGCATCTCCCAGATGCACGTCTCCCGGCTGCTGACCCGCACGCTCGCGCAGCTCAGGGAAGGGCTCATCGCGGACTGAGACCGGTCGGCGGAGTTCTGCTGATCTCCGCCGACCCCGGATCATCTCCGCCGGCCCCGGATCGTCTCCGGTGTTCCCAGATCGTCTCCACCGGTCCCGGATCATCTCCGCCGGTCCCGGACCCTCTCCGGTGTTCCCGGATCGTCTCCACCGGTCCCGGATCGGTTCCGCTGATTCCTGCTCGTCTCCGCCGATTCCGGTTGACCTCCGTGGCCCCCCTCGACCTCTGCGTCAGGGCCCAGATGTGACGGTGCGCCAGCCACTCTGGCGCGATGCGACGTCAGACATACGGCTCGACCGGCCGCCGGGGCACCGCCACCTCTGCCTCGGCGGCCGCGCTGTGTCCGGGCGGCGGCTTCCCGGCCGCCTGCGAAAGCGGGCCGGGCGACGACGGGTACGGGGCCGTGGGCGCCGCCGCCGACAGCGGGGGCCGGGCCGCGGGCGGCGACGGGAAGCCCTCGGGCAAGGTGACGCTGGTCCCGCTGGACGGGTACGGGGGCGGCAGCGGCGGACCGCCACCTTCGCCACGCACATCATCGGCGCCCTCCGCGTCGGCCGGGCGACCATCACCTCGTCCCAGCCCCTGCCCGCCCCGGTCGGTGCCGGCTCGGCGCGCTCGGAGACGTACACCGTGTGCGTGGAGTCCTGGCGGGTACCGCTGCGGCTGGGTGCCGCCACGCACGAAGGCCGCCCGGGGGGTGGAGCGGCGGCCGGCTTCGTGCGGCTCCGCTCCCCGTCCCCCGTGCGGCCGGATCGTACGGTCGTGCTGTGGTCTCGTGCCGTCGCGGGTCGCCCCCGCACCGGCCACGGGGTCGGTCCCCGTGCGGGCGGGAGCCGGGCCCGTACCGTCGCGGGTCAGCCCAGAGCGAGCCAGGCCACCGCGCCGAGGACGACGACGACCGCGATCACCGCCGCGATCACCCCGGCCTTCGGCCCGGAAGAGGTCGCCGCGGGCTGCTGCCGGCGCTGCGGCTCGCCCTCGTCGACGAAGGCGCGGAACATCTGCGTGCTGCCCGCCGGATCGTTGGTGCCCTCGGGGCCCGGCTGAGGGGCGTGGGGGTTGTGTGCCATGGGGCAGGACCCTAGCGAACTCGGACCCACGGCCCAACCCCCGGGCCACCCGGCGGCCCGTCCGACGCGCGTCGACGCGGCCGGGCGACGGGCTTGACCGGGACCCTACAGAGGCTTTTGCGTTCCTTTACTCCTGCAAGCCAGTTTTCGTTTGCCTGTAGCAACCAACGGCTTCTATCGTTGCCCTAAGCAACAACATGTCGCGAGTGTTCTGGGGGTTCCCGTGGCCGCACGGAGTAGTTACGAGGAACTGGCCCGGCAGCTCAGCGCCATCGGGGCCGTCAAAAGGGGGCTCGCCCGCGCGCTGCCCCTGGAGTGTCCCGCGGGCTCCGCCGCCGTGCTGACCCTCCTGGACCGGCACGGCGAGATGCGGATCAGCCGGCTCGCCGAACTGCTCTCCGTCGACATGTCGGTGACCAGTCGCCATGTGGCCCATGTGGCCGACCGCGGCTGGATCGAACGGTCTCCGGACCCGGCGGACAAGCGGTCCCGCATCCTGCGGCTGACCCCCGGCGGGCACGAGCAGCTCGACGACCTGACCCGGCGGACCACCGAGGTGTTCGCCCACAACCTCCAGGACTGGTCCGACGACGACGTCGGCCGTCTCATCGCGCTGCTGTCCCGGCTGCGCGACAGCTTCGCCTGTCGCGGATCCGGCGGCTGCGCCCCCGGAAGCCACACCGGCGAGTGCAGGACCCGCCTCGACGACGAGGCTCACACCCGTACACCTGTGTAACAGAAGCAAATACGCACGGATAAGGAACTCAATGGCTACGACCACACCCACCGGTGTGCGGGGCGGCCACGCCAAGCACGGAGGGCACGGGAGCGTCACCGCCTCCGGTGCCCCCGACGGCACGCCGATGACACACCGGCAGATCATGGAGGCGCTGACCGGGCTGCTGCTCGGCATGTTCGTCGCGATCCTGTCGTCGACGGTCGTCTCCAACGCCCTGCCCGAGATCATCTCCGACCTCGGCGGCGGCCAGAGCGCCTACACCTGGGTCGTGACGGCCTCGCTGCTGGCCATGACCGCCACCACCCCGCTCTGGGGCAAGCTCTCGGACCTCTTCAGCAAGAAGCTGCTGGTCCAGATAGCCCTGATCATCTACGTCCTCGGCTCGGTCGTCGCCGGTCTGTCGACCAGCAGCGGCATGCTCATCGCCTGCCGCGTCGTCCAGGGCATCGGCGTCGGCGGCCTCTCCGCCCTCGCACAGATCGTCATGGCCGCGATGATCGCCCCGCGCGAGCGCGGGCGCTACAGCGGCTACCTGGGCGCGGTCTTCGCGGTCGCCACCGTCGGCGGCCCGCTGCTCGGCGGCGTCATCACCGACACCAGCTGGATGGGCTGGCGCTGGTGCTTCTACGTGGGCGTGCCGTTCGCGGTCATCGCGCTGATCGTGCTCCAGAAGACCCTCAAGCTCCCGGTCGTCAAGCGCGAGGGCGTCAAGGTCGACTGGACCGGCGCGTTCTTCATCAGCGCCGCCGTCTCCCTGTTGCTGGTCTGGGTGACCTTCGCGGGCGACAAGTACGACTGGCTGTCGTGGCAGACATACGTGATGGTCGCGGGCTCGGTCCTGCTCGGCCTGGCCTTCGTCCTCACCGAGTCGCGGGCCGCCGAGCCGATCATCCCGCTGCGCCTCTTCCGTAACCGCACCATCACCCTCGCCTCGGTCGCCTCGCTGTTCGTCGGCGTCGCGATGTTCGCGGGCACGGTCTTCTTCAGCCAGTACTTCCAGCTGGCGCGCGGCAAGTCGCCGACGATGTCCGGCGTGATGACCATCCCGATGATCGCGGGGCTCTTCCTCTCCTCGACCATCTCCGGCCAGATCATCACCAAGACAGGGCGCTGGAAGGCGTGGCTGGTCAGCGGCGGCTTCCTGGTCACGGCCGGGCTCGGGATGCTCGGCACGATCCGGCACGACACCGCGTACTGGCACGTCGCGGTCTTCATGTTCGTCATGGGCCTCGGCATCGGCATGATGATGCAGAACCTGGTCCTCGCCACGCAGAACCAGGTCGCTCCCGAGGACCTCGGTTCCGCCAGCTCCGTCGTCACCTTCTTCCGCTCCCTGGGCGGCGCGATCGGCGTCTCGGCGCTCGGCGCGGTCCTGGGCAACCGGGTCACCCACTACGTCAAGGACGGCATCGCCGACCTCGGCCCGGAGGGTGCGGCGTTCGGCCACGGCGGCACCGGCGGCGGGGGCATCCCCGACCTGGACAAGCTGCCCGAGCCCCTGCGCCTGGTCATGGAGACCGCGTACGGGCACGGCGTCGGCGACGTCTTCCTGTACGCCGCTCCGGCCGCGCTCGTCGCCTTCATCGTGACGATCTTCATCAAGGAGGTCGCGTTGAAGAGCAGTGCTGCGAACGACGCCCCCGTCGAGCCCTCGGCCGCCGTCGGGACGGCAGGGGCCCCTGTGCCCGCGACCGTCGGTGCCACCGGGGCCGCGGCCTCCGAGGGCGCGGCGGGTGTCACCACCCCGGCCGGCGGGGCCGACACACCCGCCCCCGCCCACGCGGCGGCCCTCACCACCCTCGCCCCGCACAACGACACCGACACCGACACCGACACCGGGATCGAGCCCACCGACCGCACCGACAGCGTTCACGGCACCTCCGTGCACGGTGTGGTGCGCGGGGCGGAGGGCGCTCCGGTCGCCCGCGCCGCCGTCACCCTGATCTCGCTGGGCGGCCGGCAGCTCGGGCGCTCCGTGGCCCGGCCCGACGGCGGTTACGCCCTGGACGCCCCCGGCTCCGGCAGCTACGTCCTGATCGCCTCCGCCGACGGCTTCCAGCCGCAGGCGTCCACGGTGGTCGTCGGCGAGGAGCCGCTGGCCTTCGACATCCTGCTGTCCGGTACGAGCGGACTGGCCGGAACGGTCAAGGCCGCCGAATCCGGCACCCCCGTCGACGGCGCGATGGTCATCGTGACCGACGTCCGGGGCGACGTGCTGGCCACCGGCGCGTCCGGCCCGGCCGGTGAGTTCGCCTTCGGCGAGCTGATCCCGGGCTCCGTGACCGTCGCGGTCAACGCGGCCGGCTTCCGCCCGCTGGCGCTGCCGGTGGAGATCGGCGGCCAGGGCGTCACCCGCGTCGAGGCCGCGCTGCGGTCCGGTGCGCTGGTCCGGGGCGTCGTGCGGGCCGGGTCCGCCCGGAGCCCGCTGGCCGACGCGCGGGTCACGCTGATCGACGCGGCGGGCAACGTGGTCGCCACCGCGACGACCGGCGAGGACGGGGCGTACGCCTTCACCGACCTGGACGCGGGCGAGTACGCGGTCATCGCGACCGGCTACCCGCCGGTGGCCGGATCGCTGACCGTGAGCGGCCCGGGAGTCGACGGGCACGACATCGAACTCGCCCACCCGGGCGAGTGATCGGTCCCCGCGGCGCGGGCGCGTGCCCGCGCCTGGCGCGCGCACCTATAGGGATGCGCACGCGCACGTGAAGGGATCGCGAAGACCCCTGGTCGGACAGCACTTCCAGCGGAGAGGCTGTCGCGACCGGGTGGAAGTGGGCCCCGGTGGCGGGTACGGCGAGCAGGGGACGGCCTGCCGTGACCGCCCCGGGGCCCCACTCATGTGCACGACGGGCCGGCCGGGGTCGCCCCGGGCTTTCGGGCCCGGCATGATCCGGACGACAGGCCCTCTAGGAGAGAGATACGGGATGGGACTTCGCGCACAGGTACGGACGCGGGACGGCTGGGCGGTCCAGCACGCCGTCGTCACCGTCACCGACATGACCGGCGCCCAGGTGCTGCGCGCCGCGGCCGACGAGGACGGGGCCGTCCGCACGGACGGTTCCCTGGCGGCCGGCGCGTACACGGTGATCGTCACGGCGGTCGGGTACGCGCCCGCCGCCTCCACCGCCCTCGTCACCGCGAGCGGCCGGATCGAGGGAGGCCAGATCGTGCTGGCCCGGCAGGGCGGGGTGGAGCTGCCACCGCCGGGCGTCTGGTCGCTGGACCCCGCGCACTCCTCGGTCGGTGCGGTCGCCCAGCACCTGGGGATCTCCAGCGTGCACGGCCGCTTCACGGACTTCGGCGGCCGGATCGAGATCGCCGAGGACGTCTCCCGCTCCCGGGTCGAGGCGGTGATCAGGGCGGCCGGCATCGACACCGGCAACGAGATGCGGGACAGGCATCTGCGTTCGGCCGACTTCCTGGACGTGGACCGGTACCCGGAGATCGCCTACCGCTCCACCGCGCTGGACCCGGCGGGCCCCGACCGCTGGACCGTGCACGGCGAGCTGACCATGCACGGCGTCTCGCGCCCCGTCGACCTGGACCTCAGCTACCTCGGTACCGGGCCCGACCCGTGGGGCGGGGTGCGGGCGGCCTTCCACGCCACCGCCGAACTGCGCCGCGCCGACTTCGCGATGAACTACAACCAGGTCGTCCAGGCGGGCATCTCGGCGATCGGCACGACCCTGCGCGTGGAGCTGGACATCCAGGCGGTACAGGGCGAGGCGCTGCCCGGGCAGTGACCGGCTCCGGCCGCACTGACCGGCTCCGGTCGCAGCGGCGGGCCTCGGCCGCAGGGGGGCCGGGCCAGGGAGCAGGGGCCGGGAACAGGTAGCTGGGAGCAGGGGCCGGACCCGGTCGTAGGGTGATGGACATGGCCGACCGCGCGATGACCGGAGAGAGATGACCGGAGAGAACGGACAGACCGGAGGCACCGGGCCCGTTCCGCCGCTGCCCGCCCCGGGGCCGCCCCACTCGCTCCTCGGGTGCGGGCTGCCCGTCCCGGCCCCGGTGCCCGCGCCCGACGCCCTCGCGCGGGCCCGGCTGCTGGTCGCGCCCTCGCTCGGCGGCGGCCTGGTACGGGAACTGGAGCGGATCACCGGGCGGGACGCGGAACCCTTGGAGGACGTCCCGCCGCCCTCCGACAGCCCCCTTCTGTGCGTGGGCGAAACCCTGCCCGACGCGCTGCGGACGCACCGCCTGCTCTGGTTCCACAGCGTCAACGCGGGGACGGATTCGCTGTTCGCCGGCGGCCCCTGGCCCGTCCCGGCACTCCTGACCCGGACCGTGGGCCGGATGGGCGAGCGGATGGCCCAGTACGTTCTCGCCTGGATGCTCGCCGAGTGCCAGTCCGTACCGGAGTTCACCGCCCTGCACGCCCGCGCGCACTGGGAGCGCCTTCCCTCGGAGCTCGTCGCCGGGCAGACCGCCCTGATCTACGGGACCGGCCGCATCGGCGCGGCGGTCGGACGGCTGCTGGGCGCCTGCGGGGTACGCACCGTGGGCGTCGCCCGCACGACGCGGTCCGGGCCCGCGCCGGGCTCCGTCCGGGTGGTGCCGGGCTTCGACCGCGTGATCGGGGCCGCCGAGGACACGGGGGTGCTGGCCGAGGCCCGCTGGGTGATCTCCACGCTCCCGCTGACCGGGGCCACGGAGGGCTTCTTCGGGGCCGCCCGGTTCGCCGCGGTGCGCGGGGCGACGTTCGTCAACGTGGGGCGGGGCGCGACCGTGGACATGGGGGCGCTGGAGACCGCGCTGCGGGACGGCCGGGTGCGGCGGGCGGTGCTGGACGTACTGCCGGAGGAACCGGCCGCGCCCGGCGACCCGGTGTGGAAGCTGCCCCGTACGGTCATCACCTCGCACTCCTCGGGGATCACCACCGACGAGGACGTATCCGTCGACTTCTCCTCCTGTTGGGAGGCCGTGACGGCGGGCCGCCGCCCCGACCTGACGGTGGACGCGGCACGCGGGTACTGAAAGCGGCGGTGCGCGGGGCCTGAAGACGGCGGTACGCGGCCGGCGAACGCGGGTACGGAAACGACGCGCGGCTACGGAACGGGGCGCGGCTACTGGGCGGGCGTACCCGTCCGGTCGCGCACCGCCTCGATCCCCGCGATCAGCAGGTCCAGGGCGAAGACGAAGTCCCGTTCGCGCATCTCCTCGACCGTCTTCCCACCCCGGGCCGCCATCAGTTCGTCCGACGCCTCGGTGATCTGCCGCATGTGCGGCTGCGCCCTGATCCTGCCCATCGCCTGCTGGTGGTACTCGTCCTGGGTCAGCCCGGTCGCGTCGCACCGCGCCTTGAAGTGGCCCTCGACGGTGCCGAACCCGTAAACGAACTGGAAGACCGCCGAGAGCGCGCCCGTCTGCCGTTCCAGGGGCAGTCCGGTGGCCCGGACGACATCCTGGACGGCGTACGAGAACAGCATGGAGTTCGGGCCGATGTTGAGGAAGGTCCCGGCCAGCGGGGAGATCCAGATGTGGCGGACGAGCAGCTCGCGGTAGCTGCGGGCCAGCTCCCGCAGCCGGTCCCGCCAGTCGGCGTCCTCGCGGGGCGGTGCGATCTCGGCGTAGACCGAGTCGAGCGCCAGTTCCAGGAGGTCGTCCTTGGTCTCGACGTACCAGTAGAGGGACATCGCGGTGACGTCCAGCTCGGCGGCGAGCCGCCGCATCGAGAACTTGGCGAGGCCGTCGGCGTCCAGCAGCCGCACCGACGCCTCGGTGATCCGGTTGCGGTCCAGGCCCGCCGGGGACTCGGACCTGCGGGAGCGCGCGGGGGCCCGGCGGCCCAGCCACACGCTGGTCCGCGCGGCACTGTCCGCGCGGTCGGCCCCGGGCTCCGGCTCGGACTCGGACTCGCGGCCGGGCACAGACCCACCATCGGGCACGGGTCCACGGCCGGGCACGGACTCGCGATCGGGCTCGGGCTCGGGCCCGCGATCGGACTCGGACACCATGGCGCACTCTCCTCGTCTTGCGCGGACCGGCCCACCGAGCCGCCCTGCCGGAACGGCGGGACCCGGCGGGTCCGGCCGGAGGACGGCGTACCGGACGCGACGATCCGGTACGCGCGTCCGGTCCGATGCTATGCCGCCGGTCCCGTCGACGAGTCTGCCCGGTCCTGCCCGGCCCCCGGCGTACCCCGCCTCGGCGTTCGCCGCCCCGGTCCCCGTAGCCCCGGTCCGCATGACCTCGGCCTTCACAGCTCTCCGGCCCTCACCACATCGGCCGCCGGCGCCACCCGGTCCTCACCGCCTCGGCCGCCCGGCGCCTCGGTCCTCACCGCCCGGCCGCCGCCGTCTCCGCCCGCTCGGCCCGGCGCAGCAGGAGCGCGGCCAGCAGCCCGCCCGCCAGCACCGCGACCGCGCCCACCAGTTGGCTGACCTCCAGGCCCGAGGCGAAGGCGTCCTTGATCTGCTCCCGGGCGGCGGGCCCGTCGGCGGTGGCCAGGGCCGCGGGAAGTGAGGCGGCGCCGACGGCGGCCGGTACGAGAGCGGCGAACCGGGCGTTCATCACGGCGCCGAGCACCGCGACCCCGAGCCCGTTGCCGAACTCCGCGAGCATGCCGTTCACCCCCGCGCCCACACCCGCCTTCTCCGGCGGGATCGCGCTCATGATGGCGTTGGCCATCGCGGGCATCGCGAGGGCGATCCCCGCACCCATCACGACCAGGCCGAACAGCATGCCGCCGTATCCGCCCCGCCCGAGCAGCGCGATCGCGGCGAGCCCGGCCGACAGACAGCTCATCCCCGCCGCGATGACGACCGGCGTCCCCATCTTCCCCACGAGGCGGGCGCCCAGGCCGGTCAGGTTGAGAGCGACCACGGTGAGGGCCATCGGGGCCGTACGCAGCCCGGCCTCCAACGGCCCGTAACCGAGCACCAGCTGCAGGTGCTGGGTGAGCAGGAAGAGCGAACCGCCCATGCCGAAGGCGACCAGGATCGCGCCCGCCACGGCGCCGATGAACTTCTGGTTCCGGAAGAAGTGCATGTCGAGCATCGGGTTCGGGACGCGGAGCTCCCACAGGACGAATCCGGCCATCACCACGACCCCGAGAGCCGCCGTCAGCAGCACCCGGCCGGACGTCCAGCCGTGCTCGGGCCCGGAGATGATCGCGAAGACGACGGCCGTCATGCCGATCGTGGAGAGCAGCGCGCCCAGCAGGTCCGGCCGCTCCCCCTGCCCGTTCTTCGACTCCGGTACGAGCCTGACGACGGCGGCCAGGGCGATCAGGGCGACCGGGATGTTGATGAGGAAGATCGCGCCCCACCAGAAGTGGTCGAGGACGAACCCGCCGAACAGCGGACCCGCCGCGAAGCCGAGGGAGCTGACGGTCGACCAGATCCCGATCGCCTTGACCCGCTCGGCGTCGTCGAAGATCTGGACCACGACGGCGAGCGTGGTGGTGAGCAGCAACGCGCCCCCGACGCCCATCCCGGCGCGGGCCGCGATGAGCTGGCCCGAGGACTGGGAGAGCCCGGCCGCGAGCGAGCCGACACCGAACAGGGCGAGGCCCACGGTCAGCATCTTCTTGCGCCCGTAGCGGTCGGCGGAGCTGCCCGCGGTGAGCAGCAGACCGGACTGGACGAGCGAGTAGGCGTTGATCATCCACTGCACGTCCGCGGTGGAGGCGTTCAACTCCGTGGTGAGGGAGGGGATCGCGACGTTCAGGACGGTGTTGTCGAGCAGCACGGTGAGCTGGGCCAGGCAGATGACACCGAGGATCAGCCAGCGCTGCGGATGCCCCTGGGGGGCGAGGTCTGGTCGCTGTGCGGCGGGCGCCGTCATGCGGGCTCCTTGGACTCCGGGGCTCCGGGGCGGTGACCGCCGGCTCCGGAGTCGCTGTACGGCGTATGGGACGAGATCGATGTACACCGTAAGGCAGGCCCTGTACGGCGTACAAGTCGATTCCCGGCCCACCGGCCCGGCCGCGCCGGTGGGCCGGTGCGGCGGCCGGGCGGTACGGTTCTCGACGCTGACCTGACAAAGTGCGCGATTTTCGGCCGGTTGGAGAGCCATGTCGCTGCGTCACCGCTCCTCTCGCATCCCTCAACTCCTGCTCACCGCATCCCTCTTGGGTGCACTCATCACGCCGCCCGCCGCCGCCGTCACCACGGCCCGCCCCTCTTCCGGCGAGGGTCTGCCCCTGCGGGTCGCCACGTACAACATCCATGCCGGGGCGGGCGTGGACGGCGTCTTCGACCTGGACCGCCAGACGGCCGAACTACGGTCGCTCGACGCGGATCTGATCGGTCTTCAGGAGGTCGACCGGCACTGGGGCGACCGCAGCGAGTGGCGGGACCTCGCGGGAGAACTGGCGCGGCGGCTGCGCATGCACGTCTCCTTCGCGCCGATCTACAGCCTGGACCCGGCCCAACCGGGCGGCCCCCGGGCGGAGTACGGGGTGGCCGTGCTGTCGCGGTACCGGATCACGAGCGCCGAGAACCACGAGATCACCCGCCTCTCCACCCAGGACCCGAACCCCACCCCCGCTCCCGCCCCGGGGTTCGGCGAGGTCGTCGTACGGGTGCGAGGGCTGCCCGTACACGTGTACGTGACCCACCTCGACTACCGTCCGGACCCCGCCGTCCGCGTCGCCCAGGTCGCCGACACCCGGCGGATCATGGCCGAGGACCGGGGCCCGCGGATCCTGCTCGGCGACCTCAACGCGGAGCCCGCCGCCCCCGAACTGGCCCCGCTGTGGCGGGAGCTGACGGACGCGGACCCGGCGGCGCCCACCTTCCCGGCGCAGGACCCGGTCAAGCGGATCGACTACGTGGCGGTGTCGAAGGGCGGGCCCGGCGCCGGGATCACGGTGCGGAACGCGTGGGTACCGGAGAGTCTCGCCTCCGACCACCGGCCGGTGGTGGCGGACCTGCTGGTACGGAAAGGAAGCGGCCGATGAGCCCGCCGACGGTGGCGGCCGGGCCGATGAGTCCCGGGCGGGCCGGGAGTCTCCCTTCTCGGCCCGAAAGCCTCCTTTTACGGCCGGCGCGCGTCTTCCTGTCCGAGGGCCGCGCCCGGCCCACCACCCGCGGTCGCACGCTGCGGGACTCCCCTCGGGGGTCAGGCCTCCGACAGCACACGCGGTACCGGACGAAGGACGACCCATGACCACCACCTCCCTGCACGCACTGCTGGACACCCACATCGCCGAGGGGTCGATGCCGGGCGCGGTGGCCCTGGTCTCCCGGGGCGGGCGGACCGAGGTGGTGTCGGCCGGTACGGCCGGCCTCGCCGGCTCCGCGCCGATGCGGCGGGACTCGCTCTTCCGTCTCGCCTCGATCACCAAGCCGATCGTGGCGGCGGCCGCCATGACGCTCGTCGAGGACGGCCTGATCGCCCCCGCCGACCCGGTCGCGGCATGGCTGCCCGAGCTGGCCGCGCCGCTGGTCGTACGGACCCCGCAGAGCCCGGTCGACGACGTGGTGTCGGCGGTCCGCCCGATCACCCTGCTGGACCTGCTGACCTTCCGGGCCGGATACGGCTTCCCGTCCGACTTCTCGCTCCCCGCCGTCGTCCCCCTGTTCGCCGAACTGAAACAGGGTCCGCCGCAGCCGCAGGCCGTCCTCGCGCCGGACGCCTGGATGGCCGCGCTGTCCCGCATCCCGTTGCTGCACCAGCCGGGCGACGGCTGGCTCTACAACACGTGCTCCGACATCCTCGGCGTCCTCATCGCCCGGGTCGCCGACCGCCCGCTGCCCGCGTTTCTGGCGGAGCGGCTGTTCGAGCCCCTGGGCATGACGGACACCGGGTTCGCCGTGGAGCCCGCCGCGCTGGACCGGTTCACCGGCTACTACCGGGCCGGGGCCGACGGCGGAAGCGGCCCGGTGCTGGTGGACGCCCCGGACGGGCAGTGGAGCAGCCCGCCGGCCTTCCCGTCCGGCGCGGGCGGCCTGGTCTCGACCGTCGACGACTGGGCCGCCTTCGGCCGGATGCTGCTCGCCGGGGGCCTGGACGACGACGGCCGCCGGGTGCTGGCCGCCGAGTCGGTCCGCCAGATGATCACCGACCACCTCACCCCGGAGCAGCGCGCCGCGAGCAACCTGTTCACGGAGGGGCAGGGCTGGGGGTTCGGCGGTGCGGTGGACATCGAGATCGCGGCCCCCTGGAACGTCCTCGGCCGCTACGGCTGGGTCGGCGGCACCGGCACCACGGCGCACGTCATCCCGTCCACGGGCACCGTCGCCGTCCTGCTCACCCAGATGGAGCTGACCGGGCCCGCCGCCCCGCGGGTGATGCGGGACTTCTGGACGTACGCGGCCGGATTCTGAGCCCGGCCGCGGCCGACCGGACTCCCGCGGTCACCGGGGGCCGACGCTCCGCCTCGCCTACTCACCGGGCTTGATCAGATACCCCGCGCCGCGCCGGGTGTGGATCATCGGCGTGCGCCCCGCGTCGATCTTCTTACGGAGATAGGAGATGTAGAGCTCGACGACGTTCGCCTGGCCGCCGAAGTCGTAGTTCCAGACCCGGTCGAGGATCTGCGCCTTGCTGAGCACCCGGCGCGGATTGCGCATCAGGAAACGCAGCAGCTCGAACTCGGTGGCCGTGAGGTGGATCGCGTCCCCGCCCCGGCTCACCTCGTGGCTGTCCTCGTCGAGCACCAGGTCACCGACGGTCAGTGTGGACTCGCCGCGCCCGACGGCCACGGCCGAGCCCGAGCGGCGGATGAGCCCGCGCAGCCGGGCCACGACCTCCTCCAGGCTGAACGGCTTGGTCACGTAGTCGTCGCCGCCCGCGGTCAGTCCCGCGATCCGGTCCTCGACGGCGTCCCGGGCGGTCAGGAAGAGGACCGGCACATCGTCGTACTCGCGGCGCAGCCGGCCCAGCGCGGACAGCCCGTCCATGTCCGGGAGCATCACGTCCAGGACCACCGCGTCCGGACGGAAGTCCCGCGCGGCCCGGACCGCCCCGGCCCCGTCCCCGGCGCTGCGCACCTCCCACCCCTCGTACCGCAGGGCCATCGAGAGCAGCTCGGCGAGCGGGGCCTCGTCGTCCACGACCAGGACCCGCACGGGGGTACGGTCCGGCCTGAGCAGTTCGGTACGCCCCTGGGGCGAGGTCGTCGTCGTCATGGGCACCACTCTGTGAGCCACCCGTGAGAGAAACCTGACCCGTTCCTGTGAATTCCCTGAGAAAGCGGGCCGTGCGGGCTCGTCACGCGCGAGCGGGGAACAACGCGGCGGCGTTCCCGTAACAGACCGCCCGCAACCACTCGTCCCCCAGCCCGAGCCGCTCCAGCGCGTGGAGCTGATGGACGTACGGGTAGGGGATGTTCGGGAAGTCGGTCCCCAGCAGGACGCGGTCCCCGAGGTCGGCCAGCCGCCCCCGCTCCGCCGCCGGGAAGGGGCTGTGCCCCTCGCTGAAGTCGGTGAACGCCATCGTCGTGTCGAGCCGGACCTCCGGATACGCCTCCGCCAGCGCCAGGAACTCCGCGTACTCCGGCATCCCCAAGTGCGCGACGACCAGCCGCAGCCGGGGATGACGCGCCAGCAGACGCCCGATCGGCCCCGGCCCGGTGTACGCGCCCGGCGCGGGCCCCGACCCGCAGTGCGTGACCACCGGGATCCCGGCCTCCGCGAGCAGCCCCCACACGGGCTCCAGCAGCGGGTCGTTGGCGTCGTAGGCGCCGACCTGGAGGTGCGACTTGAAGACCCTCGCCCCCGCTTCGACGGCCTCCTTCACATACACCTCCACGCCGGCCTCCGGGAAGAGGGTCGCGGTGTGCAGACAGTCGGGGGTCCGGGCGGCGAAGTCGGCGGCCCAGCCGTTCAGCCAGCGGGCCATGCCGGGCTTGTGCGGGTAGAGCATGGAGGTGAAGCGCCGCACCCCGAACGACCGCAGCAGCTCCAGCCGCCGCTCCTCCTCGTACCGGTAGGTGATCGGCCACTCCAGGCCGGTGAGCGGGCCGGCGGCGTCGAAGTAGGCCCATACCTTGCGCAGGACCTGCTCCGGCATGAAATGGGTGTGCACGTCGATGATCCCGGGCAGCCCGAGCCGCTCCCAGAACCGCACCACGTCATCGCTCTCCGGCTCCACGGACGCTCTCCCCTGATCGACGTTCAGAACAACCCACCCTGCACACTGCCGCCGCCGATGTCGATGAGGGGGACACCTACATCGCCCCCCGCCGCCGGCCCACCCTCCACGGGCACGGCCGCGAGGTCCCACCCGGTGATCAGCCGCGTGTCCAGGACGACCACGCCCATGCCGTCCACCGCCAGGTGCAGATCGGGCCCGGCCGCCGCGACGAGCCGCCCCGCGACGACGCCCCCGTCGACCAGCTCCCGCACCGACCGCACGGGGGCGGGCGCCCGGTCGATCCCGAAGACCTCGGACTGATCGACGACTTCGAGGGGCAGCCGCTCCAACGACTCGGGCCAGCCGCGCCCTTCGAGCCGCGCGGCCCGCCCGTACAGCTCCGCCACCTCGGCGGCCCGCTCCTCGCGCCCGGGAAGCCGCCCGCGCACGGCCCGCTTCCTCGCGTACGGGATCCGGTCGGGCACCCCGAGGGCCGCCCGCAGCACCTCCTCGGTCCGCCGGGCCGCCATGAGGGGCCCGCGCCCCAGCCAGCCGAAAACCACGGCGCCCTGCTCCCGCAGCCGCGCGGCGCCGCGCTCCTCCCCGGTGATCCCGACCTTGACCAGGCCGGGCCCGAACCACGCGAGATACACGCGGTACGTCCGTGGGTCGTCCGCCATCGTGTCGGCGGCCACCGAGTGCGCCCGGTCCAGCCGCGCGCACTCGGCGCACCTCCCACCGGTGGACCGCCCCGGCACCACGGCGCCCAACGGGCACACATTCCCCCGGGCCCCCACGCAGTGCCGCTCCCCGAGGGCCCGGAACCCGAGGCCGGCCCCGTACGCGAGGACACTCACCCGCCGGTCAGCGCCCCTGCTCCACCCCAGCTCGGGCACCTGCCCGGGCCACCGCACCCCGGCGCACCACCACCCACCGGACACCCGGACCCCGCTCTCTCCTCCACCGGCACCAGATCACCGGCCGAACCGGCCCGGCGATGCTACGCGTAGCCTCCGACACCCTCGATCCGCCGCCGCATCGCGGCCATGCGCCGTTCGAACCGCCGGTTGAACCAGTTGATCCAGCCCATGAACCCCGCGCCGAAGCCGAGGCCCCACAGCCCGATCTGCACATGGCCCGCGGCGAACCAGAGGAACGGCGTGGCGAGGAAGAGCAGCCCGAGGAAGGGCAGGGCCCACCACCGGTTGCGCCAACGATCTTCCCGCCCGTGCCCCTTCGACCTCATCGCCGACCTCCGAGAGGAACGTGCCCGTCACGCCCCGTACAAAGTCGGCTACCCCACCACCGGCCCTCCGAACGACCGCCGCGGAGGGCCGTTATGATCCGGCTCATGGCGCTGACCGGGAACCAGGTGGATCTGTTCGAGGCCTCCATGCCCCGGCTGAAGGCCATCGCCTACCGCCTCCTCGGCTCCGCGGCCGACGCCGAGGACGCCGTTCAGGACACGTTCCTGCGCTGGCAGTCCGCCGACATCGAACGCATCGAGGTCCCCGAAGCCTGGCTGACGAAGGTCCTCACCAACCTCTGTCTCAACCAGCTCACCTCGGCGCGCGCCCGCCGCGAGACCTATGTGGGCCAGTGGCTGCCCGAACCGCTGCTCGCCGGGGACCCGATGCTCGGCCCCGCCGACACCGTCGAACAGCGCGAATCGGTCTCGTACGCCGTCCTCGCCCTCATGGAGCGCCTGTCCCCCAACGAACGGGTGGTGTACGTGCTGCGGGAGGCGTTCGCGTATCCGCACGGGAGGATCGCCGAGATCCTCGACACCACGGAGTCCGCGAGCCAGCAGCTGTTCCACCGCGCCAAGAAGCACATCGCGGCAGGCAGGGCCCGGACCGAGATCGACGAGGCCGCCGCCCGGCGGATCGTCGAGGAGTTCCTCACGGCCGCCACCAGCGGCCGGACCGAACCGCTCGTCCGGCTGCTCACCGCGGACGCCGTCGCGATCGGCGACGGCGGCGGAAAGGTGCCGGCCCGCACCAGGCCGTTCGAGGGGGCCGTGGCCGTCGCGAAGTTCATGCGGAGCCTGTTCACCCCCAACCAGGCCGCTCGCAGACTCCTCGGAGGCACCGCGGAGGTCCACGTCTCGTACGCCAACGGGCTGCCCGCACTCGTGGTCACCGTCGACGGCCGGGTCATCGGCGTCATGTGCCTGGAGATCACGGCGGACGGCATCGCCGCGTTCCGCAACCAGGCCAACCCCGACAAGCTCGAACGAGCGACGCGGCAGTGGGCGGCGACGGCCCACGGAGAACCGGTCCTCCGCCTCACCTGACCTTCCGTGACGCACGTCACACCACCCTTCTGTCAGAAATCGACGGGCTGCCCGGTTCAAGGGGCGAAACCGCGCGAGACAGGAGTGCAGGACATGCAGCAGAACATCCAGCAGCACCGCGTCATCGTCATCGGAGCCGGCTACACCGGAGCGAGTGCCGCCGGGCGCCTCGCCAGGCGGCTGCACCGCGAGGACGTCTCCATCACCCTCGTCAACGCCGAACCGGACTTCGTCGAGCGCGTCCGGCTGCACCAGCTCGCGGCGGGCCAGGACCTCCGCCCCCGCCCCTTCAGCGAGATGTTCGCCGGCACGGGCGTCCGGCTGCGCCTCGGGAAGGTCACGGGCATCGACGTCGACCGCCGAACCGTGTCCGTCACCGCCCCGGACGCAACCGGCGAGCCGGAGGCGTTGGAGTACGACACCCTCGTGTACGCCCTCGGCAGCGCCTGGAACACCCACGCCGTCCCCGGCGCCGCCGAACACGCCCACGACATCGCCGGCCGCCCCGGAGCACTGCGCCTGCGCGAGCGGCTGGCCGCCCTCGCCCCCGGCACGCCCGTGGTCGTCGCCGGCGGCGGCCTCACCGGTGTGGAGGCCGCGACGGAGCTGGCCGAGACCCGCCCGGACCTGGACGTCTCCCTGGTCGCCCGAGGAGCGCTGGGCGACTGGCTCTCCCCCAAGGGCGCCAGGCACCTGCGGAAGGTCTTCACCAACCTGCGGATCACCGCCCACGAGCACGCCGACGTCACCGCCGTGCACGCCGACCGTGTCACCACCACCAAGGGCGACATCCCGGCCGCGATCACGGTCTGGACGACGGGCTTCGCGGTCCACCCGATCGCCCGTGCCACACCGCTGCGGACCGGCGACAACGGCCAGATCGTGGTCGACGGCACCATGCGCTCGACCTCGCACCCGAACGTGTACGCCATCGGCGACGCGGCCCTGGTCGCCGGCCCCGGCGGCAAGCCGCTGCGCATGTCGTGCGCCTCGGGCGTCCCCACCGCCTGGCAGGCCGCCGACGCCATCGCGGCCCGCCTCACCGGCACCAAGCTCCCGACCACCGCACCCCGCTACTTCAACCAGTGCGTCTCGCTGGGCCGCAAGGAGGGCCTGATCCAGTACGTCACCGCCGACGACCGAGCCGTCAGCGCCGCACTGACCGGCCGCCTGGCCGCCCTCTACAAGGAACTGGTCTGCAAGGCCGCGGCGTGGGGCGTGGCGAACCCGACGATGGGCCTGCCGACCCGCCGCCACCGGGTCACGGCGGAGCGGACGTCGGCGACCACCACAGCCGCTGCCGCCGAAGCGGCTTGAGGCCCCGGTCCAGGACCGCCCCGAGGCGCTCCACAGCCTCGGGGCCCCGGGCGTCCCCGCTTCGGCAGCGCCCCCTCGCCGAACACGCCTACGCGTAGGGCCGGATGGCCACCGTGACATCCATGTCGAAAGCGTTCGCCTCCGCCGCGGACGGCAGACCCAGGGCCCGGTCGAGCACGCGGCCCAGCGGGCCGCAGCCACTGGTGCGCGGTGCGGCGAACGTCGCGTCCTGGGCGCCGAACGCGACGACCAACGGATCGCTGGATATCACCCGGGTGGGCTCGGTGTCCTTGAGCACCAGGTGGACCGCGTCCTCATCGCCGCCCACCGAGCAGCCCGGCAACGGCCGGGCCGACTGCCCGTGCGCCGCGCCTATGGCGAACTTGATGTCGAACTCGCCGCGCCGGGTGTCGTCGGACAGGAAGTCCGCATAACCGCCGTACTCCGGAGTCAGGGTCAACGGGGTGCTTCCCACCCGGATCGGCGCGGCGGACATCTCACCGAAGACCTGACGGAACTCGCCGTCCACACGACCTTCCGCGAACGTGATCTTCATGGGCCGGGTGAGCGGCTCATCGACGGTGCCCAGGCGCAGATGCCCCGTCGCGTGCATGACCTCGCAGCGCCAGGTCCCGGGGTCCGCACCCGCAGGCAGCTCATCAGCGGTCGGGCAGGCGGAGAAGGCGAACGCGGGCAGATCCGCGGCCCGTTCAGCTCCCTGCGCGGGCACAGCCCCCAGGGAGAGTCCGGCAAGCAGGGCCCCCGCAGCCGCACGTACGAAGCGGCGGACCGCTCGATTCAAGGTCACTCGGTTCGGCGTCATGCGTCTCAGTATTGCAGAGGTTCCTCTGCAGAGGAAGCGCTGCAGAGAATTGGCTGCTTTCTGGCTACACTGCCGCCATGACGCAAGACCGGAGATCCGAAGCCGTGGAGCGCCACACGGTCGAGAGCCCCGAGGTACTCAAGGCCCTCTCGCACCCCCTGCGCCTGCGCATCCTGCGCCGCCTCGGCACAGCGGGCCCAGCCACCTCGACCACTCTGGCCGCCGCCCTCGGCGAGAACACCGGGACGCTCAGCTACCACCTGCGCATGCTGGAGCGAAGTGGCCTCATCGAGGACATCCCCGAGCGCTCCACCGGGCGGGAGCGCTGGTGGCGCGGGGTTCGCGGGCTCGATATCCGCAGACCGCCGCAGGGTGAGCTGACGGAGGCCGAGCGCGCCATGTCCGCCGAGCTGGACCGGATGAGAATGGAGGAGGACGTCGAGCTGGCGCGGCAGTTCACCGCCGGGCAGGCGGAGTCGGAAGGCTGGATGCGGGGCTCACGCAGCCTCGTCCACCTCACGCAGGATGAGCTGGACGCGTTTCACGACGACTATCTGGCACTGCTCGCCCGCTATGCCCGTGGCCCCGAGGACGCCCCGGCCGGCGCCCGCCCCGTACTCCTCCGCTGGTTCGGCCTGCCCGCCGACTGACCGGCAGCCGCCGCCCGGCACGCGAGCGGTACAGAACGGCACGGAACGGTACGCACAAACGCGAGAGGCCCCCAGGATTTCTCCTGGGGGCCACTGGCTTGTTGTGCACTCGGCAGGATTCGAACCTGCAACCTTCTGATCCGTAGTTGTATGAACGCCGTCCATGGCGTCCATACAGTCCAGGGAGGCCCCTGGCGGACCAGGTGGGGCGCTCCGAATCCCGGGGCTCCGCCGCAGTCTGTTAGACGAGTGTGAGAAATCGTGAGGGCGTCGCCGCCAGCGACGCCCTCACAACCGACAGCATCCGGGCCCGTCAGGGCACCGGGTCGTCTTTGCCGAGGACGCCCGCTACGCGCGCCGCGGCGACCTCTGCCCGGAGAGAGTCGACCCCCCGCCGGATGCCTCGGGCGAGCAGAAGGAGCGCGACGAACCCCGCGACGATGAGGAGCCCGAGTGCCAGCATGATCATCCGTGGTGCCTTTCCCCGTTGGTTTGATGCAGCGGCCCGACGGACGTCATCGTCCGCCGGGCCGCCCCAGCCCTATGGAGGGCCGGTCGTTCTACCTCGCTTCGCTGCCCCGAGCACGGGGAGCGATCAGCCCCAGCCCGGGTCTGCGAAAGCGACGTCAGGCTGCGGCTCCGCAACCCTCACGCCCCAGCCCGGGTCCGCCACGACGACCGTGCGGTCCGGCTGCGCCGCGCTGACGGCGGGGGCGGCAAGAGCCGGAAGGGCGGCGAGCAGCACTACGGCTGCCGCGCGTCTGATCGTGCGCGTGATGGACATGTGAATCCCCTCCATGGAAACTCTACGATTCGAACGCCCGTGCGGGCGAAACGTCACTGAACGTAGGTTCGCATGGTGTTCCTGTTAAGAACAGGGGTTACGGTGTGCCAGAAACAGCACGTGCGGTATCTAGTACAACTTTGAAGGGGCAACCAAGTGCCGGACCTGCCAGACCTGCCAGACCTACCGCTCTCCCCGGAGGACCGGGAAACCTACCGGGCGGTCGCGTCCGACGGCGCCCCTCTGCCGGGGCACGACACGGCGCGCCTGGTCGGCCTGGGGCTGATCGCACCCAACCCCGACGAGCCCGGCCGGTACATTGCCCATGACCCTCGGGCTGCAGCACAGCAGGTCCTGGCGCAAGCCCAGGCCACGATCGCCCAGGCCGTCGCATGCATGGCCGAAGTGCCGGCAGTGGAGGGCCTCGCCCCGGCGTACGACCAGCACCGCTGGTACTCCGGGCCTGTGAGTGAGTTGCTCCAGACGCGAGACGAGATGAACCGGCGCATACAGCAGGCGCTACGGACCGCGTCCTTGGAGATGTGGACGGCACAGCCCGGCGCCCCAGTCGACCGCGACCCGGAGGTGCAGCGCACCGGGATGGATCGCGTCCTAGATCTGCGGAAGCGCGGCGTGTCGGTCAGGTCGCTCTACAACGTGGCGGTGCGCGATCACTCAGCGACCAGCGGGCATCTGGCGGCGGTGGTGGAGGCCGGGGCCGAGGTGGCCACCCTGGAAGAGACGTTCCCCCGTTTAGTCATCATCGACGGTGCCCATCTGTTCATCGACAACTGTGTGCCGGGCGGGAGGGACAGGGACTCGGGGTGGCACGTCACGGACCGCGCCACCGTCGCATGGGCGCACACGCTGTATCAGCAGCTCTGGGCCCGTGGCACTCGGTGGCAGGAGGGGGACGCCTCCAGCGGGATGCTGACCGAGCGCCAGAAAGCAATCCTCCGGGCGCTCGATGAGGGGGAGTCGCAGCACCGCGTCGGGCCGCGGCTGAACCTGTCTGAGCGCACCGTGACGAAGGAGCTGGCGGCCGCGCGCGCGGCGGTGGGCGCGCAGACGGTGTACCAGCTGATGGCCTGGTGGGGCCGTCGCCAGGCAGAGGGGTAGTCACTCGCCAGCCAGGGCCGCCGCCACCTCGTCGGGGGTGGCGGCTCTCGCGCATCGCGACGGCACGGCCCACTCCGGCCCCGGCGTGAGCGGCTCGAGGACCACGCCGTCGACGTCTCTCCCGACGAGCCGGCCGACCCGCCCGGATCTGGTGTCCACCATCACGCGCTGGCTGGTGCGTGCTCGCCATCCGTACTCGCTGGACACTGCGCCGTACCTCCGTGCTGGGTCCTGCAGCGTGCTTGATCAACCGTTTTACGGTAAACCGTAAAGACAAAACGATCATGCTCCGGTGAGCGTTGCCGGGTGTACCACGAGCCGATGCCTCCCGACCGCGTCCGGGCCCGGCGCCTGCAGATCGCCGACGCGATCCGCGCGGCCCGAGTCGGCGCGGGCCTCACATTGGAGGCCGTCTCGCTACGGACGGGCATCCGCATTGCGACCCTGAGCGAGATCGAGCAGGGGCACAGCTCGCCGCAGCTGGACACTCTGATCAGGGTCGCGGACGGGATCGGCGTGGAGCTCGAGGAGTTCGTACGCAGGTAGGCCCCCGGCCACTGCTCGGCCGGGGGCCTACCTGTGCCTACGTCCTGCTGGGCTGGACGACAGTGTGCGGATCACGCAGCCACACCTGCTGGCCTCGGGCCGTCGCAGTCAACCCGAACTGCTCGGCGTCAGGCCTGCCTGCGTCCTCGTACTCCCGCCACGCCTGCTCGATCTCTTCCCACAGGAACCCGGGCCCGTACTGCCACACCTCCTCACCCGAGGCAGTCGTGGCAGCGCCTCCGTCCGCGCGGCTCACCCAGACGCGGGCGCCGTCGGTGGTCTCGTGGCCGGAGACGCGTACACCGGGCAGCCGCGCCCCGGCGTACAGGGCGAATCCGAGGTCGAGAATCCGCGCGGGGTCCAGGCCTGCGGCGCGGGGCCGGCCGGTGCCCGTGATCTCGTGGTGGTCCGGGCGGTGCGAGCGCATCGGCATGTACATCGCCGACCCGCAGAACGGCCCGACCGCCACCCCGCCCTTTTGCACGTGGAGCTGGACCAGGGCGCCGGACCAGAAGTCCCGGGCCAGGGGGGCGACAATGATCCCGCCGGGCCGGACCTGCCGGAGCAGCATGTAGGGGATGTACCGCAACGCGCACGTGGCGATCAGCCGGTCGACCGGGCCCATACCGGGGATCCGCTCGGCTCCGTCGCCGACGTGGAGGTGCGGCCGGTATCCGGATCCGGCGATGGCGTCCGCGGCCTGCTGTGCCAGCACCGGGTCCACCTCGATGCTGTAGACCTGTTCGTCGCCGAGCCGCTCGCACAGCAGCGCGGCGACGTACCCGGTACCGGTGCCGATCTCGAGGACCCGGTGCCCATCCTCGAGATCGAGGAGCCCGAGCATCCGGGCCACCATCGACGGCATCGAGTTCGACGACGTCGCAATGCCGGGCCCGTCCACGGCCCCGTCATCGAGCTGGGTGACGACCGGTTCGTCGCTGTTGACCAGGGCCAGCCAGTCATCCGTCCCTACCACCGGCTCGCACCGGTCGGGGCGCTGACGCCAGATGTCCGGCGGGATGAACTGGCTGCGTGGCACGGCCTCGAACACCTGACGCCAGCGGGCATCGAGCAGCCCCTGGTCGGCGAGGCCCTGGACCAGGGCCGGGTACGTGGGGGTCTCCTGCGCCGTGCTCACGGCTGCGGGACGTACTGCTGGGGACGGCTGCCGTCAGGGGAGGGCTCCGGGGCGGGGTCGGGCGTCCAGGGCCTGTCCGACGGCTGCCCGCCGTGCTTGCCGTCGTCGGCCTGGTGGGGAGTGGTGCCGGGAACACCGGCCTGGGGAATGGTCATCGGTCTGCCCTTCGTCCGTGACCGCCAGGAGCGGCGGCCGGATGGTCCGCAGGGGCGATGCTCTGCCGAGCCTCACGCCACCGGCGGCCCAGCATGGTGGCGGTGGGGCATGCCATTCCTGCTCGGCATCCGGCGCAGGTCCTGGTGTGGCACAGCCACACCCTGTACGCCGCGTCGCCCGGTGCGGTCTGTAAGGTCTCGGCGCTCATGTTCGCCCCCTACGGGATGGGTTGCGGCACCGGTCGATCCTGGCGGGGGGACCGATGCCGCCGCTACTGAGATCACGCTAGGTGCCCGCGCGATCACACCCCAGGGGCGAACCCCACCACTCTAGAGGCCAACACCCGGCAGAAGTAGGGCGCTACGTCCTACCTCACAGGGCCGGGTCGACGCCGAGCCGCGACGCAAGGCCGCGCAGCGCGCCGTTCCGCCGGCGCTCGGCCTCGAGCATCTCCCGCACCGTCGCCGCTGCCCCGGCCTGAACTCGAATCCACTGCGGCTGTTCGGCCTCCACCTCCAGGAGCAGTTCCAGCGCGCCCGCCTGATCTCCGGTCTGATACTTGGCCTGCGCAACATCCACTCGGTACGAGGCAGAATGCACCGGGCGGCTGATGCTGCTGAGGTCCACGTTGGCGGCCGCGTCCAGGGCTGCGTCGGGCATGCCGTCCGTCCCGGCGAGGGCCACGTTCACTCGCTGCGTGCGGACATCGGTCACGCTGAACGCCGATCCGTAAGCGCGCACCGGGCCAGACTGTACGGCCGCGGACTCGGCGTGCGTCAACAGCTCCATTGCGTCGTCGTGCTGATCGGCACGCGCCGCAGGGGTCGCGGCAGCGATAAGCAAGTTTCCGTAGACGGCGAGCTGGTCAGGTGTCGCACGTCGGCGCGGCGGTTCGAGCTGGTCGGCTTTCCGCTCGGCGACGTCGCGCGCCTGCTCCCACCGGCCCTGGCGCAGGAGCACCCACGACAGGGTGGAAACGCCCATGCCCTCCAGCAGGGGATCGGATGCCCGGGCGGCGGCTGCCAGCTGCCGTTCAACGGCCGTGTACGCCCAGTCGGGATGACCGGACTGAGTGGAGAGGGATGCAGCCAGCTGATAGGTGAGGGCGAGGTCCCGCCACACTCCCTCGGTGTCGTGCTGTCGCGCGGTGGCGCGCCCGTCCCGCAACAGCTGGGGAAGGACCGCGGCCAGCTCGGAGTACCCTCCGGCCCAGTACGTGTCCGTAGCGGCCTGCACCTGGGACGCCCACTCGGCCGGGCTGGGCGGGTCCTCCAGATCCACATAGCCCAGAACACCTGGGAGAGAGCCAGGGTCCTGGATCGCGTCCCGCATGGCCAGGAGGCCACCGTCGGGCGTCAGTTCCTTGGTCACAGTGGGCTGTCCTACGAGGCGCTCGAGCTGGACGTCCAGCGCCCGAGCCAGGGCGCGCAACGTGTTGATTCGCGCGGACTCCCGGACCCCTTGCTCCAGCTTCCTGATGGTGTCGACGGACACCTCGGCGCGTTCTGCAAGTTGATCCTGGGTGATGTCGCGAAATTCCCTGAGCGCCCGAATGCGGTCGCCAATACTGATCTTCATGTTGGACCCCCGCCAGAAGGTTGGATCCACGGTACTCCGAAACGCAGAAATGCCCCCACCGCCGTGGCGGTGGGGGCGTAACGGTCATGGGTACTGGCGGCGGGTGGGGTCCAGGGCGAGGGCGAGCGGGCTCGGCGTGCTGGCCGGGTCGTCCGGCGCGGGCGGTGCGCCCGTCCGCCGGCAGACGAGGGCGTCCGGATCTCCGGGGGGTGGCTGCAAGGTGTATCCGTCGGGGCAGGACGGGCCTGCAGGGCCTGCGGGGCCCCGTTCGCCGGTCGCGCCGACGTCGCCCTTCTCTCCCTTCTCGCCGCGCTCGCCCTGGGGACCGTCAGCCCCGGCCGCGCCGTCACGGCCTGGGGCGCCCGTGACGGCCGGGCCGGGCGACCCGTCCGCCCCAGGCTTCCCGTCTTGGCCATCCTCGCCAGGTAGGCCGGCCTCGCCCTTCTGCCCGCGCGGCCCCGGCGGGCCGGAGATCGGCACGGGGACCTCGGCGCGGGCGGGCAGGTCGTCGACCGCGTCCGCCGGGTCCGGCACCGCCGGCGTCTCCCCGCCCGCCCGAATCTGGGCGCGCAGGGTCCGTACGTCCCCGGCGAGCGTGGACACCGCGTCCCCTCGTCGGTCGGCCTCGGTCGCCAGCTCGGTCGCCCGCCCCTCCGCCCGGTCGATCTCCAGGAAGGCCAGCGCCAAGCCGCCGCCGAGGGCCAGGAGCGCCGCCGCGATCCACAGCAAGGCGCGACGCCGGTAGAGGAGGGTCTGCGTTCGCGTCACGGCGTACCCCCCAACTCGGTCACCATCAGCCGCAGACGGGCGATCTCCGCCACGAGCTCGGCTTCCCGCGCCTCCGCGCGGAGCTCGGCGGCGGCCTGGTCCGCCTCGGCCTTGTCTCGCTCGGCAGCAAGCCGCGCGGTCAGGCTGTCGTAGCCGGTCATCAACGTGCCCTCCCGGGACGCACGCGCGGCGCCCCGGGACCCGTAGATGGCTGCCGCGGCTGCCACCGGCGAGGCCAGCAGTGCACCCAGCGCGGTGAGCATCGCAGCATCCACACGGTCCTCCAGCGCACTATGCGGTCAGGTCAGGCGCCCAGGCCGGACGGGGTGGCCGGGTCCTTCGCGGCGGGGAGCGTGGACGCGGTGCCTGGGCGGCCGACGAGACGGCCCGCCACCCACGACTTCGCCGAGGCGGCGAGCAGCGCGATCGGCGCGGCCCACCACACGGGTATGTCCGCAAGTTCCACGGCGGCCAGGCCGAGGGCGGCCTCGGCCCCGGTCCACATGGACCGCTCGGCCAGGTCCAAGACGAGTTTCTGCATGGTCGATCTCCAGTCGGGTGAAGGTGTGTTGGCGGGGTCAGACGGTGGGGACCTTGAGGCGGTCCCAGCTGGTCTTGCCGGGGATACCGTCGGCGTCGCTGCCGGTGTAGCCGCACTTGCGCTGCCAGGCGGCGTACGACTTCCGGTCCGCCTCCGACCACCGCGGGCCCGGGCCGACCTGGTACCGGCCGCAGCCCTCCGCGACCAGACGCTGGCCCATCGCAGTGACGACCGCGCTGTTCCGGCCGACCTTGAAGAACGCCGCCCCGGGGAACGGCGCGGACAGCGGCTTCGGCTTGGGCTTCGCGGCCGGCGTCGGCTCACCGCCGAGCCGCTTCCCGATCCGACCGCGCATCGAGTCCATCGTGAACCCGCGCGGATCGACCTTCCCCGGCTGCCACTCCAGGTGACCGATCACGGACCGCTGATCCCAGCCGTGCGCCCGGCAGACGGCGGCGGCCGCGCGCTCGATCGCGTCCAGCTGCGCGGCTGGCCACGGGTCCTTCCCGTCGCCGAGGTTGACGGCCTCGAAGCCGTAGAAGTGCCGGTTGCCGTCGGTGTTGGCCTCGTTGTCCGCCGGCAGGTCCCGCTCGGCGATGACGGCCCGGAGGACGTCGTCGTCGCCGGATCCGGCGTGGTTGGCCCGTCCGTTCCCGACGAGGTGGACTGTGCCGTCCTTGGCGATGACGCCGTGGCAGAGCGGGCCGGGGAGGGCGGAGTGGCCGTTGTAGCAGAGCTCCACCGAGGAGGCGGTGCCCGAGGTGACGGTGTGGTGGATCATCACGCCGTGAGTCGGTCCCCACGGGCCCTTGTGGTTGCGGTTGTTGGTGCGCCAGCTGCGGTGCTCGACGACGTGGAGGCCCTCGTCGCGGAGGGCCTTGAGCAGGCGGTCGGCGGACAGTGGTGTGGCCATGCGGTCTCCAGACATGACGATGCCCCGGGCCGGTCGGCGCGGGGCAGTGCGGGGGCGGAGGTGGGGGTCAGACGACTTCGGTGATGGTCACGGAGAGCCGTGAGTAGGCGTTGAACGTTCCGGCCCCACCGGCGCCGTTGATGACTCCTTCCATGTTGAAGGTGTGGTTGCCTGCGGCCGAGAGGGTGCCGCCGCCCCAGAGCATGGCCACGGTGTCGCGGTCGAGGGTGTCCATCGCGTGGATGGACAGTCCCGACTCGGCGACCCCGTCGACTGTCAGCCGGCCGACCATGAGGTTGGTGGTGTGGGCCGTGGTGACGTTGCAGTCGAACACCCCCGTCGCGGACCACGTGGCGTTGGCCGCCACGGTCGTAACGGTGATGGTGCACCCGGGGATCAGGGCGTATGTCGTTGAGGCAGTCAGCGGTCCGGACGCCGCGGCAATGTACTCCCTGGGCTGCATCCGGGTGAGCTGCCCGGCGGTGACGATCTGGCCTGCGAGGATCGGCATCAGGCTCCTTTCAGAGTGCGGCGCGCATCGGGTGGGTGAGGGACAGCGGCGTCCCGACGCCGTGGGGCTTGACGATGCTGTTGGCGGACCGGGTGACGGTCATGACCTGCGGGCTGAGGACCATGAAGTCGTCGTAGCGGAAGGCCACCGGCAGCGGGCCGGTGTAGCCGGGCTGGAGGTAGCTCCGCACCCCGACCTGCCCGGCGCCGGTGATCGCGGTCGTCGTCACGGACGCGGGCCACGTCGTCGGCTCCGCACTGCTCGTGGGCCACGCCCGCGCCCGCAGGGTCGTACCGGTGATCTGCGCCCGGATCCGCCACTGCTGACCAGCCGTGTACGTGCCCACGCCGACGACCTGCGCGTTGGACTGGGATCCGGCGACACGGGGCGACAGGCACAGCAGCGCACTGCCGTCCGGCTGCCACTGGAGACGCACGTGGTAGTACGTCTCGGCGGCGGTCTGGCGCAGGATCAGCCCCGCGGTGATGCCGTCGCCCGTCGTCAGGACCGGCACAGTGATGGACACCGCCACATCAGCATCTGCCAGCACCGCGGGCAGCGTTGACGCGTAGCTGACGTTGAGCTGGGTGGCTGTGCTGGCCCCGGCGCCGGTGGCCACCGCCCACGCCGCACCGGTCGCGGACCAGGTGCCGCCGACGTCCGCCGCCCCCCAACCGCCGGACTCGGACCGGCTGAAACTATCGCTGACACCAATCGCCGTCACGGTCACCTGCTCCCCGCCGGCCGTCACGTCGAACGGGAACTGATCCGGGTGCGTGGCGGTGGTGATCCAGGCCGGGCCGGCCGTCACCGTGACCGGCCACATCGCCGCGGTGTCCGACACCGCGACCGCCAGCTCGGTGCCGTCCGTATCCGCCCGGCCCAGCACCGGGTCCTCCACCACACCCACCTGCCACGGCCCGGCGGGAACGCAGTTCATGGTGAGGGTCCAGGCGTGCTGGTCGAGGACCTCGGTGTAGCCGAGCATGTGCTGATCGATGGTGTCAGGCGGTAGCCACGGCGGGGGGTTGCTGATCTGGATCCTGTCTCCGATGTCCATCGCGAGGACCTTGTCGACCAGGTGGGGTGCGGCGTGGAGCCACACGCTGATCACGGGGTAGCGGGCCTCGTCCCAGGTGCCGAGGTGCGTGCGCCACTGGGCAATCGGGGCGAGCGGGGTGTCGTCGTACAGCGACAGGGTCAGCGCCTCGTCATACGGGCCGACCCCCGCCGGCGGAGGCTGCACCGACAGAGGCCCCGACGCCACCACCGACCGCGCCGACGTCCCGCCGTCCCGCGTGATCGTGACGTCGTTACGCAGGCGCTGGTCATCCTCCACCGGCTCCAGCGGCGGAGGCACCTCCCCCCGCGCGCTGTAGTCGAGGGCCAGGGCGACGGGCTGGTTATAGAGCGTCCGCCGGTCCCGGTACACCAGCCCCGTACGGTCGCGCCGCTCGTAGAGGATTCCACCGTCAGCATCCTGGACCAGCTCCAGCAGGTTCAGGAGGGTGTCCGGGCGCTGGGGGCCGAGCCGTGTGGACCGGTCCGGGTAGTCCGAGCCGTGGCCGACCAGGTCGACGGTGGCCATCTCCTCGGAGCCGAGCCGGGCGATGCGCGCGAGGCTGCTCTCGCCGAGGAATCCATCGTCCGCGCCGTCGTAGATCAGGGTGGCGGGCGGTGTGCCCAGCACCCCCGTGCCGGGGGTGGTGAAGACCGACAGGTGCCCGATCGCCATGCCCTCCAGGAGGGCGTCCCAGGTGGCGGACACCGAGGTGACGCGGCCCTGTCCGGTGACGGGGACGGTGCCGACGTAGTAGCGGAAGTTCGTGGTGACGTCCCGCCAGGTAGCGGTGACGAGGCCGCCCGCGCCGCTGTACAAGGTCAGCCGGTTCCACTTCCCGGCGAACGCAGTCAGCCCCTCTGGGCTCGTGGAGTTGAACGCACCGATGATTGTGCCGTCGGCGGCGAGTACCTCCAGCCGGATCGCGGACGTGCTGGCGTAGAGGATCACAGTGCGCATGGTGGCCCCGGTGATCCCGAGCCGCAGCACCTCCGTCTGCACCGCAGGCAGAGCGGGCAAGTGGTACACCCACTCAACCTGCCAGCCGGTGACCGTGGTTGCCGGAACGCGGGCGAACAGAGCCGCCCCCGCCTGGACGGTGGGCAGCGGAGCGGAACCGCCGAGGGTGTCGTCCGCGGCCCAGTCCGCACCGGACAGGCGCAGCGGCTCAACCCCGGTTACCGGGCTGTACGCCAGGGTGTCTGCGGTGTCGGACTCCTCCATCGGCCAGTACGCCAGCAGCGACGGGGCCGAAGGGATACGGCGGCGGAGTGTCGACTCCAGCGCCTTCCGCCCCTGGCCCAGGCGGCGGGTCGTGCCCGCCGCCTCGACCGGCACCCAGACGTCCTCACCGGAGACGTCCCACCGGGCCGGCCACGAGCTGATCTCACCGATGAACCGGTACGCCCGGTCGTCGATGACCGCGGCCGTCCCGAGCGTCCAGGCCCGGCCGGCGCTGTCGCTCCACCCGGTGGTTCCGGCCGCCAGGGCCCGGACGTCGAGGTCGGCGACGACCGGACCGTTGATGCCCGCCCGGACCTCGGCGCGGTGGACGCGGCCGCGCACCGGGGCCCAGCCGGTGGCTGCGGCAGGTGCGACTTCCAGCGGTGCGGTGCCCGCGTAGATGCTCGTGGCGGGGGTGCTGGTCAGCGGGTCGCCGAGCGGGGTCCACGTCCCGTCCAGCGACGCTGCCCAGTAGAGGCGGGCGGTGAAGCCGCCGGACCCGTTGTCCACGTCCAGGGTCGCCCGGAGCGCGGCCCGCCTCGGCAGGGCGGGCAGACGATGCGACGCGAAGTACCAGACCGTTCCGTCCACGGACCAGCTCAGGTGCGCGCTGCCGTTCTCCAGGCGCAGCATGTAGGAGCGCTGGCCCCCGGCGCTGACCCACTTCCCCAGCAGCGTCTGCGCCGGGACGGCCCACCAGTCGCATGTGGCCTCGACCCGCAGGTCGAGGTCCCCGGTGATGTCGAGGGCGGCGGCGTCCGGGGTGCGGGCATAGGACGCGGTCGTGCCGTCCAGCTGCAGGTACGACTCCGGCCCCGGCACGGACACCCGCACCGGGGTGTTGCGCCCGATCAGCCCGTAGTACGGCGACATGGGGTTGCGGGGGCTGTACTTCCCCAGCCGGTTGTTGAGCTCCATGTCGCACGTGCTGGGCTCCAGCGAGGACGACTCGTCGGCCGCACCGCGGGTGATAGTGATCGGGGACCGGGTGTACGTGTCGGCCGTGATGTCCGTCCAGACCACGCCGATCAGCAGCTCGACCCGCACGTCCAGCGGCGTCTGCGGGAACGTCATGCTGTTGCCTCCTTCCCGTAGCCGAACGTCTTCTGCACGCTGCCCCTGCCGTCCTTGCGGACCATCGCGCGGATCCAGCGTTTGCCCTCCTCGGGGCCGACCAGTTCGATGCGCACCACCTGCTGGCCACCCGCGGTGAGGAGCGGTGCTGCAGGCCGCTGCACCATCGGACCGCCGGCCCCCGGCGGGGGCGGTGCCTGGACCGTCCCGGCCATGGCCGCGTCCAGCGCGCCCTGGCCGTCGGCGATGCCCGCCACAATCCCGGCCGGGACCATCGCCCCGACCTGGTCAGCCATCAGCCGCGACGGGCTCTTGATCTTCAGGGACTTCTTGATGGCCTTCGTCATGGCGACGGCGATGCCCGCCATCTGCTTCTCGATCGCCTTCTGCTGGGACTTGAGCCCCTTCACCAGGCCCTGTGCTGCCTGGATGCCGGCCCCGTACATCGCTGTCCCGGCGGTCGACCCGGCGGCGGTGGCCGCCCCGACAAGCTGCGCCTGCGTCGAGTTGATCTGCCCGATCTGACTCTTGCTCGCCATGGCCAGAGCGGTGGCCGCACCCGACCCCTGCTCGACCCCGGCCTGCGCGATCTGGGCGATGAGGTCGCTCCTGATGCCCTTCTTGCGGAGGGTGGCTAGCTGGGCGGCGAACTGCTTGGCCTGGTTCATCTTCTGCGTGAGCTGAGCCAGGATCGTCTGCGCGGTGACCGGCCCTCCGGTCGCGCCGGCGGTGATGTTCGCCGAGTCCAGGACGCCCTTGCGGACGTCGGCGGCCAGCTTGTCGCGCGCCTTGATCTGGTCGGAAAGCGACTTCGTTGCCGCCTTCATCCTCGAGGCCAGCTTCACCTCCCGGTTGGCCAGCGCTACCAGCTGCTTCGAGCCGGAGCTCACCTTCGCCAGCGCGGAGGACCGGGCCTTGCCGGGTGCGAGCGACTTGCGGACGATTCCGGCGACCTTGTCGGCCGCCGACTTCACCTGCTTCGCCGACCCGGTGAGCCCGACCGCCAGCCCCTTCGCGATCCACTTGCCCTGCTCGGTCGTCACCTTCGAGGGCGACGCGATACCGAGCGCCTTCGCGATCGGGCCGGGGACCGCCGACTTCGCGAAGCTCATCAGCTGCCCGCGAAGCCAGCCGCCCATGGACTGGATGCCCCGCCACAGGCCCTGAACGACGGCGACGCCCTTGTTGTACAAGAGGTTGTTCAGGGAGGACAGGGCGGAGAGGATCCGGCCGGGCATGCCCCGCAGGTACGCGATCAGCGCCCCGACCTTCGCCACGGTGCCCGCCTTGATGCGGTCCCAGTGGGTGAGGAAGTACTTGACGATGACCCAGCCGGTGACCCAGCTCAGGATCGTCACAAGGGTGCCCTTGATCTTCGACCACAGCCAGGAGAACACCACGCCCGTGTAGTGCTTGATCTTGTCCCAGTTCGCGATGATCAGGACGACGAGGCCGATCACCGCGGCGATGACCCATCCGATCGGGCCCATCGCGATCAGCCACTGTGCGGCCATCACGACCGCCCACGCCACCGCCCGGGCCGCCATCATCGTGAACTGCACCGCGGCGGTGATCCCGGCCCGGACGACAGCGGCGATCCACGTACCGATCGAGACGAGGGCACTGCCGACCCACGCCGCCGCGGTGGTGGCCGCCGAGACGACCGCGGCCCCGGCGATCCGCACGTAGGCCATCAGCCCGACGGCCATCATCCGCGACCACCCGGCGATCGCCCGCCAGGTCGCGGAGTTCATGACGTTCGTCGCCACCGTGGCGATCGCCGCGTAGGTGGCGTACACCTTCTGGGCAACGGCGACGGCCATGATGATCCCGGCCAGCGTGCCGAGGGTGTAGAGCAGCGGGACCACGGCCCCCTGGTTCTGCACCCCGAAGTTGATGAACCCGGCAGCCACGTCTGCCAGCTGCGTCAGGGCGCTGTTCTTGAACTTCTGGAGCGTGTGCGTGGAGCTGCCCTCCACTCGGTCAACCATCTCCTGGGTCGACCCGGCCGCGTCCTTCATGCCGACGGACGCGAACCCGCCGGCCTTCCCCAGCGCAATGAGGGACGTCTTGGCGTCCTCGCCGGGGCCGCCCATGAGCGCGGCACTGAGCCTGGTGGCGTCGGTCTGGTTCTTCACCTTCGACAGGGCGACGACGATCTGGTCGAACGCCTGGGTGCCCTTGCCGGTATTGATCAAGGTCTGAATCTGGTTGACGTCCAGGCCCAGTTCCTTCAGCGGTGCCTTGACCGCGTCGGTCTCGGCGATGCGGAGGTTGAACTCCTTCACTGCGTCGCCCAGCCGATCGAGCTGGAATAGAGGGTTCTTCGCCGACTCGGTCAGCGCACCCATCATCTGCGGGCCGGTGACGCCGAGCTCCTGAAAGAACCCGGAGTACTCGGTGACCAGCGCAGGAACCTCTGCGGCCATCTGCGCGGGAAGCTTCGACGCGGCGGCGGCGATCAGGTCGAACGCCTCGGTGCCGTCCTTCGCCATGCCGGACTTCATCAGGGCGCCGGCCGCCTGGGTGGCCTCGTTCAGGTCGTACTCGAAGGTGTCGGCCAGCACCTTGGCCTGCGTGGTGAGCTTCTGGAGCTCAGCCGACGAGGTGTCGCCGACGTCGACCATGGAGGACGCCACACCGCGCAGCGCCATGGCAGCCTCGTCGGTGTTCGCGGTGAACCCGGACGCGAACACAGCTCCGGTGACCTGCCCGATGCGGGCGGCCTCGGCCTTGTTGAGGTCGAGCTGGTTGGCGAGCTTGGCGTTCGCGCCCTCCATCGACAGGGACGTGGCGACTCCGACGCCGAGCGCCGCCCCGATCCCGGCGCCGATCGTCGCCGAGGCGGCGCCCATCCGCTCGCCCATCCGCTCGACAACACCGGATGCCTGGTCGCGCGCCACGAGGTTGAACACGAGAGAGGTGTCACCCACCGAGGGCACCCCCTCTCACTGGTCAGCTGTTCACTTGTTCATGGCCTCTTCGGTGGCCTTCTCGTACTGGTCCAGCCAGTCGAGGGCCGCGTCGGTCTCCTCGACCGTCATGGCCTCCCACTCCCACGGGCGGATGTGCAGGAGGTGGGCGGCGTTGCCGAGCTGCTTCAGCCGGCGATCGGCAGCTCTGCTTTTCCCGTGGTCTCGGCGTCGTCGTAGGCGTCCTCGATCTGCTGGTCGATCTGCTGAAGCGCCGCCGCCAGCTCGTCGCCGTGCAGGGACCCGAGGACGCCCTCGCGCATCGACTCGTACTCCTGCCGGGAGTACTCCAGCTTCAGCTCGTCCCACCCGAAGTCGACGTCCTCGAAGCGGGTCTTCGGGTGCTCGCGCCGCAGGTACGTGAATAGCAGCGCGCGGCGGCAGAGGCTGTTGCCCTGCAGCACATCCTGGGTGAACTGGGCGAAGTGCCGGCCGGTACGCCGCTCCAGGTCCTCCCGCTCCACGGACATCAGCTTCTTCGGCTCGTAGCGCCAGCGGGTCGGGGCTTCTTCGCCCTCACGGTGCAGCACCAGGAACATTGGTCAGTCTCTCTTCTCTATCGGGCCCGGTCCGCCAGGCGGCGGGCCATGTCTTCCATCGCTTCGTGGACAGCCGCCAGGTGGCGGTCGGAATCGTTCTCGAACGCCTCGTCGAACCACTGCCGTTTACCGGTCTGGGTGCGCCACGGTTCGCGGCCGTAGGTGAGGGTCCGCCACCCGCCGTCGCGGCGGTTTGTACGCTTCGGCGCGTTGGCGAAGCCGCGCAGGCCGGGCGTCTTGAACGCCTTGACCCTGGCCCCGGTCCACCGGCCGCCGAGCTTGACCTCGGGCCTGATCTTCTTGGCGATCCCGGCCCGCAGTCCGGGGCCGGTGCCGGTCCCGGACGAGGCCATGCCCATGATCGAGGACTTAGCGGTCGCCGCCCCGGGGCGCAGGGCATCCCGCATGTTCTTCGCGAGGTCCTTGCGCAGGAGCTTGCCGTCCTCCTCGCGGCGAATCGCACGGACCAGTGCAGTGAGCCCTTCGTGCGTGACCGTCAGCTCGAACGGCGGCCCGCTGGTCGCCATCAGGCGACGGTGCGGGTGACGGCTCCCGACGTGGGGTAGCTGACGGACACCGAGGCCTCGTCGCCGACGCTCCCCTCGATCGGGTTCCAGCCGTTGATCAGCACGTTGCCCGCCCACTCCGGGTTGGACGCGGACTTGGGGGCCGCGTCGAGGCGGGCGACGAACGGGACGACCTGGCCGAGCAGCGGCCACATGATGCTGTCGATCTCTGTTGCGGCAACGTCCTGCAGGAACTCAAGTCCGAGCTCACCGGACTTGAGCCCGCCGATGACTTCCTTCCAGCCGAGCGAGGCGTAGGTGGTGACGTCCTTGTCCTCCACCTCGACCGTGAGCTCCGCCTTGCGGGCGCGGTCGGAGAGATCGTTGCTGGCGAGGCTGATGAACGCTGCCAGAAGGACCATCTTGGCCATGGGTGATCACCTGATTCCGAGAGAGACGGCGAGCATGAAAGAGGGCGTCGTGCCGGTGATGTCCCAGGCGACGCGCCAGTGGGTGTCCGTGATGGCCAGCCCGTCGGTGCGGGCGATCTGCCCGCCGGGCGCGGTGGCCGCGGCGAAAGCGGCGCGGGTGACCGGGGTGCCGAATGCGGCGCTGTCGTCCGACTCGATGCGGGCCGTGATCGACGGGGTGGTCCCGGCGGCGGACAGCACGTGCAGCGCGGCGTACAGCCTTTTCCCCGCAAGCACCGGGCCGAGGTTGAGCGCCGTCCCCGTGCCGGTCGCGGTGCGGGCGATTCCGGGCGGGTGAGCTATCTGCCCACGCACCAGCGGCCAACTGCTCTTGATGGTGCCCGACCACGGGGCGACCTCGCCGACGGCGTCGCCCACCTTGTAGTCGGTGCGCAGCCCGTACACGAGGTAGGCCAGGGCGCCCACGACGGAGTCGGTGGGGCAGACCGTGTAGGGGCCGGTGCCGCCGAGCGCGGACCAGGACGCGTCGTCGACCATCGACGGGTCGCCCGCCTCCCACTGCCCCTCACCGGCGATCTCAGCCGAGCCGAGCCCGCCAATGATCTCCTTCCAGCCCTGGCTGCGGTAGTTGGTGACGTCCTTGTCCTCGATCTCACTGCTGAGTTCGATCTTGTTGCTGGCACCGCTGAGGTCGGCGCCCGGGGCGAACAGGCGGGTGTCCATGAGCACGAACTTGGGCACGGGTCAGTCCCCCTTTCCAATGATCTTGAGGATGAGTTCGGCCCCGATGTACTGGGCGCCCTGGTGCTCGTACCAGCGGTAGCCCTGGACCCGCATCACCTGCAGGTCGTCGGCGGCGCCGCCGAGGGCGGGCTGCCCGGGCGCGCCGCGAGCCGCCTCGATCGCGGCCTTGAGCGAGGCGGGTCCGGCTCCGGAGAGCAGCCCGTCCAGGATCCGCTGGGCCACCTCGTCGTCGGCCAGGCCGACGAGGACGCGGCACGTGAGCTCGGCGGAGTCGAGGCCGCGGCGCATCGTGCGGTCAAACTCCACGCTGTACTCGCCGGTGAAGAAGTGCGGTTCGGTCACCGCGTCCGGGGTGTATCCGGTGCAGGTCAACTTGGCGGCGACGGGCAGCACCACGGCGGACGCCGCCTCGGCGACCGCCGCCCGTACGGCGGACATCTGCATGCGGGGAGCTCCTATCCGAAGCCGGGGGCGACGTACTGCTCGATGAGGTTCCAGACGTCCGGGTCACGGCGGCTCAGCCGCACGACACCCCACTCGGCCGACCCGGTCACACCCTCCGGGGAGTCCTTGCGCTTGAAGAGGCGGTTGGCTTGGATGAGCGTCGCCTGTTGCACGTCGTCGGGGATGGCCGGCCACCCGAACCGGGCGGTGACCCTCACCCGCGTACGGCCGTGGGCCCACGGGGCACCGATGCGCAGGAGCCCGGTCACCGGCCGCCCGTCCAGGAGCGCGTTCTCGGGAATGCCCTCGACCCGGTCGGCGCTGAGCGGCGACCAGGACGTCCCCGAGCCAACCTCTACGACCAGGCCGGTGAGGTCGCCGATGTCGTCGACCAGGAGGACATCGCCGTCGTCTTCCGCCACGGTGCGTCCGGCCGCCCGGTAGGTGCGGGTGACCGGCGCGGGGTCCAGCCAGAACCGGCGCCCGCACGTCTTGTCGATGGACCGGCTGGCCGAGGTCAGCGCCCGCTGCAGCAGATCGTCCCGGGGATCAGTGTCCTGCGTCTTGAGCATGAGCCGCAGCGTCTCGATCGACGCGTAGTCCTCGGCCACGCACCTACTCCTTCGCGGTGCTGCGGCGCGTGGTCCCGGTCTTCTTCGCCTGCGCCGGGGGCGCGGCCTGCGCGCCGTCGTCGGCCGCCGCCACGGTCGCGGCCTCCGTGTTCGGGCCGGGGCTCTGGTCGGTGGTCTGCTGAGCGGGGTCGGCCGGGGTGCGGTCCTGCGGGCCGTCGCCCTTGTCCGGCTCGGGGTCGGCCCCAAGGCGGCGCAGCTGGTCGTCGACCTGGTCCACCCGGTCGTCCTTGCCCTTGGCCACGTATGCGGCGCGCTCGCGCCGCAGCGCGGCCACCATGTTCTCGTTGCGCGTGCTCATCGGTGCTGTCCTCTCAGGAGATAGCCAGGTGCAGGCAGGCCCGCGCGCCGGAGTCGTGGTGCGCGGACCTGCCTGCTACGGGGGTCAGAAGGTGGGTGCAGCCAGACCGGTGCCGCCGATCTTCTGCATGCCGTTCGCGTACCTCGAGAACGTGTACGCGTAGTACTTGTAGGCGACCAGCAGGACACCGAGGCTGGCGGCCTTGGCCTGCTCTGCGCGGATGAACAGCGGGGCCTCGCCGTCCTCCCACAGGTGGCACTCGTCCTGCGGGACCACGAACATCTCGTCCTCGTTCGTGCCGGCCCCGAGGTTGGTGGCGATGTTGTTGTCGACGATGACCTCAAGTCCGCACGGCAGCACACCGCGCGGCCCGGACGCGTACGACGACTGGGCGTTCGCCGTACCGCCTGCCTGCACCGGCAGGTTCGACCAGTTGATCATCGGCCAGACCGACGACATCTGGGAGGACAGCCAGTACCAGCGGCGCGAGCTCATCACCGCGTGCGTCGGCTGACCCATCGCCAGGAGCGCCTCCTCCACCCCGGCGGCCGCCCCGAGGATCTTCGGGTAGAGCTCGGCGCCGGTCGGGTCCAGGTCGGTGTACGACGTCGCCTGGGCGACGGCGGACAGCCCGGTCGTGGCCTCGTTGATGAGGGTGTTGTCCAGGACCGTGGCGACCCGGTTGAACAAGTCCTGCATCGTGACGTCCTCGATGCCGGTACCGCGGTCGATCGCCTGCCGGCTGACGGACTGCTGACCCGCCGCGGTCTTGACCGGGATGGTGAGCAGATCGCTGTCCATGTCGGTCTCGGACACGTTGGCGTTCTCAGAGGCCTGGTTCGCCGCGGACGACCCGGTCGTGATGCGGGAGATGTTCACGGACATGCCGTCGGGCGGCAGCTGGTGCGGGTTGCAGATATCCGCGAACGGCCGCAGCTTCGCCGTCTTCGGCGCGTACATGTCGGTGAGGTACTGCGGCACCGTCAGCCCGGAGAACGCCCCCGTGCCAGTCGCGCGGAGGAAGTACTCGGCGCGCTCGACGCGCTCCTCCTGCATGTGCCGCGACAGCCGCGAGGACGCCTCCACGTCCTGGAACAGGAACTGGCGGGAGACGTCCATCAGGAATGCCTTGCCGTTGGGGTCCTGGTCCTTGCGGTAGGTGCGCTCCTCCTGGCCGACGCGGGCGACCTGGTCGTAGGCGGGGCGGCGGGCCTCGGTCGGCTTCTGCTTCTTCGCCTCGGCTGCCCGCTCCATCTCCTCCGTCTTGATCTTGTTGGCGTTGGCGAGCTTGTTCTCGATGCCGGCCACGTCGTTCTTGGACTGGTCGCGGGCGGCGAACAGCTCAGTGATCCGCTGGTCCTCCTCCGGCTCCAGGTTGCTGCGGCCGTCCTGCTGCGCCTTGTCCAGGATGAGCTGGATCTCGGCGCCGCACTTCTTGCCGCGCTTGTGCGCGGCCTCGAGCTCAACCTCGATCGAGGCGATCAGGTCGTCGATGGTTCCAGGCATGGTGGTGCCCTTCCGGGTAGATCGAGTGGTGGTGGGTGCGGCGCGACCAGCGGCCCCGGGCGATCTGCCGGGCACGGTGCGGTCCCGCCTCCGGGCGATCTGCCGGAGAGCGTGCCGTCAAGGTGGTTCAGGTGGGGCAGGTCAGTCCTCGTCGGCGTCGACCAGGAGCTGGGTGCGCAGCATCGCGATGGACCGGCCCTGCTGCGCGGGCGGTGCCGCCGGGGTCGGCACGGGGGCCGGGACCGAGGGCGGGGTGAGGATGGTCGGGGGCGCGCCGAGGTCGGCGCGCTGGGACAGCCGGGCAAGGGCCTCGCGGGCCATGAGCGGCGGCAGGTTCGGGATCGACTCCAGGAAGTCCCCAGCGCGGGCCGAGACCGAGGTGTGCGGGTTGGCTCCGTACGTGACGGGGCCGACGTCGCCGCGGTCCAGGTCGAAGCTGTTGATCCGGTACTCGGTGTAGTCCGGGGACCACTGGCCCGACGTGATGCGGAACATGAACGACTGCTCGCGCACGTCGTCGTCCTCGAGGGCCTGGACGAGCAGCTGCACGTCCGCCCGCTTCGGGTTCACCCACGCCCGCTGGCCGAGGCCGGAGTCATCCGCCCACAGCTGCAGGCGACTGTTCCTCGTGCCCGCCATCGGAGTGCCCGCGTGGTTGAAGCGGAACACGACCTCGGGGTCGGCGGCCAGGGTGGCGTCGGCCGCGCCGTGCGAGACGATCTCGGTGTACGGGCCGTAGAAGTCGTACATCTCGTAGCCCTGCTCGAATGCCGAGGCGTACCCGGAGATCTCGTACCACTCCTGTTCGTCGCGCATGACCTTCTTCGCGCGGAGCGAGGAGCGGAACCTCACCTCGGGGGACTGGGGCCGGTCACGCGGCAGGGCCGTGGCGGGGTCGGCGGCGGGGGCGGATCCGGCGGCGGCGGACCGCGCGGCGGCGGCCTGCGCACGCAGGGCGGTCATCGTGCTCATGGGGTCGCTCCTGGGGTCGCGGGTACGGGGGTGGCGGGCTGCGGGGTGGGGCTGGTGCCCTTGCCGAACAGCCGGTCGAACTCGGCGAGCTGGGACTCGGTGAAGGGGGCCCGGTCCTCGAGCTCGCGGGCCTCGGAGGGGGCGAGCTGGCGTGAGGTGATCTGGCCGGCCAGCATCTGCGCGCGGGCCAGCGGGTCCATGCGCAGCAGCGCATCGCTGTTGAGCTTCACGAAGCGGGGGCGGCTGGTCAGCTTGGACAGGGCGTTCTCCCGGCGAATGATCGCCGGGCCCAGGTGCATGATGAGCAGCTGCAGGTTCCGCTGAGTGATCGAGGCGTAGGTGACGGAGCTGCCGGACATGGCGGCGTCGATCATGTCGCCGGGGACGTCGAAGAACCGGGCCACATCGCTGATCCCGAAGCGCTTGCCCTCGATCCAGTCCTGCCCGGCGGCCTCGGCCTGGATCATCTTGTAGTCCCAGTCCTGCCCGGTGACGAACAGGTCCTGGTTCGCCGTCGCCGCCTTGAACCGGCGTTTCGTCTCGTCGGCCTCGCCCGGGGCGATGGTCTTCGCCGTGTTCTTCAAGTGGGCTGACGGCACCGCTCCGTTGGAGAACCAGTCCAGCGCGAACTGCTGGATGGACAGGTACTCGCCGATGGACCAGGCGGCGAACGCCACCGGGGAGAGGCCAACGTGCAGGCCGCTCATCGTGTACTGCTTCTCGTGCCAGATCTTCGCCGGGTCGAAGTCTTCGGATCCGATGCGGTACTTGTGCAGCTCCCCCTTCCGCACCTTCACGGTGACCTCGGCGATCGGGACCAGCTCGATCCGGGCGGGGAACCCGAGGCCGTCGACAGCGGTGATGATCCCAACCGTGTTGCCGGAGCGGTCCAGGTCGAACTGGCTGGAGTACAGCCATTCGACGATGTCGACGCGTTCCCCGCCCGGGTTGATCAGCACCGGCGGTTTCGGGACCTCTACCTGAATGCCGCCGACCCGCCGGTACAGGTCCACCGGCATAGTGCTGATCAGGTTGGCGCGCAGGCGCAGGCACGCCCACACTGCCGAGTTACGCAGCGCGGTGTCCGGGGTGACGCTCACCCCGCCCGCCCGCTGTACAGGGCGGGAAGGGATCAGCTGGTCGGCGCTCTGCGTCGCGCCCCTGCGGGAGAACAGGCTCATGCCTCACCACCACCGCTCTTGCGTGCGGCGGTGGTCTGGCGGACGGCGTATGCCGAACCGGCCAGGACGACCGCACCGCCGGCGGCGAGTGAGGCCCAGCCGATCAGTGGGTGCAGGCCCGCGGCCACGCCGGCGGCGATGAGCACCAGGCCCAGCATGTCGAGCCAGGTCGTCATCTGCTCGCGCACCACAGCTCCTTCTCAGTAGATCGAATCGAGGACGTTGTAGTCGTCCAGGACGGCCGGCCCCTTGGCGAGCAGCGCCCACCTCGCCCAGGTCACAGCGGCGAACGGGGCGGCGTCGGTGAGGGAGTTGGTGCGGTCGATGGTCCAGGCGTCTCCGACCCGGCGGGAGCGGGCGCCGTTGACCGACGCGGTCAGCGGTGTCTGGTCCAGGTGCCGGGCGGTGCCCTGGTTCATCGCGTCGGCGATCTGCCCGCACGCCTCCGAGGTGTCACCGGCACGCAGGACGACGAGGTGCCCGCGGTGCGGCTTGTCCTTGTCCTTGGGCACCTTGATGCCCGCGGTCGTCAGGTCGTCGATCAGCGACGCGGCCGGGGACCCGGACCCGGCGACCGCGACAACGAGCGGGTTCCACAGCTTCGCCAGGCGTGTCATCGCCGGGACGACCCAGGCCGTTCCGGCCCGGCGGTCCAGAACCTCCAGGTGCACCAGGCCGTCCGCCCGTACCGACGCCATGCCGATGGACGCGTACGCCCGGTCCTGCGACACGTCGATGCTGAACGCCATGTCGGCGGAGCCCCGCGACCCGGTGTCGACCAGCCCGAGCCACGCCTTCTTCGGGATGTTCGGGTCGACGGGCGGCGCCGCCTTGCGAGTCCGGTTCAGGTACGCCCGGTCGAACGCTCCGGGGTCGGCGGCCATTTTCTCCAGCTCGGCCGCGATGATGTCCTCGCTCACCGTGTAGCCGAGCGCGGGCAGGCAGGCCCGCCACGTCGCCGGGTCGTCGCGCGGCATGTCGTCCGGGGCGAACCACTCGAAGTACGCGGTACGCGGCCGCACCCCGGACTCCCACAGCGCCTCGATCAGAGCGCGGCCGGTCTTGCGCTTCCCGTTCAGCCACGTCGACTTCTCCGTCCCGCCGGCGGACGCCCACCACAGCTGGCCCTTGGGCCGGGTCAGCATGGCCGGGCTGAACGCCTGCTCCAGGCGGTCGTCCTCGGCGGCGAAGGCTTCGTCGATGACACCGAGGTCCAAGGGCGGCCCGTGGCCGGCCTTCTCCGTGTTCGCCGTGATCCCGAGCCGCGACCGGGTGCGCTTCCAGATGATCGCCTCCGAGCCGTTGGCCTTGCGGGCGGCGATCCGTTTGCCGAGCGGGGACATCTCGATCGTGGCGAGGAACTCGTCCTCCCACCGGGTCCGCGCCATGATCCGGTTCTGCGCGGCGTAGACGATGTTCTGCCTCTGACCGGCCGCCATGCGGTGGACCATCAGCCCGAGGATCTGCTGCGTCTTGCCCTGCTGCCTCGGCACCGACAGCCCCACCTCGCGGTGGGCGAACACCCCGGTGGCCGGGTCGATCTCCAGCGCCACGTCCAGGACGTACTTCTGCCACGGCATCGGAGGGAACCCGAGCTTCTCCATCACCCGCCACGCGGCCGGGCCGAGCGAGTCGAACTCCGGCCGCCGCGGCGTACCCCACCGCGGCGGGCAGGTCAGCCCGTACCGCTCCAGCAGGTCCGCGGCGAACTCCGGCGGCGGCGCCCACGTCTCAGATTCCTCCGAGGTCGCCGAGGTCGTCGTCGTCATCGTCGTCATCCCCGGCACGCCCCTCCACCAGCGCGGCCACCGTGGCCCGCAACTCCCTGGCCAGGTTGGGGAGGATCTTCGCGTCGTTCGGCACGTACACCGACGCGCCGCACTCGTCGCAGGGGACGGGGTGGTGGCCGTCCATCTGGCGGGCGAGGCGGTGGGCCACAGCGGCGTGCGTCGGCTCCATCCCGATCAGGTCGCCCAGGTTCTCGATGTCGTCGGCGAGCGCGAGCTCCACCGGGCCGGGCTCGTTGCGTCGCCGCCGTCGCCGGGGAGTGGCCTCGTCCGGCTCGGGGGCCGGCAGGAGGGCGGCGGGGCTCACGCTGAACGCGTCGGCCAGGGCGACGAGGTCGTCCACGTCGATCCGGCGGGCGCCGGACTCGATCCGGGAGACGATGGGCTGGGACATCGGCCGCCCCGCCTGGGTGAGCCGCTCGGCGAGCTCGCGCTGCTCCCAGCCGCGGGCCTCGCGCTCGGCGGCGACCGCGTGGGCGGTGTGCTCTCCGGCCGGGCCAGGCTGGTACGCCACGGTGAGCTCCCCTCCGCGGCCGCGTCGCAGGAACCGCATATGCCCTGGTCAGCCCGGGGAGAGAAAAATAAAAGCTGGGCGCGGGGCTGGGAACGCCCCGATTCCTAAAAATCCCAGCCGATCCGAGCCGGAGCCGAGCAGATCAGACCGACCCGCCCCTTAGCCGAGCCTCCCTGATCAGGGGAACTACCAACGCCGCTGGGTTCGTCGCTCCCACCGCCGCAGTCCCTCATCGACCGCGTACGTGAGCGCCTTGCCGAGTTCGTTCGCGAAGGCTGTGGTGTCGGTGGCCGTGTCCACGTCGTCGCCCTGCGGGTCGGGCAAGGGATGCAGGTCGGCGGCCGTCGGGTCGTAGTCGGCGGGCGGCGTCCAGCCCAGAGCGGTGAGCAGCTCGGCGGTACGCGCTGGCAGGTACACCTGCGCCTGCCCGTCGTGCTGGACCTCCTCCAGGACCAGGCCCAGCTCGAGGTGTGTTGTGCCGGTGCGCACGTCCCCGGTGAGGGTGAGGCGCTGCACGCAGCTGCTGATGTCCTGCCCGTCCAGCAGGATCGTGCCCTGGGTGCCGGACATGCTGATGCTGGCGTGGCGTTCCACGGGGTGCCTCCTCGTAGGGGGGTGGGGGGGGGAGGTGCCGACCCATACTGGGCGGATGAGCGAGATGACCTATCAGGGGCCGGCCGACATCGCCGGGGTGACAGTTCAGGTGGATCTGCGCGTAGAGGTCGAGCGGGAGGACCCACGTGCAGTTCTGCCACCGCTGCGGTCCTGGGGCGGGGTCATGCGCCTAACCGGAGCGATCGTCGCCGTCCCGGTCGGCGTCGGTCGCCACGAGATCGCTGTTCCCGGCGGGCAGGGCGGAGCTGTGTATGTGCAAGATCCCCATTGGGTCCTCGGCGAAGACGAGAACGTAGAGGTGCCCCTGCAGGGTGTAGGTGCCCCTCCGTGGTGGCCTGGGTCAGGGTCCGGCGTACCAGTCGCGTGAGGTGAGCAGGCGGGGCGCGCCGGTGGTGCTGCCTTTCTCGCCGTTGCAGTTGCGTCCGCAGGTGGGGCAGCGGTTGATGCCGTGTGCGGGTGCCCAGTTGTCCTGGTCGCGGGGGTCGGCTCCGGCTGCGACGGGGGTGACGTGGTCGACGACGTCGGCGGCGGGGTGGCCGCACAGGTGGCAGACGTCAGAGGCGGCGAGGAACGCGGCGCGCGCCTTGCGGTAGTCGTAGGCGGTGAGGTCCTCGCGGCCTGCCACGTCAGTCGGTGCCCGTCAGGTGGGGGTCGGCGTATCGGTCGGTGAGGCTGCCGCTGCTCGGCTGCTGGGTGTCCCCGGAGCGCCTGACGTCAAGGCCTGCGTTCATGACGAGGGTGCTGGTGGCGTCCTTGACGAGGTCGTCGACCAGGTCGTGAGGGAGGCCTCCCTCGAGGAGCTCCTGGCGGAAGGCGATGACCTTCTGGGCGGTGGTGCTCACGAGCGGACCTTCCTGGTACTGGCGTAGGTGTAGGGGCCGGTGACTCCGGCGCTGTGGTGGTTGGCGGCGGCAAGCGCGGCGGTGAGGCGGCGGCGCGGCGAGAGGTCGAGACCGGCGGTTGCGTGGAGGGCGCCGAGGGCGAGTTCGTCTCCGCAGCCGACGGCGGCGTAGTCGTCGGCGGGTTCGCCTACCTGGTAGTCGCTGTGGATGGTGAACAGGCGTCCGGCGACGCCGACGAGGAAGTCTCCGGCCTGTTCCTGTTCGGACTCCTTGCGGGCCCAGCCACCGTCCTTGAGGCAGGCGCGTAGGGCGTCGGTCCAGGTGGTGACCATGAATCGGTCGAGGTCGCCGGTGGGGTGCGGGGGCTCGAAGGCGTGACGGAGGAGCTGGCCCATGCGGAAGCTGGTGGTGAAGCCGAGGATGTACGGGCCGTTGCGGAAGACCTTGGGGTCGCGGCGGACGGTGAGTTGGAGGCCGGAGACTCCCGCGGAGTCTGCGCCGAGGTGGACGCGCCCTTTGTGGACGAGCCCAACGATGACGGTCATGGGGTGGGCAGGTCCTCTCGCCGGGTCAACGGGGGTATGCGACGGCCCGGCGGCGCGGTGTGCGCGGCCGGGCCGGGTGGGGCAGGTTCAGGCGCCCCAGCCTGCGTCGAGGCAGGACTGGGCGAAGAGGTCTGAGCTTGTTTGCCAGGTGGTGGCGTCGGCTTCTGCGCTGTTGGCGAGGAGCTTGCCGCCGGTGGCGATGCCGGTGGTGATCGAGTCCTGCGCCCACTTGTTGACCTTGTTGACGAGGTCTACGCGGGCGGAGGTGGTCAGGGCGCTCTTGAAGCCCCGCGCGAAGTCTTCGCACGCGAGGCTGGCGGCGTCGTCGAGCTTTTTCGGGTCGGCCGGGCCTGGATCGCTGCTGTTGCATCCGGTGAGGGTCAGCAGGAGCGTCGCTGAGGCGAGCGTGATGGTGGTGCGGGTGCGCATGGTCCCCCCAGGGATGTCGAGTTGAGGGGAAAGCGTGTCATGCGCGTGGAGGCGATGTGGTGGCTTCGGGGATGCCGACGAGGCGTAGGGCGCGGCCGCGGGTGGCGAGTTCGGCGCGGGCGACGTCGGCGAGGTTGTAGAGGGGGTGTCCGTGTTCGGTGAGTCCGGTGCGGGTGAGGTGGCCGCGGGATGCCCAGTCGCGGATGGTGGTGGGGCGGACGGCGGCCGCGCCGGCGCTGAAGAAGCGGCGGGCCTGGGTGGCGTGGGCGGCTGCTTGGGCGGTGGTGAGGAGGTCGGTGTCCATGGGTCTCCCTCGGGACGCAAGGGAGCCCCTGGCCGATGGTCAGGGGCTCTGTAGACACACGTGTGGTGGTGGCATCAGTGTCGCGCCAAAGGTGGATCTTGTCCAGCGGCGTTCTGCCGGGGCGTGGCGGCGCCCCCGCCGGTATGGGTCGGCGGGGGCGTCTGGCCGGGCGCTGCCCGGCGTGCAGGGGCCAGTGTGTCAGTCGCTCTGAGGCCGGGTGTATGCCTCGGAGGTGCGCGCGGGCATGCCGGCGATCGGGGCGACCGCCGGTCGGTTCGCGGGGTCGACGTAGACCACGGCCAGGACGACGCCGTGCCCGTCGGGCGCGGTGTCGTAGAGGACGGTGACGCCGGTGACGGTGATGGGGACGCCGTATAGGTCTACCTTGTCGTCCTTGCGCGGGATGTAGATCGGCGCGGTCTCGGACTCGTGCGCGGCGAGGACCTCGTCGCCGTGCCGGAACTCGATCAGGTGGCGTACGTGGGGGACGCGCTGTTCGCGGTCCTCGGAGGCGATCTGGATGCGGGTGAGCGTTTCGGGGAGCGGGGCGGTCATCATGGTCGTCATCGTCCCTTCTTCTGCTGGCCGTTGGAGCCGGATTCGCTCTTCTCAGCCGTACGGGCGGCCTGGCTCGCGTCGTTCTTCTTCTTCAGGTCGCCGATGCTGATGTTGGGCAGTGCCATGGTCGTCAGGCCCTTTCGTGGTGGACGTGGTGGCGGACGGGGTTGGCGGGGTCGGGAGTGATCCGGAAGGGGTTGGAGAGGGCGTTGCTCGCGTTGTTGTTGTTGGGCTGGCCTGGGGCAACACCGGCAACAACGGGGTCGCCAGGAGAGGTTGGGGGGAGGGGTGGGAAGTCCTCCCGGTGGACCCCCTCCCTGCCGCCCACCGGGGGCACCCGTACGCCGGGCCGTACGCGCACCCCGTGGCGGGTGAGGAGGGCGCGGACGTGGCCGGTCTTCCAGGGGGTGGCGGGGAGGCCCATAAGGGGGGTGCGGGTGAGGCGCTCGGCGAGGGCCGCGAGGTGCACCCCGGAGCCCTCTGTGTAGGCCTCGGAGAGCAGCACCGCGACGTGTCCGAGGGGGAGCAGTTCGGAGGGGTGCTGCTCGGGCTCCGGGGCCTCTTCCTCGGGCTGCTCCTGGCCGTCGTTCTTGTCGGCGGCGGGCTGCTCCGGCTCGGGCCCGGGTTCGGGCTTCATCGTCGCGATGTAGCCGAGTGCGAGCGCGGTGACCACCCAGGCCGCGGCCGCGATGACGGCGGCGACGGTGGTGTACGGGGTGAACTTCGTGACGGCCAGGACGAGCCCGAGCCCGACCCAGCGGAGCAGCGCGGAGCCTTCGCCGTCCGCCGGCCCTTTCGCGGGCGCCTTCTTGGGCTGCTGGGGCTGCTCCCCCGAAGCTTCCTCGGGCTCTCCCTTGGCGGGGGCGGCCTCGGGTTTCTCCGTTGTCGGGGCGCTCGGGGGCTTGGGCTTGGCGTTGCACAGCCAGTCGACGGTGCGGCGGGTGAGCTTCTCGGAGCCGAGCCACAGGGCGGTCCAGAAGCGGATCCAGGCCTCCATGTCAGGCCCCGATCATCATCGACAGGGCGGCGAAGAACTGCCCGGGGACGGCCCAGATCGACCCGGTCCCGGCCATGGGCCAGGTGAACGCGGCGATCAGGGAGAGCACGGCGGAGCGTGCGGGGTTGAGCGGGGCGAACACCATGATGACGACGAGGAGGGCGCAGGCTGCGCCGATCCCGACGTCGCCGAACGGTCCGGCCCCGCCTCCGACACCGATTCCGGTCCAGCCCTGCTCGACGACCTGCTGCGGGCTGGCCCAGATCTTCCCGGCGGCGATGTACGCGGACCCTGCGACGAACGCGGTGATGCCCGCCCAGAGGATGCTGAGCTTGCGGGAGCCCTTGCCGATGACGCCGAAGATCAGGACGGCCGTGGCGACCAGGGCGAGGCCTCCGGCGCCGACGTAGTCGAACGTGCCGCCGCTGGCGGCTGCTGCGAGGTGCTGCATGACGAGGGGTCTCCTAGACGGTGCCGGGCGCGTAGAGGGCCAGGGCGATGGCGGCGGAGCTGACGGGGATGCGGGCGGCCCAGATGAGGGCGGGGCGCAGCGCCGGGGGCATGTAGGGCAGGCCGGGCAGGTACGAGGCGACGATCCAGGCGACGAAGCCCATGGCGATGCCGACGGCGGCCCCCTGCTGTCCGGCGTCGACCAGGACGTCGTGCATGGCGCCGACGAGGCCGAACACCCACCCGGCGAAGCCTGCGGAGAGGTGGTAGGCGAACCAGACCCGGAGGCGGTGGAGGCGCTCGGCGGCGCGCTCGGCGGCCGGGTCCGGGGCGAGCCACGAGGGCGCGGCCGGGGCGGGCTGGTTCACGGTGACGTGGATGCCGGGCGCGTACTCGGTCGACGGCGCGGCCGACGGCTCGGGCTCCGGGTCACGGCCGCCGAAGGGGCCGGGGCGTACGTCCCACCACGGGCGCTTCGGCTCCGGCTCGGTGGCGGCCGCGTCGTCGGGCTCCTGCTCCTGGTCGTCGGTCTCGGCTGCCGGGTCGGGGGTCGGGACGATGCGGACCTGGACGAGCGGGGTCTGCTCCGGCTCGGGTACGACGGGGCCGTCGATCCGGGCGCGGAGCCAGCTCCGGACGCTGCTCTCGGCGTCCTTCTCCGGGGCGCTCATGCGGTCTTCCGGAGGCTCCGGAGAGTCCGGAGAACGGACTCCTCCTTGGCGTTCGCGTCGGCGACCTTGCGAACGTAGCGGAGCACCGCATCCGGATCGGAGATCCCGGAGGAGAGGGCCGTCCGGATCGCATCCGTAATGGTCATCGGCCCGGTGGCGGACGGCTGCTCCGCCTCGTCCGGAGTCTGCGCCTTGTCCTCCGGAGAGTCCGGGTTGGTGTCCGGAGTCTCTCCGGAGGCTCCGGAGAGCGCGGCCCGCTCGGCGGCGACGGCCTGCTCGGCGCGGGTGAGCTCGCGGCGGACGGAGACCATCGCGAGGCGGCCGCCGGCCTTCGCGCGCTCGGCGTCGACCCACTGCTGGGTGAACGCGTCCAGCGGCTTCGCGTGGTGACGCAGGACGACGGTCCACATGACCTTCGCGAGGCCGGACACCGTCGCGGCGACGCAGCCGATCGCGAACTCTCCGGAGATCCAGCCGTGGGTGCCGACCGCACCCATGGCGATGCCGAGGGCCACGTATCCGGCGCGGCGCGGGAGGACGGCACGCTCCTGGTCATAGCGGGCGAGCCACTCCAGGGCCATGCAGGACAGCCACACGAGGTCGAAGACCAGGGCGGCGGCGTACGCGGCGGCGGTGAGTGGGACGACGAGGTCGAGGAGGCTGCCGATGCTCGCGGTCGACCAGACGATCGAGGCAACGCCGATCACGGCGGCCGCCGCGGTGACGCCGGTGAGGACGAGGCGGTCCCAGTCGCGCGGCGGCAGGGGCACGTCCTCCTTGTAGCGGTCGAGGACAAGATGGGTGGTGCCGTCGATGGTGTGCGGGACGAGGCGGGAGCGCTCGACGGTGCGGGTGCGGGTCATCCGAGGGCCCTCACGATCAGGAAGGTCGGGAAGGCGACCACCCAGACGAAGGTGATCAGGTACAGGAAGCGCATGGGGTGCTCCGGGGCGTGGGCCGGCCGGGCGCGGTGGTGCGCGCCCGGCCGGGCGGTTCAGCGGGTGGAGGCGGCGGAGTTGCCCGACGTGCGGGCGGAGCCGAGCTGCGTGCGGTTCTCGGCGGTGGAGGGGCGGGGGCCCTGGAGGGCGGCGGTCTGCCCGGCGGTGTAAGCGCGGGCGGCGTCGGCCGGGCTGATCTCCCGGGCGTCGTCGGCGGCCATCAGCGGTCGGCCATCTGGATGAGTCGCATCCCGTACTCGGCGCGGGTGAGCGGCGAGGGCGGCTCGGGCCAGTCGACGCGCGGCATGTGGCGCAGCAGGAGGCCGGTGGCGGCGACGGCGCGCGGGGTGCCGAGGCCGTGGACGTCGGCGGCGGCGCGGGCGGCGTACGCGAGGCGGGTGACTTCCCGCATCTCGAGGGAGGGTTCGATCGCGCAGAGGGCGCGGCCGATGTCCTCGATCAGGGTGCGGGTCTCGGCGGTCATCGCGGTACGGGCGCGCTGGAGCGCCTCGTCGGCGTCGGAGGCGGGCGGTAATGCCAGTGCGGTGGTGGCGCGGCTACGATCACGCATGGTCGGCTCCTGGGTGCATCAGGGGTTGACCGGCCCCGACCAATGGCGTTGTGAGCGCCGGCCGGGGCCGCTTCGTTGTTGCCGGATTGAGCGTAGCGACTTCCTAGGCAAATGCCTAGTAGGTCAGGAAGAATGGTGCCCGTGCCCGAGGCCGACGAAGGAGGGCCCGAGATGATGTCGTTCCGTGAACTCGCGCGACGGCTGGTTGCCGACGGAGTCGTCCCGAGGATGAGCAACCAGCGCATTTCCCAGCTCGCGCGGGAAGACCCGAACTTCCCGCCGGTCGTACAGATTGGCCGCGCCCACGCGGTCGACTACCGGGCCGCGCGGCCGTACTTCGCTGCGCGGAAGTCCCGCCAGGGGCAGCGGACCGACCTCAAGCCGCCGACCGCCGAGGCGTGATACAGCGCTGCGCCCCCTGCCCATGGGAGTTGGGCAGGGGGCGCAGTGCTGGGCGGAAGCGTACGGGTCAGGCCGCGGCGAGGCGCTGCCGGGCGGCCGCGGCGTAGGCCGGGGCCTGCTCGATGCCGACGAATCGCCTGCCCTCGGCGAGCGCGGCCGCGCCGGTCGTCCCGGACCCGGTGAACGGGTCCAGGATCAGGCCGCCGACGGGGGCGATCTGGACCAGTTGCCGCATGATCGATTCGGGCTTCTGGGTGATGTGGACGCGGGTCTTGCCGCGCGGCTGGGAGCCCTCCAGCCAGCCGGGCAGGTAGATCGTGGGGGCGTGGCGGAGCGGGTCTCCGCGGCTGCCCCACAGGACGTACTCGCACTCGCGGCGGAATCCATCCTTCACCGGGCGGCTGATCGGCTTGCGCCACGGGATGATCCCCCGCCAGGTGTAGCCACCGGCCTGCAGGGCGTCGGACGTCGCGGGGAGCTGCGCCCAGTCGGTGAAAACGAGGAGGCTGCCGCCGGGTCTGGTGCGGGCGTAGGCGGCGGCGAGGATCTGACCGAGCCAGTAGGTGTAGCCGCGCTGGTCGCGGGTGTCGCCGTCGAAGTCGGCGAGGGAGTGCGTGGCGTCGCCGGACACGTACTTGTCGCGGGCGCCCTGGGCGCGCCGCTCGGCGGTGGTGCGGCCGCCGCTGTTGTACGGCGGGTCGCAGACCACCGCGTCAACCGGCTCGGTCAGCGTCGGCAGCAGGGTGAGGGCGTCGCCCTCGTGGATGGTCCAGGTGGTCACGGTCGCTCCTGAACAGGCAGACGGCAGGGTCCCCCTGATCATGATCCGAACGGGCGTTCTAGTCCTTACGGTTCACCGTGAACGGCTGTCCCGCTCCAGGTCATGGGCGGGGCGCAGCGGCGTACGGCGTTCAGGCGGCGGTCTGCTGGGTGGCGGCGATCCGGAGGGCGAGGCTGGCGAGCGCGGGCATGACGGCGGCGCGGTGGGCGTCGTACTCGTCGGGGGTGAGCCGGGCCGGGCAGATCGTGCAGGTGATGTGCAGCTCGTCCTCGCGTTCCACCAGCGACCAGGCGCTGCACTGTGGGCAGGGCGCGTCCTTGGCCCGGGTGACGGGCCGAGTGTGGGTGAGCCGGCGGACCCGGTGGAGCAGCTGCTCCAGCTGCTCGTGGAGGTCGTCCCACCACGGGCGGGTCGCGGCGTACGGGAGGTAGGCGTCCAGCCACCGGCACAGGCCGGGGACGTCGGCCCCTCCCCGGACGAGAGCACCGTCGCACCGCTCGATGTGGACGGTGCCGTGGGCGTCGGTGCGGACCGATGGGTAGTCCGCGGCCAGGTACCGGGCCCACCCGTAGAGGAGCGGCGTCATGGGGATGCCGCCGGTCTGGTCGCCGTGCGGGTCGGCCAGGAGCACGGGCTGCCCGGGGCCGGTGAGGTCCAGGACGTCGAGGCGGATCGGGAGCGGGGCGTGGGCGCGGCCGACGCCGCCGCGGCGTGCGGGGCCGGTGTCCGGCGTCAGCATGTCGGCGAGGAGCACCAGGTGGCGGGGGAGCTCGCGGAGCCAGGTGTGGACGCTGTACTGGCAGGCCTCGCAGCCGGTGCGCGGGGAGTCGTCGGGCAGGAGGCCCCGGCAGGAGAGGCAGGTGTCGGTCATGGTGGCGCTCCGGGTGGTGCGGTGGGTCAGAAGAGAGGGCTGGCGGGGACGTCGTCGACCGGGCGCCCGCCCACGTACGGCGGGAGCGCGGGGCGGCGGGTCGCGGGCAGCCGCAGGGCGCGGGTCTTGCGGTGGCAGACCGGGCCGGTGCCGCGCGCCCGGGACGCCGGGTCACGCAGCGGCCGGCCGCACACGGTGCAGCGCGGGGACTCAGCCACGGCCGGCCTCGTCCCCGGGGGGCTCGTCGGCCCATTCGATGCGGGCTCCGTGGTAGCCGCCGCGCAGCAGCTCGGCCACGGACACCGCGACGGTCGAGAGTCCGTACTCGGAGTCGTCCAGGACGAAGCACCGGCCCGATGGGAACACAGCTCCGTCGAGGTGAGCACCGTCGCGCTGGACCAGGCGGAAGCCGCGCGCGAACCCATCGCCGGTGAGGCCGGTCAGGGCCTTGAGGATGACCGCCTCCGCACGCTCGGCCCGCTCCCGGAGCGTCGTGGTGCGCCGCTCCAGGAGGGCCTTCGTCTGGGCGGTGACGTCGTCGGACAGTGCGGCCTGCCGGCGGAGCTCGGTCATCTCGTCGTCGCGGACTCGGAGGGCCGCATCCGCGTCCCAGCCGTAGGCGAGCACGTCATCAGGGTGCGCCTCGGCCCAGGGGCTGCACATGTTCGTCTCGTAGATCGCTGCGGCCATGCGGTCCCGGAGCGTGTCCTCGGCCCGGTCTGCAGCCTCGGTCACGTCCGGGGTGCCGGGCGCTTTGAGGATCAGGCGCGCTGCGATGAGTGCGTGCGGGTCCAGGAGCTGCGCCACGTCGGAAGTGGCGTCGTCCAGGCGCGCGGCCAACGATTCGAGCAGCTGCGTGATGGCGTACCCAACTCGGGGGTGCATCAGAGCGATGTAGTCCGCAAGGTACGGCGGGGTGCTCGGGTCGGTTGTCGTGGAGGCGATGACGTACGGGACGCCGATGTTGTCGATGCGCTGCGGGTACGGGCGCTGCTCCCGGTTCACGACGTACCAGGGGCCTCGGCAGTCGCCGAGCTCGGTCAGCAGGGTGCGCAGCTTCGCGGCCGCGGCACGAAGCCGCTCGGCCGGGGTGAGCTCCGTGGGGTCAGTGGTCATGGTGTCGAGGTCCTCTCGGTGGTGGGGCGGAGCCGGCGGACAGTGCGGCTGGTGGTGCGGGGGCGGAAGGTGTGGCCGGGGCAGCGGTCCGGGTTCGTGCTCCACCCGGCCCGGGTGGCGGCGGTGTTCGCCTCGGCCTCATCGGCGGTGCCGGTCGGCAGGTACACCCCGCAGCGGCCGTACGGCTGGGAGGCCTCGCAGCAGATGACCAGGTAGCGGCTCACCGCTGCTGCGCCCGGGCCGGGAGGTCCTCGTCGATCCACCACCAGCGGGTGCCCTGCTCGTCCGCGTGGCTGCCGGGATGGCCCGGCCGCAGCACACACTCGGTGCGCAAGGTGTGCTCGCTGAACGGCGGCTTCTGCTCCCCGCAGTGCGCGGCGTCCAGGAGCTCGGCCTGCCGGGCGAGGACCTGGGCGGCGTGGTGTGCCTCCTGCAGGCGGGCGGCGGTGGTCTGTATCCGCCCGCAGACGACGACGCACACGTTGCTCAGCAGCCAGAACGCGATCCAGCCGGTCCATAGGCCGGCCACACAGCAGTAGATCGACGCGGCGAACGAGCCCACGGCGACGCAGAGGATGCCGGTGTAGCGGAGGCGGGCGGAGATCACTGGGCACCGCCGGTCACCTCGCGCCAGGCCGTGACGATCGTGTTCGGCACGGTGCCGACCGTGGGGACGTCGAGACCGGCTCCCCTTGCCCAGGCTCGGACCTCGGCCGGCACGTAGTCCCGAGCCGGAGACTTCCGCTTCTGCACCGGGCGCAGCCTGTCCTTGCGGGCGCGGAGCTCGGCGAGCTGCTCGACCAGGCGCTGCTCTTCGGCGTCGGCCTGGGCGAGTTCCTCGGCCTCGGCGTACAGGCCGCGGAGGTCCCGCAGGAGCGCCCGGGCCTGCTCGCCCTTGCGGGCCACGAACCGTGTCTCGTGCGCCTCGGCCCAGGCGAGGAGCTTGCCGACGGCGAGCGGCGCGGCACCGGCCGAGGGCGTCTCCTGAGAAGCGGGCGGGCCGGGGACCGGGCGGGGCTGCTGCTGCATGAACTTCCTCTTTCTGGAGGTGATCTGAGGGATCTCGGGTGCCGGGTGGCGGACAACGTCGGGCTGCTCCTCGTCCAGGAGCCGGATCAGGGCGGCGATCGTCATGCCGGGGGCCAGGGGTGCTTGGCCCGGTCGCCGAGGCGCCACCCGTCCAGGGCTTCGAGGAGCTCCTGGACGTGCTCGGCGGCGTCCGGGTCGGGCTGGCCGGCCGTGCGCGGGGGCCTGGCTCCGGCGTAGGTGCCGTCGGGCCATTCCTCCCGGCCGGCCTCGGCGCGCTCCAGGGCTGCGGCGTCCTCGGACGTCAGCGCTGCCACGGGACCGGCCTCACTCCCGACGTCGCCCGCTGCCCACCGCTGCTGCTGCGCCCGGGGAGCTGCCGTGCGGGGCAGGTGGCCTGGTGCGGCTTGGCCTGCCATTCGCCGGGCCGGATCTCCGAGCGGGCCGCGGTGACGGCGCGGACGTACAGCTTCCCGTCGGCGCCCTGCATGACGGCGACGTTGCCGGTCTCGTCCGGCTCGTAGTTGACCGGCTGCCGCTTCCCGTTGGCCGAGGTGAGGCACCAGACGATCGGGGCACGGCAGTGCTTGCACTTCGCGAGGTGGTGGCTGGCGGGCTTCATGCGGTGGTCCCTTCGTCGTGCTGGGCAAGGTGGGGCAGGACAAGAGCTCTGCCGTAGAGGCGGATCGCGGCGGGGGCGCCGTGGTCGGCGAGCGCCTGGCGGACGGTCTCGGGGGTCGCGGCCGCGCGCAGCTGCTCGCGCTCGGCGGGGCCCGGGGGCTCGGAGCCGGGGTCCGGCGGCGGGGGCATCGGGAGCCACGTCGTCGGCGGCCGCGGCGGGGCCGGCGGTTCGGGCCGGGGCGCGGGGGCGGGTGGCTGCTCGGCGGCGGCCGCGGCCAGGCGCTCGCCCTCGGCGATGTTGGCGCAGAGGTGGCAGCGCTCCCCGGTGGACCAGGTCGTGCCGGACTCACAGGACGGCAGGCGGCACCCGTGGCGGACGAGCCCGGCCCCAAGAAGCCACCGGCCGACGTCGCCGCGGCGGGCGTTCTCGGTGGCGGGGCCACGGGCGGTGAGCCGCGAGTACCGGGCTGTCAGCCGGGCGGTGAGCCGTTCCATGCCGACCCCGGCGGACAGCTGCTCGCCGATCTCCCGGCCGATCCGTCGTAGCGCCCAGGGTTCGATGGCGGGGAGCTCGGCCCGTACGGGCTCGAGGACCTGCCAGACCCGGGGCGACAGCTGCAGTCCCGGCCCGCGGTACGTGCCGCCGCTGCTGTTGCTGCGCTTTTCGCCGTGGCTTCGCGCGCTACTACCCGCATCTCGCCTACGGCGGATCCCCCCACAACCCTCGCTCGTCGACGGTCGGTCAGTCTTACGGTCTTCCTCAGTCGCGGGGGATCCGTCAGCTGTGCGGGGAGCCGATCCGTCATGTATGTCAGGGGTCGCCGTGGCCGGGGCGGCGGGCGCCGGGGGCGCTGTCGGCTCGTCGGCATCGTCGTCGAGGACGGGGTGGAGCGGGCGCTGGTGGGCCTCGTAGGCGTGGCGGCCGCGCGGTCCCTGGCGGCGGTGGATGCTGATCCATCCGGTGGACTCGAGGTCGTCCAGGAGCCGCATCACCTGTCGCTCGCCGAGCGGCTGTCCGGCGCTGTCGCCGTACTGGTGGCGTACGACGGCGCGGAGTTCGGCGAGGGACAGCGGCATGCGGCGGATCTGCGCGTAGGCGATGACGGCGTACAGGCGCAGCTGGCGGGGCGGCAGGCCCGTTGCGGCGCGGGCAGGCAGCCAGACAAACAGCTCGTCGGCTTCCATGTCGCGGACCCAGCGTTCGGCGGACTCGCCCTCGCCGTCGCGGGAGGTGTGCCGCCGGGTGATGACCTCGGCGATGCCGTCGCTGCCGGCGGTGGTGAGTTGAGTCAGGGCGCGCTCGACCTCGGACACGGACAGGCCGAGGTACGAGGCGAGCGTGGTGACCTTCGCGCGGCAGTTCTCGGCGCGCATGGCGAGGGCTGCGATCTTGATGTAGACGCTCAGGGCCGAGTCCCGGAACTGAGCGCCTACAACCAGGCGCAGGGGCACACGCACACGCGTACCGCCGCCGGTGCGCGGCCGGGCGCCGGTCGACGCGCGGGGCGTCTCCGGGCACGGCACAGCAGCAGCGGGGGCTGCTGCGTACGCGACGGCGGCGGTCAACGGGTACTCCAGGGTGGGGTGTTGGTGTTACGGAGTGGTGGCCCACGCGGCGATGGCGGTGCGGACGGTGTCAGCCGGGTGCCAGTACGGGGCGTGACCGTCGGGGAAGGGCTGGCCGTCCAGCAGGGCGCGGGCGGCGCTCGCGACGGCGTCCGGGTCGGAGTAGAGGCCGAGCTTGGGCAGGTACTCGGGCTCGGTGTTGCCGCCCTCGGGCCGGGGGCGCGCGTACTGCCACTGCTCTGCCGGGTGGTCCCAGAAGAGGAACAGGCCGTCCCGGCCGCTCTCGTCGTCCTCGGCGGCCCTGGTGTCGTCCCAGACGATGACGGAGGTCAGCATCGTGGTGCAGCCCGCGTCGTCGCCGGTGGTGTAAGGGTCGATCTCGGCGTCGGACGTCCACCAGGTGTCCGGCTCCAGCCCGGCGGCGGCCAGGGCGTCGATCACGGCGGTGATGTAGGGGTCGTGCGGAAGATTGGTCACGGGTACTCCAAGAGGCTTTACAGGGCGGCCTGGTGGGCGCGGCGGGCGCGGGCGAGCGCGCCCGGGGGCAGGGTGAGGACCAGGTCGACGTTGTCGATGGGGCTGTCGGCCGGGGGGCGGCGGAGGAAGCCGCGGTCGATCAGGGTGGCGAGGGCAACGTGGACCTGGCGGACGTGGAGCCCGGTGGCGTGGACGAGACCGATCACCCGGGGCTGGCGGGCGATGTGCCCGCGGCCGTCGGCGTGGGTGGCCAGGGCGATGGCGACGAAGCGGTGGTTGCCGGGCAGCGACGACGCGAGGATGGCCCGTTCCCACGGTTGCCGGTGCGCCGGCCGACTGTCCAGGGTCGGAGTGTCGGCGGTGGCCGGGGTGGGGCGGCGGCGTGGCATGTGGGCCGGGGTGGGGCGGGCGGCGGTCGTCATGACGGCGGCTCCAGTTCGTCGGGCGGTTCGGTGCGGTCGGGGTGGTTGAGGTAGGAGCCGGGCGGCCAGCCCGGCCCCGGCGGGGGCTCGGGCAGGCCGCGCACGGCGTTCGGCGTGTGCCGGTCGCACTTCCAGCCGGTGACGTACCGGCGGGCGTAGACCAGGCCGTGCGGGAGGCCGACGTCGCCGCACGGCCGGACTGAGCCGCTCACGAGTCCGGGTTGATCTGGCCGCAGTGGGTGCAGCGCAGGCCCTCGGGTGTCTCGTCGTGCGGCCAGCTCATGTGTCCGCACGACGGGCGGTGGCAGGCGACCAGGTCGCGCGGGTCCCGGTACGGCTCCTGGGCCGGGGCCCGGGTACCGGTGTGGAGCGCCGCGGTGAGGCAGCGCACGGCGACGGCGAGGAGTACCGCCAGGAGGAGGACGGGCAGGACATCAGGCATCGGCGGCCGCCTTGCGGGCGGTGTCGGCCTGGTCGCGGGCGACGGGGGTGAGGCGGAGCTCGGCGAGCGCGACTCCGAAAGCCGCGCACTGTCCCGAGCACCAGACCCGGTCCGGGTCCGTGGGCCCGTACACGCCGGCGCGGGTCCACCCGGACAGCACCGGGTCGGCCTCGTCCATCGCGTCCGCGACGGAACCGCACTTGGGAGTCGTGCACTTGCCGGGGGCCTCGGCCGAGATCATCAGGCGGGGCATCCCGTACGCCGCGTCGGCCTCCGACTTGGCGTTCTTCGGGCGGCGCACCCGCGACGGGGTGTTGAAGCCGGCGGCCGCCATCAGCGGACACCGGACTTGTGGAGGGCCTCGGCCAGGGTGAGCAGGTTGTAGATGCGGGTCTCGCTGGAGGTGCTGCACCGGGTGCACGACGTCAGCAGCGTGAACCAGGATCCGTTCTCGCCGGTGGTGTGGGTGAGGTAGGCGCCGGGGGCGATCACGACGGACGCCTGCAGACACCCCTCGTCCATCATCTCGGCGGGCAGCCAGCGGCCGAGCGCAGCCGCCGCCTTCTCCCCGAACGTCTTCGCGGCGGCCGCGGTCGCGTACTCGACCGCGTCGATGCTGTCCTGACGCTCCGCCTCGCGGATCTCGGCGTGCCGCTGGGCGTGCACCGCGGTGCACTCGTCCAACAGCGCCTGCAGGTTCACGTTCGTCGCGGGCTTCTCGGTGGTCTTCTCGGGCTGTACGAGCGTCATGACGCGCCCCTCCCAGGGGTCCTGCGGTGCTTGTGGGTGGTGGTGATGCGGTGGTCGGCGGCCCAGCCGGCGGCGATCAGTGCGCCGATGGCCAGGCCGAGAACGATCAGGGAGCAGAGGAGCCAGAGGTGGCCGGGCACGGGATCACTCGGCGTCGGGGTCGTGCGCGGCGGCTACCGCGATCGGGACGACGACGTAGCCGGTGAACTGCTGCGGCCCTCCGTCGACCTGGACGACGAGCTCGGACGGCTCGTCGGGGTCGCCGTCGTCGTCGCCGAGCCCGGCCCACGTGAAGAGGAGGGCCCGGTCGGCCGGGTGTTCGTCGCTGATCAGGGCTTCGCAGTGCCTGCGGGCCTCGGCCTCGGTGGTGTAGTGGCCGACGTGGATGCTCTCGTGCTCGGCCCGGTAGTCCGTGTGGGCGGCCGCGGGCTGCGCGGTGGCGGCGCCGAGGGCGTCGTCGACGTGCGCCAGGCTGGCAAGTGCGTCCGCCCACGCGGCGATCTCGCCGAGGTCCGCCTGGACGACGGCCTCGCCGAGTTCGTCCAGGCCGTCGAGGAGCCGGGCCCCGGTGGGTTGCTCGCGCAGGGCGCGGGCGATCGCGACGAGGACGGTCGTACGGGCGTCCCGAGCGGAGATCGTCGGGGTGGACTCGCCCTCGCGGGTGTCCTTCCCCTCGATGTCGTTGGCGATCCGTTGGGCGAGGCCGGACACGGTGCCGGTCCAGGTGTCCCGGCCGGTCTGGAACGGCTGCTCCACGGTGATCCGAGCCTCCGGGCAGGCACCGGGCAGGACGCCGAGGACCGCGCCGGTGATCGTGGTGTGGAGGCTCATTCCGCCACCGCCGGGCCATCGACCAGGGTGTACGCCTCGAACCGAACGCCGGACTCGGTGATGCCGACCGTCTCGACACGAATGTCGACCTCGAGGTGCGGGTGTTCGGTGACCTGGGTGCCGAAGTGGGCCGCGAACTCGTGGACGGCGGCGGGCTCCTTGTGGAACGAAAACACGAGGCAGGGGCCGTCGTCCCACGGCGCCAGCCGGACATCCATGTGCGTCGGGAGCACCGGGGCGGTGCTGAGCATGTGCTCGGCGGCGGCCAGCGCCTGCAGGTAGCCGTCCCGACGGGCGAGCCCGTGCACGACTTCGGCGCGCGAGGCCTCGGCGAGGATCGTCCGCTCGTCCTTGCCGGAGAACCGCCAGACGTCGGGCATCCGGGCGAGGGTGAGCGCGGAGCGCACGTCGGCGTACGTCGTCGGGGGCTTGGTGAGGAGCAGTCGCCAGGGCGTCTCGCCCTCGGGCTGGGTCGCGGTCGCGAGAGCGGCAGCGATCCGGTCCTCGGTAAGGTAGTTGGACACAGTTACCTCTCAGCTGAGTTGAGATGTGCTGGTGCAGGGGTCGCCTATGGACCAGGCCCGGTCCGGGGCGGCCCCGTTTGTGTGTGGTCAGGCGGCCTCGAGCAGGCGGACCAGCGACGCGGTGACGACGCGGTGACTCTTGCCGAAGCGGAGAATGCGTACGGGTGCGTCACCACACCTGACCAGGGCGTAGAGGTGGGCCCTGCTCACGCCGAGCGCCTCGGCGGCGGCCGGGACGCCAACGGTGGCTGGCCACGCCTTCACCTCGTCGAGCGTGGGCCCGGGGTTGCTGCTCATGACGTAGCCGGTGCCGGGACTGCAGGCGGGGGCATCAGGTCGGCGACCTCGCACCCGAGCGACTCGGCCAGCCGAGACAGGAGCGGCGCGGACGCGCCAGCAACACCGCGCTCCACCATGGATATGTGCGCCTTGGACGCCCTGGCCCGTTTCGCCAGCGCCTCCTGCGTCAGACCAGCCTCGATCCGACGCCGCCGGATCTGCGCGGGGTCCTGGTAGTGAGCTTTCATGGCCGACACAGTAGCCATAAGTTCAAAGAAGTACAAGAAAGAATGAGTCTTAGGTTGCCCTAAATCGTTGTTGCCTACCGCTGGCGTCGCTGGTGTCATAAAGTTCGACGAAGTTCGATGATCTGCATCCTGAGAGGACTCCCGTGGTGAGCGCGCCCCCACCCGCACCACCGCCCGAGGCCGAGGTCATCCGGGTCGCCCGGTTGGCTCGAGGCCTAAGCCCAGAAGCGGCAGCAGAGCGGACGCCGGTCCGCCTGGGGGGTGGTCGGTGGCGGCACATCGAGCAGGGGTACACCCGGCGCGTCCCGTTCACCCCGACCACCGCGCCGGCCAAGACGCTCGCCCACATGGCGAACGTCGTGGGCGTCGACCCCGAGCAGCTGGAAGGGGCGGGGCGAGAGGACGCAGCGGAGATCCTGCGGGAGATCCGGCGCCAGGAGGCGGCCGACGAGCGGTCGACCGTCGCACCCTCGGATCCGCGCGTGCAGATGGCGGTGGACATCCTCATGGATCTACCGCCGCGCGTCCGGGAGGAGGCCTTGCGTCGGCTCGGCCCGGAGCACAGGAAGCGGATCGAGGGCAGTTAAGGGCCGCCAAAGTCCTCGCAGCCGCAGGTAGTTCGTAACGGCTGCGGGGACTTTGGCGTAGGCGGACCAGGGCGATGGGCGCCCCGGCCGACAGGAGGGACAGCATGCCAGAGATCAAGAAGGTCACGGCGCGAGGAAAGACCCGCTACCGGGCCGTGATCGACATCGGAGTGAACCCGGCCACTGGGAAGCGGCGTCAGCTCACGGTGACGAAGGACACGTCCGGGGAGGTCAAGAACGAGCTCGCCCGGATTCAGCATCAGCGCGCGAGCGGGACCCTTGTCGCTCCGTCGAAGATGACGGTGGAGCAGCTGGTCGACATCTGGCTTGCGTCGGTGACGCCGGACGTAGAGGTGAAGACTGCACGGTCGTACGTGGACGCGATGGCGTACGTGAAGATCCGCTTGGGCGCGATGCTGGTGCAGCAGCTCACGGAGGACGACGTGACCGAGATGGTCACGTGGATGCTCACCAGCGCTCGCCGGATCGGCGGGACGCCGGGCACCGGCCTCAGCGTGCGGACGGTGGACCTGACGCTAGGCCGCCTGCGGGCCGTGCTCATCCTCGGGATGCGGCGCAACATCCTCACGCGGAACGTCGCCGAGTACGTCACCGTCCCGAAGGCGGCCCGCAAGGCAGCCCGCGCGAAGAAGCGCGAGAAGACGCCGTGGGACGAGACCGAGGTGCGCCAGTTCCTCACGGGCATCCGCGGCGTACGGGAGTACGGCGGGTGGATGCTGACCTTCATCGCCGAGCGGCCGGCCGAAGTCTGCGGCGCCCGATGGGCGCAGGACATCGACCTGGAGAGCGGCACCACCACGATCGGCAACACCCGGACTCTCGCCTACGATCCGGAGCGGCCGCGCGGGCAGCGGTCCGTGGTGGTCGAGAAGGACGCCAAGTCCGAGGCCGGGGAGCGGGCCCTGCCGCTGCCCCTGCCTACGTGGCTCGGACTCAAGGCATTCCGCAAGATCCAGGTGGCCGAGCGGCTGGCCGCCGGAGACGCATACGAGGCCACTGGCTACGTGATGGTCGACAAGCTGGGGCGCCCGTGGAAGACGGACAAGCTGCGGCGCGAGGCGTACAAGCTGATGGACCAGCTTGAAGTGCGGCGGGTGACGCTCTACATGGCCCGTCACGCGATCCTCTCCTGGATGGCGAACAACGGCGTGCCGGACACCGTGGTGTCGGCGTGGGCCGGCCACGCGGACCTGTCCTTCACGAAGCGGATCTATGTGCACCCTGACCCGCAGTCACTCCGGGCCGGGTCCGAGAAGCTGAACGAGCTGCTCGGCTGAGCGACCAAGATCAACAGGCGTGTGAGAAAAAGTGAGACGAAACGAGGAAGGCCCCGATCCTCCGGGGAGGAATCAGGGCCTTGACCTGGTGTTTCTTGTGCACTCGGCAGGATTCGAACCTGCAACCTTCTGATCCGTAGTCAGATGCTCTATCCGTTAAGCTACGAGTGCTTGGCGTTCCGGGCTTTTTTCTCCCCGGTCGGCGTTGCGAGAACAACATTACATGACCTGCGCCGTGACGCGAAATCCATTAGCCGCACCGCTGCCGACCTGCGGAAACAGCCCTCCGAGGCTCATCTCGACCCCCCTCCGGAACCGGCCCCGAACCGGCTCCGAACCAGCCCGGCGCGCCTTCCGCGCCCTCACTCGCCCCGGAACGGCCGAAGCCCCGTGCCAACGACCGAAGCCCCGTGCCAGGGGCACGGGGCTTCGGGACGGAGCGGAGGCGGAGGGATTTGAACCCTCGATGGGCTTTAAGACCCAAACCGCATTAGCAGTGCGGCGCCATAGACCGGACTAGGCGACGCCTCCTCCACACGCCTCGCGCGGACGCGAGTGGTGCGTGCAGATGATGACACAGTCGAGCGTCGTGCCACCAATCGCGGTCAACGTTACTAGGCCCCCGGGTGCCCAGGCAAAGCAGTTCGGCGTGGTGGCGCAACGTCCGGGCGCGGTGCGCGTTAGAGAGGGGTGGGGGCCCCGGTCTCCGTCCGTTGTCGTCGCCCGTCAGCCGCCCGTCAGCCGTGGCTCCGGGGCGGGGCCGTGATCGTCCGCGACCGCCGCCCGTGGCCGCCGTGCTGCGGAGATCCTGGAGCTACCGCATGCTGCGCCGTCTCGCCCTCACCGCCGTCGTCTCGCTCGCCGCGCTCGCCACCGCCGTACCGGTCTCGACCGCCTCCGGCCCCGGCTCCTCCGGCCCCGTCTCCTCCGCTCCGGTGCCCGCCGCCCAGCCCACCTCCGGCCCGTTCGCCGCCGTCCGGCCCTCCCTCGGGCCGCTGCCCATGCCCGTCCCGCTGCCCGGGTTCCCGGAGGGCGGGAACGGGAAGGGCGCGGGTGAGGCGAACGAGGTGCTGACGCGGCTCACCGTGTCCGTCGAGAACACCGGGATCGCCGGGGCCGACGGCACCTTCGAGCTGGAGTGCGGGCCCACGGGGGGCAACCACCCGCGGGGGCAGGCCGCCTGTGACCGGCTGGCGGAGGCCGGCGCCACCCGGGCCGGGCGGCAGGAGCTGTTCCGGCCGACCCCCGAGGGCACGATGTGCACGATGATCCACGGCGGTGACGCCACCGCGCGCATCGTGGGCACCTGGGAGGGGCGGGCCGTGGACACCACCGCGAGCCGCCGCGACGGATGCGAGATCGCCCGCTGGAACAGCCTCGTGCCGGTGCTCCCGGATGTCCGGTAGTCCATCGGTCAGTCCGGTGCTCCCGGATGTCCGGTAGTCCATCGGTCAGTCCGGTGCTCCCGGATGTCCGGTAGCCCATCGGTCAGTCCATCGACGACGGCGTAAAAGCGTTCGCCCTCCCGTTCCCGACGCCGACAGCTCCGGGGCCCGGCGCGCCCTGAAGGGCGTGGCCGCGCCGCGCGTCCGCGCACGTCACAGGGCGCGTGGACGCTCACGTCACGCGCTCGCGGCGTACATGCCGCGCACAGAACCTTGGTGAGAGCTCCCCCTCATCCGCCGCCCCCGGGGCCTCCCCTGCCCTTAGACTCCTCCAGTGACAGTCCGCGGCCCGAGGGGCAAGATGTTGGGTCCCGCTGTCGGCAAGGTGCGGTAATCAGGGAGGAAGCGTCGTCGTGAGCAGCAGGCCGTCCCGAGGCACTGCTCGCCTCGCAGCCATACTCGATGCCCTTCCTGACGGGCTCCTGCTCGTCAATTGCAACGGCACGGTCGTCAACGCCAACGCCATCGCCCTCGAAATGTTCGAGACCCCGGGCACCGCGCTCGTCGGTCGCGGACTGCTCGATCTGCTGCCGGAGTTCGACTCCAAGCTGATCCCGGGTTCGATGCGCCGGCCCGAGGCTGCGGACGAGCAGGGCAGGACCAAGCCGACGCGGATGACCGCGCGGCGCACCGACGGCAACGAGTACCCCGTCGAGGTCACCAGCGCGAGCCTCGACAGCGGGCAGGCCGCGTACAACGACATCCATTCCAGCTACACCGGTGACGAGCTGCTCATGCTCGTCGTGCGGGACCTCTCCGGCACCGTCGACACCGAGGCGGAGCTGGCCCGTTCGCAGCGGCAGACCGAGATGATCCTGCGGGCCGCCTCCGAGGGCGTCGTCGGCACGGACACCGACGGGCGCGTCGTCCTCGTCAACCCCGCCGCCGCGCAGATCCTCGGCTTCCGGGCCAGCGACCTCGGCGGCCAGGAGCTGCATCCGCTGATCCTGCACTCCCGGGCGGAGGGCGAGCCGTTCCCGTACGAGGACTCCCCCCTCGCCGACACGCTCAAGTCCGGGCGCAAGCACCGGGTGCGCGGGCAGGTGCTGTGGTCCAAGAGCGGCGCGCAGGTGCCGGTGGACCTCACGACCGCGCCGGTACGGGACGGGGACCAGCTCGTCGGCGCGGTGATGACGTTCACCGACCGCCGGCCGTACGAGGAGTTGTCGACGCGGCACAGAAGCGTCGTCGCCGAGCTGACCACGAGTCACTCCGCCGAGGTCACCGCGCTCAAGGAGGCGCACGCCGCCGAGCTGGAGGCGCTGAAGGAGGCGCACGCCGCCGAGGTCGCCGACCGCAGCGAGCGGTACGCCGCCGAGATCGAGGGACAGGCCGAGCTGCTCGCCTCCCTGGGCGCCCAGCACTCCCAGCTCACCGCCGTCCTCGGCGGTTCGCTGCGCGGGCCCCTGGAGGAGCTGCGCGGCGAGCTGTCCACGCTCGCCTCCGACCCGGCCGGGCAGCTGTGGCCCGAGGCCAACCAGATGCTGCACCATCTCGCCGCCGGGTACGCCCGGATGACCACGCTCGTCGACAGCGTGCTGGGATACCAGCGCCTGGACGCGGGGATGGAGGGGCTGCGGAAGGCCCCCGCGATGGTGGACGGGATCGTCACGGGCGGTATCGACGGGGCGGTCGAGCTGATCGGACCCGGGCGCGCCCAGTTCGCCGTGCACGCCCCGCCGATCGAGGCCGAGGTCGACGCGCCCCGGCTCGCGACCGCCATCGCCCATCTCGTCGCGGACGTCTGCGGGGTCGATTCGACCGGCAAGACCCGGGCGGTGCCCGGGGGCGGCTATGTCGACTCCACCGTGGTCGTGGCCGCCGCCCAGCGCGGTGACGTCGTACGGATCGAGGTGCGCGGGCCGTTCGCCGGGGGCGACCCGGTGCACGAGCCGATCGTGCGCGGCATCGTCCGGGCGCACGGCGGGGTCCTCCAGACGCACGAGATGCCGGGCATGAGCGGCAGCGCGTACGTGCTCGACCTGCCCATCGGGGCCGCGTCCGGCACGATCGCGCCCCCGGAAGAGGGCGGGAACGCCGTGCTGCCGGAAGCCGCTCCGGCCGCGCCCCCGTCGCCCGAAGGCCTCGGAGCGCCGGGCGTCACCAGCGGCGGCCGGCGCCGGGCACGCAGGTCCTCCACCGACGCGTTCCTGGACAGCCCCGGCGGTACGCCGGAGGGCGGCGGCGACAGTACGGCCGGCGCCGTGGCTCCCGCTCCCGACGACCGTCCGGCCGCCGAGCCGACCGGACGGCGGCGGGCGCGCCGTGGACCGGCAGCGCCCGAGGAGGAGCAGGCCCCCGAGCTGGTCCCGGACCGGCAGGGCGAGGGTTCCGGGCGGAGGCGCGGCCGTCCCAGCCCGGCCGAGGCGGCCCCGGGCACGGTGCCGGCAGACGCCGCGCGGGAACAGCCCCAGTCACCGCGGCGGGGGGCGCTGGCCCTGACCTCCGCCCCGTCCCCGGCGCCCGCCGCCCCTTCCGAGGGCGCAGTCGTCACCGCGGCCGAGAACGCCCAGGGCGGCGGTCGCCCGCAGCTGGGGCAGACCGTGCCGCCGCAGGGCGTCCCGGTGGACCCACAGCAGCCCGTACCGCCCACCGGACGACGGGCACGTCATGAGGGCGAGCCCGCCCGCGCCGCCCTGCCCGCCCTCGCCTCCGGAAACGGCGGCAACGGCGGCAACGGCGGCAACAGCGAGACCCACGGCAACCACGGCAATGAAGGCGACGGCGGCCACTCCGGGCCGGAGCAGTCCCAGCAGCCCGGAGGGCGGCGTGCCCGACGCGCCCTGGCCGCCGCCCAGGAGCGCGCCGCGGCCGAGGCCGGTCCGCGGACCGCCTTCGCCCTGCCCCCGGCCGACGCGGACCGGGCAGCGCCCGCCCCCGACGCTCCGGTGGCCGCCGGCGGCGGGGCGAGCACGCACCACGCGCGTACCGCGCCGGAGGCCGGTCACACGCCTCCGCAGGCGCACCCCGTCGCCCCGGCGCACACCGGCCCGCAGCCGAGCGGGACCTCCGGGCAGGGCTTCCCGGGCGCGCCCCAAGCGGCCCCCGCGCCCCACCTCCCCGGGACGGCACCACACGCGCCCGGCCCGCACGACGGTGGCGTACCGGAGGCTCCGAACCCGGCGCCGGGCCTCGCGTCGTGGGGCGACACCGGGCCGGCCGTCCCCACCGGCACCGGGCAGACCGCCCACACCACCGGCGTCGCGGCCGTCGCCGATCCGGGGGCGCACCCGGGCGGCGGTGCCGCGGGCGCGCGGCGGCAGCCGCTGCCCGCCGAGGAGCCGATGCCGGACAGCAGCAACCCCGACTCGACCCAGGGGAGGGCCTTCAGCGTGCGAACGCTGGGCCAGGGCGTGCCGTTCGCCCAGCACCTCGCGCATCAGCAGAACCAGCCGCACCAGAGCCTGGGCGGGGCCGGCCGGCGCCGCAAGCTCGCCGCCCCGCCGGAGGACGACCGCGCCCCCGCCCCCGCCGCCGGCGGCCGGCAGGCTCCGCCCCAGCAGGACCGACCGGGCGCATTCGCACCCGCACCAGCGTCCGCGCCCGGTCCGCGGCAGAACCCGTCCCACACCCGTCCCCAGGAACAGGACCTGGAACGGGACCAGGAACGGGGCCAGTACCAGGGGCCGGACCCGGCGCAGCAGTCCGGTCGGCCGGCGCAGCCGGGTCAGTCGGCACAGGGCGGGCCCGGCGCCGCCTACGGCGAGGGGCAACTGCTCGCGCCACCCCTCGCGGAGGGGCGCGCGTACGCCATAGGGGCGCCCGACGAGGGGGCGGAGGGACCGGAGCCGCTGGACGGGCCCGGGGGCGCGGTCGAGGTCGCCAACCGGCCGCACCCGCACCCGGTCGACGACGAGCTGCCGCCCGAGCCGCTGGACAACCCGCGTCGGCTGCTGGTCTGGCCCGCGCCCGATGTGCCGACCCAGCAGGCGCTCAGCGACCGGGGCTACCGTCCGGTGGTCGTGAACTCCCGCGAGGAGGTCGACGCCCAGATCGCCGCGTTCCCCGCCGCGCTCTTCGTCGACCCGCTGACCGGCCCCATCACCCGTACCGCGTTGCAGTCACTGCGCCAGGCGGCTGTCGCGGCCGAGGTCCCGGTGCTGGTCACCGCCGGTCTGGGGCAGGCGACCCGGGAAGCGGCGTACGGCGCCGACCCGGCCGTCCTGCTCAAGGCGCTGGCCCCGCGCGACAGCGAACAGCATCCCTCGCGGGTGCTCCTGATCGAGGAGCACGAGGAGATCGCGGTGGCGCTGACGCAGACCCTGGAGCGGCGCGGGATGCAGGTGGCGCGTGCGGCGACGGACAGCGAGGCCGTCGACCTGGCGGGCCGGATGCGGCCGAACCTCGTGGTGATGGACCTGATGCAGGTACGCCGCAGGCGCGCCGGGATCATCGACTGGCTGCGGGCCAACGGGCAGCTGAACCGCACCCCGCTGATCGTCTACACCTCGGCCGGGATGGACCCCGCGGAGCTGCCACGGCTCGCATCGGGCGAAACCGTCCTCTTCCTGGCGGAACGGTCGACCAGCGACGAGGTCCAGTCGCGGATCGTCGACCTGCTGGCGAAGATCGGCACCAACTGACCGCACGCGAGAAGCAGAACAGGGCGGGGGCGGTACGGGATTCCGTACCGCCCCCGCCCTGTGTTTCACGTGAAACCCGAGGCGGAACCGGAGGCTCAGAGCTGGGTGACGTCCAGCTCGCCCTCCGCGTACTGCTTGCGGATCACCTTCTTGTCGAACTTGCCGACGCTCGTCTTCGGTACCGCGGGGATCACCGACCAGCGCTCCGGCAGCTGCCACTTGGCGATGCCCGACTCGGCGAGGAACGCCTTGAGCGCCTCGTAGTCGACGTCGGCGGAGCCCTCCTTGAGGACGACGGTCGCAAGCGGCCGCTCGCCCCACTTCTCGTCCGGTACGGCGACGACGGCCGCCTCCGCGACGTCCGGGTGGGCCATCAGCGCGTTCTCCAGTTCGACGCTGGAGATCCATTCGCCGCCGGACTTGATGACGTCCTTGGCCCGGTCGGTGAGGGTGAGGAAGCCGTCGGCGCTGATCACGCCGACGTCGCCGGTCTTCAGCCAGCCGTCCTCGCTGAACTTGTCCTCGGGGCGCAGGTGCTCGCCGTCGGACCCGCCGTAGTAGGCACCGGCGATCCAGGAGCCCCGGACCTCCAGCTCACCGGCCGACGCGCCGTCCCACGGGAGGTGTTCGCCGCCCGGGCCGACCAGCCGCGCCTCGACTCCGGCGGGGAAGCGGCCCTGGGTGACCCGGTAGGGCCACTGCTCCTCGTCGCTCAGCCCGGCGGGCGGGTGGGCCATGGTGCCCAGCGGCGAGGTCTCCGTCATGCCCCAGGCGTGGCAGAGCCGGACGCCGAGCTTGTCGTACGCCTCCATGAGGGAGGGCGGGCAGGCCGCGCCGCCGATGGTGACATTGGCCATGGAGGTGAGGTCGCGCGGGTTGGCGGTGACCTCGGCGAGCAGTCCCTGCCAGATGGTGGGGACCGCCGCCGCGTGCGTCGGGCGCTCGCGCTCGATCATGTCGGCGAGCGGGGCGGGCTGGAGGAAGCGGTCCGGCATGAGCATGTTGACGCCGCTCATGAACGTGGCGTGCGGGAGGCCCCAGGCGTTCACGTGGAACTGTGGTTCTAAAGGGGCAAATAAAAAAGCCCTGGTCAGAACAGGGTTTCCCCGTCGGCGCGGTCGTCGACCTCGGCCGGTTCGTCCTTCCGGGCGACGACCTCGCCCGCGATCGGGGCCCACGGGTCCGGCTCGTACACGGGGTGCACCTCGACCCGCACCTCGATCCAGCGCGACCCCTCCGTACGGATGTCGTGGCACACGATGCGCCGCACGATCTGTCGCAGAAGTGCGTTCTTCTCGATCGGCTCCATGAGGTCCCATGCCTCGATCAGGTTAGCGATCAAGGGTACGAACTCCTCGCGCGTCGGGGTCGCCTCGACCTCGCCGAGTTCGTTCATGGCGTTCATGATCGACCCTCGCTGTCCGGCCAGCTGGTCACGGACGCGCGCGAAGCTGTCGGCCGGGTACTTCTCCGGGTTCAACGCGTTGTCCATGACGAGTCGGTCGAGGGCTTTCTCGACCTTGGTCAAGTCGACTTGCAGCCGCGCCCGCTCACGCTGCGCGCGGGCGCGCGGGTCCTCGGTCGGCTCCGTCCGCTGCACGGGCAGGCGCGGTGACGCGTCGATGCCGGGGGCCGCCTCGCGCTCAAGCCACTTCTTGACCTCGCGCTCGACGTAGTCGCGCCGGGTGTTGATGCCCTTCGGGCACTCGACCTTGCTCGTGTGCTTGTTCCGGCTGCACACCAGGTTTCGGCCGCGCATCTGCTCGCCCTTGTACGTGTACGACGCTGCGCTCATGTGGTGGCGGCAGTACCCGTGACGGAGCAGGCCGGTAAGGGGGTACGTCGCCTTCCGGGCCCGCGGGGGCGTGGCCTTGGTGGTCTTCCGGTGTTCCTTGTACGCCTCCCACTGGTCGGGCGTGATGATGCGCGGTTGTGCGCCGGGCAGATAGATGAACCGGTTGTCGGGGCACCCGCTCCGCTTGCCGCTGCTGTACCCGCACGGGCACGTCTTGTCGTGCGTGCGGAGCAGACCGGCGGCGAACCCCGAGTCGAGGTACCGCGAGACGCTGCTCACCCCCCACGCCTTGCCGCGTAGCGTCGGGATGACCAACTCTTCGTTGAGCCAGTGCGCCAGGGCGTTGAACCCCTCGTACTCCTCGGTCTTCCGCTCGTACAGTTCCTCGACCACGCTCGCGTAATCGGGGTGCAGGGTGTACCGCTCCTGTTGCAGCCGGATGCCGTTCGGCGCGGTCGCGTCGGGGACGGCCCGGCGGTGCCAGATGTACCCGAACCGGCCGCGCCCGGTGGCGGGCAGCTTGGCGGCGAGCCGGTGCTCGTGGGTCTCCTTCCACTGCTCGCCCGCGCGGTCGCTCTCGAACGCGGCGAACTCCATGTACATGCCGCGCGCGAATCGGCCGATGGCGGTCGAGGCGTCGACCGGCTCGGTCGCTGACTCCAGCAGCCCCCCGGCGGCCTCGACGCGGGCGAGGTTGGCGGCGTTCCCGGTCCTGTTGCGCCCGAACCTGCTGTACCGCCACACCGCGATTCCGCGCACCTCGCGGCGCTCGATGCGCTCGATGCCGCCCATGATTTTTCGTTTGAAGTGGCGGCCGGACTCGTCAAGATCGACAATCCAATCGACGATGCGGCGCCCGGTGCGCGCGGCCCACTGCTCGATTGCGGTCCGTTGCAGTTCGGGGCTGATCTTCTCCTCTTTCCACGTCGACACGCGGATATAGCCGATCCACGGCTCGCCGGCGTGCGCCGAGCCGTGGAACGTGGGTGGGATGTCGGGAAGGGTCATACGATCTTCCGTTCGTCGTGGTCGTGGCGGATGAGCCGGAGCGGGCGCACGTTGCTGGGGACAACGGGGCCCGCGGCTCCGCCGCCGAGGTCGGGGTCGAGGGTCGCGCGGTCGTCGACTGGCTCGACGCGTGTCCCGCCGTCGGGCGGTGCGGATTTCCTGCTGAGCAGGCCCTTAGCGACGTGTTCGAGGGCGAGGCGGTAACCGGCTTCGTGGGCGTCGGCGACCTGGTCCTCGACGGCGTCATGGGCTCGCTGCGTCTGCCAGTAGCAGAGTGGGGGGAGGGCGGCGAATGCGATCAGGATTCCGGCGCGCGACAGGTCGCCCCCGTCCTGGAAGATCCCGAGCAGGCCCAGCGTGATGCCTACTACGAGGATGGCGACAGTGGGGGCGAACATCCTGCGGCCGTTCAACGGTGCCTCCGTGCGGTTAGTGCTCTGCGAGTCGTTCCTCGCCTGTGTCGGGGGGTGGCTCTTGGAGCGTTTCCGTCATCGACACGAAGACGGCACGCTTGTGGGGATCGGTGATGTTGAGTCGCGTCGCGGCCTGTTCGGGGGTCATCGCGTCGGGGCCGGTCTCCGGTTCCTGTACCGCGATCAAGTCGTCGTGGTCGACGATGCCCGCACGGAGTAGGACCGTGCCCAGGGTGATGCCGAGTTGATCGGCGAGCCGGGCGAGTACGTCCATGTCCGTGACCCGCTTGCCGTCGAGCAGCCGGCCGACGGTTGAAGCGCTAAGGCCCGAGTCTTCGGCGAACCGGCTTTTCCCCCCGCTGCGCGGTCCCGATAGGTCGTACCCCGCTGCGGTCAGCTGGTCGTGAAGCCAGCCCGCGAACTGCTCGGCGCGGCCGGTCGCGTCGCGCTTTCTGTTTTTCATGGGTGAAAGATAGCGCGTAGCTGTCTCGCGCGAAACATAGCGCTTGAGACATGGCGCGTCGGCGCACCGGTTCACCCCCTTTTCGGCTCGAACACAGGCAGTGACCTGCGCTCTTACCTCGAACGTGCGTCCGATTCTGTATCGGGCGTACCGGCCTGTCAACGCCAAAACACCCACCGTCACAGGCCGTGACCCCCTGCCCTAACTTTCACGCTTGAAAGATAGGTGCTACTTTCTGTCCAGACAGGTTGTCTGTCTGACCGGAAAGGAACGGCCCATGTACGACCGTGCGCACCTTGTGGCAGTTGCCACCGACAAAGGCGACCGGCATTACACAGACCTCGCGGCCCGGCTGAAAGTTGCCCCCGTGACGGCTTGGCGTTTGTGGACCGGCAAGACCGCGCCGAGTGCCCGGCTCGCCGCCGCCGTCCAGGACGAGTACGGCATCCCCGCCTCTCGCCTGCTGAAACTGCGCGAGTCGAGCACCCAGGCCGCCGCATGACCGGCCCCTCGACCGTCATCCCGCGCGAGGTCGCGTTCGCCAACGCGCGGCGTGTTCTCGACCGCGCCCTCGACCGGATCGCCCGCGACCGCGCCGCCGGTCGCCTCGCGCCCGAGGCCGAACTCGCCATACGCCGCATCGAGCGCGCCCACCGCGCCCAGCAGGCCGAGCAGGACGCCCCGCACCGCGCCGCCGCCTGAAACCGCGAAGGGCCGCCCGGTCGCGACCCGGACGGCCCTCCCCGACCGAACCCCGAAAGAGGCACCGATCGTGAACACCCCCCAGATTACCGCCCGCCGCCGCGCCGCCGAGGTCATCGCGGGCGCCCGCGCCGCCCGGAAGCGGCTCGCCCTGACCGGCGTACTCGCCCGGCAGCTGGACGAGATCGCCCCCGGCACCGTCCGCGTGCGGATCGTCCCCGTGCACACCGACCGCGACGGCGAGCAGCGCGTCGCGATGTGGGTCGCCCTCGACGACGCCCTCGGTCTGCCGCTCAAGGCCGACCGGCTCGCGCACCGCGCCGCCCTCGGCCTGCTGCGCCGTGCGTTCCCCGCCGCCGACTGGACCCGCCCGCACGCCTACGACGTCGCGACGGGCGAACTCGCCCTCGACGCCCCGGCCATGCCCGAGGAGCTGCACCAGTGATTCGCCCCCAGCTCACCGCCGACGGCCTCGCCGTCCGCCTGCCGATCGCCGCCCGCGCCGAGCAGCTGCTCGACGACCTCGCCCTCGCGTACGTCGAGGCCCCCGACGACCTCGGCGCCCTGCTCGCCCACCACGGCGAGAACGTCGCCGCCCTCGACCGAGCGATCTACGGGCACGACGTGCCCGAGTACGAACGGGCGATGCGCGCCGCCGCCGCCGACGGGAGCCGCGAGGCGCTGGCCGCCGAGGCCCCGATCGCCGCCGACCTCGACGACCTGCTCGACCCCGACGCGGCGATCACCCTCGCCGGCCGTATTACCCGCCTCGCCGGTCACATCCGGCACCGCAAGACCAGGAGCACGCGCCCGTGACCGTCACCCAGCTGCACCCGAACCAGCCCGCCCCCGCGCCCGCGCCCGTGCTCGGCACGTCCGCCGGGCCCATCCAGTCGGCGTACGAACCCGCGCCGTCGGGCGCCCCCGCCGACGCGCCGCGCGTGTTCCAGGTCATTCACGGCGTGATGCAGGACGTAATGCCGGTCAGCAAGGACAAGCAGAACACCCAGCAGAACTACAGCTTCCGGGGTGTCGACGACGCCATGTCGGCCATGGCGGGCCCGATGCGCGCTCACGGCTGTTTCATCGCGCCCGAGGTCGTCGAGCACCGGCAGCGCCCGCGCGGCGAGAAGGGCACCCACACCGTGCTCAAGATGCTGTACCGCATCTACGGGCCCGCCGGTGACTGCCTGCTCGTGTCCCTGCCCGGCGAAGCCATGGACAGCGGCGACAAGAGCACCAACAAAGCCATGAGCGCGGCCCTCAAGTACATGCTCTTTTGGGTGTTCATGATCCCGGTCGACTCCCGGTCGATCGACGACAGCGACCAGGACGCCGCGCCGATCCCCACCGCGCCCCAGCAGCGCCAGCAGGGCGGGCACCGCCAGCAGCAGCGCCGCAATGGCCAGCAGCAGCGGCAGCAGGGCGGGCAGCAGCAGCCGCGCCGCAGCAACCGCGCCGAGGCGGGCCCGTGGGAGCAGCAGGCCCCGGCCCAGCAGCAGCGCCAGCAGCGCCCCGACTACCTCGCACAGGCCCGGAAGGCACCGACGCCCGAGGCGTTCGCGAAGGTGCGCGCCGCCGCAGTCGCCGCCGGGGCCCCGCCCGAGTTCGTCGCCCAGCTGGACCAGGTCGACGCCGCGAAGAGGCAGGCCGCCCAGAAGTCGCAGCAGCCGCCCGCCGGTCAGCAGCAGCGCCCGCAGCAGCCGCAGCCGAACGAGGAGCAGGCCGCCGCCGTCGGGGAGTTGTACGACGCCGCCCGCAGCGCGGGCGTGACCGACCGCGCCGAGGTCGAGCAGCTGTTCAGCTCGAAGTACGGGCGCAAGTCGGCCGAGGGCACCGTCGAGCAGCTGCGCGAGATGCGCGACGACCTGCTCGACGCCGCGAAGGCGGCGAGCGCATGAGCGAGCCGACGTTCGACGACCCGATCGCCCAGCACCACTACGACACGATCACGGAAGCGCTCGGCGTGCAGCGGCTCAAGGTCGAGGCCGACGCCGCCGGTCCGATGCCGACGTTCGACGAGCAGCCGCTCGACGCCGAGCCCGCCGTCGCGCAGCCGGCCGAGTCGCTGCGCGACCTCGCCACCGAGGCCGCCGTGTTGAAGCTGCTCGCCGAGCGGGTGGCCGCCGCGCAGAAGGACGTGAAGGCGCGCACACAGCGGGCCCTCGACGCCGCCGAGAAGCGCGACGGGACCGAGCGCGTCGTCGCGTCCCTGCCGACCGGCGAGCAGGTCGCCACGATCTCACTGCGCAAGGGCGAGACGGGGCCGGTCGTCACCGACGAGGAAGCCCTCGCCCGGTGGGTCCGGCAGACGTGGCCCGACGAGGAGTGGACCACGACCCGCATCGTGCGCGAGGTCAAGCCGTGGAAGCTCGCGGAACTGCTCGCCGAGATGGACGCCGCCGAGGCCGCGAAGCTGGTCGACAAGACCACGGGCGAAGTCCTCGACGTGCCCGGCGTCGTCATCAAGCCGACCAGGGCGCGCACGTACGCGATCACGTGGCGCAAGGGCGGGAAGGACACGACCGCCGAGGCGTGGCGGTCCGGTGCCCTCGCGCAGCAGCTCGCCGCGATCACGGCGGGGGGCGAGGCCGCATGACGCGCACCCTCGACCGCGCCGAGCAGCTGATCGCCGAGCGGTTCACCGACGTTCCCGGACAGCTCTCCCTCAACGTGCCGGACGGGTTGCGGATCGGTTCCCTGTGCAGCGGATACGGCGGCCTCGACATGGCCGTTATGGGCCTGCTCGGCGCAACCGTGGCGTGGCACTGCCAGTACGACCCGGACGACAAGCACCAGTACGCCGCGCGCATCCTGGCGCACCACTGGCCGGACGTGCCCAACCACGGCGACGTGACCCGCGTCGACTGGTCGAGCGTCGAGCCGGTCGACATCCTGACGGCCGGTTTCCCGTGCCAAGACGTGAGCCTCGCCGGCAAGCGCGCGGGCGTGGTCGGCGACATGGTCATTCCGGCCGGTGCGCTGCTCTGCGGCAACTGCCGGTGGGGCGACCACGACCACGCCACGTGTGAGGCCGCCGCACCGTCCGGGGCCGTCCCTTCGCGCCTGTCCGGCATGGCCGCCGCCGCCGCGGTTTCCGAACTCAACGCCCGCGACCTCGCCGACCCGGCGGGCCCGCCCGCCGAGCGCGTGATCAAGGGCACCAGGTCCGGCCTGTGGTTCCACGTGGCCCGCGCGATAGCCATCCTCCGACCCCGATTGGTAGTGATCGAGAATGTTCGCGGACTCCTCTCCGCCAAGGCCGTTCGCAGTCTGGGACTCGACGGCACGCCTGTGGATGAGGACGGCGGAGACGCCGACACTCTTCGAGCTGTCGGCGCCGTTCTCGGCGACTTGGCCGACCTCGGGCTCGATGCGGAATGGCACGTGCAGCGCGCATCCGAAGTCGGGGCCCCGCACCAGCGTGAGCGCGTTTTCATCATCGCGTGGCCTGCTGCCGACCCCGACAACGAGCGAGTGGAACGGGCCGGGGGCCCCGGACGGGAACCGCAACGACACGTTGCGGGCCCGCATCGCGAACCTGCCGACGCCCAGAGCGAGGGACAGCAAGGGAGTCGGGTTCGAGGACGGCCTACCCGCCGTCGTGCAGCTGCTCAAGACCCCGACCTCGAATCTCGCGGTGAACGGGGGGTCGCAGCACCCGGACAAGAGGAAGCAGGGCGGGCACGGCCCGACGCTCGCCGACGAGGTCGAGCACCTGCTACCAACCCCAAGGGCGACGCACAACGAGGAAGGCGAGGGAGCCGTCGAGGCGTGGCTGTCTCGGCGGGCCAAGCCCCGCAAGGACGGGAAGCAGGCGGATACGAGCCTTCCTCTCGGGTTGGCGGTCCGAGCCCTGCCGGAACTCTCCCCGTACGCGATTGGGGGGTCTACGCCCCCGCAGTCGCGCGCTGGGAAGCGATCACGGGCCGACCGGCACCCGGGCCAACTGACGATCGAGGCCGCCTGACCGCCGAGTTCGTCGAGTGGATGATGGGCCTCGCCCACGGCCACGTGACCGGCGTGCCGGGCCTGTCCCGCCCCGCCCAGCTCAAGGCGTTGGGGAACGGCGTCGTGCCCCAGCAGGCCGAGCACGCGATCCGGTTCCTTCTGTACCGCGCCGGTATCGCCGAGCGGTTCGGCCTCGCCGCGTGAGCGCCGCCGAGCCCCCGCCGCCGCCCGCGTGCGACCACGGCAACCCCCGATGCGGCGCGCGGCCGGTCCGCCCGTACGTGTGCGGGTGGCGGTGCGAGGAGCACCAGCCCGCGCGGACCCGCCCGTACTTCCAGCGCCAGCGCGCCCAGTGAACGCCCCGGGGCGAGGACGAGCCGACCGGCCCCTCGCCCCGGGCGCCCCATCCCAAGGAGCACAACCCCCGTGACCTGGTTCAAAGTCGACGACACGGCGCACACGAACCCGAAGTTGCTCAAGGCCGGTAACGCGGCCCTCGGCCTGTGGGTCCGCGCGGGCGCCTACGCGGCCCAGCACCTCACCGAGGGCGTGATACCGGGCGTCGTCGCCCAGCTGTACGGCACCGCGCCCCAGGCCCGGAAGCTGGTCGCGTCCGGCCTGTGGCACGCCCACGGGCACGACTGCACCCGGTGCGAGCAGCCGCCCGCCGGCGACTACGTGATGCACGACTTCCTGACCTACAACCCGACCCGCGCCCGCGTCGAGGACGACCGCGCCGCCGCCGCCGAGCGCCAGAAACGCGCCCGCGAACGGGCCGCAGAGCAGCGGAACCAGGAGCGTAATCCGCGCGATCCGTCGGCGAATCGTCCGCGAATCGACGGCGATCCGTCGGGCGAAAATCGCGAACCGTTCGCGAATCAGATCGAGTTTCCCGACGACATCGCAGGTCAGGGCCACGGGTCACACCGTGACGGCGAGGAACCGTCACGGTCCCCCCGTCCCGACCCGTCCCGTCCCGCTGTACCTCCTACGGAGGTACAGCAAGCTAGCTACGCCTCGACCCCCGCCGTGCCGGTGAACGTGGTTCCGCTCCGCGACGCGCTCACCGCCGCCGGGATCGTCGTCGAGTGGTCCCTCGAAACGGCCGACTGGTTCCGCCTTGAGGCAATCGTCGCGAGGACATCCGTCGCCGCCCTGGTCGACCACGCCCGTGGGCAGTGGGGCCGGGCCCGTTCCCGCCCGCGCTCGGTCCGGTACTTCCTGCCCGGCTGGACCGCGCTCCCCCCGGTGCCCGCCGGGGCCCCGACCTCGCCCGGTGCCGAGGTGATCCCCCTCGACGCCGCACGGCCCGGCCGCGTAGCCCGCGCCGCCGACATGTTCGCCGCCGCCCTCAACCCCCAGGAGAACGCACAGTGAAGCGCGAAGAAGTGGCCGCCCTGCTCGCGTACGCCGTGAGCCTCGACCCCCGCCTCGCCCCCGCCGACCAGGCCGAGGCCGACGAACGCCTCGACCAGTGGGCCGACCTGCTCGCCGACGTGCCGCCGACCGCCCCGCACCCCGACGGCCGCGACTGGCACGCCGGTCACGTCGTCCGCCACCACATCGCGAGCAGCGCCTACCGGCTCCAGCCGAGCGACGTTTCGCGCCCCTGGCACGCGTTCAAGGCCGACGTACTCGGCCGCCACACCGACCCCGTGCCGCCGGTCGACCCCGACGACCACCAGGCGTACCGCGCCGTCCTCGCCGACACCAGGCAGGCCATAGCCGCCGGGCAGGCCGCCCCGTCGGTGTACCGCGAACTGACCGGCGGAAGCACCCGCGAGGAGCGGAACGAGTTCGCCGCCGCCCGCCTCGCCGCCCTCGGCGACTACATGCCGAAGACCGTCCGCGATGCCCTCGCCGACTTCCGCAAGACGCGCGCCGAGCGCGAGCGCCGCGCCGCCGCCGGACTGCCCGACCCGCTCGACGTGACGTGCCCGTACGTGACGTGCCGCGCGCGCCCCGGCCAGCCGTGCCAGCAGGGCGGGAAGCGCCGCGTGGACCGCACCAAGCCGCACCCGTCCCGCCTCGACCTCGCCACCGCCCAGCACTACGCCCCAAGGGAGCCGGCCGCATGAACCGGAACAAGAAGCACCCCGAGCGCGCCGCGCACCGCCGCCGCGCCAAGGCGACCGACCGAACGAAGAACACGAACGGGTACCGGATCACCGGATCGTGGGACGACCGTCCCGACCGGCCCGCCGTGAAGCCGACCAGCGACCGCAAGGCCGCCCGGCGCATCGCGCGCAGCATGGCCGACCAGGGCGCGTACGTCATCGTCGAGGAGCACCACGGGTACGGCCGCTGGTCGACGTGGTTCGAGGTCGACGGGCCCGCCCAGCTCGCCGCCGCCCTCGCCGCCGAGGCCGAGGCCCGCGCCCGTGCCGAGGCGCAGCGCCGCGCGGCCGAGCAGGCCGCCGACGCCCGCCGCGCCGCCGCTGAGAAGTCCGAGCGCGACCTCGACGCCCTCGCCCGGATGATGGTGCGCCCGCCGGTCGCCCGCGAGCAGTGCGGACGACGCGACGCCCGGCACGTGACCGGCGCGCAGCGATGATGCCCGACGCCGCCCTCGCCGCCATCCGGGCCGCCGTCGAGGTCGCGCACGGCAACGGCCTACAGGACGCCGAGGACGTGGCCGAGGCCGTCGCCGGCGAACTCACCGCCGTGGGGTGGACGCTCACCCTCGACGAGCCCGAGAGCGGCGCACCGGCCGCCGCATAGCCGCAGAACAGGGGGGCGCTTTCCCCATGACCGGCGCGCCCCCCTGTCTGCTAGCTTTCTGCCCAGACAGATAGCCTGTCTGTCTGGCAAGGCCACTACATCCCGACGGAGGTACATCCATGGAACGGCCCACCCCGGCCGCCCGGTTCGCCGCCAAGGTGAACCCCGCGGGCCCCTGGTCACTCCGCCGGGACTGCCCCGGCCCCTGCCACCTGTGGGACGGCGCCCAGAACGAGAAGGGTTACGGGACCTTTTGGGTCGCCGGCCGCACCGTCAAGGCCCACCGCTACGCCTACGAACAGCACCTCGGCCCGATACCCGCCGGCCTTGAGGTCGACCACCGGTGCCGCCGCCGCGAGTGCGTCGCCCCCGGCCACCTTGAGGCCGTCACGCACCGCGTGAACGTGCTCCGCTCGACCAACCACGTCGCGCAGCGAGCCGCAGTCACGCACTGCCCCGCCGGCCACGCCTACGACCAGCCGAACACCATCCGCGCGAAGGACGGAACGAGGAAGTGCCGGGCGTGCAAGAACGCCGCCGCCCGAGCCGCCCGAGCCCGCGCCCGCGAGGCCCGCCTCGCCCCCGTCGCGCCCCTACGCCCCCGCACATCCCGCACCCTCGAAAGGGCCGCATAACCATGAGTGGCGACACCGTCATCACATTCACGGGCAACCTCGTTGCCGACCCGGAACTCAGGTTCACCCCGTCCGGCGCCGCCGTCGCCAACTTCCGCATGGCCAACACCCCCCGCAAGTTCAACCGCCAGACGAACGAGTGGGAAGACGGCGAGCCGGTGTTCCTCGGCGTGGCCGTATGGCGCCAGCAGGCCGAGCACGTCGCCGAGTCCATCAAGCGCGGCGACCGCGTGATCGTCGTCGGCCGCCTCACCCAGCGCCAGTACGAAGCCACCGACGGCAGCAAGCGCAGCAGCTACGAGATACAGGCCGACGAGGTCGCCCCGTCGCTGCTCCGCGCAACCGCGGCTGTCACCAAGGCGACGGGCAACGCCCAGCGAGGCCAGCAGCCCGCCCAGCAGGCGTACGGACAGCAGTCGTACGGCCAGCAGGCCCAGGGATACGGCCAGCAGCAGGGCGACCCGTGGGCGACCCAGGGAAGCACCGAGCCCCCGTTCTGACCGGCCCCGTCCGGGCCGCGCGTCCGGACGCGGGCCCTCCCGCGCGCGTGAGCACCACCTCGACCCCTTCGGACACGAGACAGGAGCACCACCCCATGACCCGCATTCCCGACGCCGTCGCGTTCGCCTCGCTCGACACTCACCGCCTGATCGTCACCGTGCCGAACGAAGGACCGGCCGACGTGGCGTGCAACCTTCCCCGCCCCGTGGCCGCCGACATCCTGCGACAGCTCGCCAACTCCCTGGAGAGCCCCGCCGGGGCATGCGACACCGCGTACGCGACCGGCGCGCCGTGCCCCCTTCACGACGCCCCCGTACCGCGCCCCGCCGGTCTCGACGCCCTGCTCGCCGCCGTCGCCGACCAGCTGCCCGCCGACGACCCCGACCTCGCCGCCCTCGGCCTCGCCGCCATGGCCGAGCCCGAGGCGCAGCAGCCGGCGACGGATTGGGTCGCCGACGTACGGAGCGCCCTCGCGTTCAACGCCGAGGCCAGTCACCCCGTGGTCATCACGCTGCGCGACGTACTGCTCGACGACGCCCGCCGGTCCCCCGAGCAGGCCCTCGCCGCCGCCCTGGTCCTGCTCGCCGCGCACACACGCGAGCTGTCCGCCCTCGCCCAGCGCGACACCGACGAGTACCGCGACGAGCACGGGGTCAACCGGGGCACACGCGGCCTGCTCACCGGTATGCAGCACACGCGGAGGCTGCTCGACCGGCACGCGACCGGCCTCGAAGCCCAGGTCACCGAGTGAGCGGCGCAGCGTGGGCGATCGTCCTCGCCCTGTTCCTCGCGTCCGGCGTGCCCCTCGGCCTGTGGGCACGCCGCCGCGACCCCGGCCCGCTCCGCGACCGCACCGCCGACCGAGCCCTGTTGCGCCTCGCCAAGGGGGAAGGCCGATGCCCCCGCGGCTGCACCACATGCCGAGTGCTCACCGAACGCACCGAGGAGAACGACCGATGACCACCACCGCCCCGCGCCGCCGGCGGCACTCCCGCACCAAGGGGCGCGACCACGAGCGCAGCGACCGACGCGCCGGGCTCGACATCCTGCTCGCCCGTGCCGACCGTGGCACCCTCAGCCGCACTGAGGCCGCCCTGTTGCGCGAGTACGTCGCCGAGGAGCGGCGCACCGCCGACGAGTCCCGCAAGGCGAACGCCGGGTCGACGCGTGCCCTCGCCCGGCACCGCGAGGCCGCCGACGCCGCGATCGTCGAGGCCGAGGAGCGCGCCAGGCAGGCCGAGGAGATAGCGCGCGCCGCGCACCAGTGCAGCAATGAGGCCGAGCGCCACCGTGCCGCCGCCGACCGCGCCCTCGACCGCGTGCGCGACCTTGCGCACCGGATGCGCGCCGGTTCGCCTATGGGGGCCGCCGCCGTCTACGCCGAGCGCATCGAGCAGGCCCTCGACGGCGACCTCGCCGCCATGAACGCCGGACAGACCGCCATGCACGCAGCGTTCGCCGAGGCCGCCGAATCGACGCGGGCATGCCTCGCCGAGCAGCAGCGCGACCACGACATCGCCCTCGCCACGGCCGAGCAGCGCATACGCCGACTGGAGAAGGACGCGCGCGACAACGCAGCCGACGCCCGCGCCGAGCACGTGCGCGCCAAGTCCCTTGAGCAGCAGCTCGCCGCCGTCCGGGCCGCACTGCCCGAGGAGCCCCGGCCGCGCCTCGGCCTACCGACCGACCTCGCGTACGCCAACGGCCGCCACGACCTCGCCGAGCGCGTCCGGCACGTCCTCGACCAGGCCCCCGCCTGACCGGCCACCCCGCCCCCGCCCCGCCGTACGCACCGAGCACAGGAGCAGCACCCATGACGACCCCCCTCGACCACACCGCGCCGCCGGTCGCCCGCCGCGCCGCCGTCGACCTCGCCGCCGTGCGCGAGCAGTGGGGCGACCTGCTCGCCGCGATCGGCCGCCGACCGGCCGCCGAGTGGCCGCCGCGCGACTCCCGCGCGTACATCGACGGACACCTCGCCGAGCAGGCCGACACCGTCGAGGACGAGCAGCCGGCGGCGACCGTCGGCCGGCTCCCCCTGATCCTGCGCGAGCACCCGGCCCCGCTCAACCTCGACGCCCTCGACGCCGCGACCGAGGTCGAGCGCGACCTGTTCGACCTCGCCGACGCCGTCGCCGAGTACGTGCAGCGCCCCATACGACCGGCGCGCGACAGCCGGGGCCGGTCCGTCACGGACCAGGCCGACGCCGCCGACCCGGCCCGATGGCACTACCAGGCGCAGACCTCGCCCGGCTCCCGCGCGTTCGGTCTGCACTGGGCCGCCGTGTGGCTTGAGGGCCGAGCCCTCGACGAACCGGCGGGCGACCTGTTCGAGCCGATGCCGGTCCGCCTGCTCGACCACGTCGCCGCGACCGCGAGCCGGGCACGCCGCACGGTCGAGCGGGCCCTCGGCCGCGACGGCCGGTCGACGACGCTCGCCGAGCCGTGCCCGTGGTGCGCCGGGTGCCTGACCGGCCGGACCCGTCCGGGGGGCGAGCCGGTCGTCGTCTGCTCGACCGGCGCAGCGTGCACCGCGCCCGCCGACGGCCGCCAGGCCGGGGAGTGGCGGGGGGCCGACCTGGTCGCCCTGTGGGTCGCCCTCGCCGAGGCCCGGCAGCAACCCGCCGCGTAGGGGCCGGGCCCCAAGTCGCCGGGGGTGCCGGGCAGTTGCTCGGCACCCCCTTTCGTGAACCAACTTCTGAACAGACTTGTGAAGTGACTTCAGAAGTGGTTACAGTGCTCCCACAACAACACAACGGCGGCCCTCACCCGCCACACCGACCAAGGGAGCGACCCCCGATGAACACCAGCAGCCGGACCCGATACCACGTCGGCATGAACGAGATCGGCCTCGACCCCGAGTACCGCATCGAGTGCCTGCCGGACCTCGACGGCGCCCGCGCATGGCTTGAGGCCGACATCGCGAACACGGCCGAGGACGCCGAGGACGACACCGAGTTCGACGCCCTGCTCGACAAGCTCGCCCAGCTGCCCGACGCCGAGATCGTCGGCGAGTGGACCTGTGACGCGTACGTGTTCTGGGTGCGCGCCGTCGAGGACTGCGGTTGCCCGTGCGACTGCGCCGAGACGGGCCGCGCCGACGAGTGCAACGGCACCCACAGCCGCGAGGCCGCGCCCGAGCCCGCCCTCGGCGAGCCCGACGAGCAGGGCCGTTCCGCCTTCCAGATGCACGGCACCGAGTACCGAGTTTTCAACACGGCGGGCAAGCCCCTTGACGGGTACTGGACCGTCGAGCGCGTCGCCGCCGACGGCTCGCAGCTGCCGAGCCGCGACTACGTGTTCGTTGGCCAGCAGACCCGCGAGGGCGCGTTCGAGCGCGCCGTCGAGAAGCTGCGCCCGTACGGCGTCCTCACCTTCCTGCCGCAGCGTTACCGCGACGTGTGCATGTCGCAGGAAGACCAGGACGTGACCGAGTACCCCGACCACGTGCAGCGCGATGGCTGGTACTGCGCGTGGTCGACCGCCGGATACGTCGTCGTGTTCGAGGACGGCACCGAGCGCGGCATCGTGTGGCCCGGACGCCCCATCGAGGCGCACATCACGGGTGAGGACGGCCGCTGGACCGAGTTCGACGGCGAGTGGAAGTTCTGGGAGCAGGCCGCCGCCGCCGTCCGTGCCCACGTCATCGACAACCGCGCCTGACCGACCACCGAGGGGGCGCCCCGCGTGGGCGCCCCCACCCCCGAAGGGACACACGATGTTCGTCGAGTTCTTCCCCGTGGTCGTGACGGCGCTCCCCGCCGACGAGGATCACGCCCCCCTGCTGGTCGACCCCGCCGCCGCCCGCATCGTGCGCGCCGAGCAGGTTGTCGAGGGCGACACCGTCCTCGCGTCGTTCGTGGCGTACGGCGAGCGGATGCCCGCCGCCGACTACTTCAACGACCAGTACACCGCCCGCCCCAAGCCGTACGACCCGACGTGCGGGTGTGGGTCGTGCGCCACCATGACCGACCACGAGGGGCCCGTCGTCGACCTCGGCGACGACAACCCGTGGGACGTGTGCGACCCGTGGCCCGCCGCCGACCTGGTCCTGATCGTCCCCGCCGCCTGACACCGCCGAAGGGGCCCGCCCACCGAGGGCGGGCCCCGCCAAGGGAGACACCCCCAGTGGAGACCTACGCAGTGCGCGGCGCCGCCCTCAAGACCACGGGCCACTACCGCCGCCCCGGAACCCGAGACCTGTTCTGCGGTCGCCTCGCGGGCGGGCGTAACGGGATCTTCGCCGTGGTGCGCGGGTGGCGCCTGTGCAAGCGGTGCGTACGGGCCGAGGCCCGCGACCGCGCCGAGGCCGCCGCCGTCGCCGCCCAGTGGCGCACCGAGGCCCCGCAGCCCGAGCCGCGCCCCGCGCCCCTCACGGCCCCCGTGCGGCCCGTACAGCTCGCCCTCGACGGACTGCCCCACAAGCCCGAACAGGTCGCCCTGTTCGCCGCCTGACCGCCTCGCCCGCCCTCGCCCGAGGGCGGGCCCGACCACCGACAGGAGCACCACCACATGAGCACCAACGACCCCGAGCCCGAGGCGTCCGTCGAGCAGCAGGCCGCCGCACTGCGCCGCTACGCCGCCGAGCGCGGCATCGAGGCCCGGCCCGCGCCCGACGCCCGCGAACTGCTCGACCGGCTGCTCGACGGCCGCCCGCAGCTCGCCGCCCTCGCCCTCAACCTGCTGACCGCCGCCGTCGAGTCGGGAGCGGTCGTCACCGACAGCCGCCCCCTGTCCTCGCTCGACATCGTGAGCACGCTCCGCCGGGGCCGCCGGTCGCAGATGCTCGCCGAGCGCGCCGCCATGATCGAGCGGGAGTTCCCCGCCGAGTTGGGCCCCATGGCGCACGCCCTCGCCCAGCTCGCCGAGACCCGCAGCGCGGGCGAGAAGGCGATCGAGTCGACGCCGGTCATGATCCGTCGGGCCAAGGCCGAGGGCATGAAACCGGCGGACATCGCGCGGCTGCTCAAGGTGTCCGACTCGCACGTCTACGCCATGTTGCGCAAGGAGCCCGACGGGACGACAACCGCGGTTGAGCGGTTCCTCGCCGACATGCTCGGCACGTTCGAGGAGCACGAGCGCGAGACCAGGGCCGCCCGCCGCCGGACCGCCGAGGCGCACGGCGTCGAGCCGGACCCGGACGACGAAGACCAGTAAGAACCCACGCGGGCCCGCCGGCGCCTCACACGCCGAACGGGCCCGACTACCGACACGATGGGAGCGACCCCCACCATGGGCAACAACAACTCTACCGACCGCCGACCGGCCAAGAAGTCGGGCCCGCCCGCAGCCGGCGACCGGCCGTCACTGCGCATCGACGACGAACTCGCCGCCGACCTCGCCGAGATCATGCGCGTGCACCCCACGTTCGCCGACGCCGTCCGACGGGCCGTCGGACAGCTCGCCACGCAGTACCGCACGGCATGGGCGAACAACGTGTGCCCGTCGGACACCGCGCCGGTACTGCTCGCCTACCAGCTGACCAACCCGGCGACACTGCGTCGGACACCGCCGGTCGCCCGGCGGATGCCCCCGCCGCCGCCCAGCGAGCAGCTGCGCCCCGTGTTCTCCGAGACGCTGCTCGGCGGTACGCCGCCGCCCGCGCGTCCGGACGCGCAGCGCCCCGCGCGCACGTGACCGTTCCAGGTTGCGCCGTTATCGGTTCGTGACCTAAAGTCGGGACCGACCTCGGCGTGCCCGGAAACGGACGCCCCACCCGAACGCCCCGCCGCTCCCCACCCCAGCGGCGGGGCGTTCGCATGTCCGGGCGAGGAGGTGGCCGCGCGTGGCTCGACCCATCGACGACGACGACCGCGAGCAGGTGCGCACCCTTCACGCCCAGGGCAAGGGCCGGAACCACATCGCGAAGGCGATCCGCCGGTCGCCCTCGACCGTGTCCAAGATCGCCGCCGGGTTCGAGCCCCCGCTCACCTTCGACCGCGCGGGCGAGGTCGCCGTCGCCACCGAGGTACGCCGGGCCGACCTCGCGTCGCGCCGGACCGCCCTCGCCCTCACCCTGCAATCCGACGCCGAGCAGCTGCGCGCGCAGCTGTGGGAGCCGTGCACCATCGGGGCGTTCGGCGGTAAGGACAACGTCTGGAACGACACCAGGCTCGACCGGCCCACCTTCCAGGACCAACGCGCCATCCTCGCGGCGACCGGCACGGCGATTGAGAAGTCGCTCAAGCTCGCGCCGGTCGAGGGCGGCGAGGGCGTCGAGCAGGTCAAAAGCATGTTGGGAGCCCTCGGCGACGCCTTGACGCGCGCAGCCGGCGACGACGACGCCGACGAGGACGGGGGCGCCGACGGGGGGTGAGCCGGTGCTCGACCTCGACCGTCTGCCCCTCTCCCGTAAGCAGCTGCGCAGCATCGGACAGGCCACACGCCGTATCAACGTGTGGCACGGCAGCGTTCGGAGCGGGAAGACCATCGCGAGCCTGCTCGCGTTCGTGATCGCCGTCGCCGGGGCGGGCCCGTCCGGCCTGATCATCATCTGTGGCCGGTCGCTCCAGACCATCGAACGGAACTGCCTCGAACCCCTACAGGACCGCGCCTTGTTCGGTCCCCTCGCCCGGCACATCGTGCACACCCGCGGGGCGACCACGGCGACGATCCTCGGCCGCACCGTCCACCTGATCGGCGCCGCCGACGCCCGCGCCGAGGGCCGCCTACGTGGCTTGACGGCACAACTGGCGTACGTGGACGAGGGAACCCTCTTGCCCGAGGGCTTTTTCGTGCAGCTGCTCGCCCGCTTGTCCGTACCGGGCGCGCGCCTGTACCTGACCACGAACCCCGACTCGCCCCGGCACTGGCTCAAGACCGGCTATCTCGACCGCGCCGCCGACCTCGACCTCGCGTCGTGGCACTTCAAGCTGTCCGACAACCCCTCACTAAGTGCCGAGTACGTCGCGAGCCTCGCCGCCGAGTACGTCGGACTGTGGCGCCGCCGGATGATCGACGGCGCGTGGGTCGTCGCCGAGGGCGCCATCTACGACATGTGGGACGAGGCGCGCCACGTCGTCACCCAGCTGCCGGACATGCGCCGGTACTGGTGCGGCATCGACTACGGCACCACGAACCCCACAAGCGCGATCCTGCTCGGCGAGGGCGTCGACAACCGGCTGTACGTCGCCGCCGAGTGGCGGCACGACTCCCGCGCCACCCACCGCAGCATGACCGACGCGCAGTACAGCACCGCGATTCGGGCATGGCTCGACGGCCTCGACATCGTCCCCGAGTGGACGTTCATCGACCCGAGCGCCGCCTCTTTCTCAACCCAGATGTGGCAGGACGGACACCCCGGCCTCGCCCGCGCCTCGAACGAGGTCGCCGACGGCATCCGCAGCGTGTCGAGCCTGCTCGCCGCCGACCGGCTGCTCGTACACGAGTCGTGCGAGGGACTGCTCGACGAACTGCCCGGCTACAGCTGGAACCCCAAGGCCACCGAGCGCGGAGAAGACGCGCCCCTCAAGGTGGACGACCACTCAGCCGACGCACTGCGCTACGCCGTCCACAGCACGGCGCACGAGTGGCGGCACCTGCTCACCGCGCCCAGGGAGGCCGCCCCGTGACCGCATCGTTCACCCTGCCCGTTCGGTTCTCCGTCGGCGAGCACACCGTCGAGGTAGGCGAACTCACCCTCGCCCCCGGCGAGCAGCTGCGCCCCGCCCTCGCCGCGATGTTCCGCGAGGCCGCCGACGCGATCGAGAACGGCACCGACGAAGGGGGCGACGATGGCACTCCCTGACCAGGGCGCAGCGTGGCCGCCCCCGGCGTGGGCCCCGCTGTACGACGCGATGCGCATCGACGACGCGTGGTACAGCGGCGACCGGCAGCGCCTCGCGCGCGTCTACACGAACCACAAGCGGCCGACCGAGCGCCGCCGGCTGTGGGGACGGAAGTCGTTCGAGCACCGCCTCGACCGGCGCGACAACCGCCTACACGTCCCCCTGCCCGGCGACATCGCGAGCACCAGCGCCGACCTGTTGTTCGCGGACATGCCGACGATCAAGGTCGAGGACATGGCGACACAGGACCGCCTCGACCTGCTGCTCGACGAGGGCCGCGCGCAACAGGTGTTCCTCGGCGCGGCCGAGCAGGCCGCCGCCTTGTCCGGGGTGTTTCTCCGGGTGACGTGGGACCGCGAGTTGACCGACCGGCCGCTGTTGACCGTCATGCAGCCCGACGGCGCGATCCCCGAGTTCCGGTTCGGCATGCTGCGCGCCGTGTCGTTCTGGCGCGAGCTGGACGGCTCGACCGAGGCGACCGTATGGCGGCATTTCGAGCGGCACGAGTCGGGCCGGATCATCCACGCCCTGTACCAGGGGAGCGGCGACAACGTGGGCCGCCGGGTGCCGCTCACCGAGCACCCCGACACGGCCGACCTGGTCGGCTCGCTCGACGCCGACGGCGAGGGCGACAGCATCGCGACCGGCATCCGTGACCTGACCGCCGCGTACGTCCCCAACATGCTGCCCAACCGGCTGCACCGCGGTTCCCCGCTCGGCCGCTCGGACTACGCCGCGCCGATCTACGACATGTTCGACAGCCTCGACGAGGTGTGGACATCGTGGATGCGCGATATCCGGCTCGCCCGCGCGCGGCTGATCATCCCCGATGGCTACATGCGCAACGACGGGCCGGGGCGCGGGGCGTCGTTCGACGACGACCGCGAGGTCTGGCACAGCTTGAAGATGCCGCCGAACGAGGGCGTGGGGATCACCCTCGCTCAGTTCGATATCCGGGTCGAGGAGCACCGCAGCAGCGCCGAGGCCATCATGAGGCAGGCCGCCCAGGCCGCCGGCTACTCGCCCCAGTCGTTCGGACTGGACGGCGAGGGACAGCCGGTCACCGCGACCGAGGTCGACAGCCGCGACCAGCGGAGCATGGTCACCCGGCGCAAGAAGGCCGGGTACTGGCGACACGGTGTCGCCGACATGTGTCACGTGCTCTTGCAGCTCGACGCGGCCCTGTTCGGGAGCCGCATCACGCCCGCGCGCCCGCGCGTGGAGTTCGGCGACGGGGTCGCCGAGAGCGAGCAGTCGACCGCGACCACGCTCGACCTGCTCAACCGCGCCGGGGCCGTGTCGACCTCGACCAAGGTCAAGATCCTGCACCCCGATTGGGACGACACGGCGGTACGGGCCGAGGTCGACGCGATCCTCGCCGAGACCGGAGCAGCCGCGCCCGACCCCGTCGGGAACTTCCCCATGGCCGCGTGACCGACGGGGGGTGAGCCGTGCCGATCCATCCGGGCATGGTCGAAGACCTCGCCGCCGGTACGCGCGACCTGTACGCGGACGCCGAGGCGCGGCTGTTGGGCATCATCGCCCGGCAGCTCGCCGACGGCCTCGACGCGCCGGGGTGGGTCGAGCGGAAGCTCGCCGCCGTCCAGGCCGTACGCCGCGCCTCACAGGCTGTGGTCGACGAGTTGGGCAAGGCCGTTTCCCTCGACGTGTTCGACGCCGTCGCCGACGCGTACAACACGGGGCACCGCGCCGCCGTCGCCGAGTTGGGCGCCCTGTCCGACGACGCGCGCCGCCTGGTCGACGACGTGACACCGAACGCACAGGCCGTCGACCGGCTCGCACAGGAAACGGTCGACCTGCTCACCGAGCGGCACCGCTCGATTCTGCGGACCGTCGAGGACGGGTACCGCGGCGTCGTCGCCGAGGTCACCGCTACGCCGCTACTGGGCACCGGCACCCGACGGCAGGCGACACAGGACGCCATGCGCCGGTTCGCCGACCAGGGCGTTACGTCGTTCCGCGACCGCTCCGGGCGCCGTTGGCAGCTCACCTCTTACGCGGAAATGGCCGTCCGGACATCCGTCGGCCGCGCCGCGACCGAGGCGCACACGCGCACCCTCGCCGAGGCCGGCGTCGACCTGGTCATCGTGTCCAACGCCCCGCGCGAGTGCCCGCTCTGCCGGGACTGGGAAGGCCGGGTACTGACCGTGGGCGGGCCCGACGGCGAGCGCACGGTCGAGGTCGAGCACGCCGTCGAGGACGGCCGCATGGTCCGCGTGAACGTCGCCGGATCGCTCGACCAGGCCCGCCGGGCAGGGCTGCAACACCCGAACTGTAGGCACAGCGTGTCGGCATACACCCCAGGTCTGACAGTGGCCGAGCGGGCCACCAGCGACCCCGCCGGGTACGAAGCGGGCCAGAGACAGCGGGCGATCGAGCGGAACATCAGGAAGTGGAAGAACCGCGAGGCCGCCGCCGTCACCCCCGAGGCGCAGCGCGCCGCCCGCGCGAAAACCCGCCAGTGGCAAGGGGCCATGCGCGACCACCTCGCCGCCCACCCCGACCTACGCCGGTTGCGGCACCGCGAGCAGCCGGGAGCCTCGAACCTCCCCGCACCGCGCACCGAAGCGACCCCGCAGCAGGTCGACGCCGCGCGAGTCTGGTCGGGCGACGACCGGTCGGTACGGGAGATGAGCGACGACCAGCTCGCCGCCGCCGAAGGCTCACGCCTGCTCGACGACCGCGCCCGCGCGAGGATCGCCGCCGAGGCCGACCGGCGCGACCTCGACGACCTGCTCGGCCGCGTACGGCCCGGCGGGCGCCTCGCCGACGACCTGCTCGCGTTCAGCGACACCGACCTCGCGCGGGCATACCCCCACCTCGACGACGGCGACACGCTGCGCGTCATGGCGGAGATGAACCGGCGCGACCTCGCCAGCCGGCTACCGGGCGTGCGCTCCGACCTGGTCGGCCTGTCCGACCACGACCTCGCCGCACGCGCGCGCGTCGCCCAGGGCGACGACCTCGCCGCCCTCGCCGCCGAGGCCGACCGGCGCGACCTGCTCGGCCGGTACTTCCCCGGCGGGAACCTCGCCGCAGACCTCGCGGACGTGGGCGACGACGCCCTCGCCTGGTGCATGCAATACGCCGACAGCGAGGAACTGCTCAGGATCGCCGCCGAGATGGACCGCCGCGACGCCGTCGCCCTACCGCCCCCGGCCGTCACCGGGAACGCGGTCGACGACCTGCTCGCCGACGGCGACGCCCTCGCCGAAGTGATGGACCCCGCACCGCCCCCGGACACGTGGGGGGCGCACGCCGAGGACGGCGAGGACAGGTTCTGGGCAGGCATCCGGGAGGCCGCCGAGAAGCTGTACGGCAAGGTCGCAGAGGTCGACGACGAGCGGCACCTCATCACCCGCCGCGAGGCCCGGCAGCTGTACGACGAGTACGTGTACCGGCAGTACCTCGCCGCCGAGGACGCCTGTAACGGCTACCTGCTCAACAAGAAGGCAGCCGCGGCGGGAATCAACCCGGCATCCTTGTTCAGCGGGCCCGCGCGCATCGCGTACGCCCGCGCCTCGGACGAACTCAAGGAGTGGTGGGCCGCCCATGGCCGGCTGACTCAAGCCGAGTTCGTCGAGCAGGTCACCGGCCGCGAACAGCGCTGGGCGTCCGGGGCCCGCAAGAACGAGACGGACCACCAGAACAAGCGGTGAAGGGGGACGCGTGGGCACACGCGAGGACATCACGCGGGCAGTCATCCAGGGAGCCGAGGCCGGGCGCCGAGGCGACGACGTGAGGACGTGCCCGCATCCGTCCGATTCCCTGCTCCGCACCGCGTGGATCAAGGGTTACGCCCGCGCCCGGCCGGTGGCCGACCAGGAGTAGCCCGAGCAAGTACCGACACCCCCAGGGGCCCGCCAGGAGCGGGCCCCTTTTGCATGCCCGAACGCGCCCGCCAGGAGCGGGCCCGACGCACCAGGAGTGCACCCCATGAACACGCGCACCCTCGCCCGCCGCCGCCTCGACGGCGCCGGTTGGGCCCACCCCTACGCGGTGAACCCGTTCTCTCCGATCCTGTACGCCGACGGCGGGCAGGGCACCGGCGAGGGCGGCGACGGCGGACAGGGCACCGGCCAGCAGGGCGACCCGAACGGCCAGCCGGGCGGGCAGGACCCGACCCAGCAGAAGCCCGCCGAGCCGCCGCAGCAGCAGCCGGCCGAGGGTGACGAAAAGACCCTCCCCGCGTGGGCACAGAAGGCCCTCAGCGACGCGCGCGCCGAGGCCGGTAAGGGCCGGATCACGGCGAAGCAGAAGGCCGCCGACGACGCCCGGACCGAGATCGCGCAGCAGATCGGGAAGGCCCTCGGCCTGGTCCAGGACGACGGCCCGCCGGACCCGGCGAAGCTGACCGAGCAGGTCGCCGACCTCTCCGGACAGCTGCGCGCCGCCCGCTCCGAACTCGCCGCGTACCGCGCCGCCGGGGCCGAGGGCGCCAACGCCGCGCGCCTGCTCAACTCCCGTTCCTTCGTGGACAAGCTCGCCGCCCTCGACCCGACGGCCGAGGGGTTCGCCGAGCAGCTGAAGAAGGCGATCACGGACGAGGTCGCCACCGACCCCGACCTGTACCGCGCCGCGCCCGCCGGGCCCCCGCGCGGCGGCGCCGAGTTCCAGGGCGCACCGACCGGCGACCGGAAGCCCGCCACCCTCACCGACGCAATCGCCGCCCGTCTGGGCGGCTGACACCCCAGGAGTAACCGCACATGGCCGTGACCCTCGCTCAGGCGAAGCTCAACACACAGGATGACATCGACCTGATGGTCATCGACGAATTCCGCAAGTCGTCGTGGCTGCTCGACAACCTGACGTTCGACGACGTGGTCAATCCGGCGGGGGGCGGGGCGACGCTCACGTACGGGTACACCCGGCTGATCACGCAGCCCACCGCCGCGTTCCGTGCGATCAACAGCGAGTACGAGAAGACCGAGGTCACGCGCCAGCGGTACACCACGGATCTCAAGGTTCTGGGCGGCGCGTTCCAGATCGACCGCGTCCTCGCCAACATGGGCCCGGCCGCGTCCGGTGAAGTCAGCCTCCAGATGTCGCAGAAGATCAAGGCGGCGAACGCGACGTTTTCCGACGCCGTGATCAACGGCGATTCGGCGGTCGACGCCGACAGCTTCGACGGCCTCGACAAGGCCCTCGCCGGGTCGAGTACCGAACTCAACCTCGGCACTGCGACCGGCTACGACTGGTCGGCCGTCAACTCCCAGGTGACCGGCATTGCCGCGCTCAAGCACCTGCGCCGGCTGTACGCCAAGCTGGACGGCGCGCCGACCGCGCTCCTGATGAACGCCGACGCCCTCGCGGCGCTGGAGACCATCGGCGACTTCGTGTCGCAGCTGGGCACCCTCGACGCGTTCGGCCGCACGATCACCACGTGGCGCGGCGTGCCGCTGGTCGACCTCGGCGCGAAGGCGGGCAGCAACGACCCCGTGATCCCGACCGACGCCGAGGCGGGCACCACGGACATCTACGCCGTGCGCCTCGGCCTCGACGGTTTCCACGGCATCAGCACCACGGGCGGCGCCCTGGTCCGTCAGTGGCTCCCGGACTTCACCAGCGCGGGCGCCGTCAAGACGGGCGAGGTCGAGATGGGGCCGGTGGGCGTCGCGCTCAAGGCGACCAAGGCCGCCGCCGTTCTCCGTGGCGTGAAGGTGGCGTGATCATGGCGACGCTTCACAGCCCCGTTGAGGGGTTCACGGGCGACGGCCCGGCCGGTCTCCGGTTCCGCAACGGCAAGGCCACCACGGACGACCCGGCGGTTATCGCGTACGCGCGCCGCCGGGGGTACGGCGTCGACAAGACGGCGCCGCCCCCGCCCGAGCCGGTCGAGCCGGTCGACCCGCGCGAGGTCGAGGTCGAGCAGGTCGGCACCGCGCTGCGCGATGCAGCGGTCGACCCGCGCCCGAGCGACACGGGCGCACCGTCCGGGGCCGGCGAGGCCAACCCGCACGGGCCCGAGTCCGTCGCCCCGGGCATCGCGACCGAGCCGGTCGACGCCCCCAAGCGCAAGCCGCGCCCGGCCGCCCGCCGCAAGACGGAGCAGGGCACGACCGACGGGGGGTGACCGGTGGGCCGCGTCTACGCCACCCCCGAGCAACTGGCCGCGTGGACCGGCACCCCGGCCCCGCCGAGTGCCGAGCGGCTGCTCGCGCGGGCGTCCGAGGACATCGACGACGCCCTACTCACCGCCGTGTACGGGACGGACGACCTCGGCATGCCGACCGACCCCGCCATCGTGTCGGCCCTCGCCGACGCCGTCTGCGCTCAGTGCGAGTACCAGCTCGCCACGGGCGACGACGGCACGGGCGCGGCGGGCCGGTGGGACGCCGTGAGCATCGGCCCCGTGTCCCTGTCCGGGCGCAAGGGCGGGCCCGCCACGGCGGGCGACGTGGACCTCGCGCCCCGCGCGCACCGCGCCCTGACGCGCGCCGGACTGCTGCCGGGGGTGATCTGGTGAACGTCCCCCGCTTCCTGCTGCGCCACCGGATCACGGTCGAGCCCTACCTCGGCGACAGCGCGTACGGACCGCAGTACGGCCCGGCCGTCGAGGACGTGCCCGCCCTGGTCTCGGCCGCCGTCCGGCAGGTACGCCGGGCCACCGACGGCCGCGAGGTCGTCAGCACCACGCAGGTGATCGCCGAGCCCGGCCTCGACAGCCCGCCCGGCTCCCGGATCACGCTCCCCGACGGCCGGACCACCACGGCGATCACGACCGCCCAGCACACCGCGCCGGGGCTCCCCGTTCCCGCGTGCACGGAGGTGAGTTGCGAGTGACCGCCCGTGCCCGCCTCACATGGAACGGCACCGCCGCACTGCGCGGCACCCGCACCGGGGCCGTACGCGGCCTACGGCTCGCCGCCGAGCACGTCCTCGAACGCTCCCGCCGCCGTGTGCCGATCGAAGAGGCAACCCTCGAACGGAGCGGGGTCGCCTCGGTCGACGAGAGCGCGCTCACCGCCGGCGTGTCCTACGACACCCCTTACGCGGTCAGGCAACACGAGAACCTGCACTACCGGCACGACGGGGGCCGGACCGCGAAGTACCTCGAAGGCCCCCTCACGGAGGAAGCCGGCGCCGTCGCCGCGATCATCGCCGCGCAGGTGCGGAGGTCGCTCCGTGGCTGACCTGCTCGACGGCCTCGCCCGCTACCTCGACGGCCTCGGCCTGGTCACCTACGACCCCACCGGCCGCACGGGTGACCTGTTCGTCGAGGCGATGCCGCCCGCGCCCGATGCCGCCGTGTCGCTCGCCCTGTACGACGGGCCCGCGCCCGAGGCGCGCGACGACGCCGAACAGCGGCGCCTACAGGTGCGCGTACGGGGCGGGCCCGACCCGCGTCTGTCCCGCGCCCGGTGTGAGGCCCTGTACCGCGCCGTACACGGCCTCGCGGGTGTGGAGTTGCCCGGTGGCCTGTGGCTCACCCTCGCCGCCGCGCGCGGCACCCCCGGCCCGATGGGGCCCGATTCCACCGGCCGACACGAGCACGTCGTCAATTTCGATCTTGACGTGTCCGGCCCCGCACTCACATAAGGAGAACACCCCGATGGCAGGCAACTCGCGCCCCATCGACGCCCGCGGCTGGATTTTCGAGGTCGAGGACGCCGAGGCCGGTACGGAAACATGGCTCCCGATCGCCGGTATCAACACGTTTACTCACAATCCGGGCGAGAACGAAGAGACGACCGAAACGACCGTGTTCGAGTCCGAGGGCATGTTTGAACAGGACGTTATGCAGCGCGGCGCGTCCCTCTCGATCGAGGGTCAGTACCGCATCGACAAGACGACCAAGGCCCAGGACCCCGGACAGGCGTACATCGACACCGTGTGGACGAACCGCCTCGGATTCGAGTCGCGCGGGCGCGTCCGGTGGCGTCACGAGTCACAGACTCAGTGGGTCGTGTGGGAGTCCACCGTCACGCCCGGCGAGCAGGGCGGGGGCAACAACGACAAGACCAGTTGGTCAGCCACGATCACGCGATGCGGGACGCCGACCACCGCCTCGGTGGTGAGCCCGTGACCGACCTCGACCTCGCCCTCGACCAGGACGACGAGCAGCACCTCGACGCCGCCGGTCTGGCCGACTTTGACGCGTTCTTCGCCGAGGAGTCCGCCACCCGGCCGCGCGAGCGGCTGACCCTGTTCGGGAGCACGTACACCCTGCCCGAGTCCCTGCCCCTGATGTTCACACTCCAGATGGAGCGCGTGCAGGAGTCCAGCGACCCCAACGACGTGCGGCGGATGCTCGCCACCCTGTACGGGGCCGATGTCCTCGACACGTGGGCGGAAGCGGGCATGACCGACCGGCAACTCGGCGTCGTGCTCATCTACTCGGCCGCCAACATCCGCAAGCCCGGCAGCTGCACCATGGCGCGCGCCGCCGAGCTGTACGAGCAGCAGGAAGCGGGAAAAGCCGCCGCGCCGAACAGGGCGGCGCGCCGGACGACCGCGAAGAAGAAGGGGAAGAAGGGGCGGAGTTCTGGCGCTCGGTCCTGATCAACTGGACCGCCGTCGAGGCTGACCTCGCCCGCGAGTACGGCCTCGCCGCCCATGACCTCGCCGCCCTGTCCACCCGCCGGTTCCTGGCCCTGATCTCTGGCCTGTCCGGCGACGCGCGGTTCGCCCGCGCCTGGTCGCGCACCCCCCGCAAGGTGACCGACCCCGCAGAGATCGCAGCTATCACCGGCATACCCGCCGCGTAACCGCACCACCGGCACCGCGCCGGATGACCCCCGACAGGAGGTGATCCGGCGTGTCCCTGACCGTCGGCGAACTCCTCGCCACGATCGTTGTCGATGACGGCCCCGCCGCCGCCGGAATGCGGCGCGCCGAGGCCGGTATGCGTGCAACCGGCGACACGATGATCGCCGACGCCAACCGCGCCGGTCAGCAGGCCGGGAACGCGATCGGCGACGGCATGGCCGACGGCGCAGACAGCGCCGCCGACCAGGGATCGAGCGCCCTCGCGGCGTTCGGTTGGGCCGCCGTCGGCGCGACGATCGGCGCGGCCCTCATGGCTGGAGTCGGCCAAGCCCTCGAACAGGGCAAGGTGCAGGGCAAGCTACAGGCCCAACTCGGCACCACGGGGCCGGTGGCCGCGAAGTACGGCAAGGTCGCCGGCGACCTGTACGCGGGCGCGATCGTCGACTCGGTCGAGGACGGCGCCGAGGTCATCAAGGGCATTGCCCAAAACGGCCTGCTGCCGCCCGAGGCGACACAGGCCCAGATACAGACCATGTCCAAGCGGGTCGCGGACACCGCGGCCGTGATGGGCGAGGACGTGGGGAAGGTGTCCCGCGCCGTCGGGACGATGCTCAAGACCGGCGTTGCGTCGTCTGCGGATGAGGCAATGGACGTTCTCGTAAAGGGAACGCAGAAGGGCGTCAATTCCGCCGAGGATTTGCTCGACACTTTCACCGAATATCCGACGCAGTTCCGCGACCTCGGCCTCGACGCCCAAACCGCGATGGGCCTTATGCAACAGGGGTTGCAGGGTGGCGCACGCGATGCGGACACCGTCGCGGACGCGCTGAAAGAATTCGCGATCCGCAGTAAGGACATGTCTGCGGGAAGTGTTGCGGCTTTCAAGGATATTGGCCTTAACGCCGATGTCATGGCCAAGACGTTCACTAAGGGCGGGCCCGAGGCCAGTAAGGCGCTCGGCGATGTCCTCCAGCGCATCAAGGCCATTGAGGACCCGGCCAAGAGGAACGCAACCGCTGTCGCGCTTTTCGGCACCAAGGCGGAAGACCTTCAAGGCGCGCTTTTCAAGCTCGACCCGTCCACCGCAGTAAAGGCACTCGGCGATGTCAAGGGCGCGACCGACAAGGCCGGAAACGCGATGCGGGACAATGCCGCGACCAAATTCGAGGCATTCAAGCGCGGCGCCATGCAAGCACTCGTCGGCGTCATGGGCGACTACGTCGTACCGGCCCTGGTCACCGGAGCCGAGTACGCGCTCAAGTTCGGCAAGGGCGTAGCCACGGCGGCCGGGTTCGTCTCCGACCACTCGACGGCCTTTACCGTCGCCGCCGGGCTGATCACGGCCTTTCTGCTCCCGACGCTGGTCGCCCTCGCCGCACAGGCGTGGGCCACCTCGACGGCGGTCGTCGCCGGGTGGATCGCCCAGGGCGCCGCCTCGGCGGGCGCGGTCGGCGCGTTCCTGGTCGCGAACGCGTCGATGCTCGCCGGCTGGATCGCCCAGGGTGCGGGGGCCGTCGCCGCCGCCGCCCGCGTGGTGGGGGCGTGGGTCCTCATGGGCACACAGTCGATGATTCAGGCCGCGCGGATGGCTGCGGCGTGGGTTCTCTCGATGGGCCCCGTGGGGCTCATCATCGCGGCCGTGGTCGCCCTGGTCGCGCTCATCGTCGCCAACTGGGACACCATCGTGAGCGCCACTGCTGCGGCGTGGGACTGGATCTGGGACAAGATCAAGTCCGTGGGTCAGTTCCTCCTCGACCTGTTCCTGAATTTCACGCTTGTCGGGATCATCATCAAGCATTGGGATTCGATCAAGTCGGGAACCGTTCGGGTTTGGAACGGAATTGTGGATTGGGTCAAGGGCCTGCCGCAAAAGCTGATCAACTTCTTTCTTAACTGGACGCTGCCCGGCCTGATCATCAAGCATTGGCAGTCCATCAAGGATGGAAGCGTTCGCAAGGCGACGGAACTCGTCAACTGGGTGCGCGGCCTGCCCGGCAGGATCGTTTCCGCCGTCGGCAGTCTCAAGGATCTGTTGTCGGACAAGGGGCGCGACTTGATTCGCGGCCTCTACAACGGCGTTCGCTCGATGGGCAGTTGGCTGAAAAACCAGCTGATTTCCTTTGCGAAAAACATGATTCCCGGACCGATCGCAAAGGCTCTGGGAATTCACTCGCCGTCGCGGGTCATGGCAAAGCAGGTCGGCCGGTGGATTCCCGCCGGTCTGGTCAAGGGAATCCAGAGCGGCGCGGGCGCGGTCGCCCGCACCATGCAAAACCTGGTCGAGCCCCCCGCCGTGCCCGCCCTCGCGGGCGCGGTCGTGCCCGGCTACGGCTCGCCGTTCGCCGCCGCGCCGTCGTCCGGCCCGACCGTACACGTCGAGCACTGGCACGCCGCTGAGAACGGCAGTCCGGACGACAACGCGCGGGCCCTCAACTGGCTTGCCAAGGCGAGGGGGTGACGATGGCTGTCGGCGACCAGGTCACCCGGCCCGGACACGTCCAGTACGGCGACCTGTTGCTCGGCCCCGGCACCCCCTACGGGTGGCGGACGCTCACGGGGTGGGAAGACCTCCCCGGGCTCGACTCCGGAACCGTCCCGCGCAGCGACGCGCACGGCGCGTTCCCCGGCGGCCTGCTCGCACAGGCCCGGACGATCGGCCTCGACGGGTTGGTCATCCGGGCCCCGCGCGCGTCCGTCGGCGCGGTCGTGGCGGCCCTCAACCGGGGCACGGTGCCGGTCGAGGACGAACTACCGCTCGTCGTGTGGATCGACGAACGCGGGCCCCTGCTCGTGTGGGCCCGCGCGACCCGCCGGGCGATACCCGCGAGCCTCGGCTACCGGCTCGGCACCATCGTGGGCGGCGCGGTCGAGTTCGTCGCGACCGACCCACGGCGGTACGGCCTGGTCGAGCAGGTCGCCCCCGCGACCCTGCCCGCGCCGGAAAGCGGCCTGATGTGGGACACCGACCCCGAGCAGGTTCTCGACGGCGAGCAGGCCGCCGGCGTCGGCGAACTCTGGCGCTGGTGGACGGACGGCGACCCCGCCCTCGCCGGCGACGGCGTCGGCACGGTGAGCGTTCACCCCCAGACAGATGGCGGTGAACTGGTCTGGTCGGCCGAGTCGAGCGACTACGGGTGGCCGGTGTCCGTCGGGGCCGAGGTCGCGTTCACGTCGGCGCTCGCCGCCGCCCAGGGGGCGACGATCGTCCTCCGGTGGTGGGACGCGTCCGGCGCGTACCTCGCCGACTCGACCGGCGACCAGGGCGACGGCACGTTCGCCGCGACGGCGCCCGCCGGGGCCGCGTGGGTGCAGCCGGTCGTACTGCTGCCCGCCGCTCTCCCCGCGCCGGTCCCGATCGGCACGTCGTCGCTGCTGATCGGCTCGCCGTCCGGCGGCCTGTCGTGGCCGCTCGACTTCGGCACCCCCGGCAGCACCGGCACGTTGTCGGTCGTCAACGCCGGGGACGCCGCGACCCATCCACTGATCGAGTTCCGGGGCCCGGTGGAACGGCCCTCGATCACCAACGTGGACACGGGCGACGTACTCGAATACGACCTACCGCTCGCCGCCGAGGACGTGCTCGCCGTCGACACCGCGGCGGGCACGGTCACGCTCAACACGACTGCCTCGCGGATCTACACCGCGACCGCGCGCTCGGTCCCCGAGCAGACATGGACTCTTCCGCCGGGCCCCTCGCAGCTGCAATTCCGCGCAGCGTCCGGCGACCCCGCCGCGACCGCGACCGTGCGGTACCGCCCGGCCTACTGGTAAGGAGACACCCCCCGTGACCGTGCGTTCCGCATGGCTGCTGCCCAAGGCGCAGACCCGTGAAGACACCCGCCTCGCCCCCGTGTCGCCCGTCGCGCACGAGTCCCCGATCAGGGTCCGCGACGGCGTCTTGCCGGGCGGCGACCCCTTCGCCGCGACCGGCGCCGCCGCAATGCAACTCCAGATAGGCGCCGGGCGCGCGTACGTACAGGGGACCGACGCCCAGGGCGCGTACCCGATCGCCAACGACGGGCCGGTCACCCTCACATTCACCGACGGCGACGCGCAGTTCGGCCGCATCGACACCGTGGCCGTGCGCGTGCTCGACGCCCTGTTCGACAGGGAAGGGCAGAACCTCGCCCGTATCGAGATCGTCGAGGGCGAGCCCGACGCGACCCCAACCGCGCCGACCCTGGAGCCGGCGAGTCTGCGCCTGTGGGACGTGACCGTACCCGCGGGCACCTCGGCGGGTGTGGGCGGCATCAACTGGGCGTCCGCCCTCGCCGACCGGCGGCGCTACACCACCGCCGCCGGGGGCATCATCCCGCGCGGGTGGGGCCTCGGCTTCAACGGCTCGTACGACGGCCAGTACCGCGACAACGGCAGCGTGCTGGAACGGTGGAACGCGACGGCCGGTGAATGGCAGACCTACCGGGCCCCGCGCCGGACCGAGTCGACCGCGACCGGGTTCGCCGTCTCCTCCAACTACACGCTGAACACCTTCGCCGCGCGCCGCAACCCCGACGCGGGCGTGTGCTCGTTCGTCGTCGAGGTCAGCCGCAAGGGCGCACAACTCAACGTGCCCGCAGGGGGCAACATCAACGACGAGACAATCGGCACCCTGCCGAGCGGGTGGCGCCCGAACATCGACGCCGACATATCCGTGTCCGACGGGTACGGCGAGGGGTCCGCCCGCCTGTCCACGTCCGGTGTGCTCACGCTGCGCACCTGGTCCGGGGGTGGCGCGCTGCGCAACGACCGGAACATCAGGGCGTCGTGCACGTTCCTGCTGCCGTGACGGGGGGTGCCGTGCGCGCCGCGCCCCCGTACCGGGTCCTGTTCTGTGATCTGCGATCCGACCAGCTGCTCGACGCCCTGCCCGTTCAGGGCGTCGCCCTCGACGACTACATCGGCAAAACCGGCCGGTTCACCGGCACCGTGCCGATCCCCAACCGCGCCGTGGCCGAGCGGGCCCGCCGGGCGATCCTGCCCGGCCGTACGGGGATATGGGTCGAGCGCGGACGCGACCTGTGGTGGGGCGGCGTCCTGTGGACGCTCGCCCTCGCCTCGGATGCCCGCGGCTTCCTCGGCGCCCAGATTCAGGCCGGCGGGTGGGAAAGCTACCTGTACCGCCGCCTGCTGTACGACACGCAGATCGCGCAGCAGGTCGACCAATTCGACATCGCGCGCGGCCTGGTCGACTACGCGCAGAGCACGACCGGCGGCGACATCGGCATCACGTACGACGCCGACCCGTCCGGCGTCCCGCGTGACCGCACCTTCCTGCGGTACGACCTCCCGAGCATCGGCGACCTGCTCGACGACCTCGCCGCCGTCGAGAACGGGTTCGAGTGGCGCATCGCGAGCTTCCGCGACAGCGACGGCCGCCGGATCAAGCGGTTGCAGCTGGGACACCCGACGATCCGTACGGGCGCGTCCGAGGTCGTCCTCGACCACCCGGGGCCGGTCCTGTCCTACACGTGGCCGGTCGACGCCACCAAGAAGGCGAACACGTGGCAGACGCGCGGCGCGTCCATCAACGACAACCAGGCCGCCGACAGCTACCCGCTTACCTCGCCGGTCCTGGTCGCCGACGACGACCTCGCCGCCGGGTGGCCGCGCCTCGACGGATCGAGCGACTACACCACGGTTGAGCGACAGGACACCCTCGACGCCTACGCCCGCGCCGACCACACCGCCGCCCGCGACCCGGTGACCATCCCCGAAATCACGGTCCGGCTCGGCGGCGCGATCACGCCCGGCCTGGTCGGCTCGACCATCCGCCTACGCATCCGCGACCTGTGGCACCCGACCGCGCTCGACGCCCGATACCGCGTAGTCGGCATCAACGTGAGCCCGCCCGAGCGCGGACGCCCCGAAACCGCGCAGTTGTACTTGGAGGCCCCGTAATGCCGTTCGTCCCACAGGACGTACTCGACCGCATCGCCGCCCTTGAGCGCGAGGTACGGCAGCTGCGCGGGCGCGCGCAGATGCGCCCCGCCCTTAACCAAATCCTCAACGGCGACGTGCGGATCGGCGAGGGGGGCCGACTGATCGCCGAGGCCGCGAACGGAAACCGCGTGTTCATGACCGGCCAGGATGCCGAAGGCGATTGGGCCGTCGGCATGGCGAGGTCGGTGTCGGGCACGGCCGCGCTCACCGTCGGCGACGAGTACAACGGCAGCGGAGCCGGTCAGATGATCCGGACATGGTCGCGGTCCGGCAAAGTGATCATGATGGACGACGCCTGGTGCGACTGGATGCTCGGCCGCCCCTGGATGCCGTTCCCCATGTACCCCACCGCGATACAGGGCTACGAGGGCGGCACGGCGTGGGGGTTCGCGTGGGTCGGCCGGGGCCCCGCACAGAACGCCGTACTAGTTCTCACCTTCTCGACGATCAGCTCGAACGGCGGGCAGGTCCGCGTGAACTACGTACGCGGCAGCGACTCACAGACCCTCGGCACGTGGACGATCCCCAGCGGCTCAACGTGGGTCAACCGGACGATCACACAGCCGCTCGACGGCGCCGACTGGGGCGAGGAAGTCACGATTCAGATCGAGCACCGCAACAGCGCTTCCGGGGGCGCGATCGAGACGCGCGTATTCGCGAGCTACACGCGAAACACGTTCAGCGCGTCCGAAGTCCCCGACCCGCCCGCAAGCCTCACCGCCTCGGCGACCGCCGAGGCCCGCGCCATTCCTGGCGACCCCAACAACGACCAGGAGGCGTGATGCTGCCCGAGGGAATCCCCGTTGTCCGGCTGTCCGGCCGGTTCCTCACGCCCGAGGGCAAGCCCCTGACCGGGCAAGTCATCTTCCGCGCCCCCGGCATGGTCACCTTCGGCGAGTTCGACGTGATCCTCGGCGGGCCCGTAACCGCGCCGCTCGACGCCACAGGCCGGTTCGAGGTCGTCCTACCGGCCAACGACGCACCCGGCATGAACCCGAGCGACTGGTCGTACTCGGTCGCCGAACAGCTCGCGGGCGTCACCATGAACCGCGTCTACCAGGTGTGGCTACCGGCCGAGACACCCGAGGTCGACCTCGCCGACATCGCGCCGACCGACCCGACGACGCCGAACTACGTCGCCGTACGGGGTGACTCGGCGTACGAGGTCGCCGTCGAGAACGGGTTCGCGGGCACCGTCGCCCAGTGGCTCGCGTCCCTGGTCGGCCCCCAAGGCGTCAAGGGCGACACCGGCGCGACCGGCATCGCGGGCGACGACGCGTACGAGGTCGCCGTCGCCGCCGGGTTCACCGGCACCCGCGCCCAGTGGCTCGCGTCCCTGGTCGGCCCCCAGGGCGTCAAGGGCGACCAGGGCGTACCTGGCACGCCCGGCACCAACGGAGCGGACGGCGCACCCGGAGCGCCGGGCGTCGTGCAGTCCGTCAACGGGCAGTCCGTCGCCGAGGTCGTCCTCGATGCCGCCGACGTGGGAGCCGTCCCGGCCACCGCGCCGGGCGCGGCGGGGGGTGTCGCCCAGCTGGACGCGTCCGGGAAGGTCCCCGCCGAGCAGCTGCCCGAGGGGACCGGCGGGGGCGCCGTCGACTCGGTCAACGGGCAAACAGGCGTCGTCGTCCTCGCGGCCGGCGACGTGGGCGCGGCGACCGCCAGTCACACGCACACCGCCGCCCAGGTCGGTGCCCTCGCCACAACCGCGCGAGCAGCAGCGAACGGCGTCGCGTCCCTCGACGCCTCGACCAGGCTCCCCATTGCGCAGATGCCGACGGCCGTCGCCAAGAACGTATGGACCCCGCAGAGTCTCGGCTTTCAGGCATGGTCGGTCGACCCCGCCAGCGTCGCGAACCCGGCTCTGAAAGCCGCGGTCGTGGGCCGCATCTACCTGTCCGGGATCAACATCACGGAGCCGACGCCGGTCAACCGGGTGGTGATCCACGCACGTGGGTGGGGAGGCTCGACGCTCGTTCCGGCCGCGCGGTTCTACGCCGGTATCTACAACGAGTCCGGGACGCGCGTCGCCACGTCGGGCCAGGTGTCCAACCTCCCCGAGGCCGGCCAGATCACCGGCACCGCGCCGGGCGCCAAGAACAACCACATCGGCGCCGTCCCCGTCCCGCTCACCGCGACAGCGACCCTGCAACCGGGCCGGTACTGGGCGGCCTTCCTGATGTCCGCCGGGGGCGCGACGGATTTCTACTACATGCACATTCAGAACGAGTCGCCGTCCAACCCTGGAAACTTCTTCCTCGGCGCGACCGCCTTTCAGCGCCATTGGTGCATTCCGAGCGGACAGACCTCGCTACCGACGACCGTCAACCAGGCGACCGGCGAGGTCGGCCTCGACCCCGCGATTATGGCCCTCGCCATGGTCTGACGCCCCCGCACCACGCCCCACACCGCACGCCCGAGCGCACCGCGCCGGGCGTTTCTTCATGTCTGGAGACACCAACCGTGGCACGTCTGCCCGGCGCCCAGTGGCGCCCGATCGCCGTCAACTTCACCAACAACGGACAGGCCGAAGTGCGCGGCGTCGTCGTGCACATCATGGCCGGAACCCTCGCCGGGACCGATTCGTGGTTCCGCAACAGCAAGGCCCGCGCGTCGAGCCACTTCGGCACCGGCAAGGGCGGCGCCCTGTACCAGTGGGTCGACACGTCCGACCGCGCGTGGGCTCAGGCCGCGGGCAACACGTCGTGGCTGTCCGTCGAGAACGAGGGCGAAGGCGGCGACACCCTCACCGACGACCAGCTCGACCGCAACGCCGAGGTACTGGCGTGGGCCCACGTGACCTACGGCGTGCCGCTCAAGGTCGCCACGTCGACCAGCGACCGCGGCCTCGCGTACCACGGCCTCGGCGGTAGCGCGTGGGGCGGGCACACGTCGTGCCCCGGCTCCCGGATCGTCGCCCAGCTGCCCGAGATCGTCCGCCGGGCGAAGAAGCTCACCGGCAGCACCTCGCCGAGCGAGCCGACCGTCGCCCGCTACCGGGTCACGATCGGCGGCCTGTCCTACGGCTACGGCGCCAAGGGCGACCACGTGACCAAGGTCGGCCGCGCCCTGGTCGCGAAGGGGTTCGGCAAGCACTACGCCGAGGGCCCCGGCCCGACTTGGTCGGACGCCGACACCGAGAACTACGCCGACTATCAGCGCAGCCTCGGCTACTCCGGAGCGGACGCCGACGGCGTGCCGGGGGAAACAACTCTCCGGAAGCTGCTCGGCACCCTGCCCAGCAAGCCGAAGCCGGCGGCGAAGGTCGTCGACCTGTCCAAGCTACTCGCCGCCGCCCGGACCGACCCCGCCAAGTCCGGTACGCCGGTCTCGTACGCGGGCGCCCGGATCGTCGAGGACGCCCTCGCCGCCGAGGGACTGCTCGCCAAGAAGTACGCAGACGGCCATTTCGGCACCCAGACCAAGGCCGCGTACGCCGCGTGGCAGCGCCGTTGCGGGTACCACGGCGCCGACGCCGACGGACTGCCCGGCCGCGCCTCGCTCGACATCCTCGCGAAGCACCACGGGTTCACCGTCACCGCGTGACCTCGCCCCCCCACCCGGCCCGCCCCGACCGGGGCGGGCCCACCCGGAACAGGAGCACCACCACATGACCGACGCCAACAAGCGCACCGCGCGGACCGTCATACAGGGCATCGTCGGGTTCGCCGTCGCCCTGCCCGCCATCGTGGACGCGTCCGGCGTGCCCGAGTCCCTGCCGTGGGTCGCCGCCGGTCTCGCCGCAGCCGGCGGCCTCGCGCGCGTCATGGCCCTGCCGAGCGTCGAGGCCCTGCTCGACCGGTTCGGCCTCGGCCTGGTCGACGACGACAAGGAGCACACCGCGCCGTGACGACCCAGCCCTCGCCGTCCGACCCGGCCGCAGTCGCCCTTGAACTGGAGCGGATCAGGCGGACGATCGAGGTCGGGTTCACGCGCACCGACGGCGCCCTCGCCCTGCTCGTACAACGCCACGACCAGACCGACGAAGCGATCAAGGAACACGCGCGCCGCCTCGACGACCACGACGCCCGCCTCGACACCCTCGAACGCGGCGAGACCGAGCGCCAGAAGCGCAACGACACCCGCCTCGCAGACCTCGAACGGTCCCGGTGGCCCCTGCCATCTGTGGCCGCCCTGGTCGCCCTGGTCGGCCTCGCACTCACCCTGTGGCAGATCGCCACCCGCACATGAGCAACGCCCCCCGTACGGCCGCGTATGGCCGTACGGGGGGCGTTCTGTCGTTGCGCCTATGCTGCGGCGACCAGCGCACGCGCCCGTTCGTTGAAGTCAGCGATCAGACGGTCACTGCCGAACGTCTGCATGCGCCGCTGCAAGTCCTGTACCGCCTCGACCGCGCGCGAGGACTTCACCTGACCCGACAGGCTGAGCGTCCGCAGACCGGCCGCGTACGCTCCGTCGAGATCGCGCCGTTGCAGGTGGGACACCGCAAGCGCCGCTTGTGACATGGCACCCCGGCGGGCCCGCTTCTGCTTCTTCGCGTGCTCGATGGACCGGCGCGCGTGCTGCTCGGCCGACTTGGCGTCGCCCATGTCTCGCATGGTGTTCGCGTGCTCGCCGTGCAGGTAAGCAGGGTCGATAAACGCCGCCCAGTCTGGTTCGGTCGCGAGGTCGACCCGCTCGTACGCCCGTTCCGACTGAACGACCGCGCGGGCCGCACCGACCTTGTCATCAAGCAGGGCGAGCGCCCGAGCTTCCAGGCACCACAGGTCGGCGAGGCACGCCGGCGACTCCGCCCTCGACAGCCCCTGTCGCCCTGCCTGTGCGAGGCGCCGCCCCTCGGCAGGGTTGCCGAGTAGCGTCGCCTGGTCCGCCATGCCCGCAAGGACATGCGCACCCAGCGGAGCGTTCTGCGATTCCTCGGCGAGGCGTAGCGACTGAATCAAGTACCGCTGAGCGGTGCTGTGTTCGCCGTTGTCGTAGGCCATCCACCCCAGCAGGTACGTCTGTTCTGCGGCGGCCTCGCACAGAGCGCGCCGTACGCGGTCGTCGTGTGACCGCCGAAGCAGGGGATAGACGTGGTGGTTCATGTACTCGGCGAGGACCAGGCGCCCGGACCCGCCGCCCTGCAACACGTCCATCTTCTGAAACGTGGCGAACATGTTCTTCACGGCGAGTACGTCCTCGATGTGCACCCGAGGGCCCGGCTCTGGCTGCTGGTCGAGGGTGGCCAACAGCCAGTCCCGCGAAGGACCGACCCCGGCAACGGCCGCGAACGGCGCGGCTGCAAGGAACTTACGACGATCCACGTCAGCTCTCCCCAGGTCGGCGACGACTTCCACCGTAGCCGCGAAAGAGGGGTCGTACATGAGCGCAGCGTCGGCCGAACTGCCCTCTCCGAGGCCGAGGTCGTACGTTGTGACGCGCCACCCGAAGTGATCGGAGAAGACGCCAGCCAACACGTCGGGAATCGGCGCGCGGGGCGTCTCACCTTCCAACCAGCACCGAACGCGCGTCGCGTTGGGCGCAACGTTCGGTTGTCCCCACTCCTGCGCCTTCGATTGCACGCGCCGGGCGAGTTCCTTACGGCTGAACCCGGACCGCCCCAACCAGTAGCCAAGCTGCTCATTCGGTGACTTCATCCCGCACCCTCCGCGACTGTGGGCAACGAAAGCGACACCCTTCGACACCCCTCTCGACGGTACCCGCACTTTCGTTACGGGTGTTGCCTGGTCAACGAAACTCATCCGCTCGTGACCGCAGCTCCAGAGGGGTTGGCATGAACGAAAGACGGCAGGCCCCGGCGCCCTGCTGCGCGCCGCCACCCGGGCCCCCCGCACAGGCCGTGTTCCCCAAGAGCAAGGAGGCACCCGCACAGGCTCGCGTGTACGTGCGTGACCTCCTGGCGTTCGACGACGACCAGCTCGACGCCGACCGCCTCGACGATGTCTTACTGATCGTCTCGGAGCTGGTGACGAACGCGTACAGGTACGGCACCGAGCCAGGAGACTCGGTACTCGTTACCGTCCTGACAACGCGTGAGCTTGTGCGCGTAGAGGTGCACGACCCGAGCCGCACGCGCCCCTGCATGCGGAACGAGTCGGACGAACGCGCCCGCGGGCGCGGCCTGCACATCGTTGACGAACTCGCGGCACGATGGGGAACCAACGACCGCCCACTCGGTAAGGCCGTGTGGGCAGAGGTGAAGCGATGACGACCGAACCCGCCTTGTCCTTCCGGGCCGTGCCCGGCCCTGGCTTCGCCGCTGGCTGCACCGTGTCGACGTGGGTCGATGTCGGCGGCCTCTCGACGCCAGTCGCTTACATCCTGATTGGCCACGCGCCCCCGCGTCGCCCTGGGGAATCGGCCGAGTCGGTCGAGGCTGGCCTCATGGGCATGGTCGACTCGATGCGCTTACGCCCGGCCGCCGAACGCGTGCCGATCGTCGGCCCTCGGCTGCTCTTGCGCGACCGCTTCGCCGCCCTGGACTACGGGCATCCCACGTTTGTTCTGCGGCTCCCCGCCACTGGCGACGACTGGCGTCGACACGTCGTCGCCGGCGGCCCGGTCTGCGTGACCATCGGCCTTGACCCCTTGCCGCCCGGCGCGGGGCCCGATGCCGTCGATGCCTACCTCAGCCGCGTCGCCGCCACAGGCCGCGCGTACATGGGCGCGACAACGCGCCGGGTCCGATGACGGTCCGCGATCCGGGCGAGGTCGGCGACCGCCCTATCCCCCCACCGTTCATGTGGGCATGCTCCGACTGCACGATGCGACTGCGGCGGCTCGCCGAAATGTGGGCCGCCCCCGAGGGGTGTCTCTGGGAACAACTACAGGTCGCCCGGCACATAGCCGAGGTGCATCCGGAAGAGGTGCCCCCGCCGCACCCTGCCGACTGCGAGCTGTGCCCGTCGTACGCTCGCCACGATGCCGACGACCCGGCCAGGGTGTGGGCGGAGCACCGAACGCGGGACCTGTTCATGCCGCCCGAGGTCGCCCGCCTGTTGTAAACCACAGGGGTGCGCGCCCGCGCCGACGCGTGCGCCCTCGCCGCCCTCCCCCGCCGCGACACCCGGTAGGGGGGGGGAAGGGCCCACCGCTGCCGTCATCCCCCGTGCGGCGCGGTGGGCCATAAGGAACGGCCCCGGTACCTTCCGCGAGGTACCGGGGCCGCGTCCTGCTCGGCGAGGTCGTCGCCGCCCAAGGGTGGGGATGCCCCTTTAGGCTCACAGTTGTGGAACTGAGGCACGACGACGAGGGTGGTGTCCTTGTCGGTCAGCCCCATCGACTCGGTCATGTTGACCTGCATCGAGTGCAGGTAGATCGAACGGTGCGAGTAGACGACGCCCTTGGGGTCGCCCGTCGTGCCGGAGGTGTAACACATGGCGGCGGCCTGGCGTTCGTCCAGCTCGGGCCAGTCGAACGTGGTGGGCCGGCCCGCGATCAGCTCCTCGTACTCGTGCACGCGGGGCGTCACCCCGGCGAGGGCGGAGCGGTCGCCGGGGCCGGCCACGACGATGTGCTCGATGCTCGGCAGGTGGGGCAGCAGCGGCACGAGGAGCGGCAGCAGCGAACCGTTGACGATCACCGCCTTGTCGTCCGCGTGGTTGACGATCCAGGCGAGCTGCTCGGGCGGCAGCCGGAGGTTGAGGGTGTGGAGCACGGCGCCCATGGAGGGGATGGCGAGGTAGGCCTCGACATGTTCCGCGTTGTTCCACATGAGCGTGGCGATCCGCTGGTCGCCGTCGACGCCCAGCTCGTCGCGGAGCGCGTTGGCCAGCCGGGTGGCGCGGGCGCCGATCTCGGCGAAGGTACGGCGGTGCGGCTCGGGTTCGCCGGTCCAGGTCGTGACCTGCGACTTCCCGTGAATCGTCATCCCGTGGTGCAGGATGCGGGTGACAGTCAGCGGTACGTCCTGCATGGTGCTCAGCACGGCGTCCTCCCGGTGGGCGCTACGCGGCAGTAAGGTTCCGCTGATTCTGCGCACATACCACGCGGTATGTCACTACTCGCGGGAGAAATTCCTGACCGGGGCCTTGGGGGGCACCCGGCCCGGGGGCCGTGCGGATGCCCCCGGTGGTGGTGCCGGTCAGCGGACCGGCGTCAGCTCCGGGTCCTCGCGGAGCTTGCCGAGGGCACGGGAGACGGCGCTCTTGACCGTACCGATCGACACGCCGAGCACCTCCGCCGTCTGGGCCTCGCTCAGGTCCTCGTAATAGCGCAGGACGACCATCGCGCGCTGACGGTCCGGGAGCTTGAGCACCGCGCGCCACATCGCGTCGTGCAACGACTGCTGCTCGGCCGGGTCGGGCGCCGGAAGGGCCTCCCGCTCGGGCAGTTCCTCGCAGGCGAACTCGTCGACCTTGCGCTTGCGCCACTGCGAGGTGCGGGTGTTGAGCAGCGCCCGCCGCACGTAGCCGTCGAGCGCACGGTGGTCCTCGATCCGCTCCCACGCGACGTACGTCTTGGCGAGCGCGGTCTGCAGCAGGTCCTCCGCGTCGCACGGGTTCGCGGTGAGCGAGCGCGCGGTACGCAGCAGGACCGGCCCACGGGCCCGTACGTACGAGGAGAACGACGCGTAGGGCGCGTGGGGGTGGCCGGCGGCGGTGGCAGAGGCCGCCCTGGAGGCGCCCGTGCAGACTGGCGTGGTCATGTACCCAACGCTAGGAGCGAGCACCGCCGAGGGGATCGCCCCCAGGTCCCGAAGCCTCGTCCGCCTCAGGTTGTAGGGGGTGTGCGCCCCGCACCTCCTGAAGGTGGACGGGCCGCCGCCCGGCCGTAAGGGTCCACCCCCGAGAGCCCCCGGGGCCGGGCGTCGCCGTTCAGCCGTCCGCGCCGATGACCAGGCCCGACGTCGGGACGCCCGTACCGGCCGTGACCGGCGCCCTCGCCGCCCCCGCCACCTGGTTCACCGCACTCCCCGGGGCCTGCCGGACGGCCTCCGCGATGCCGTTCGTCCCGTGGAGGCACGCCTGGCCCAGCTGGCCCCCGTGGGTGTTCAGGGACAGGGCGTCCGGCCGCGGCGAACTCCCCGGCCCCGCCGGGACCGCAGAAACCGTACTCCTCCAGGTGCATCAGGACGAACGGCGTGAAGTGGTCGTAGAGGATGTCCAGACGGCGGCAGCCCGCACAAAGGCTCCGAAGTGCCTTCGCGCGGGCTGCCGTTCGGTCTGCCGGGGCCCCCCGGGAGGCCCCGACGTCCGCGACCGCGACCGTGTCATCCGCGTCGCCCGTGCCCCCCGAGGAGGATCACCAGAAGAAGGGCGTGAAGTTCACCGCGACACTGTGGTCCGACTGGTCGATCGGCACGAAGGCCGAGTCGCTCACCTGGGCGGACGTGTTCTGGTTCGACGCTCCCGCCCCGACCGCCTGCTGCTGGGTCGTGGACGAGTTTCCGGCGTTGTTGCCGCCGACGCCGCTGCCGCCCACCGTCGCCACAGCCGCGTTCGATCCGTCGTTCGCGAAGGAGCCGTTGTCCGCCACGGCGACCCCTCCGCAGAGGGCGACGGCCAGGGGCAGAGCAGCGACAGCGGCGAGAGCGCGAGCGGTACGGATACGTGCCATGTCATGTCCTCCAGGGAACGGAATTGCGGCTTCATATTCGACTGTTCCCGGGGGAGTTGGCCGACCACCCCGGTGCTGTTCACAACGTCGCGAGACCAGAGTTGCCCAGCACCTCCCCGGCGAACCCCTCACCACCCCCCGATTCCCCCTCACGTATGACGAAGAGCGGATAAACCTCCTGAGCCGCGCGAAAGTCCAGGTCAGCGAGGTGACCTCAGCGACCCGTCGACACGCCCGGGAAGAAGCGTTCCGCCACCGGCCCTCCCGGACGCCTCCGCCCCGCCTCTCGCCTCCCCCTCTTCCTTTATTCGAACTCGTGTACGAAAATGATGGCATGGCCACCATCGACCGGCAGACCCCCACCCTGGCCCTCGCCCACGCCCTCGCCGCCGCCGGGCGCGGCCTCCCCGTCTTCCCGCTCTCCGCCACCAAGCTCCCCGCGCTGCGCTCGCCGCACCGGGGTGAGCAGGCGCCGCCGCACTGCCGGGGAGAGTGCGGCCTGCCGGGACACGGGGTGCACGACGCCACGACCGACCCCGCGGCCGTCCGCGCCCTCTTCGCCGCCGCGCCCCGGGCCACCGGCTACGGCATAGCCTGCGGACGGGCCCCGCACCGCCTCATCGGCATCGATCTGGACGTCGACCCCGCGTACGGCAGCGACGCGGCGGGCGCGCTGCGGCAGCTGGCCCTGCAGCACCTGTTCACCATCCCGCCGACGGTCACGGTGCTCACCCCGAGCGGCGGCCGCCACCTCTGGCTGACCGGACCTGCGGACGCGACGGTCCCCAACTCCGCCGGCCGCCTGGCCCCCGGCATCGACATCCGTGGCAGCGGCGGTTACCTGGTCGGCCCCGGCTCGGTCACCGCCCGCGGCCGCTACCGCCTGGCCCCCGGCACCGCCCACCTCACCCCGGCCCCCTGCCCCCGCGCCCTGCTCCGCCTCCTGGCCCCGCCGCCGGCCCGCACCCCCGGCACGGGCAGGGGGTCGGGCTCGGGCACCGCGTCCGGACCGGCCACCGGTTCGGGCTCCGGCGCACCGGCCACCGCGGCCCGTCGCGGGGAGGGCCTGGTGCAGTTCGTCCTGGCCGCCCACGAGGGCCAGCGCAACACCCGCCTGTTCTGGGCGGCCTGCCGCGCCTACGAACACGGTTTCGGCGACGCCCTGGCGGACGCGCTCACCGCCGCCGCCGTCCGCACCGGGCTCCCGGAACACGAGGCCCGCGCGGCGATCGCCTCAGCGGCACGGCTGACCTCGGGGCAGGGCGGGAAGAAGGACGGCGCGGCTTGACGGGGCTCTCACGGTGCAGAGCCGGCTGCTCCTGCTCCCGCCCGGCGACTGCCGACTGCCGACTGCCGACTCCTGGCAGGGAACAGCCTTGAGGACCTGCAGACATCGCCCATGTCGCTTCCGTTCCCACCGGCACAGAATGCACAGGTGACACCGAAACCGAACCGTGAGGCAGCCCCTGCACGCCGTGGGCCGGTACGCGCCCACCTGGCAGCGGGCGTCCTGTTATCCCTCGTGGCGGCCTGGCTGCTGCTGCTCACCACGCCGCAAGCCCGCGACGACGAGCGCGCCTTCACCGCGGCGACCGCGTGCACCGCCCCCGGCGAAGGCGATTCCGACTGTCTGCGGACGGTCACGGCGGTGATCGACCGCGCCGAGGAGGAGACGATGCGCAAGACGCCGTCGTACTGGCTGTACCTCAACCAGGCCGACGGAACGTCCACGCGCACCCGGATCGATGGCGACCTGGAACGGCTTCCGGCCACCCGTCCGGGAGCGACCATCGAGGTCACGTACTGGCAGGACCAGATCCGGTACGTCGACTTCGGAGCGGACCGCCGCTACACGAACGCGGACCCGCGCGAGGCCTTCCGCATACCCCTCGCCGTCGGCCTGCTCCTCGGCATCCTCGGGGCCATGTTCCTGACCGCCGCGGCCGCGACGGCCTGGAGCAGCAGGCGCTCGCCCCGGGCGTTCCCCTGGCAGGTCGGCCTCACGGTCACCGGCGGCACGTTCCTGACCCTGTTCGGCGCGATGGCTGCCTGGAACAGCGACAACATCGGCGACGCGCTGGAACTGACGGGCCTGGCCGGTGCGGTGGTCCTGGGGGCATGCGTCCTGGCCGCCGTGTTCCTGCACCGGCGCCATCGCGGCGACGACACGATCGTGCTGAAGTCGTCCGTGCTGACCGAGGAGACATGCTTCCCCGGCCTGATCATGGGCGAGGTCCCGTACGCGGGCAACGCCGGCTACCTGGTCGCGGGCCCCGGCGCCCTGGTCACGACCCCCGACCCCACGGGCGCCTTCCACCGCAAAGCGGCCCCACGCACCCTGACCCCGCTCCGTGTCCGCCCGCCCTACCTGACAGACCCCGCGGGCCGCCCCGACTACGACGGCCGGGCGGTGGTCGTGGAGTGCGAGGACAACGGCGTACCGGTCCTCGTCGTCACGCGGAAGAAGGACGTACCCGCCGTGCTCGGCGCGCTAGAGCCGAGGACGGCGCCGGAGTAGACCCGTGCCCGCTCCCCCCGCCCCTACGCGTTCACCGGACCGCCGCCCCACCGGCCCAGCTCCGCGTCGTACCGCTCGGCGTCGAAGTGGAACTCCAACGGGGCGTCCTCCCCGTACGGAACCTTCCAGCCGGACCACTGCACGATGCCCCCGAGACGCTGAACGACCACCGACAGAAACCCGCAGCAGCCTCCCCCGCATTCCGGCTCCCCCAGCATGACCCGCCGAGCCTCACCGGTGGCCCACAGCAAACCGGGGCCACCGGCCGGCAGCGCGTCGGCGACGAGCGGCCCCCGCCCCCCTTCACCGACCGCGCCGGCCACCACGTCCTCGCCATTGACCAGGATCCGCAGACGGGCCGAGTACCGGCGCCCTCGCGGCAGCACACCGACCTCCAGATGATCGAACATCCGGCCACGCTACGGCGAAACACCCGGGGAGACCGCCTCCTCCGGCGCCCCGGCGAGAAGCGCGCATGCGTAAGGCCCCCGACCGAATCCCCTGGTCGGGGGCCTTACACCTCTCGCCTGCGGTGGGTGTGGGATTTGAACCCACGGTGACATCGCTGCCACGACGGTTTTCAAGACCGGGCAGCCCAGTCAACTGCCAACGCGCCGACCTGCACTTATCCCCGATGCGGCTCTCCAGACTTACGGCCTGGCCCGTACATGGCCCATGCCTGGCGACGCGGCTGGTCCTCGGGCCTATTCTACGGCGAAACCCCCCACTCGGTCCCATAAGAGACTCCCCCTGCTCCCTTTATGGGAATCGTCTTCGTGGAGTAGTGGTGGTGAAGGTGATTAACTACAGAAAGATACCGTGCGTCTTCGAGGTTCTTAAGCATTTTTGCGAGAGTCGCTCCTCCTCCGCCTTGGGTAAACTTCCTGAAAAATCCAATTGGTGCCGTGTCGTGCCCTATCGTCAGGTCAGATAGGCATTCGGAAATGGTGTACCAATCATCTGCATCCCAACTTCCACCCCATGCAATAATCAGTTTTCTAAAGTTGTTCTCCATATTCTCTTCAAGGTCTCGCACTTCGATCCATGATTCACCTGTTTCAATATGAGGAAGCCGCAGGAGCATCCTCGCCAGCCCCCAACGTGACGGCTTCCTGCGCCATATCTCGTAGATATACCTAGTGACTCGCGGAGATGCCTTTGCGGCTGCCTTCACAGTCAAAATCTTGGCGTTCTTGCCTAGCGTGTTCGCTAGCTCAATGTGATCATCATCCCCGGTCATAACCAGTTTCATTATGAGACTCACTGGTACCGATGATGCGGAAATTCGCTCGATGGATTCGAAGGGCAGAGAGCTTAGAAGCGCGTAGCCCTGAGTGCTGCTCTCCAGCATTGACCAGAACCAGGATATTCGCGCTTCTTTGAAACGACTCTGTGGAAGGGCAGCGAGAGAGGTGAAGATAGACATCAGTTGCTCGAACTGACACTCTTGAGGGGACACCATCAAGCGATATGCGGGTACACCGATGACCTCAGGAATAAGTTGAGGGTGTACGCATAGAAGTTCTTCGGGTTCGACGCCGTTAAGCCATCGGTCCTGTACCTCTTGCCACTGTCCGACGGCCTCGGGGGTAACGCCCAAAGCTGGCTGCCCCTGCTCCCACCAAAGAGCAAGAGGCCATGGCAGTGCCTGCCACCAGGCATTTACGTCTTTTGCATCTGCGGTTCTCAGCGCGATCAGAGCAAGGTCCCAACTTTCACGGCTAGGTGCGTGAGCGAACAGAACCGCACGCCGAAGGAACTCCCACGCTCCGGAAAAACCTAGAGAATTAGCAATTTTGCCGACACTCACTAGCCATTCGGATTGCAGGGTTGGCGTCTTGATCTGGAACAGCGCTGGTCGGTAAGTGCCAGCCGTGCCCACTCGCGTCGCCCGATTGCGCATAAAGTGCGTAAGTCCCATTATCAAGCGGGTAAGGAGTGTAGCGTCCTTATGCCATTCATCAGGTGCCATCCAACTTGCTTGGTGAGCCCGTGTCAGTAGTGGCTTTGCCTCAGCAGGCGTCAATGACGGCAGGTATTCTAGTAGTACGCGCGTCATGGAATAGCGCCCACGGTTGATGCCGAGCCCTGTGCTCATCAACCGATTTCTTTCGGCACCTACTTTTCCATCTAGCAGATCGCGCAGTCGCTCGTACGCTCCTGAGCCGTCCGCATCGGCCTCGAACGACGCAACTAGTAGGGCCCCCAAACGGTCGAAAAAATTGTCCGAAGAGGACGCGCGAGCAACCGCCTCTGAAAACTTTTTCCGCGATGCCGCATCGGTAAAATCTACTTCCGAAAGTTTCGAAAGAGATTCCCCGCCGCACATTCCGATGATGAATATTGCAGTTTCGGTCAACATTCTCTGATGACGAGGCGCCGTGTCAGCGACCCTATCGGCCAGAATGTCAATTGCAAGACGCGATCCCATGAGAGATCCGCCAGATCCAGGGTATTCTGGGACATCGCCAGAGTTGAGCTCGTGACAAATGGACGTAATCATGTCACGACGAGCGTTATTCCTGGAAAATATTGCTCCACTCGCAAGCAGAAAGGTATTTCTCCAATGATCGCTGCAAACGATCGAGGCAAGCCTTTCGTAAACCTCTTCGTCGTTCCCCTCTAGAACGCCGTTTGCGGCGCAAAATTCCTGAAGGCTGCGCAATTCGAAGCCCATACGCTCTGCTGTATTCGCCACGAGAAAGACTAGCCGATCTGTGGCGGCATTCATTATTTGAGAAACGAGCTGAGTTTTTTCTTCCGCCTCGTATCCCTCCCCTCCAAGAATTATCTCTAGCTCTATCTTCATGTCCTCCCTAGTGAGTGAGGACTCTGTATGCGAGGCTATTGCGGCTTCGCATTGCAGGCGAAAGCCAATTCGCCAATGCAGGAGATCGATGAAAGTTCTGTACCGGTCTAGCGTTACAACATGGGGCGTATCTTTTTCCAGCTCACGGGAGTAGATCACTTGATAGTAGTTAGAGAACAGCACGTATCGCTGGCTGGGTGCGACACTCGAACGCGACAGGAGAAGGACAAGAATTGTCACTTGGAGCGGGGTTGTCATCAGACGTGCAGTCTCTGCCTGGCCGGCAGCGCGCTCCACGCGCTCCATAATCTCGTTCGCTTTGTCGCTCCCATCGCCGTGGCGGATGGCTGTTAGCCTACGTGAATAGCGGATCACTTGTTCATTGCGCAACTGAGATAGAAACATGGTTTTGAATGAAGTGAATTCATCCTTGTAACCTTGCGGTCTACTCGTCCCGATTATCGCCAGGTCGGCTCCGCAAGCATCTGCCGCATCATTGAAGGCACTGATGGCGTCCATCACTGGGCCGCGATTTGCCGTGCTGGGCACCTCATCCAATCCGTCAAGGACGAGCAACCAAGGATACTTTCGCATCCAGCGTCGCATTGTTCCGACTGTTGCCCCCTCCCCCACTCTTTCTGCAATGAAAGACATCAGCGATCTTTCCGGGTTTTCGGCCAGATAGTTCGCGAACTTGGGTAGCGAAACAAATATGGGGAATCTCAGAGAAGTGGGCAATGGGATGCCTTCCTCCTCGCAAATTAGCCTGGTGCGATTTACCTCTAGTGAAATTTCTTCTTGAACTCCAAGGAATTTATGCCGAGCCAATAGTTCGCAGCGGTAAATTTGACATATAAAGCGACCAAGTGTGCTTTTACCTTGCCCGGGGCCGCCAATAACGAGAATTCGGCCTCGTGAGGCGGCTTGGGCTCTATCGATCGGAGTGGCATGGAGATTCAATAGGTCGACTATCGTGGCTGCGCTAGCTTCTTCCTCTCCCGTTTCCTCTTCGAAGGAAAATATGTCTTCTGTAGAATCTCCTGTGTAGGGCACGTCTACGAATACGCGTGCTAGGGGGACTCTTCGGTCGTCTACCCCGCCACCCTGATCGAGTTCTGCGTATCTTTCGGCCTTGAAGACCTTTGCTAGGTGCCCCGACACGGCATCGCTAATATCGGTCTCGGTCTCAGAAATTGACTCTGTCAAAGTAGTCAAAAGGTCGCCCATTACTGATCCTAGAAACCGCTGCCTAACCGCAGTGTGCGAATCTAGGAGTCGGCAAATCTTTTCGGCGTGCCAGACGTCCGAGTCCTCAAGATTTAGGATTGGAGTGATTGATTCAAGATATTGATTAATCAACTCCTCGCCGCCCCCTGGGGCCGGTGTTAGTGCCACGTTTGTTATGATCAGTAGCTGCCGAGGTTTTTCTTCTCGCTTTAGCCAGGCGGCAACTTCCGTTTTGAGTTCATTAAGCAGCCACCGGGCATCTGCGGTCCGCCGAGTGAGCTCTTCCTTGTGTTTTACCTGAAATACCGTGAACCCGGACCATGGCGGATTGGTGGGTGAAACATGCAAATCGCTTCGCGTGCTCGCATCCCGACCGCCATCCGGCCCCATGCCATGGATCCGAATGTGAGAGCCGAACTCTGCGAGGAGCAGTGCTTGGGCAAGACGCTGGAACTCGTGTGGGCCCATCCGGGTCAGGTCATAGCGATTCACACAACGATAGTCTCGCAAGAGACGGCGTTGAGGCGCTGGTTTGGCCAAATCGGCCCGAGCGTTACCGGTGGCGGAGCCAGGGCAAGCGGAAGGTAGGGCACCCCGTGTGTCAGTGGTGTGCGGCCTGCACCTACGGGTTGTGCTTGTGGCCTAGGCCCCGGCGCAGACGTTCGTGGGAGGCTTGAGGTGACCGGTGAGCACGAGGGGGGAGTGCAGGTGGTGTCCCAGCAAGCCAGCCCACGGGGGACCTTTCTGAAGGTGGCCGCAGCTGTGAGAGCGCAGATCGATGCTGACCATGAGATGACCGAACTGCCGTCAGTCGCGGAGTTGATGCGCAACCATGGCGTGTCTCGCGGGGTCGCACTTCGAGCCTTCAGCGTCCTTCGGAAGGAGGGGGTCGCGAAGCCCGTACCTGGCGGTCGGTGGCGAGTGGTGCGGCCCGGGCAGGACGTCGATCCTCGCCCCTTGGCTGAGCGTATGGCGGACGTGATTTTGGATGATGATCTTGCCCTACGGGCAGCCTTCCCGAGCACCACAGAGCTCAGCTCCCGGTTCGGGGTCTCTCGCCCAACCGTGAGCAAGGCTCTGGCCAAGCTGGAATCCGCCGGCTTCTTGTCCGAGGCCCGGCAAGGCAAGCAGCGCACTGTGCGGGCGCTGCCAGAGCGAACGGAGTCTTCGAGATCGTGACGGCCACGGGATTGACCGCTTGGGCCTATCCTCTTGCGGAGAAGCTGCTTGAGGAGCCGTTGCCGCGTCGGTGGGCGCATTGGTTCGAACACGCCAAGGCGTACGCACTGATGAAGTGGCCCGGGGCGGCGGCGAAGCATCGGGCGAGCATCGCGGAATCCCTCGCGGTCGTAACGCCCGTCTTCACAAGGGGCAGCGGCACCCGACCCGATGCCCGTGTGCTCCGCGCCGCTCTGTATCAGTGGGCCTTCCGAGCCGTGGACGGGCAGAAGAATCAGCTCGTCTCGCGCGCCGACGCCCAAGAGCCTCCCGACGACGTCCGAAAGGCACTGGAGTGGCTTGGACAGCATTCGATGCGGGTGGACGAAGCCGCGAAGCCGGAGAACGTACGCGCGGCGCTCACAGCGCTTTCCCGGCTCCTGAGCGGCAAGCCTGCGGCGGAGAACACCGCCAACCGGAAGCGCATGGTGCTGAGCAACGCCTTCCGCTATGCGGTTGAGGAACGGGCCCTGCTCACCCGTCACCCGTTCTTGTCGGTGGACTGGGCCGCTCCGCAGACCTCGGACGAGGTCGATTTCCGGTGGGTGCCCGGCCCTCGACTCGCTCGCGCTCTGCTCGCCGCCGTGGCCGCGCAGGGAGAACGTGGTGAGGAACTTGAGGCGTTCTACGGAGCTGTGTACTACGTGGCGACGCGTCCCGGCGAAGCCGCGGCCCTCAAGGAGTCGGACTTCATCCTGCCTTCGGAGAGCGAGCCGGATGCGTGGGGCGAAGTGCTGGTGTCGGAGAGCCACCCGGAGGTCGGGGGCGGTTGGACCGACAGCGGGAAGTCCCACGACGAGCGCGGCCTGAAGCACCGGGCGCGTAAGGCTGTACGGGCCGTTCCCGTCCCGCCGATTTACGTGCGCATGGTTCGCGCCCACATCGCGCGCTTCGGCGTTGCACCGGACGGTCGGCTGTTTCGGGCGGTGCGTGGCGGTCGTCTGACGTCGAACGAGTACTCCGAGGTCTGGAGCGAAGCGCGGAAGGCGGTGCTCAGCGAGCAGGAGCTTCGGACCGCGTTGGCCGAGGTCCCGTACTCCCTGCGGCATGCGGCGATCTCGCTGTGGATCAAGTCCGGTATGGACCCGGTGGAGGCTGCCTACCGCGCCGGCCACAGCCTCGCGGTGCTCTACCGGTTCTACGCCAAGCTCCTCAAGGGCGGGTCGGCTGCGGCCAACCGGCTCGTTGAGCTGGGGCTTCGCGCCGAGGACTAGGGCCGATCCTGGCCCGCGTATGGCCCACACGCCCTGGTCGGCACCGGGAATCAGGGGCGTGGGGTGAGACAAAGTGAGCGCAGAGGGCGGGTCTCCACTTCGGAGACCCGCCCTCTGACCTGCTACTTCTCTCACCTGGCGGTGGGTGTGGGATTTGAACCCACGGTGACATCGCTGCCACGACGGTTTTCAAGACCGTTCCCTTAGGCCGCTCGGGCAACCCACCCCGCGTCTGCGGTCCGGTCGCTGTGCAAGCCGATGGGCCGTCAGGCCCACGGGGGGCCGGTTCGACGCGTGGGACAGCCTAGCCGGTCAGCTGTCGCCCTCGCGCTGGCCCAGGGTGACTTCGGCCGTGGCCGTCTTGCCGTCGCGCTCGTACGTCAGGGTCACCTTCTCACCCGGCTTGCGGGTCCAGATCTCGCCGATCAGGGTCGGGCCGCTGTCGATCACGGTGTCGTCGAACTTCGTGATCACGTCGCCCGCCTTCAGGCCCGCCTCGGCCGCCGGGCCGTTCGGGGTGACGGCGGGGGTGCCGCCCGCGCCCTCGGCGGAGATGGCCGCGCCGCCCGTCTTCTCCTCCATCGTGACCGTCGCGCCGATCACCGGGTAGACCGGCTTGCCGGTCTTGATCAGCTGCACGGCGACGTTCTTGGCCTGGTTGATCGGGATCGCGAAGCCGAGCCCGATGGAGCCGGCCTGGGACTGGCCGAGGCCCCCGCCGGTCGACTGGATCGCGGAGTTGATGCCGATGACCGCGCCCGTCGCGTCCAGCAGCGGGCCCCCGGAGTTGCCCGGGTTGATCGACGCGTCGGTCTGGAGGGCGCTCATGTACGAGTTCTTGTTGCTGGAGCCGTCCCCGGACGCCACCGGGCGGTTCTTCGCGCTGATGATGCCCGTGGTGACCGTGTTGGAGAGGCCGAAGGGCGCGCCGATCGCGATCGTCGAGTCGCCGACCGCGACACCCTCCGAGTTGCCCAGCGGCAACGGGGCGAGGCCCGCGGGCGGGTTCTTGAGCTTCAGCACCGCCACGTCGTAGCCCTGGGCGCGGCCGACCACCTCGGCTGCGTACTTCTTGCCGTCGGAGAAGGTCGCCGACAGTTCGCCGGACGACTCCGCGGCGGACGCCACCACGTGGTTGTTGGTGAGGATGTGGCCTTCCTTGTCGTACACGAAGCCCGTGCCCGTGCCGCCCTCGCCCCCGCCGCCCTGCGCGTCGATGGTGACCACGCTGGGGAGCGCCTTCGCCGCTACCCCGGCCACCGTGCCCGCCGGGCGCTTCAGGTCCCTCGGGGTGTCCGACGCCGAGATGGTGGTCGAGCCGCCGCCGTTGCCTTCGTCGTTCCGGTCGGCCGCCCAGAACCCGAGGGCTCCGCCGATGCCGCCCGCGACGAGGGCCGCCACGGCCACGGCCGCCACCAGGCCGCTGCCGCGGCCCTTGCCGCTCCTCCGGCCGGGGGACTCGGAGCCGGGCGGGACCGGAGCGCCCCAGACCGGGCCGTGACCGCTGCCGTTGCCGATGCCGCCGGACGCGTGACCGGCGCCCCCGTCGGCGTACGACGGGACGGCGGGCGGAGGCGGCGGCCAGGACGCGGCGCCCGCGGGGAGCCCGGGCTCCGCTCCGTATCCGGGCGCCGTTCCGTACGGAGGGTGCTGCGGCGGCTGGGACGGCGCCGGGTGGGGGGCCTGGGCGTACGCGGGCGTGGCCGGAGCGCCCGAGGAGGACGGGGCGCCCTGGTGCGTGGGGTCGTGGCGCGGAGCTTCGGCATGCGCCGGCGCTCCCGGTGCGCCCGGTGCCGGGCCCCCCGCTCCGGGGGAGTGCGGGGCGGCCTCCGCTGCGCCGGTGTCGTGCACGGGCAGGCGCGCGGTGTCGTGCGCGGGCTCGTGCGCCGCCTCGCGCGCTGGGGCGTCCTGCGCCGGGGCCGGCGGCGTCGCGCCGTCGGTCGCCGGGTCGGGAGTGGCGGCCGGCCCGGGAGGTGCGGACGGCACGGCCGGTACCGCGTTGCCCTCGTTGCCCTCGTTCTCGGTGCTCACAGCTCTCTACTCCTCGGTTCCACTCGGCATCCAGTCGGCGTTCGGCAAGAAATCCGCTGTGCACGTGTCTGCGGTCAGCTTTTCCCACAACACGTCGGGCCACTGTAAGCAGGACCTGTGCATCCGCGTACCAATCTTTACATCTGACAAAACGGACCTCCAGGGTGACATGTGCTCAGCCATCCCCGCGGCGGTGACACCATGGCGCGGATGACCCACGCACGGCAGCGCAGCGCGCACACCTCCATCCAGGTCATCGCCCACCGCGGGGCCTCCGACGACGCCCCCGAGCACACCCTCGCCGCCTACCGCAAGGCGATCGAGGACGGTGCCGACGGCCTGGAATGCGATGTCCGGCTCACCGCCGACGGCCACCTCGTCTGCGTCCACGACCGGCGGGTGAACCGTACGTCCAACGGGCGCGGCGCCGTGTCGGCGCTGGAGCTCGCCGACCTCGCCGCTCTCGACTTCGGCTCCTGGAAGGACCGCGAGGAGTCGCCCGACTGGGATCCGGTGCCGGGCGAGCTCACCTCCGTACTCACCCTGGAACGGCTCCTGGAGCTCTTCACCGAGGTCCGGGCCACCGGGCGGCCGCTGCAGCTGGCCATCGAGACGAAGCACCCCACCCGCTGGGCCGGGCAGGTCGAGGAGCGGCTGCTGCATCTCCTGAAGCGCTTCGGGCTGGCCGCCCCGCCCGCGGACGGGCCCTCGCCCATCCGCGTGATGAGCTTCTCCGCGCGCTCCCTCCATCGCGTCCAGGCCGCCGCACCCACGCTGCCGACGGTCTACCTGATGCAGTTCGTCTCGCCCCGGGCGCGCGACGGGCGGCTGCCCGCCGGGGCCCGGATCGCGGGGCCGGGCATGCGGATCGTGCGCAGCCATCCGGGATACATCGATCGCCTGCACCGTGCGGGGCACCGGGTGCACGTGTGGACCGTGAACGACCCTGCTGACGTCGCGCTGTGCGCCGAACTCGGCGTCGAGGCGATCATCACCAACCGCCCGAAGCAGGTTCTGTCCCAACTGGGCCGCATTTAGCACGTATGAGGGTCCACCAAGGCTCCGACCTCGGCCGTTACGGGGTGTGCACCGGCGCACTCGGTGCGCGTTCGATCGTTACGAGTGCGTCACTGGCAGCGCATTGGCCGGTTTCCGGTGCAGCTCAGTGGGGCATCCAACCCGTGGCGTGGGGCAAAGGAGGTCTCGGGGGTGGCGTTGGTGGTGGCACAAGAGGTGCCCGCGTCGTCGAGCATGGCCATTCCTCATGGCCCTGCCGGCGTGGGGCAGGCACGGCGGCGGATGCGTGAGCAGTTGCGCGGCAACGGGGTGTCCGACGCGGTCGTCGACGACGCTGTCCTGATCCTTTCCGAACTCCTCAGCAACGCCTGTCGGCACGGCAGACCCCTGGGGCGCCCCGACGTCGGCGACGGGGACATCCGCGCCGCCTGGCGGGTGGACACCGGCGGCGCGCTCACCGTGGAGGTCACGGACGGCGGCGGCCCGACCCGCCCGGTTCCGGCCACCCCCTCGGTGACGGCGCGCGGCGGCCGGGGCCTCAACATCATCAGCGCCCTGGCCCAGGAATGGGGCGTACGGGACGACTCGTCCGGCGAGGTCACCGTCTGGGCCCTGGTCTCCTCGAAGAAGCCTTCCGGCATCGGCGGCAACGGCTCCGACGTGAGCGGCACCGGCGCGCGCGGCATCAGTGCGAACGGCTCCGGCGCGCACGGCATCAGCGCGAATGACTCCAGAGCGCATGGCATCGGTGCGAACGGCACCGATGCGCACGGCATCAGCGCGCACCGCACCGGCGGGCTGACCGGTTTCGAGGGCCTGGATCTCTCCGAGGCCTTCGACGACGTGGGCTGAGCGCACGAACGGCCTCGGCCCGGCGCGCGGACGAGGCGGGCCGAGCCCGTACGGGGGACGAGCGAGGCTCCCCGGGCGGCTAGGCTCGCGCCGAGTCCGCACTGTCGCAATCGGGAGAATGCCCACCATGGCCAAGAAGCGCCCTCAGTCCAAGGCCGGGAAGCAGCAGCTCAAGGACGGTGAGATCCCGGTCGTCGGGGCCCGTGAGCCCTGCCCGTGCGGATCGGGCCGCCGTTACAAGGCGTGTCACGGACGCGCCGCCGCCCAGGCCGTGACCGAGCTCGTGCACCGCCCCTTCGAGGGACTCGCGGGCGAGTGCGACTGGGTCGCGCTGCGCGAGCTGGTGCCCGCCGCCACGGTCGAACTGACCCTCAAGGACGGGCTGCCCGAGGGAGTTCCGTCGGTGACGCTCGCGACGGTCCTGCCGATGGCCTGGCCGGCACTGCGCCGCGACGACGGTTCCGTCCTGCTCGCCCTGCAGAACGACACTTCCTCCGGCGACCTCAGCCGCGACCTCGCGGACACCCTCCAGCACGCCCTGGAGGCCGAGCCCGGCTCCCCGGTCACCGCACGCCGCGTGCCGGCAGACGGTCCGCGCCTGCAGGATCTCCTCGCCCCGGACGCCGCTTTCGAGCCGAACGTGCACTCCGGGTTCGAATTCTGGGTGCCGGACGCGGAGAACGCCACGCCGGAGGTGTCCGCCTCCCTGGAGCGCGCGAACGCCGCCGCGATCCCGACGACGCTGCTGTCCGGCGTCGACGCCGCGTACTGGTGCGAGACACCGGAGAAGAACCACCTGCGCTGGGTCATGCCGCACCCCGAGGAGCAGCTCCTCGACGCGCTCGCCCGGCTGCACGCCGCCGGCACCTCCTCGCTCGGCGACGAGACCCGCCTGGTCGGATCGTTCCGGGCGCACGGGCTCGTGGTCCCCGTCTGGGACCTGCCCAGCTCGATGGGGGCCGAGGCGTGCGAGAAGCCCGCCGTCGAGTTCGCCGAGCGACTTGCGGCGGCGCTCGCGTCCGACGCCCCGCTCACCGCCGAGGAACGCCGCGCCCGGGGCGGTCTCACCAACCGCCAGGTGACCCTCAGCTGACAGTGACGACCGAGGGCCGCAGCCGGTGACCCACGTCACAACTCGCCGTACTCGTAAGTAAATCGGCGTCCCTACAGGCGAGATCGAATTTGCGAACGGCAGATCTCTTGTTACGGTTCTAGAAGCCCGGTCGCTGGTGCATCCCCCGTCGCCAGCGACCGGGCGTCCTCGTTCACGGCTGTGGCCTGCCCTGTGACGCTCCCGGGCGCGGAGACCGCACCGCTCCTGAAACCCCGCCCGCCGCTTCGGAGTCCGTCGCATCGGAATCCCGGGCGCCGCCCCTTCGGCCGGTCCGGTCGGCCCCTGACTTGCAGCGCCCTTCCGGACCCGGCGCGGAGCCGCAGGGGCGGATGCGTCTCCGGACAGCCCATCAACAGGCGTCATCCACAGGCCTTCTGGCGGCCCGCCAGGCGATTTCGTCCTGGCTACCGGACCGCCCACCCAAGACGGCATCTCCCGCGACCGGGTCAGTGGGCGAGCCGGCTTCCGCCGCCCGGGGCGCCGGTGCTCGCCTCGACCAGGGCGTCCAGGACCGCTTCGACGTCCGGGAGCCAGGGCGCCGCTGCCGCGGGAGCCCCGCCCTCCGCCCGCCCGGCGGACACCGGGGCGGCGGTGGAGGCCCTGACCGGCGCAGGGGGCCGCTCCCAGCGGACCTGGCCCACACCGGTCCGGGACGGCGGAAGGACGAGGTAGCCGCCCTCGCCGTGGAACCGGAGCGAGCTGGGCACCCAGTCCTTCGCGTACAGCAGTTCGCCCAGCCGTTCCAGCGTGTACGGGGCCACCAGCAGCGACCACCGGGTGGGCGTCGCCACGACGGGGCCGAGCCGCATGCCGAGGACGTCGAGGGCACTCAGCGCTCTGGCGCCTGCCACGGCGGGCAGGCTCACCGCGCAGGGCGCGTGGCCACCGGTCGCCAGCATCACGGGGGCGGTCGGGCGGTGGGTCCACCACCAGCGCACCATGCGCTCGTCCGTGGTGGCCGCCAGCAGGCCGGGGTCGAAGGGGTGTGCGCCCGGTACGGCGCAGTCGGGTTCGGGGCAGGCGCAGCCGAGGCCGCCGCTCTCGCCGTCCGGGGTGGCCTGCGCCGTCCCCACGCCGGGGAGCACGGGCCATTGCCATACGGTGGCGCAGGTCAGGGCCGCGTCGAGCCGGGCGGCCCCCTCCTTGCGCCGGAGCCGGAGCCTGCGTCGCCTTCCGAGGATCTCGCGCATGAGCGCTCGTTCCTTTCCGTTGAACGCCGAGTCCACATGACACCACGCGTGTGTGACACCACGTGCGTATCTCTTCGCTGTGCGTACGTGCTCATCAGTTCTGCGGTACGGGCGTGCCGTCGATACCGAGCGTGAGCCGAGCCGAGCCGAGTGGAACCGGTCCGAATAGAACCGATCTGGGGTGGAACAGAGCCGAACCGAGCAGAGTCGAGCGGAGTCGAACCGGACCGGGCCGAACTGACGGAGCGGAGTCGTGCTGCCTTGGCAGAGTCGTACGTGTCGAACCGAGCGGGTCGAGCCGGGTCGGCGATCGCTGGTCGAGGGCGGCCCGCGCCTCGCCTGCCGTCCCTGGTGCGAACCCCGCCGTCCGGGGCGGGGCGTCACGTTCACGGGTAAGGACGCCCGAACCCGCTGCCGGGTTCCTGAGCGATCACCACCGCACCCGCGCATCACCGTCTACGTACCCAGCATGCCCGGAATGACGCTCCTCCGGCGACTTGACCCCGGAGGTACCCCTGTTGAGCAGCCCCAGTCGATCGTAAATAGCATCCATAGGGTGCAAATTTCGGCCAAGTTAACCGACACTGGGAGAGCACGAATCGCCCGGCCCCCGAAGGGACAATGCTGGACATCGGGTTACTTGTGCGTGTACATGTGGATGCATTGATAGTGGCGCAGAATCACATGGGGGTTTGCGATGCTATTCGACGAATCACACCGGTCGGAAAGCTGGCTGCCATGAGCGCCCCACACCTGCCGAAAGTGGCTGGAATCGATCCAGAAGTTCCGGTTTCAACGCACACTTCCGCTCCCCTGACGGAGATCCCGGGGCCGCCCGGAGCCTTCATCCAGGACCGGCTCGCGGGCTGGGTCTCGGACCTCACGACGCTGCACGAACTCACCGAACGGCTGGCCGGTACGAACACGCTCGACGATGCCCTGAACGAGCTGCTGCACGCCGGAGCCGCCCTCGTCGGAGCCCGCCGCGGGCTTCTCGTTCTGGAACCGGCGAACGGCGAAGGCCCCTTCGCCACCCTCGGCCTCGGGCTCAGCCACGCCGAGCTCGGCCACATCGCGACCGTGCCGCGCTCGGCCACCGCGCTCGGCCGCGTCCTCGACGGGCTGCCGGACACCGCCGGCGGGGTCGTCAGCCCCGATCTGCTCGCCGAGAAGGACCTGGACCCCCGGCACCGCGAGGTCGCCGCCCGGCTCGGCTACGCCGCCGACTACGCCCTCCCGCTCGCCTCCGAGGCGGCCGGCCGCCTCGGCGCGGCCGTCTGGCTCTACGACGAACCGGCCGAGCCCGCGCAGAAGCAGCGTCACCTCGCCGGCCTCTACGCGCGCTACGCCACCGAGCACCTGGCCCGCCTGATCGAGCTGGAGCGCGCCCGCGCGGACGTCGCCGCCGTCGCCGAGGAGCTGCTCCCCAGCCGGCTGCCCCGGATCCCCGGCGTCCAGCTCGCCGCGCGGCACCGCACCGGCCCCCGGGGCGGCGGCGACTGGTACGACGCGCTGCCACTGCCCGACCGCACGCTCGGCCTCGCCGTCGGCTCCGTGGGCGGGTCCGGGCCGAGCGCCATGGCCGCCATGGGCCGGCTGCGCGCCAGCCTGCGGGCGTACGCCGTGATGGAGGGCGAGGACCCCGTCGCCGTCCTCTCCGACCTGGAACTGCTGCTGCGGCTCACCGAACCCGCGCGGACCGCGACAGCCCTCTTCGCCTACTGCGAGCCCGCCGCCCGCAAGGTCGTGCTGGCCGGGGCCGGGCACACCCCGCCCCTGGTGATCGGCGAGCGGCGCTGCGAGTTCGTCGAGACCACGCTCTCCGCGCCGCTGGGGATGCTCGCCTGCTGGGAGGCGCCGAGCGTGGAGTTCAGCCCGGCGCCAGGCGAAACGGTGCTGCTCTACACGGACGGGCTGCTGCGCCGCACCGGGGACACGATGGACCGCGCCTTCGCCCGGCTGCACTCCGCCGCCTCCTCCGTACCGAGGTCGGACCGGCACGATCCGGCGGCCGTCGCCGACCACGTCCTGCGCACGGTGCTTCCCGACGGTCTCGACCGGAGCGACTCCTCCGAGGACGTCGTGATCCTCGCCGCCCACTTCGACTGACCGCCCACTTCGACTGACCGCCCACGTCGAGCGGCCACCCACGTCGGGCGACCGCCCGCTGCGTGGTGAACGCCCACGTCGGACGACCCCGGTAACAGGCCTTTCGGCCCTGGGCCCCCTTCCGTACGCCCGTACGATGGGTGATGGTTCAGTGTCGTAACAAGGAGAGACAAATCGTGTCTGAGGAGCTCATCCCGGAGACCCCGGAGCAGGAGACCGAAGAGAACGAAGCAGCGGAGGCGATCAAGCAGCGGAAGAACGGCCTCTACCCGGCCGTCTCCGACGAGCTCGCTGCGAACATGAAGTCGGGCTGGGCCGACACGGAGCTGCACGATCTCCAGCCGATCGCCCAGGCCGAGCACACCGCCGCCCGGCGCGCCGCGCTCTCCGCCCGCTTCCCCGGTGAGCGCCTGGTCATCCCCGCGGGCCACCTGAAGACCCGCTCCAACGACACCGAGTACGCCTTCCGCGCCTCCACCGAGTACGCGTACCTCACCGGTGACCGGACCCAGGACGGCGTGCTCGTCCTGGAGCCGAAGGGCGGCGGCCACGAGGCGACCCTGTACCTGCTGCCGCGCTCCAACCGGGAGAACGGCGAGTTCTGGCTCGACGGCCAGGGCGAGCTGTGGGTCGGCCGGCGCAACTCCCTCTCCGAGGCCGAGCAGCTGCTGAACATCCCCGCGAAGGACGTCCGCGAGCTGCCCGCCGCGCTGGCCGAGGCCACCGGCCCGGTCCGTAACGTGCGCGGCCACGACGCCGGCATCGAGGCCGCCCTCACCGACAAGGTGACCGCCGAGCGCGACGAGGAACTGCGCGTCTACCTCTCCGAGGCCCGCCTGGTGAAGGACGCCTTCGAGATCGCCGAGCTGCAGAAGGCGTGCGACGCCACCGCGCGCGGCTTCGAGGACGTCGTGAGGAGCCTGGACAAGGCCGAGGCGACCAGCGAGCGCTTCATCGAGGGCACGTTCTTCCTGCGCGCCCGCATCGAGGGCAACGACATCGGCTACGCCTCGATCTGCGCCGCCGGTCCGCACGCCACCACCCTGCACTGGGTCCGCAACGACGGCGACGTGCGCGCCGGCGAGCTGCTGCTCCTGGACGCCGGCGTGGAGACCCATGACCTCTACACCGCCGACGTGACGCGCACCCTGCCGATCAACGGCACGTTCTCGCCGCTCCAGCGCAAGATCTACGACGCGGTGTACGAGGCACAGGAGGCGGGCATCGCCGCCGTGAAGCCCGGCGCCACCTTCCGCGACTTCCACGACGCCTCGCAGCGCGTGCTCGCCGAGAAGCTCATCGCGTGGGGCCTGCTCGGCGACCTGGACGTGGACAAGGTCCTGGAGCTCGGCCTCCAGCGCCGCTGGACCCTCCACGGCACGGGCCACATGCTCGGCATGGACGTCCACGACTGCGCCGTCGCACGCACCGAGGCGTACGTCGACGGCGTCCTGGAGCCGGGTGTCTGCCTGACCGTGGAGCCGGGTCTGTACTTCCAGGCCGACGACCTGACCGTGCCGGAGGAGTACCGCGGCATCGGCGTCCGGATCGAGGACGACATCCTCGTCACCGAGGACGGCAACCGGAACCTCTCCGCCACGCTGCCCCGCCAGGCGGACGAGGTCGAGGCCTGGATGGCGCGGCTGAAGGGCTGACCCACCGCCGTACCTCCCGGGAGGGCGCGCCGCTCACTAGACCGTGAGCAGCGCGCCCTCGCGCCATTTCAGGACCTTGTCGAAGCGCACCACCGCGCCGTGGCCCGGCCGGTTGCCGAACTGGACGTGGTCCGAGAGCTGCTGGATGAGGTCGAGGCCTCTGCCGCTCTCGGCTTCGGCGTCCCCCGGGGGGAGCGGGTGCTGCGGGTGCTGTTCGGATTGCGCGGCTGGGCGAAGCGCGCGCCGGGCGGGAAAGCCCGGCCCCGAGTCGCTGACCTCGATACGGCATTTCTCGCCGTCGAGATAGGCCGTGACCCGGTACTGCCCGGAGTCCGCGGCGGGGCGTCCGTACCCGGAATCCCCCGGCTCCCCGAGAGCCGTGCGGTCGCCGCCGTGTTCGACGGCGTTCGCACAGGCCTCGCTGAGCGCGAGCGACAGGTCGAACGAGATGTCCGGATCCACCCCTGCGGTTTCCATGGTGCCGAGCAGAAAACGACGGGCGAGCGGGACGCTCGCAGCTTCGCGCCGCAAATGGAGAGACCACCAGATGCTCATCTTTCAGCCTCCTGGCTGCGGCTCGACGTATCGATACGTATTGCCGCACTCGACACCTCGTAAGCACGGATCGGGTGAAGGAGCCCTCATTCGGCGGATGCGGATGTTCGACCGCCCGGTGTATGGATCCGCCCGGCACCAGGTCACCGGGCGTCCGTCCGGTGGCCCGGGGTGCGGCCCCCGGTCCGTACATCCCCCGCGAACAGACGCAACAAGCACGGTTGGGGACGGAGTCTGATCTTCCGGACCTGCCGTACGGCGGAGGGGGGTGCAGTGCGATGATGTCCCGGCCATGTCCACGCCTCTCGCACACGCCGGAGCCGGTCTGCGGCTCATGAGGGCCGCGGTGTTCACCGCGGCCTGCGTCGTGCTGTCCGCGGCCGGACACACGTTCGCCGCCGGGTCGGCCGTCCCCGCGTGGACCCTGCTCGCCGGATTCCTCGCCGTCCTCGCCGTCGCCACGGTCCTCGCCGGACGGGAACGTTCCCTTCCGTCGATCGTGGGCGCGCTGGCCGGCGGGCAGATCCTCCTGCACGTGCTCTTCGCGTACGGCAGCCACGCCAGTGCGCCGGCCGCCGCGCCGACCGGCGGCGACAACCCGCTCATCCGGTTCGCCGCCGGTCTCGTCTGCGGTGCGGGACCGGAGCAGCTGAACGCGTCCGACGCCCACCGCATCGTCTCCTCCGCCGGCATCGACCCGTCGACGCTCGCGGGCGCCCACGGTCATCTCGCGGACGGCGGGGCCGGAACGGCCGGGGCCGTCGCTTCGGCGTCCCCGGACGGCGCCTCCGGTATCGCGCAGGTCTGCGCCGCGGTGTTCGCGCTGCTGCCGAGCCTGCCGATGTTCCTGGCGCACGTCCTCGTCGCGCTCGCCACCGGCTGGCTGCTGCGGCGCGGCGAGATCGCCCTCTTCGGGCTGGCCCGGCTCTCCGCCCACAGCGCCCAGGCCCTGGCGGCCGGGGCCCGGCTGCGGTCCCTGCGGGCCGCGCTCGCCCTCGTCCGCGCGCTGCGGGCCGGGGCGCGCGGGCAGCTCACCGCCGGACCGCGCGTTCCGCGTCACTTCGACGAGGTGCCGGTGCCGGCCGACGGCGACCCTCTGCAGCACTTGGTGATCAGGCGCGGGCCTCCGGCCCCGTACGCCCTCGCAGCCTGACGCGACGCCTCCACCGCCCCCGCGGGGCCCGTCCGTGCACGTCGACCCTGTGCACGCACGCCCACGGAACCGGACCACGAGGTGTCGTGACGCCGCCGCGCACCCGCGCGCCGGACCACCGTGTTCCGTTTCCCCTGTGGAGATTCCTGCCATGAAGCTTTCCCGTATCGCCCTCGCCGGCGGCGTCGCCGCGTCCACCGTCCTGCTGATCGCCGGCCCGGCCGCCGCCCACGTCAGCGTCCAGCCGGTCGGCGAGGCCGCCAAGGGCGGATACGCCACGCTCAACTTCAAGGTCCCCAACGAGCGCGACCAGGCCTCGACCGTGAAGCTCGAAGTCAACTTCCCGGCCGACCACCCGCTGTCGTCCGTCACCCCGCAGGCCGTCCCCGGCTGGAAGATCGACATCGCCAAGAGCAAGCTCGACAAGCCTCTTGAGGTGCACGGCAAGAAGATCACCGAGGCCGTCTCCAAGGTGACCTGGACCGCGGACGAGGGCGAGATCGCCCCCGGCTACTTCCAGCAGTTCCCGGTCTCCGTCGGCGCGCTCCCCGAGGACGCCGACCAGCTCGTCTTCAAGGCGATCCAGACGTACGACAACAAGGAAGTCGTCCGCTGGATCGAGGAGCCCACGGCCGGCGGCGAGGAGCCCGCCAGCCCGGCCCCGGTCCTGAAGCTGACCGCCGCCGCCGAGGGCCACCACGGCGGCGCGGCCGACGACGCCAAGGAGTCCGACGGCCAGAAGGCCGCCGGCGCCGACGCGTCGTCCAAGGGGAGCAGCACCGCCGCGTCCTCCTCCTCCAGCGACACCACCGCCCGCACCCTGGGCATCATCGGCATCGTCATCGGCATCGGTGGCATCGCGTTCGGCGTGCTCGCCGGACGCCGCCGCTCGGCCTGACCTGCCGGTTCCCTCACCCGCACCACGTTCAGGACACCTCACCCCATGCGCAACACAAAAGCAGTGACGGCCGTGGCGTTCGCCGCCGCGGCCGCACTGGCCCTCTCCGCCTGCGGCACCGCTGACGACAAGGCGGAGTCCTCGTCCATCGCCGACGTCAGCGCCGCGCCGAAGAACAAGGCCGCGACCGTCCTCGACCAGCCGTTCACCAAGCCGGACCTCGTCCTCACCGACACCCACGGCAAGGAGTACGACCTCCGCGAGGCGACCAAGGGCAAGCCGACGCTCATCTACTTCGGCTACACCAACTGCCCCGACGTCTGCCCGCTGACCATGAGCAACATCTCCCTCGCCAAGCGGGAGCTGCCCAAGGCCGACCAGGAGAAGCTCCAGGTCGTCTTCATCACCACCGACCCCGAGCGCGACACCCCCGCCTCGCTCGGCAAGTGGCTCTCCGCCCAGGACCCCTCCTTCACCGGCCTCACCGGCGACTTCCCGGCCATCCAGGCCGGGGCGCGGCAGATCGGCATCGGTATCGACGCGCCGAAGAAGGAGAAGGACGGAACCGTCGTCTCGATGCACGGCGCCCAGGTCATCGCCTTCTCCCCGAAGACGGACAAGGGGTATGTCCTCTACGGCGAGGACACCACCGCCGATGAGTACACGAAGGACCTCCCCAAGCTGCTCAAGGGGGAGGCTCCGTGAACCGTCGCGCAGCCCTCGCCGGCGCCCTGGCCCTCACCACGGGGCTGACGCTGGCCGGGTGCTCGTCGGACAGCGCGAAGCCCGACCTGAAGGTCGTCGGGGCGTATCTGCCGCAGCCCGTCAGCGACATGGCCGCCGGGTTCCTCGTCGTCCGGAACAGCGGCGGCGCCGGGGACCGGCTCACCTCGGTGACCAGTCCGCTCTCCGACGACGTCACGATCCACAGGACGAAGAACCAGAAGATGCGCGAGGTCTCCTCGTTCGAGGTGCCCGCGAACGGCGAGCTCGATCTCGAACGCGGTGGCAACCACATCATGTTCATGAAGCTCAAACAGAAGCCCCAGCAGGGCGAGAAGGTCCCCGTCGAGCTGCACTTCGAGAAGGCCGGCCCCATCACGGTCGACCTGCCGGTGAAGGAAACCACCCACAACCCGAAGAAGCAGTGAGGGACTGAACCCATGTCTGCCACCGCCCCGTACACCGGACCGTCCCCGATACGACGGCCCGTCGCCGTCGCCGCGCTTCTCGCCGCGCTGATCAGCCTGGTCTTCGGGCTGCTGCTGGCCGGCGCGGGCCCGGCGTCCGCGCACGCCGCCCTCACCGGGAGCGACCCGCGGGACGGGGCGGTGGTGGACACCGCGCCCAAGGAGGTCACCCTCAGCTTCTCCGAGGCCATCGCCGTGGGCGACGACTCCATCCGGGTCCTCGACCCCAGCGGCAAGCGCGCCGACACCGAAGCCGAACCGCGCGATCTCTCCGAGGGCTCCACCGTCCGCTACGGCGTCGCGCTCCACTCCGGCCTGCCGGACGGCACCTACACGGTGGCCTGGCAGGCGATCTCCGCCGACAGCCACCCGATCTCCGGCGCGTTCACGTTCTCCATCGGCGCCCCGTCCGAGACCACGGTGGCCCTGCCCTCCCAGGAGGCGGGCGGCGGCCCGGTCGGCGTCGTCTACGACATCGCGCGCTACGCCGCGTACGGCGGATTCGTCCTGCTCGTCGGCGGCAGCGCGTTCGTCCTGGTCTGCTGGCGGCGCGGCGCGACCGCCCTGCCGATGCAGCGGCTCGTGGTGCGGGGCTGGCTCACGCTGACCGCGGCGACCCTGGTCATGCTGCTGCTGCGCAACCCGTACACCGGAAGCGGGAAGTTCGCCGACGCCTTCGACCTCGCCGGCCTCCAGTCCGTCCTGGACACCAAGCCCGGCGCCGCCCTCGTCTCCCGGCTGCTGCTGCTCGGGGCCGCCGCCCTGTTCATCGCCGTGCTCTTCGGCACGTACGCCCGGCGCGAGGACGAACAGGAGAAGAAGGACCTCACCTTCGGCCTCGCCGTCGGGGGCGGGGTGGTCGCGGCGGGCATCGCCGCCACCTGGGCGATGTCCGAACACGCCTCGACCGGCATCCAGACGAGCATCGCCATGCCGGTGGACGTCCTTCACCTGCTGGCCGTCGCCGCCTGGCTCGGCGGGCTCGCCTCGCTCCTGGTGGCGCTGTACCGGACGCCGGACATCGGGAGCGCCGCGGTCCGGCGCTTCTCCGCGGTCGCGTTCGGCAGTGTCGTGGTCCTGGCCGCGACCGGGATCTACCAGTCCTGGCGGCAGGTCGGCTCCTGGTCGGCGCTGACCGGGACGCGCTACGGCCAGCTGCTGATCCTCAAGGTGGCGCTGATCGCCGTCCTGCTGGCCGTCGCGTGGTTCTCCCGGCGCTGGACGGGGCGGCTGACGGACACCGCCGTCGCCTCCTCCGGAGCCGAGGAGGAAGAGGAGGCCGCCGCGCCCGAGCCGGAGAGCACCGCCCCGGCCGCGTCGGCGGAGGCTTCCGACGAGGTCGCCCCCGAGCGCGCCGCACAACTGGCCCGTCAGCGGGCCGTCCTGACCGCGACCAAGAAGAAGCGGATACGGGACGCCGACCCGGAGCGCTCCGGGCTGCGCCGCTCGGTCCTGGCCGAAGCCGCCGTCGCCGTCGTCCTGCTGGCCGTCACCACCATGCTGACCTCCACCGAGCCGGGCCGTACCGAGGAGGAGGCCGCGGGCGGCGCCACCGCGGCCACCGCCCCCGCCGCCGGCGTCCCGGTCAACCTGAGCATGCCGTTCGACACCGGCGGCGAGAACGGCAAGGGCACCGTCCGCATCGACATCGACCCCGGCCGCACCGGATCCAACGATCTGCATGTGTGGATCGACGGCAGCGACGGCGAGCCGATGGACGTCCCCGAGCTGAAGCTGGCCCTCACCCTGAAAGCGAAGGACATCGGCCCGCTGCCGGTCGTCCCGGACCGGCTGGCCGAGGGGCACTGGACGGCGAGCGGCGTACAGATCCCGATGGCCGGGGACTGGAAGGTCGACGTGACCGTACGGACGTCGGACATCGACCAGGTCACCATCGACGACAACGCGAAGATCGGCTGAGCACGGTGAGCAAGACCGAGAAGCAGACCCCCGGCACGACCGCCCCCACCGGCGCTCCGGGCGGCGACCGCACCGGCTCCGCGGGCCGCGACCGCACCGGCTCCGCGGGCCGCGACCGCTCCGGCGGTACCGGCGTATCGCGGCGGCGGCTGCTGGGCACGGCGGGTGCGGCGGGCGCCACGGGGCTGGTGCTGGGAGCCGGGGCCGGGGCCGCCGGGTACGCCGCCACCCGCCCCGAGGAGACGGCCGCGCTGACGACCGTCGGGGCGACCGAGGCGATGTTTCACGGGAAACATCAACCGGGGATCACCACTCCGCTTCAGGCCCGGGGCCACCTCGTCGCCTTCGACCTGGCAGCGGGCGCCGGGCGCAAGGAGGCGGCCGCGCTGCTGCGGCGCTGGTCCGCGGTGGCGAAGGAGCTGATGGCGGGCCGCCCCGCGGCGGGCGGGCCGGACGGCCCCGGGCACGACACCGGGATCGCCCTGGACGCCGGGCCGTCGTCTCTGACCGTCACCTTCGGCTTCGGTCGTACGTTCTTCGCGCGCACCGGTCTCACCGCCCGCCTGCCCGCGGCGCTCGACCCGCTGCCCGCGTTCTCCGCCGACGCCCTCGACGCCGAGCGGTCGAACGGCGATCTATGGGTCCAGATCGGCGCGGACGACGCGCTGGTCGCCTTCCACGCGCTGCGGGCCCTCCAGAAGGAAGCCGCGGGCACGGCACGGGTGCGGTGGCAGATGAACGGCTTCAACCGCTCCCCCGGCGCGACCGCCCGGCCGATGACCGCCCGCAATCTGATGGGCCAGATCGACGGGACCGGAAACCCGAAGCAGGACGACGAGGACTTCGACCGGCGCGTCTTCGTCCCCGCCTCCCCCGGGAAGCCGCAGGAGTGGATGGAGGGCGGTTCGTACGCCGTCGTCCGCCGGATCAGGATGCTCCTGGACGACTGGGAGAAGCTTCCGGTGGAACGCCAGGAGCGGGTCATCGGGCGGCGCAAGGCGGACGGGGCGCCGCTGAGCGGAGGGACCGAGACCACGGAGATGGACCTCGACAAGGCAGGCCCGGACGGCAGGCTCGTGATCCCCGACAACGCCCACGCCCGGATCTCCTCGCCCGAGAAGAACGGCGGGGCCGCCATGCTGCGCCGCCCGTTCTCGTACCACGACGGCATCGCGGAGGACGGCACTCCGGACGCCGGGCTCCTCTTCATCTGCTGGCAGGCGGACCCGTTCCGCGGTTTCGTGCCGGTGCAGCGCAAGCTCGACCGGGGCGACGCGCTGTCGCCGTTCCTCCGGCACGAGGCGAGCGGGGTGTTCGCGGTCCCGGGCGGGGCGGCGGAGGGCGAGTACGTGGGACAGCGGCTGCTGGAGTCGTAGGGGGCCGAGCGGTCGGCGAGCATGCCCGGGGCACAGGCCGCCGGAGCCGCCCGACCGTATTCTGAGACAGCGCGGCAGGCGTCGCGGGGCGCATTAGGGTGACCGTATGTCAGCCACGCGGTACGCCTATCTCGGTCCCGAAGGCACCTTCACCGAGGTCGCTCTACGCACACTCCCGGAGGCCGCCACCCGGGAACTCGTCCCGATGGTGTCCGTGCCGGCCGCCCTGGACGCCGTACGCGGCGGTGAGGCGGCGGCGGCGCTCGTGCCGATCGAGAACTCCGTCGAGGGCGGCATCACCGCGACGCTGGACGAGCTGGCCGGCGGGGAACCGCTGATGATCTACCGCGAGGTGCTGCTCTCCATCACCTTCGCGCTGCTGGTACGGCCCGGGACCAAGCTGTCGGACGTCAAGACGGTCACCGCGCACCCGGCCGCCCAGCCGCAGGTCCGCAACTGGATGGCGGCCCACCTCCCGGGGGCCCTCTGGGAGTCGGCGGCGTCCAACGCGGACGGGGCCCGGCTGGTCCAGGAGGGGCGGTACGACGCCGCGTTCGCCGGGGAGTTCGCCGCCGCCACCTACGGCCTGGAACCGCTGGTGACGGAGATCCACGACGCGGAGAACGCCCAGACGCGCTTCGTCCTGGTGGGCCGGCCCGCCCGGCCCTCCGCACCGACCGGCGCGGACAAGACCTCCGTGGTGATCCGGCTGGGCGACGACCACCCCGGCGCCCTCCTGGAGCTGCTCCAGGAGTTCGCGGTGCGCGGCGTCAACCTGATGCTGATCCAGTCCCGCCCGACAGGCGAGGGCATCGGCAACTACTGTTTCGCCGTGGACGCCGAGGGACACATCGCGGACCGGCGGGTCGGGGAGGCCCTGATGGGGCTGAAGCGGATCAGCCCGAACGTGCGGTTCCTCGGCTCGTACCCGCGGGCGGGCGTCTCCCCGGACGAGGTGCGGCCGCTGCGGGCGGGCACGTCGGACGCGGCGTTCATCGAAGCCGCCGACTGGCTGGCGCGCAGCCAGGACGGCCGGATCTGACAGAAGGGCCGGAGAAGCCCCGGCGCGAAGGCCCCTGGCGGCGCCCTTGCGCGAAGGCCCCTGGGTGGTGTCCTTGCGCGCTCCGCGGCGGTGCGATCTACAGATAGTCACGCACTCCGGGGAGTTATCCACAGGAGGGTTCTCGACCTGGGGACAAGTCGACACCCTCATGCGACATCGTCGACAAATCGACCCAGTCACCTCAGAGCCTTCCACAGAGGCACCAGGCGGCACGAGGCGCCCGAGTCACCCCCATTCCCTTGATCAACACTTTAAAGCGAGGAATTCCCACCCGAACGAGCACGTGGAACGGGTTTGGGCGGGGATTCCACGGGGCTTCGCCCGAGTTCCGGAACTACACCCTCCAGCATCCACAGAACTTCCACACAGCCTGTGGATAACTATTCCGACCCGAAACCCCTGTGGACAACGGCGCCCGACGCGCCCCCAACTCCCGCCCCACCCAAGGCGGGTACGTCAAGGAAGACTGAACCTTCTGCCCTGTTCAGGGGAATTAACCACCGTTATTGACCCCTCGCCCCACCCGGCCCCACCCCGCCCCGCCCCGGCAAGGCGTCGACGCCGGCTTCCACACCGTCAGCGATTCCCCCCTCAGGAATATCAATTCCGGCAATTCGGTCAAAGTGACACGCTCGGTGATATCGGTTCGAGTGCGAGAACCGCACCGGTAGCCTGGAGGGGTGATTGACCTTCGCCTGCTCCGTGAGGACCCCGACCGTGTTCGCGCCTCCCAGCGCGCCCGTGGAGAGGACGTCGACCTCGTCGACGCCCTGCTCTCCGCCGACGAGCTGCGCAGGTCGTCCGGCGTCCGCTTCGACGAACTCCGCGCCGAACAGAAGTCCCTCGGCAAGCTGATCCCCAAGGCCACCCCCGAGGAGCGCACCGAGCTCCTCAAGAAGGCCGAACAGCTCAAGGCCGACGTCAAGGCGGCCGACGCCGCCCAGGACGAGGCCGACGCGGACGCCAAGCGGCTCCTGCTCCAGCTCGGCAACATCGTCCACGAGGACGTGCCGGTCGGCGGCGAGGAGGACTTCGTCGTCCTGGAGACCCACGGCACCATCCGGGACTTCGGCGCGGAGGGCTTCGAGCCCAAGGACCACCTGGAGATCGGCGAGGCGCTGGGCGCCATCGACATGGAGCGCGGGGCCAAGGTCTCCGGCTCGCGGTTCTACTACCTCACGGGCATCGGCGCGCTCCTGGAGCTCGCCCTCGTCAACGCGGCGATCGCCCAGGCCACCGAGGCCGGCTTCATCCCGATGCTCACCCCGGCGCTGGTCCGCCCCCGCGCCATGGAGGGCACCGGCTTCCTCGGCCAGGCCTCGGAGAACGTGTACCACCTGGAGAAGGACGACTACTACCTGGTCGGCACCTCCGAGGTCCCCCTCGCCGCGTACCACATGGACGAGATCATCGACGCCGACAAGCTGCCCCTGCGGTACGCCGGGTTCTCCCCGTGCTTCCGCCGCGAGGCCGGCACGTACGGCAAGGACACCCGCGGCATCTTCCGCGTCCACCAGTTCGACAAGGTCGAGATGTTCTCGTACGTCGACCCGGCCGACGCCGAGGCCGAGCACCGCAGGCTCCTCGACTGGGAGAAGCAGTGGCTCACCGCCCTCGAACTGCCCTTCCAGGTGATCGACGTCGCCACCGGTGACCTCGGCTCCTCCGCCTCGCGGAAGTTCGACTGCGAGGCGTGGATCCCGACCCAGGGCAAGTACCGCGAGCTCACCTCCGCGTCGAACTGCGACGGCTTCCAGGCCCGCCGCCTGTCCGTCCGGATGCGCGAGGGCAAGAAGGTCCAGCCGCTGGCCACGCTGAACGGCACGCTCTGCGCCGTACCGCGCACGATCGTGGCGATCCTGGAGAACCACCAGCTCCCCGACGGTTCGGTCCGGGTGCCCGAGATGCTCCGCCCGTACCTGGGCGGGCGCGAGGTCCTGGAACCGGTCGCCAAGTGACCTTCCCCTACAAGCTCGTCGCGACCGACCTCGACGGCACACTGCTGCGCGGGGACGACACGGTCTCCGAGCGGACCCGCGAGGCTCTGGCCGCCGCCACGGCGGCCGGCGCCGCGCACATCATCGTCACCGGACGTGCGGTCCCCTGGACCCGGCACATCCTGGACGACCTCGGTTACGAGGGGCTCGCGGTCTGCGGTCAGGGCGCGCAGGTCTACCACGCGGGCGAGCACAAGCTGCTGACCTCGCTGACCCTGGACAGGCAGCTCGCCGGACTCGCGCTGTCCAAGATCGAGGCGGAGGTCGGCCCGCTGCACCTGGCGGCTAGCCGCGACGGACTCGACGGCGAGGTGCTGGTGGGCCCCGGCTACCGGGTGCAGGAGGGGCCGCTCCCGTACCTCTTCGTGGACGACGCCACCGAGATGTGGACCGCCCCCCTCAACAAGGTCTACATACAGCACCCGGAGCTGGACGACGACGCGCTGGCCTTCGCCGCGCGGGCGGCGGTCGGCAGCCTGGTCGACGTGGTCATGGCCGGGGCCGGTGTGGTCGAGATCCTGCCGCTGGGCCTGAGCAAGGCGACCGGCCTCTCGCTGGCCGCCCGCCGGCTCGGCGTGAAGGCGGCCGACACGATCGCCTTCGGCGACATGCCGAACGACATCCCCATGTTCGGCTGGGCCCACCACGGCGTGGCCATGGCCAACGCCCACGACGACCTCAAGGCCGTCGCCCACGAGATCACGGCGTCCAACGAGGACGACGGCATCGCGGTGGTGCTGGAGGAACTGCTCCGCCCGGCGCCCGTGCGGTAGGCCGCCCATCTGACAGCGCGACAGCGGCCCGGCACCGTTTCCCACGGTCCCGGGCCGCCGGTCTCAGCGCTGCCCGCTACGGCGGCGCAGATCCTTCAGCTGCCGGGCGAAGGAGTCCAGCCGTCCGTCCAGGCGCACGACGTCCTGCCGCACATCCGTGAGCCGCAGGCTCATCGCCCCGACCACCTGGTGCGTCAGCTCCACCTTGCGGTCCAGACTGTCGAGCCGCTCCGACATGCGCACCAGCACCGGCCCCAGCTCCTGCAGCGCACTGCCGACGCCGGTGAGGCAGCTCTCGATGCGCGTGACGCGCCGGTCGAGGGAGGCGTACTGCGTGCGCAGCGACTCCTCGGCGTCGAGGAGGTACGTACGCACACATCGGGCGATGTCGCTGTCGCGAAGAAGCATGGCGATGTTGAGGACGGTGCGGCGGGTGTAGAGGGTCAGCCGCGTGGCAGCCTGTGGATAACTTTCCCGCCCTTCCTTCCATAGGGACAACATGTCCCTATGGAAGATCTGCAGCTCAGCGCCGCGCAGCAGGATGAGACCGTTCTCTTCGACCTCCGCCCGATGTCGCTGCGTCACCTTCTTCACGACCTCTGTGGATACTTCGAAGTAGCGAGCCACGTCCTCTGTGCGAACGTGAATTCCGTCCGGGAGCATGACCAGACTCTTCACCTTGTCGAGGACATCGACGCGCCCCATCTGCTCCCCGCGCAGCGCGCGCGATTCGAGCAGGGCGACTTCCGTGGGCATGGGTGTGCCTTTCGTACGAGGGAATGACGAGGACGGCCCACACCCCGGGCTTCAGGGGTGGAGGACGCTCACGGTTGCCACTCACTCGATGACCGGTCCGGTGGGCTGGGCCTCACCCGGTGCCGGCATTCCCCGATTTCACGATCGCTACGACGCCACGGATTCCAGTTGCCTCCACGCAGCCTGCCCAACGACCCGATAAACGTACGGTTACGCGCACATCTGTCCGCTCATACGACGGCCCCCGCCCATGTCCGAAAGGGCGGGGGCCGTCGACGCGCGCGAAGGCTCAGGCCGAAAGGCTCAGGCCGGAAGGCTCACTCCTCGCCCGCCAGCTTCAGCGCCCGCAGCTTCTGGCCCGCGTACCAGGTGGCGGCGACCGTGACCGCGGCCAGCAGGACCGTGGCGAGCGGCAGGCCGACATCCGAGGTCACCGCACCGTCGCCCGCGACCTTCTGGGCGACCGCCAGGGACCACTGCTGGACGCTGAGCGTCCGCGCGCCGGGCACCAGGCTGCCGAACAGCGCCTCCCAGACCAGCGCGTAGACCAGGCCGAGGACGACCGCGTGCCGGCTGACCGTGCCGAGCAGCAGGAACAGGGCGCTGTACGCGATCGAGGCGACCAGGGCCGCGATCGTGTAGGCGACGGCGACCTGCTGCCCGTTGCCGTTGAGGATCAGACCCGCGAGAAGCGTCGGCAGGGCCGAGAACACCATGGTCACCGCGATGGCCACGATCAGCTTGGTGAAGATGATCGTGGGTCGTTTCACCGGCTTGGCGAGCAGGTAGACGATCGAGCCGTCGTCGATCTCGGGGCCGATCGCGCCGGTGCCCGCGATCACGCCGATCAACGGCACCATCGTGGCGATGGCGAAACCGCCGAGGACGTCCGAGGCGACCTGGTCGTCGGTTCCGGCGAACATGCGCACGGCCGCGGCGATCAGCAGCAGCAGTGCGGGCAGGACGAACAGGATGGCGGCCCGGCGCCGGCCGAGCAGGGCCCGGTAGGTGAGCCGGGCGACTGTGGGGTCGTACATGACGGTGCACAGCTCCTTTCAGGCCACTACTCAGGCCGCTACGAGGTAGGAAAAGACCGATTCGAGGGACTCGTCGGACGGTGAGACGGTGAGCAGCCGAATGCCCTGCTCACGGGCCACCCTCGGCAGCAGTTCGGTGAACCGCCCGAAGTCGACGGCCTGGATGCGCAACGCCTTCTCGGTCACGTCGACCTCGATGCCCGCCGTGGACGGGTCGGCGATGAGTGCGGCGGCGAGGGCCCGGTCGTCACTGGAGCGCACCAGGTAACGGTGCGGCCGGTCCGTCATCAGCCGGCGGATCTTCCGGAAGTCACCGGACGCGGCGTGACGGCCCGCCACGATCACCTCGATGTGCGAGGCCAGCTGCTCGACCTCTTCGAGGATGTGGGAGGAGAACAGGACCGTGCGCCCCTCGTCCCCCATCCGCCGCAGCAGTTCCATCAGCTGCATCCGCTGGCGCGGGTCCATCCCGTTGAACGGCTCGTCCAGGAGCAGCACCGAGGGCTCGTGGACCAGCGCGGACGCCATCTTCACGCGCTGGCGCATGCCTTTGCTGTACGTGGAGATCTTGCGGTCCTGCGCGTACTCCATCTGGACCGTGGCGAGCGCCTTCTGCGCTTCGGCGCCTCCCAGACCCTGGAGTTCGGCGTTGGCGACGACGAACTCCTTGCCGGTGAGGAAGTCGTACATCCCCTCCCGCTCCGGGACGATGCCGATCTCCTTGTAGACGGCCTCGTTGCGCCAGATCGGCCGGCCGTCGAGCGTGACCTTCCCGGTCGACGGGGCGAGGAATCCGCCCATCATGTTGATGAGGGTGGACTTTCCGGCGCCGTTCGGGCCGAGGAGTCCGGTGACGCCGGGCTCCACGGTCATGGAGACGTCGTTGACGGCGACCACGTTGCCGAACCAGCGGGAGGTGTGGTCGATCTCGATGGTGGTCACAGCCCGACCCTCCGGTAGCGGCGCATCAGGACGGCGTACGAGCCGGCGACGAGCGCGAGAACAACGATCAGGTAGACCACACCGGCCCCGGCCCCCGGGCCTTCCCCTCCGGGGAAGGCGGAGGTCGCGCCGAGGTACGCGGTCTGGACCCCGTCGATCAGCGTGATCGGCGAGAAGAGGCCGAGCCACTGCACGGCCCCTTCCGAACCGGTCTCCCAGGCGATGGCCTGGAGCGTGGAGACGGCGCCGTAGGTGATGGTCAGGAGGGCGATCACCGCGGCGACGCCGAAGCCGCGCCGCGGGGTCAGGGCGGCCATCACGAGGCCGAGACCGGCGAACAGCACGGACAGCAGCGCCACCGACACCAGTCCCTGGCCGAACCACATGGTCTGATCGGCGAAGTCGAACTTCGCGAGCAGAGAGCCCACATAGAGGATGAGCAGCGGTGCGCCGGTGAGGATGAAGAGCGCGGTGGCGGTGGCGGCGAACTTCGCCGTCACGTAGTCGGCGCGTTCGATCGGCCTCGAGAAGTACAGGGGGACGCTCTTGAAACGGAGGTCCCTGGATACCGCCTGCGGTGCCTGGGCGGCGATGAACAGGCCGATGACGGCCTGGAGGTAGAGCGCGTACGAGGTGTACTCGACCACCAGTTTGCTGGCGTCCGGGGCGGCCATGGAGACCGCCACCAGGATCGCCGCGACCAGCGCCATCACGCCGAACAGCAGCATGGGCAGCACCTTGGACTTGGCGGAGCGGCCCAGTCCGAAGGAGCCCCGCAGCGTCTGCGAGAACAGGGAGCGGCGGGCGTAGGCCCGGCCGAGCCGGGGTCCGTCGTAGGAGCGGTAGCCGATGTTGTGGATCCGGGAGGCGTCGCGCCCGGCCGCGGTCCCGGTCTCAGTGCTCATCGCGACCGCTTCCCTTCTGCTGTACGGCCCCGGTGGCGGCCGGGACGGCGGTGCCGTGCGCCCCGCCCTGTTCGGTACGGAAGACCTCGGCGATGTGGTGGCGGCGCTGTTCCATGCGGACCAGGCCGAGTCCGAGCCCGGCGACGCTGTCGCGGACCAGGTCGTACGTGTCCTCGTCGGCCGCCTCGATCAGCAGGATGTGGCCCGCGCCCGGCAGCCCCTCGGTGTCGATCCCGTCGTGGCCGACGAGGGTGACCCCTGCGTCGGTGAGCACCTTGCGCAGCGCGCCGGTGCCGTCGGGGTGGGTGTCGCTGTCGGTCACCTCGACCGCGAGGGTCGCGGTGGTCTGGGTGAAGTCGCTGGTGGAGCTGGAGCGCAGAAGGGTTCCGCCGTCGATGACGACGACGTGGTCGCAGGTGCGTTCCAGCTCGCCCAGGAGGTGCGAGGTCACCAGCACGGAGATGCCGAAGTCGGTGTGGATCCGGCGGATCAGGCCGAGCATCTCGTCACGGCCGACCGGGTCCAGGCCGTTGGTCGGCTCGTCGAGGAGGACCAGTCGGGGGTCGTGGACGAGGGCCTGGGCCAGCTTCACCCGTTGCTTCATGCCGGTCGAGTAGCCGCCGATGGGGCGATAGCGCTCCTCGTAGAGGCCGACGTGGCGCAGGGTGTCGGCCGTGCGCTCGCGGGCCGCCGTCGGCGGCAGACCCGACATGCGCGCCATGTGCACGACGAACTCGGTCGCCGAGACGTCGGGCGGCAGGCAGTCGTGCTCGGGCATGTACCCCACCCGCTCCCGGATGGCGGCGCCGCTGGTCGCGACATCGAGCCCGAGCACTGCGGCCCGGCCTTCGGTGGCGGGGGAGAGACCCAGCAGGATCTTGATCAGTGTGGACTTGCCGGCTCCGTTGGAACCCACCAGACCGGTCACACCCGGTCCGATGTCCAACGTGAGCCGGTCAAGCGCGGTCACCCGGGGGAACCGCATGCTCAGGGCTTCGGTAGCGATTACGGCTGTCACGGACATGACGTTAGTGGCGCGGGCCGATGAGGTCGTCAGCCCTGACGGCTGGATCCGCGTCAGACTCCAGGCGTACGCGCCCGTAGGGGACCCCGCGAAGGACGAGACGGGAACTCGGGGGCGGACGGCGCGACCGGGGTCCACCAGGGTCGGGGCCCGGGTTCCCAGGGGCGGCGGCGTCCGGGTCCCGTCCGGCAGGGCCGGAGTTTTCCCCAGGGCGGACACATGGGTTGTCCACAGGAGGCGAGACCCCCTTGACGCAACCGCTGGACATTGTCACATTCATCAGTGTCACGTTACGGGCACGTACCGCACACGGCAGGGAACGGACGGTGGCATGACCGGCATGATCTCGGCAGTGCAGCACGAAAGCGTCCCGGAGCCGCGGGGGTTCAGGGAAGTCCAGCGCCTGGCCTACGCCTGCGCCTGCGCGGAGGCGGTCGCCGGTCAGCTGCGATCGGGGGTGACCGAACGCGGGGCGGCCCGGATGCAGCGCGCGTGGCTGCGCGAGCGCGGTGTGCGCGACTGGTTCCACCTCCCGTTCGCCTGGTTCGGTGACCGCACCGCGTTCCGCCGGGTTCAGGGTGCCGCTGCGGGTACGGGCGCGAAGTTCGAGGAGATCCTGGTCGTCACCGACTCCAGGGATCCCGAGCAGAGCGCCTTCTGGCTGGACGACGATCTGCCGCACGTGCGGCGCTGGACCGAGGAGAGGGTGGCGGCGTGAATCTGTCCCGAGCACGTGAGCGACGCGTGGTCACGGGCGGCGTCGAGCTGTGCGTCGCCGAGCTGGGCGACGCCGGCCGGCCGACCGTGGTGCTGGTCCACGGCTATCCGGACAGCAAGGAGGTCTGGTCGGACGTCGCCGTCCGGCTGGCCGAGCGCTGGCACGTGGTGCTGTACGACGTGCGGGGGCACGGCGCGTCCACCGCACCGAAGCCGCTGCGCGGCGGCTTCACCCTGGAGAAGCTGACCGACGACTTCCTGGCCGTGATCGACGCCGTCAGCCCGGACCGGCCGGTGCATGTGGTCGGTCACGACTGGGGGTCCGTCCAGGCCTGGGAGTTCGTCACGGTCGGCCGGACCGAGGGCAGGATCGCCTCCTTCACCTCGATGTCCGGGCCGTCCCTGGACCATTTCGGGCACTGGATCAAGCGCCGGATGAGCCGCCCCACCCCGCGCCGGGTCGGCCAGTTGCTCGGCCAGGGCGCGAAGTCCTGGTACGTGTACATGCTCCACACGCCGGTCCTGCCGGAGCTCGCCTGGCGCGGCCCGCTCGGGAAGCGGTGGCCCCGGATCCTGGAGTGGATGGAGAAGGTGCCCGCGGGCGACTACCCCACCGCGTCCCTCCCGGACGACGCGGCGCACGGGGCGTGGCTCTACCGCGACAACGTCCGCGCCCGGCTGAGCCGGCCCCGCGCGGACGCCTTCGCCCACGCACCCGTCCAGCTGATCACGCCGACCGGGGACTCCTTCCTGTCCGAGCGGCTCTACGACGGGCTGGAGGACTGGGTCCCCACGCTGGTGCGCCGCTCGCTTCCGGCCAAGCACTGGGTGCCCCGCACCCGGCCGGACCAGCTGGCCTCCTGGGTCGACGAGTTCGTCACCGCGAACGAGTCCGCCGGGCGGGAGGGTGCGCCCGCGCAGCAGACGGTGGCGCAGAGCCCCTATGCGCAGCGGTTCGGCGGTCAGCTGGTCCTGGTGACGGGCGCGGCCTCCGGGATCGGGCGGGCCACGGCGTTCGCGTTCGCCGAGGCGGGCGCCCGGGTCGTTGCCGTGGACCAGGACGCGGAGGGGGCCGCCCGGACCGCGGAGCTGGCGCGGCTGATCGGGGCTCCCGCGGCCTGGGGCGAGGCGGTCGACGTCAGCGACGAGGACGCGATGGAGAAGCTCGCCGCCCGGGTCGCCGCCGAATACGGCATCGTCGACGTCCTGGTCAACAACGCCGGGATCGGGCTGGCCGGCTCCTTCCTGGAGACCACGAGCGAGGAGTGGAAGAAGGTCCTCGACGTCAATCTGTGGGGGGTCATCCACGGCTGCCGGATCTTCGGCAAGCAGATGGCGGACCGGGGCCAGGGCGGCCACATCGTCAACACGGCGTCGGCGGCCGCCTTCCAGCCCTCCCGGGCACTGCCCGCCTACAGCACCTCGAAGGCGGCCGTGCTGATGCTCAGCGAATGCCTGCGGGCCGAGCTGGCGGAGAAGTCGATCGGGGTGAGCGCGATATGCCCCGGCATCGTCAACACCAACATCACCGCCACCGCGCGCTTCGCGGGGGCCGACGCGGCGGAGGAGAAGCGGCTGCGGAAGCGGGCGATCCGTCTCTACGGCCGGCGCAACTACCCGCCTACGAAGGTCGCCGACGCGATCCTGCGGGCCGTCGTGCGCAACCAGGCGGTGGTGCCGGTGACCCCGGAGGCCCGCGGAGCGCGGCTGCTGTCCCGGCTGAGCCCCGGGGCCCTGCGCTCCGTCGCCCGGCTGAAGCCCCCGCTGTGACCGGGGCCGGGGCACAGGCCGCCGAGTACCGGATCGAGGACCTGGCCCACGCCAGCGGGGCCACGGTGCGCACGATCCGCGCCTATCAGGACCGGGGGCTGCTCCCGACGCCCGAGCGGCGCGGCCGGGCCAATGTGTACCGCGAGACCCATCTGGCCCGACTGCGGCAGATCGCGGACCTGCTCGACCGGGGCTACACCCTGGCCAGCATCAAGGAGTTGCTGGAGGCATGGGACGCGGGACGCGGGCTCGGCGGGGTGCTCGGTCTGGTCGCGGAGGTGCACGGCCCGTGGACGGACGAAGAGGCCGGCCGGATCAGCCGCCGGGAGCTGGACGCGAGGTTCGGCGGACGGCAGGACGACGAGGCCATCGCCGAGGCGGTGGAACTCGGCGTGCTGGAACGGGTGCCCGGCCGGGACGACGAATTCCTCGTGCCCAGCCCGCAGGAGCTGTCGGTGGCGGTCGAGTTGTACGGAGCCGGGGTCCCGCTGTCCGCGATCTCGGGCCACCTGAGAGAGCTTCGCGGTCAGGTGGAGCACATCGCCTCCCGTTTCCTGGAGTTCACCACCGAGCACGTCTTCGCCCGCTATCTCGGCCACCGACCGCCCACCGACTCCGACGCGGTCGAGGCGGCGTCGCTCGTGCGGCGCCTCCGGCCGCTGGCACAGCAGACGGTGGACGCCGAACTGGCCCGCGCCATGCGGACGTTCGCGACGCGCCATCTGCATCATCACCTCGGCGCGGATGAGACGGCGATCGCCGAGGACGCGACCCGCCCCGTGCTGCTCCCGGCCCGGACAACACAGGCCGTCGAGGCTCTGGTTGGCGCGGAGCGCGTGGCGGACTTCGTGGCGGCGGCCACGGAACGGGAAGTGCAGGCCCGCACGTTGGACGATCTCGCAGCAACACACGCCAATGCGGGCAATATTGGCTAAAACCCCTAAACCGCAAGAGGGTTGTCCACAGAACCGCCAAATAGCTTGTGGATAACCCGAGTTCGCTGTGGATCAAACCTGACGGAGGAAAAAAAGCCGAAGAACTGCGGAAGAACGAAAACCCGACGAGCCGACGACCCGAAGAGGCTACGACCCGAAGAGGCTACGAGCCGACGAGGGGACGAGCCGACGAGGGGACGAGCCGAAATGCGGATGCGCGGCAGAGCCCTCACGGGCACGCTGACGCCATGGACGAACGTCGCACCGTCAAGGTGTCCAAGTACCTTTCGAAGCATCTGCGGCACCAGCCGGAACGCATCGGCCTCACCCTTGACGAGAACGGCTGGGTCCCGGTCGAGGAGCTACTGCGCGCTGCGGCCCGGCACGGGTTCGGCTTCTCCCGCGCCGAGCTCGACCACGTCGTCGCCGTCAACGACAAGCGGCGCTTCACCGTCGAGCGCGGCACCGAGGGCGACCGCATCCGCGCCAATCAGGGCCACACCGTCGCCGTCGACCTGGACCTGCCGCCGGCCGAACCGCCCGCGTACCTCTACCACGGCACGGTCGCCCGGGTGATGGACGCGATCCGGGCCGAGGGCCTGCGCCCCATGGCCCGCCACCACGTCCACCTGTCCTCCGACCGGGAAACGGCCACCCGGGTCGGCGCCCGCCGCGGCCGTCCCCTCGTCCTCACCGTGGACGCCGGCGCGATGCACCGCGCCGGCCATGTCTTCCGGGTCAGCGCCAACGGGGTCTGGCTGGCCGACGCCGTACCTCCGCGGTTCCTGCGCCTGCGCGGCTGAGAGAGACCCCCGGGCCCCCGCCCCGCCGCTACACCAGCTGCGCGGGCGCCTCGGTCGCGATGCGCTCGAAGACCTTCGGGTCGGTGGCGAAGTCCGAGTCCGGGATCGGGGCGTGGACGACGATCTCGGTGAAGCCCAGCTCCGCGTGGCGCCCCGCGAAATCGACGAACGCGTCCACGGACTCCAGCGGGCCGTTGCGGTCCGGTGTGAAGCCGGTGAGCAGGACCCGGTCCAGCTCGGAGGCGTCCCGGCCGATCTCCGCGCAGGCCGCCGTGAGCCTCTCGTTCTGCGCCCGCAGTGCGGCCCGTGACTCCTCCGGGGTGCCGTTCTCGTACAGCTTGGGGTCGCCGGTGGTGACCCAGGCCTGCCCGTGGCGGGCGGCGAGCTTCAGTCCCCGCGGCCCGGTCGCGGCGACCGCGAAGGGCAGCCGGGGCCGCTGGACGCAGCCGGGGATGTTGCGGGCCTCCTCCGCGCTGTAGTGCTTCCCGCGCTCGGTCACCGCGTCCTCGGTGAGCAGCCGGTCCAGGAGCGGGACGAACTCGGCGAAGCGGTCGGCGCGTTCGCTCGGGGTCCAGGCGTCCTGCCCCAGGGCGGTGGCGTCGAAGCCGCTGCCCCCGGCGCCGATGCCGAGGGTGATCCGGCCTCCCGAGATGTCGTCCAGGGAGATCAGCTCCTTGGCCAGCGTGACCGGGTGGCGGAAGTTCGGCGAGGTCACGAGGGTGCCCAGCCGCAGGCGTTCGGTGGCCGTCGCCGCGGCGGTGAGCGTGGGCAGTGCCCCGAACCACGGGCCGTCCCGGAAGGTCCGCCAGGACAGGTGGTCGTAGGTGTAGGCGGTGTGGAAGCCCAGTTCCTCCGCGCGCTGCCAGCGGTCGCGACCGCCCTCGTGCCAGCGGTGGACGGGAAGAATCACGGTGCTCAGGCGGAGGCTCATGTCCCTGAGCCTACGACCGTGCGCACGCGTGAGGGCCGCCCGATGGCTTTGGCATATGCCAGGGGAATCTTCCGCAGATCAGGGTCCTGCCCACTCAGATGTGCGCCCCTCCGCACGCCCGTGCACCCTTGTGGGCGAGAATGGCCCGGTGACCTCAGTGACCGATACGCCTCTTCCCGCCGTGACCCGGCTGATCGCCACCGACCTCGACGGCACCCTGCTGCGCGACGACAAGACGCTGTCCGCGCGCACGGTCGCGGCCCTCGCGGCCGCCGAGGAGGCCGGGATCGAGGTCTTCTTCGTCACCGGCAGGCCGGCCCGCTGGATGGACGTCGTGCGGGACCACGTCCAGAGCCACGGTACGGCGATCTGCGCCAACGGCGCCGTGGTCACCGACCTGCGGACGGACGGCGAGCTGCTCTCCGTACGGCCGCTGGAGCGCGCGGCCGCCCTGCACGTCGTGGGCGCCCTGCGCGAGGCGGCCCCCGGCACCTCCTTCGCCGTCGAGATGACCACCGGCATCAACTACGAACCGGCCTACCCGCCCTTCCACCTGGACCCGGGCGCCACGGTGGCGGTCGCCGAGAAACTGCTGCACGAGGACGCCCCTGGCACCGGCGCGCCCGTGCTCAAGCTGCTGGCCCACCACACCGAGCTGGCGCCCGACGCCTTTCTCACGCTGGCCCGTACGGCGGCCGGCGACCGGGCCGCCTTCACCCGTTCCAGCCCCTCCGCGCTCCTGGAGGTGAGCGGGCTCGGCGTCTCCAAGGCCACCACGCTCGCCGCCTGTTGTGCCGAGCGCGGTATCTCGCCCGCCGAGGTGGTCGCCTTCGGCGACATGCCCAACGATATCGAGATGCTCAGCTGGGCCGGCGCCTCCTTCGCGATGGGCAACGCCCACCCGGACGCGCTGGCCGCCGCCTCGGGCCGGACCACGACCAACGAGGAGGACGGGGTGGCCCTCGTCATCGAGCGTATCCTCGCCGCTCGCGCAGAGACCCGCTGAAACCTTTCGTCACACCAGCACACCAGCACACCAGCACACCGGACCGTGGGCCCGACCCGCCCGGCACAACCCGGCGCGCCCGGCCCCACCCGCCCGGCGGGGCCCCGTCGGGCCGCCCCTCACAGCGGCGCCTCCCACACCACCGTCGTACCGCCGCCGCCCTCCCCGATCCCCGGTTCGATCCGGCTCGAACCGCCCAGGGACTCGGCCCGGCGGGCCAGGTTGCGCAGTCCGCTGCGGCGGCCGCCCTCCGGGATGCCCACCCCGTCGTCGGCGACCGAGAGCCGCACCGCTCCCCGCCCGTCCGGCAGGGCCACCGTCGCGTCGACGACCACATCGATCAGCGACGCCCCCGCGTGCCGGAACGCGTTGGAGAGGGCCTCGCGCAACGCGGCGACCAGGTTCTTGCCGGTCAGTTCGCCGACGAGCGAGTCCACCGGACCCTGGAAGCGGTGCGAGGGCTTGAAGCCGAGCGGGACGGCCGCCATGTTGATCTCCCGCAGCACCCGGGTGCGCAGCCCCGACGGGACTTCGGCAGGTTCCTGCTGGAGCGCGAAGATGGCCGTACGGATCTCCTGGATCGTCACGTCCAGCTCGTCGACAGCCCGCCCGACCCCCGTCCGCACCTCGGGCACCACCGACCCTCGCTGGGCGCTCTCCAGCATCATCCCGGTGGCGAACAGCCGCTGGATGACCAGATCGTGGAGGTCGCGGGCGATCCGGTCGCGGTCCTCGTACACCGCGAGACGCTCCCGGTCCCGCTGCGCCTCGGCCATCATCAGCGCGAGCGCCGCCTGGGAGGCGAACTGCGTGGCGAGCGTCCGCTCGGTCTCCGTGAACGGGCGCGCGCCCCGCGACCGGGGGGTGGCCAGCGCACCGAGCACCCGGCCGCCGCTGTGGAGCGGCAGCATCATGCTGGGGCCGAACCGGCCGGCCAGCCTGGTGACCATCCGGTTGTCGGTGGCCGAGTCGTCGATGAACACCGCCTCGCCCGCCAGGAGCTTCGTCACCACCGTGCTCCGGGGCGGGATGATCACGCCGAGCGAGGACGCCGGGTCGTCGGACGACACGGCGACGATCTCCAGACCGCCCTCCTCGGCGGGCAGCAGCACGATCCCGGCGGCGGAGTCGGCGAGCCGGCGGGCGTGTTCGGCGACCACGGACAGCGCCTCGTCGGCGTCCCCGCCCGACAGGAGCGCCGTGGTGACCGCGACCGAACCGTCGATCCAGTGCTCCCGCTGCCGCGCCGCCTCGTACAACCGGGCGTTGCCGATGGCGATCCCGGCCTCCGTGGCGAGCACCCGGACCATGTGGAGGTCGTAGTCGCTGAACTCCGCGCCGTGGCGCTTCTCGGTGAGGTAGAGGTTGCCGAAGATCTCCCCCTGGACCCGGATGGGCACCCCCAGGAAGGTCCGCATCCGGGGGTGCTCCGGCGGGAAACCCGCGGACCGCGGATCGGTGGACAGGTCGGCCAGCCGGACCGGGGCGGGGTCGTGGATGAGCGCGCCGAGCAGACCCCGGTGTCCGTCGGGGCGCCGCCCGATCGCCTCGGCCACCTCCTGCGGGACGCCGTACGTGACGAAGTCCGACAGGCCCTCGCCCAGCTCGTCGACGACGCCGATGGCGGCGTACCGGGCGTGGGCCAGCTCGGCCGCCGTCTCGCAGATCCGGTCCAGGGTGGAGTGCAGTTCCAGCCCGGCGCCGACGGAACGCATCGCCTCCAGGAGCTGCGGCACCCGCGCGGTCAGCTCGGTGGACAGACCCTGGAGGCTGCGGGTGGCCCGGGTGGCGGCGTCCAGGGAGTCCTGCGGGTCGGGCTCTGCCATGGCCTGAGCCTAGTTAGTACCGATAGAGGGCGAAAGTCGAGAATGTACTCGACGGGCGCAGAAGGCACCGGCCGTCCGGGCCCGGCCCGGTGCCGCCGCTACCGGACCCCCGCCCCGACCGCCTCCCGCTCGCGCTCCAGCATGCGTCGCAGCGGCCCGTCCTCGGCGGCGAGTTCGGCGTACGGGCCGCGCTGTACGACGCTGCCCGCGTCCAGCACCAGTACCTCGTCGACCGTGTCGAGGCCGGTCAGCCGGTGGGTGATCAGTACCGTCGCACGTCCCCGGGTCGCGTCCAGCAGGTCGGCGGTGAGGGCGTCGGCGGTCGGGAGGTCGAGGTGCTCGGCCGGCTCGTCCAGAACGAGCACGGGGAAGTCCGCGAGCAGCGCGCGGGCCAGGGCGAGGCGCTGGCGCTGACCGCCGGAGAGCCGCGCGCCGTGCTCGCCCACCGGGGTGTCGAGATCCTCCGGCAGGGCCAGCACCCAGTCCAGGAGCCGGGCCCGGGAGAGCGCGTCGCGCAGTTCGGCGTCGGTCGCGCCGGGCCGGGCCAGGCGCAGGTTCTCGCGGATCGTGCTGTCGAAGACGTGCGCGTCCTGGGCGCACAGCCCGACCCAGCGCCGGACCGTCTCCGATTCCAGCGCGGACGCATCGACGCCGCCCAGCCGGTACGTCCCCGACGAGGCGTCCAGGAAACGCAGCAGGACCTGGGCGAGCGTCGTCTTGCCCGAGCCGGAGGGGCCCACGACCGCGATGCGCCGCCCTCGCGTCAGCGTCAGGTCGAGCGAGGCCAGCGCGTCGTGCCGGGCCCCCGGGTAGCGGGCGCTCAGCCCCCGTACCTCCAGCGGGAAGGGCGACGCGGGCTCCTCGGCGGGGTCCTCGGGCTCCCGTACGGGCACGGGGGCGTCCAGCACCTCGAACACCCGCTCGGCGCTCCGGGCGACGCGCTGCCGGTACTGCACGGCGAGCGGCAGCCCGGCGACGGCCTCGAAGGCGGCGAGCGGGGTCAGCACCACCACGGCGAGCGCGACGCCGGACAGCCGGCCGTCCTGCACGGCCGGGACGGCGACGGTCGCGGCGGCCACCACGGTGAGGCCGCAGACCAGGGCGGACAGCCCGCCACCCAGCGCCGTCGCGGCGGCGGCGCGCGAGGCGATCCGGGTCAGCAGCGTGTCGGCCGCGCGCAGCCGCGTCTGCCGGGCGGGCAGCGCGCCCGCGACGGTCAGTTCTGCGGTGCCACCGAGGAGGTCGGTGACCCGGGTGGCCAGAGCGGCGCGGGCGGGAGCGAGCTGACGTTCCGTGCGGCGGGCGCAGGCGCCGCTGACGAGCGGGACGCCGATCCCGGCGATCAGCAGTCCGAGGGCCAGGACCACGCCCGCCTCCGGGAGCAGCCATCCGGTGAACCCGGCGGCCGCGGTCCCCACCACGACGGCGGTGCCGACGGGCAGCAGCCAGCGCAGCCAGTAGTCCTGGAGCGCGTCCACATCGGCGACGAGCCGGGACAGCAGATCCCCGCGCCTGGTGGTGCGCAGGCCCCCGGGGGCGATGCGTTCGAGTCCCCGGTAGACGGAGACCCGCAGGTCGGCGAGGAGCTTCAGGACGGCGTCGTGCGAGACGAGCCGCTCGGCGTAGCGGAAGACCGCCCGGCCGATCCCGAAGGCGCGGGTCGCGGTGACCGCCATCATCAAGTACATGACCGGCGGCTCTTCGGAGGCGCGGGAGATCAGCCAGCCGGAGACCGCCATGAGCCCCACGGCCGACCCGACCGCCAGGCTGCCGAGCAGCAGGGCCAGGGTCAGTCGTCCGCGCTGCGCCCCGGCGGACTCGCGGACCCGCGCGAGCACCCGTCCGGAGCGGCTGCCCGTCGTCCCGAGGGGGTCGGCGGCGTCCGCCCGGCGGGTGTCCAGGAGTTCACCGCCGGCAAGGGGCTCGGGTACCGCGGGCCCCGGAGCGGCGGCGCTCGCGAGCGCCTTCGCGTACGGCTCCGCGGGGCCCCCCGTACGCGGCTCCAGCGTCACCACGCGGTCGGCGACCGCCAGCAGGGCCGGGCGGTGGACGACCAGCAGCACGGTCCGCCCGGCGGCCAGCCTCCGTACGGCGTCGACGATGCCCGCCTCGCTCTCGCCGTCCAGGCTCGCGGTCGGCTCGTCCAGCAGCAGGAGCGGCCGGTCGGCGAGGAACGCCCGGGCGAGGGCGAGCCGCTGACGCTGGCCCGCGGAGAGCCCGGCGCCGTCCTCGCCCAGCGCCGTCCGCGTCCCGTCGGGCAGCGCCGCGACGAAGTCGTACGCGCCCGCCTCCCGCAGCGCCGCGAGGACCGCCTCGTCGTCGGCGTCGGGCCGGGCGAGGCGTACGTTCTCGGCGATCGTGCCCGCGAAGAGGTGGGGGCGCTGGGGGACCCAGGCGATACGGCTCCGCCAGCGTTCGAGGTCCAGGTCCGCGAGGTCCCGGCCCCCGACCCGGACGTGCCCCTCGTCGGGTACGGCGAACCCGAGGAGCACGTTCAGCAGGGTGGACTTGCCGACCCCGCTCGGGCCGACCAGGGCGACGGTCTCCCCCGGCTCCACGGTGAGCGACGCGGCGTCCACCGAGGGTTCGGTGCGGCCCTCGTGGCGCACGGTCACGCCCGCCAGTTCCAGGCGCAGCGTGTCCGGGACGTCCTCGGCGCCCGAGGCCCGGGGTTCGGTCTCCAGGACCGCGAAGATCTCCTCGGCCGCCGAGAGCCCCTCGGCCGCCGCGTGGTACTGCGCTCCGACCTGGCGGATCGGCAGATACGCCTCCGGGGCCAGGATCAGGACCACCAGACCGGTGTAGAGGTCGAGTTCGCCGTGGACGAGCCGCATGCCGATCGTGACGGCGACGAGGGCCACCGACAGGGTCGCCAGCAGCTCCAGTGCGAACGAGGACAGGAAGGCGATCCGCAGGGTGCGCAGGGTGGCCCGGCGGTAGTCGGAGGTGATCGTGCGGATCGATTCGGCCTGGGCTTTGGCCCGTCCGAAGACCTTCAGGGTCGGCAGCCCGGCGACGACGTCCAGGAAGTGCCCGGAGAGCCGGGACAGCAGGTGCCACTGACGGTCCATCCGGGTCTGGGTCGCCCAGCCGATCAGGATCATGAAGAGCGGGATGAGCGGCAGCGTGACGACGATGATCGCCGCCGACACCCAGTCCTCGGTGACGATCCGGGCGAGCACCGCCACGGGCACCACGACCGCGAGTCCGAGCTGAGGGAGATAGCGGGCGAAGTAGTCGTCGAGCGCGTCGATGCCCCGGGTCGCCAGGGCGACGAGCGAACCGGTGCGCTGCCCGCTCAGCCAGTCGGGGCCCAGCCGCGCGGCCCGCTCCAGGAGCCGGCCGCGCAGCTCGGACTTGACGGCAGCGCTGGCACGGTGGGCCGCCAGCTCGGTGAGCCAGGCGACGAGGGCTCGCCCGAGGGCGACCGCGGCGAGCAGCAGAAGGGGGGTGCGCAGCGCGGTGACCGTGAGTCCGCCCTCGAAACCGCCCACCACGATCTCGGCGATGAGCATCGCCTGGGCGATCACCAACAGAGCGCCGACCAGGCCGAGGGCCACCACGGCCGCCAGGAAGAGGCGGGTGGCCCGTGCGTAGTGGAGCAGACGCGGATCGATCGGTTTCACGTGAAACATCCCCTCGGCGGGGTCGGTGGACTCTGCGGGACGGTCAGCTGCCGCGGACCTCGCGGGGCCCGCGGCAGCCCACCGGGCTCAGTGCGCGTCGGCGATGTGCTGGGTGCCGATGCGCTTGCGGAAGACCCAGTAGGTCCAGCCCTGGTAGAGCAGCACGACGGGCGTGGCGATGCCCGCGCACCAGGTCATGATCTTGAGCGTGTACGGGCTGGACGAGGCGTTGGTGACCGTGAGGTTCCAGGCGTCGTTCAGCGAGGACGGCATGACGTTCGGGAAGAGCGTCAGGAAGAGCATCGCGACCGCCGCCGCGATCGTCACGCCCGAGAACGCGAACGACCAGCCCTCGCGGCCCTTGGCGATGGCCCCGATCGCGGCCAGGAGTGCCACCACCGCCACGACCAGGGCTCCCAGGCTCCAGGCGTCCCCGTTGTCCGCCTGCGTCCAGACCAGGAAGCCCCCTGCGAGCACCGCGGTGACCGGCCCCAGCTTCAGCGCCAGTGCGCGGGCCCGGACCCGGATGTCGCCCGCCGTCTTGAGGCCGGCGAACACCGCCCCGTGGAAGGTGAAGAGGGTGAGCGTGACGAGGCCGCCGAGGATCGCGTACGGGTTGAGGAGGTCCCAGAAATTGCCGACGTACTCCATGTCGGCGTCGATCCTCACGCCTCGCACGATGTTCCCGAACGCCACGCCCCACAGCACCGCGGGGATCAGGGAGGTCCAGAAGATCGCGGTCTCCCAGTTCGTCTGCCACCGCTCCTCGGGCCGCTTGGCGCGGTACTCGAAGGCGACACCGCGCACGATCAGGCAGAACAGGATGATCAGCAGCGGCAGGTAGAAGCCGGAGAAGAGCGTGGCGTACCACTCGGGGAAGGCGGCGAAGGTCGCCCCGCCGGCGCTGAGCAGCCAGACCTCGTTGCCGTCCCAGACGGGCCCGATGGTGTTGATCAGGACCCGCCGCTCCTTGCGGTCGCGGGCCAGCAGTCTGGTGAGGACCCCGATGCCGAAGTCGAATCCCTCCAGGAAGAAGTAGCCGGTCCAGAGGACGGCGATGAGCACGAACCAGACGTCGTGGAGTTCCATCTCTCAGCTCCTGTGCTCAGTACGAGAAGGCCATGGGCCGGTCGGCGTCTTCTTCGTCGTGCCCGCCGATCTTCGTGGGCGGGTTCAGGTCGTTCTCGGTGAGTTCCGGCGGCCCGGCCTTGATGTACTTCACGAGCAGCTTCACCTCGATCACGGCGAGCACCGCGTACAGCAGGGTGAAGACGACCATCGAGGTGATCACCTCGCCCTGCGAGACGCCGGGGGAGACCCCCGCGCGGGTCTGGAGCACTCCGTAGACGACCCACGGCTGGCGGCCCATCTCGGTGAAGATCCAGCCCCAGGAGTTGGCGATCAGCGGGAAGAGCAGCGTCCAGAGCGCGACGACCCAGTAGAGCTTGGTGAGCCTCGGGCTCAGCGCCTTGTTCTTGAAGAGGACCAGATGCGGGACCTCGTCCTCACCGGTCCGCAGCGCCGGTGGCAGCAGGAACTTCCTCCGGGTCAGCCAGAGACCCAGGAGGCCGAGGCCGAAGGAGGCCATACCGAAGCCGATCATCCACCGGAAGCTCCAGAACGCGACCGGGATGTTGGGGCGGTAGTCGCCGGGCCCGTACTTCTCCTCCAGGCTCTTGTTGATGTCGTTGATGCCGGGGACGTAGGAGTTCGGGTCGTTGTTGGCGAGGAAGGAGAGCACCCCGGGGACCGAGATCTCGACCGAGTTGTGGCCCTTGCTGACGTCCCCGTACGCGAAGAGCGAGAACGGCGCCCGCTCCTGGCCGTCCCACAGGGCCTCGGCGGCGGCCATCTTCATCGGCTGCTGCCGGAACATGACCTTGGCCAGGCTGTCGCCGCTGACGGCGGTGAGCAGGCCGGCGACCACGACGGTGATCAGCCCCAGGCGCAGCGAGGTCCGCATCACCGGGATGTGCTTCTTGCGTGCCAGGTGGAACGCGGCGATGCCGACCATGAAGGCCCCGCCGACCAGGAAGGCTGCCGTGATGGTGTGGAAGAACTGGGTGACCGCGGTGTCCTGGGTGAGCACCTGCCAGAAGTCGGTCAGCTCGGCGCGGCCGCGCTCCTCGTTGATCCGGTAGCCGACCGGGTGCTGCATCCAGGAGTTGGCCGCCAGGATGAAGTACGCGGAGAGGATCGTGCCGATCGAGACCATCCACATGCAGGCGAGGTGGATCTTCTTCGGCAGCTTGTCCCAGCCGAAGATCCACAGGCCGATGAAGGTGGACTCGAAGAAGAAGGCGATCAGCGCCTCGAAGGCGAGCGGAGCACCGAAGACGTCACCGACGAAGCGCGAGTAGTCGGACCAGTTCATGCCGAACTGGAACTCCTGGACGATGCCCGTGACGACGCCCATGGCGATGTTGATCAGGAACAGCTTGCCCCAGAACTTCGTCGCTCTGAGGTACTTCTCGTTCTCCGTCCGCACCCAGGCGGTCTGCAGGCCGGCGGTGAGCGCGGCGAGCGAGATCGTCAGGGGGACGAAGAGGAAGTGGTAGACGGTGGTGATGCCGAACTGCCATCGCGCCAGGGTCTCCGGCGCCAGAGCGAGGTCCACGTCGTCAGTCTCCTTACATCGCCGTGGTCATACCGGCACTACGCCCCTTTGATCCCCCGATTACGGGAGAAAGCAGGCGAGCTTGTGAACGCGTTCACATTCACAAGCAATTATGGCGCACACGCTTTCGGGCCGTTCGTCGGGGGTACCCCTTTTCGGCCCCCACCCCCGGAACCGGCCCTCGCCACCCATGCAAAGGGCCCCGGACCTCACGTTCGAGGTCCGGGGCCACCCGGCCGTACAGGCGCGCGCGGGTTCTACAGCTCCGCGCGGAACGCCTCCGCCGCCTTCAGGAACAGGTCGTTGCCCTCGTCCTCGCCGATGGAGACCCGCACCCCCTCGCCCGCGAACGGCCGCACGACCACACCGGCCCGCTCACAGGCCCGCGCGAAGTCGAGGGTGCGCTCGCCGAGCCGCAGCCAGACGAAGTTCGCGTGCGACTCCGGCACCGTCCAGCCCTGACGCACCAGCTCCGCGCTCACCCGGGCGCGCTCGGCGACCAGCGAGCCCACCCGGCCCAGCAGCTCGTCCTCCGCGCGGAGCGAGGCCACCGCCGCGTCCTGGGCGAGCTGGCTCACCCCGAAGGGGACGGCCGTCTTGCGCAGCGCCGCGGCCACCGGCTCGTGGGCCACCGCGAAGCCGACCCGCAGCCCGGCCAGACCGTACGCCTTGGAGAAGGTCCGCAGCACCGCCACATTGGGCCGGTCCCGGTAGATCTCGATGCCGTCCGGCACCTCGGCGTCGCGGATGAACTCCCTGTACGCCTCGTCGAGCACCACCAGCACATCGTTCGGCACCCGGTCCAGGAACCGTTCCAGCTCGGCCCGGCGCACCACCGTGCCGGTGGGGTTGTTGGGATTGCAGACGAAGATCAGCCGGGTGCGGTCGGTGATCGCGTCCGCCATCGCGTCGAGGTCGTGCACCTCACCGTCGGTCAGCGGGACCTTCACCGAGGTCGCGCCGCTGACCTGGGTGATGATCGGGTACGCCTCGAAGGACCGCCAGGCGTAGATGACCTCGTCGCCGGGCCCGGAGGTGGCCTGGAGCAGCTGCTGGGCCACCCCGACCGACCCGGTGCCGGTGGCGAGATGCGCCAGGGGCACACCGAAACGGTCGGCCAGCTCGTTCATCAGGCCGGTGCACGCCATGTCCGGGTAGCGGTTGAAGTTCCCCGCGGCGGCGAGCGCCGACTCCAGGACCCCCGGCAGCGGCGGATAGGGATTCTCGTTGGAGGACAGCTTGTACGCGACCGGTCCGCCGGCCGCCGCCGGCTTCCCCGGCACATAGGCGGGAACGCCGTCCAGCTCGGCGCGCAACTTGGGGCTCGTCTCGCTCACCGCAGGTCCTCCTCGACCGTCCGTTCACAGCAATACTGCACACCCTATGAGGATTGGGCCCCGCTGCGAATGGCCCGAGCGGGAAATCGACCGCAGTGCCCGGGAATGGGCCCCGCCCGGAGCCCGTCCGCGGCCTCTCCCAGGGGGAGTGTTTCCCGATCCGGCGCGCGCCGGTGGCTCGCGCCGTGGCGCGCGTCCCCCGAAGTGGTGAGTTGAGACCTCTTCGAGACATCACACATTCAGCAGGCTGTCGCCCTTCAGTACCTGAAACACATAAGCAGAACCGATCAACTCCCTTGCTTTATAAGGATTCTGAGGGGTAGTGACCTTGCAGAAACGTGCCTGTCAACGTGTGCATATGCGACCGGACCGACCACCCCTCGGAGCCCTACTATCGGCTCGCCATGACAGCAGCAGGGAAGCACCAGGTGAGCCGGACGGAGACCCCCCGGCGCAGCGGCCGGCCAGGACGGGCGGGGATCCGTGATGTGGCCGCCGCGGCCGGAGTCTCGATCACGACCGTCTCCGACGCGCTCAACGGCAAGGGCAGGCTCCCGGACGCCACCCGCAGCCATGTCCGCGAGGTCGCCGAGCGCCTGGGCTACCGCCCGTCCGCCGCGGCCCGAACCCTCCGTACGGGCAAGTCCGGCCTGATCGGCCTGACCGTGACCACGTACGGGAATGAACCTTTCACCTTCACCGAATTCGCGTACTTCGCGGAGATGGCGAGAGCCGCGACCTCCGCGGCGCTCGCCCGCGGCTACGCCCTCGTCATCCTCCCCGCCACCTCCCGGCACGACGTCTGGTCGAACGTCGCGCTCGACGGGACCGTCGTCATCGACCCCTCCGACCAGGACCCGGTCGTCACCGAACTCGTCCGCCAGGGACTGCCCGTCGTCTCGGACGGCCGCCCGGCGGGGACGCTCCCCGTCACCGCCTGGGTCGACAACGACCACCGGGCGGCCGTTCTCGACCTCCTCGACCATCTCGCCGCCGCCGGAGCCCGCCGTATCGGCCTGCTGACCGGCAACACCACCGACACGTACACCCGGCTGTCCACCACCGCCTACCTCCACTGGTGCGAGCGGGTCGGCCAGGACCCCGTCTACGAGTCCTACCCGGCCCACGACCCCTGCGCGGGGGCGGTCGCCGCCGACCGGCTGCTCGCCCGCCCGGACCGCCCCGACGCTGTCTACGGGCTCTTCGACCCCAATGGGACCGATCTCCTCGCGGCGGCACGCCGGTACGGGCTGCGGGTCCCCGAGGATCTGCTGCTGGTCTGCTGCAGCGAGTCCACCGTGTACGCGGCGACCGAGCCGCCCATCACCACGCTCTCGCTCAAGCCCCGCCGCATCGGCACGGCCGTCGTCCAGCTCCTCATCGACGCCATCGAAGGAGTCGAACACGACGGGCCGGTGGAGCAGGTCATACCGACGGAGCTCATCGTCCGGACCTCCTCACAACGACGTCCACCGCGCACCACGGTCAGCGCGCCACGCTCCCCCAGCGGGGACTGATCATCTCTTTTCGGACCAATCGACCGGTGAACCGCGCGTGCTCCCGGATTCACCACCCCTGGTGCGTCACACAGGTCGATCCGCATTCCTATGATGGGCGCACGACACCGCGGACCACCTCTACCAGGCAGGGCCCGTCAGGTGTACGGCGGCGCGACGGTGGTGGAGGGGTCGATGACTCAGGGGGCCGGTCAGGAACCCGTGGTGCGGACGGCGACGTTGCGTGACTTCCGGGTTCCGCCGTACGCGCAGACGCCCGTGCCACCGCAGGCACGGGCGGCACCACCCTCACCGGTGCCGCCGCACGCGCCGGAACCGAACCCTCCGGCGCCGGACGCCTCCGTACCGCCGCACGCTCCCGCGCCGCCCCGCCCCCCGCACCCCGGCAACGCCGCCGTGCGCGACGGGCAGCCGGAGGGCTACACACCGACCGAGCGGGACCTCCCGGTCATCCGCCGCGGTGACACGGTCCAGGTGCGGACCGCTCCCGAGCCGAGCCCCGCGGCCGAGGACAGCCGAGGCCCGCTCTTCGTCGTCGGCGACGTCCACGGCTACCTGGACGAGCTGCTCACCGCCCTCGGCGAACAGGGCCTCATCGACGCCGACGGGCGCTGGGCCGCGGGCAACGCCCGGCTGTGGTTCCTCGGCGACTTCACCGACCGCGGACCGGACGGCATCGGGGTCATCGACCTCGTCATGCGGCTCTCCGCCGAGGCGGCGGCGGCCGGCGGCTACTGCAAGGCCCTGATGGGCAACCACGAGCTGCTGCTGATCGGCGCCAAGCGGTTCGCCGACACCCCCGTCAACTCCGGGGCGGGCACCGCCACCTTCCAGGCCGCCTGGCTCCTCAACGGCGGCCAGAAGACCGACATGGAGCGCCTCCAGGACGTCCACCTCCAGTGGATGTCCCGGCTCGACGCGGTCGTCGAGGAGGACGGGCATCTGCTGATGCACTCCGACACGACGGCCTACCTCGACTACGGGTCCACCATCGAGGACGTCAATGACACGATCACGGCCATTCTCACGCGCAATGACGCCGACGAGTGCTGGGACCTCTTCCGCAAGCTCACCAAGCGGTTCGCCTTCCGCGACGAGGGCGGCGCCCAAGCGGTGCGCGAGCTGCTGACGACGTACGGCGGACAGCGCGTCGTCCATGGTCACAGCCCCATTCCGTATCTCCTGGGCGAGGTCGGCACGGAGGACGGCGAGGACAGCGCGGGGCCCGTGATCAACGGCCCGCACGTGTACGCGGACGACCTCGCCATCGCCATGGACGGCGGAGTGACCATGGCCGGAAAGCTGTTGGTGGTCCAACTCCCGCTGCATGACTGACCGTCGGCGGGGAAGGCGATTCAGGTTCCGCCCGCGCCGACCTCGCCGATCGACGGGCCCGTCACCGGGCCCAATTCTGGAAACACTCTGTCACCCCGTGCCGTGAGCGCTCTACCATCGGCGTATCAGTGGCAGGCTCTCCTCCGTTTCCGCCCGATCGCCCGGTCCACGCGGGCAGCCGGGCACCGACGGAGCATCGGGGGATGCAGATGACAAGCGCTCCGCACCTGCTGGCCGAGGACGGACCCGAGTACGAGCGGATCCTGGGCGACGCACTGCGCCACGCTCATGAACGCCCGGACCTGGAAGGCGTCGGGGACCGGCTCAACACCGAACAGCTGCGCACCATGGCGCTCAGCGCCACGGCCCTGATCACCGCGGCCGCGGCCACCGAGTACGAGCACTACGTGAGGGCCCGGGGCGAACTCCGCCGCGCGGCGACCGCGGAGGGGGCCGACGGCGGCACGGGCACGGACGGACCGCAGAGCACGGCGGCCGGATCGGGCGCCGGCATAGGCGCGGTCATCACGGTCCTGACCCCGCTGCTGGCCGGCGCGGCGGCCGTCATCTTCCTGGTCGTCGGCTACCTCCTGAAGGCGGTCAGCCCGTTGGTGGCCTTCGGCGGCTCGATGGTCGCGGCCGGATGGTTCTTCGCCGCGGTCGCCGCCGCGGCGATCCTGGTCGCGGCCGTCGGGCTGCTCGTCACCGCGCTCCGCAACGGTGCGACGTCACTGGCTGCGGAGACCGAGGAGCAGGAGCTACCCGAGGACGTCGCGCGGGCCAGGGAGGCGTGGCGCCACGCCCTGCTGGAGCGTGGCATTCTCCCGTTCCTCCGGGACGCCCTGGCCGACCCCACCGCGGGGCCCGCCGCGCGGACCCCGCACCGTTCGCCCGACCGCCTCCCGAAGGTCGGGTACAGCAGGCCGGACTTCTCCGGTCCGGACGGCGGCCCGGCGGCCGGCCCCCGGCCGACCTTCACCAGCCCCGACTTCACGAGCCCGGACTTCGGCGGACCCGAACACCGCCCGGACTGAGATCCGGGCCCCGCACTCGACGCGGACACGCCGCGGGCCGGGGCGGCGAGTGCCGCGCCCGGCCCGGGGGATGCTCCGGACGGACCGGAGCGGTGGATCACATGCCCTGCGGAGCCAGCTTCGGGTTGGCACCGTGCTGGTTCGTCTCCGGCTTGCCCTCCGAGGCGAGGAAGACGAGCAGGATGATGAAGCCGACCAGCGGGATGAACGAGATGAAGAACCACCAGCCCGAGCGGCCGGTGTCGTGCAGACGGCGCACCATGACCGCCAGCGACGGAACGATGGTCGCGGCGAGGTAGAGGTAGTACGGGATCTGCGTGCTGATCGCCGCGCCGAGGACCGACAGCACCACGGCGATGATGAAGTTGAAGAGCACGAACATCCAGTACTCCTTGCGGCGCGCGCGTCCGCTGAAGCCTGCGTAGTTCTTGAGTACGTCCAGGTACCAGTTCACTGTGTTCCCTCCCCGGCCCTCGTTCCGAGGGCTCACCAATTCAAGCCAAGCAAGCCGGAAAGTAAGCCACAGATAAGGAAAGGGTCAAGCGCAGGTGAGCTGGGGACCAAACGTACATACAGCTGCCACACGACTGTGTCCATACTGTCGCTTAACAAGGCGATCAATCACACCAAAGTCCAGCGAACCGGCGAAGCAACACAAGTCACCCATAGGGGACGGCCCGCTCCCGGCCGCCGAGGACGGTCCGGCGGCCGGGAGCGGGCCGATCAGCGAGGGGCGAGTCAGTCCGCGATGGGCAGATAGACCCGGTTGCCGGCGGCCGCGAACTCCTTCGACTTCGCGGCCATGCCCTCCTCGATCTCCTCCTGCGAACCACCGTGCTGACGCCGGATGTCCTGGGAGATCTTCATCGAGCAGAACTTCGGCCCGCACATCGAGCAGAAGTGCGCCGTCTTCGCCGGTTCGGCGGGCAGCGTCTCGTCATGGAACTCCCGCGCCGTGTCCGGGTCGAGGGCCAGGTTGAACTGGTCCTCCCAGCGGAACTCGAACCGGGCGTCGGAAAGCGCGTCGTCCCACTCCTGCGCACCCGGGTGCCCCTTGGCCAGGTCGGCCGCGTGGGCGGCGATCTTGTAGGTGATGACCCCCGTCTTCACGTCGTCCCGGTTCGGCAGCCCCAGGTGCTCCTTGGGCGTGACGTAGCAGAGCATCGCCGTGCCCCACCAGGCGATCATCGCGGCGCCGATGCCGGAGGTGATGTGGTCGTAGGCGGGCGCCACGTCCGTGGTCAGCGGGCCGAGCGTGTAGAACGGCGCCTCCTCGCAGATCTCCTGCTGGAGGTCGATGTTCTCCTTGATCTTGTGCATCGGGACATGCCCGGGGCCCTCGATCATGGTCTGGACGCCGAACCGCTTGGCGATCGTGTTCAGCTCACCCAGCGTGCGCAGCTCGGCGAACTGGGCCTCGTCGTTGGCGTCAGCGATCGAACCGGGACGCAGCCCGTCCCCCAGGGAGTAGGTGACGTCGTACGTCGCGAGGATCTCGCAGAGCTCCTCGAAGTGCTCGTAGAGGAACGACTCCTTGTGGTGGGCGAGACACCACGCCGCCATGATCGAGCCGCCGCGCGAGACGATGCCGGTCTTGCGACGGGCCGTCAGCGGGACGTACGGCAGGCGCACACCGGCGTGCACCGTCATGTAGTCCACGCCCTGCTCGGCCTGTTCGATGACGGTGTCCTTGTAGATCTCCCAGGTCAGCTCCTCGGCCCGGCCGTCGACCTTCTCCAGGGCCTGGTAGAGCGGGACGGTGCCGATCGGCACGGGGGAGTTGCGCAGCACCCATTCACGGGTGGTGTGGATGTTGCGGCCGGTGGACAGGTCCATGACCGTGTCGGCGCCCCACTTCGTCGCCCAGGTCATCTTGTCCACCTCCTCCTCGATCGAGGAGGAGACGGCCGAGTTGCCGATGTTGGCGTTGACCTTCACCAGGAACCGCTTACCGATGATCATCGGCTCGATCTCGGGGTGGTTGACGTTGGCGGGCAGCACCGCCCGGCCCTGAGCGATCTCCTCGCGGACGACCTCGGCCGCCACGTTCTCCCGGATCGCCACGTACTCCATCTCCGGGGTGATCTCCCCCCGTCGGGCGTACGCGAGCTGGGTGACGGGACGTCCGTCGCGGCTGCGGCGCGGCTGGCGCGGGCGGCCGGGGAAGACGGCGTCGAGGTTGCGCAGTCCGCCGCGCGGCGAGGTGTGCTTGAGCCCGTCGTCCTCGGGGCGGGCCGGCCGGCCCGCGTACTCCTCGGTGTCGCCGCGGGCGATGATCCAGTTCTCCCGCAGGGGCGCGAGGCCCCGCCGGACATCGGTGTCGATGGAGGGATCGGTGTACGGCCCCGACGTGTCGTACAGCGTCACGTCCTTGCCGTTGGTGAGGTGCACCTGTCGGACCGGCACCCGGAGGTCCGGGCGCGAGCCCTGGACGTACCCCTTGTGCCAGCCGATGGACTTCCCGGCCTCGTCGTTCCGCGTCCCGTCGCCCGGCGTCGTGCCGTCCGGCGTTCCGTCGTTCTGTTTCGAGGCAGGCGTGCGTGCGTCCGCTGTGGTCATGAGACCTACTCCCTACGCCGGCATTACCCGGTAACAGGTTCGGCGGTCGGCGCAGCGTCTCCCGTACGGATGTACGGCGATCAGCGCCCTCTCAGCCCGGTGCTCCGAGCTCCCGCGTGTGCAAAGGTGCCTCCACGCTAGCGTCCTTTCCGGCGAGCTGACCAGAGGGACCTCGTGTTCTTGCGATGATCGCCCCGTGACCTCCCCCCAAAGCGACCCCGCACCCCAGCCGCCCCAGGGCCACACCCACGGCCACACCCACAGCCACGGACCGGCCGCTCCGGTCTCCCGGCACCTGCGCAAGGTCATCGCCGCCGTGCTGATCCCGTTCGCGACGGCGGTCGTCGTCGGGCTGATCGCGTTCTGGCCCGGCGGCGCGCCCGACCACGAGCGCACCGGCGTCGGATTCGACCGGCAGACCCAGGACGGCAAGGTCGTCCAGGTGGTCAAGGTCGACTGCGCGGACGTCAACGCCGCGCAGGTGCCCCCGACCGGCGACACCTCCACGCCCTCGGGCCGGGAGGCCGTCAACGAACAGGAGGGGGAGTGCGCGAAGGCCACCATCGAGGTGACCAGCGGCGACGACACCGGCCGGAAGTTCGTCGAGGTGGTCCAGCCGGACGCGCCCCGACAGCTCAAGGAGGGTCAGGGCGTGGTCGTGGCGTACGCCCCCGACGCGCCGCGCGACCTCCAGTACTCCGTGACCGACGTGGACCGGAAGATCCCGATGGCGGTCCTGGCCGGGATCTTCGCGCTGGCGGTGGTCCTGGTGGGCAGGATGCGCGGCGTGATGGCGCTGGTGGCGCTGGCCGTGTCGTTCACCGTGCTGACCCTGTTCATCCTGCCGGCGATCCTGCAGGGTTCGAACCCGCTGGTCGTGGCGGTGATCGGGGCCAGCGCGATCATGCTGGCGGCCCTCTATCTGTGCCACGGGGTGACGGCCCGTACGTCGGTCGCGGTCGTCGGCACACTGATCTCGCTGCTGCTGATCGGGCTGCTGGGCTCCCTGTTCATCGGCTGGGCGAGCCTGAGCGGCAACACCGACGACAACACCGGCCTCATCCACGGCCTCTACCCGGACATCGATATGAGCGGGCTGCTGCTGGCCGGCGTCATCATCGGTTCGCTCGGGGTGCTCGACGATGTGACGGTCACCCAGACCTCCGCCGTCTGGGAACTGCACCAGGCGGACCCGCGGATGGGTTGGAAGGGTCTGTACCGGGCAGGTATCCGCATCGGAAGGGACCACATCGCCTCGGTGGTCAACACCCTGGTGCTGGCGTACGCGGGCGCGGCGTTGCCGCTGCTGCTGCTCTTCTCCATCGCCCAGAGCAGTGTGGGGACGGTGGCCAACAGCGAGCTGGTCGCCGAGGAGATCGTCCGCACGCTGGTCGGCTCGATCGGTCTGGTCGCCTCGGTGCCGGTGACCACGGTCCTCGCCGCGCTGGTCGTCTCCGCGGACCGTCCGGGGTCCGGCGGCGAACAGGCGGCTACGGCCGCACCCGCGCGGACGGGTCGGGGCCGTCGTCGTAAGACAGGATGACGGGGCATCGGAGTGCGCGCCCGGTCAGCCCGCGTTCTGCTCCTCGGCGAGGATGCGGCCCAGCGCATCCTCCAGGTTCCCGTCGAAGTCACCCAGCGTGTGTTCCTGACCGAGCGGCACGAGCTTGTCCGTCCGGTCGAGAAACGCCACCAGCGGCGCCGTCCCCGCCCGGAACAGCGCACGGTCCGCGCCGACCTGAAGCCGGATGTGCACATCGCCGAGGCCCTCGGGCTCGGTCGGACCGATGTGCACATCTCCGTCGCCGCTCGGGCTGTTGAGCCCGTCCAGCAGCAGTTCGCGGCCGAATGCCCAGGTCACAGGGGCATCGCCGGGCAAGTGGAACGTCATCCGGATGGCGTACGGATCGCCGACCTCGTACCGGAGCTCCACCGGAATACGGAACGAGAGCTCCTCGGAGACGAGGAAGCTCATCATGACCTCTGCTTGAACCGACTCGCGCATCGTTCAACCCCGCAGTAGATGAAACTGGCCAGGAATGATCCCCCATGGCCCTATTGACGCCATCGTGGTGCACGCGATAGCAGATCACAAGGAGTGATTTTTCAGATACTGATAGAGAACACGAACGAACGCAAGAGGCTGGCGACTTCGCCACGTAGCTGTTCGACTGCGGGCAGCAACTGATCTTCCCGGTCCAGGGGTACGGAAATGGCCATCGCCGCAATGGTGGCACCGGCCGTGACGGGAATCGCGGCGCACACGGTCCCCAGTGCGTACTCCTGGCGTTCGATGACCGGTTCACCTCGTCGGAGGGTGCGCAACCGTTCCAGAAGCGTGGCGCGATCTCGCACTGAGTAACGGGTGAGGGGGCGCACGGGATGCCGGTCGAGGTGGTCCTCGCGGGCCCTCTCGTCGAGTTGGGCGAGCAGACACTGACCGATGGCGTGCGCGTGGGCGGTCTCCCGGAACGAGGCCCATTCCTCCACCGCCGGGGTGTCGGGAGCGTCCGCGACCGCGATGAGGTCGATCTCGCCGTCGCAGTAGACGGCGCAGTACACGGGGGCTCCGATGACGTCCCGCCAGTGTCCGAGGGAATCGGCGACGGAGGCGGGGCGTGGGCGGCCCCTGACCCCGGGGGCGGCGGTGAGGTTCTCGGCGGCAGCGCCGAAGAGGAAGACACCGTTCTCACGGCGCAGATACCCCTCGTGGGTGAGGGTGCGCAGCAAGTGGTACGCGGTCGGGAGCGGAAGCCCCGCCTCACGTGCCAGTTGCTTGGCGGGCGCCCCGTCCCGATGGGTGCCCACAGCCTCCAGCAGCCTCAACGCCCGCTGAACCGAACCGATCAACGTCGGGACAGCGGTGCTCGATGCCGTGGTCAAGGGCCACCCCCAGGCATGGTGACGGGCCGTCGGCCCTCCCATGGGGGCCGCCCCCACGGGCCTGCCGCGATCCCGAGCGCCGGAGAGGACCGGAGATCCGGCCCGTGACCGGCGAGGACCGGTCCGGGCGCCGGCGATCGAAGGCCAACGACCGGACTGTCGTACCCAGGACCGATCAGGCGATCGATGTGGTGACGGAAGGTCACATTCCGGATGGCGGCAGTGATATGTCACTGTATCGGCCGCCTGCGGCAGACGGGTGGTTTCCTCCGGGACTTAGCTCTGCTGGGCTAATCCTCCCGCGCCCGAGCTGACCGTGCCTCGCTCTGCGGGCCCGATGGGGACGGTCCCGCCGGCCCGATCCGAACGATCCGAACGGGCCCGGACGGAACGGGCCGGCCCCCGCGCCGGCCCGCGTTCCGTCGACTACCAGTCGCCCCGTGAGGACGAGGACGACATGAACTTGCGGACGACGAAGATCAGCCCGCCGACCAGGACGACGAAGACCAGCGCCTTGAAGAGCAGGCTGATCACGAAGCCGACCACGCTGGCGATCAGGCCGCCGAACACGAAGATCGCAACGACGGGCACCGCGATCCACTTCACCCACCAGGGCATTCCCGCGAATATCTCCCGCACGGCCATCTCCTCTACCTCAACTCTCCTGGTCCTTGCCTCGATGCTAAAGGCGCCCAGGCCCTCCGCGGGGGCCGGGCAGCCCTTGAAGACCCCTGATCGAACCCCTAGGGATCCCCGGGGCGGCCCCCACCCGGATTCCCCGGGGGAGGTGGCTCAGCTCTCGGGCGGCGAGAAGACGACCATCACTCTCAGGTCCTCGGTGATGTGGTGGAACTTGTGGGCCACGCCCGCGGGCACGTAGACGACGCTTCCCCTGCCGACCTGGGTCGTCTCCGTGCCCACCGTGATCGACGCCCGCCCGCTGACGACGAAGTAGACCTCGTCCTGCCGGTGCGGCTGTTGCGGATCGAGTTCTCCCGCGTCCAGGGCGTACAGGCCGACCGACATATTGCGCTCCCGCACGAACTGCAGGTAGGCGCCGTCGTTGGCGGCCCGCTCCGCCTCCAGCTCGTCCAGTCTGAATGCCTTCATGGTCCGTCCCGCCCCTTGTACCCACGCTGTCGGCTGTGCCTGTGCTGCCGGTGTCCACCACCGGTCCTGTCTGCCACGATCAGACACATGAAGAATTTCGTAGTCAAGACGATCGCCAACGCGGGGGCGCTGGCCGTTGCCATCTGGCTCATCGGCAACATCACGCTGGAGGGCGGCAGCACGGGCCGCAAGGCCCTCACCCTGATCCTGGTCGCGCTGATCTTCGGCCTGGTGAACTTCCTGGTGAAGCCGGTGGTCCAGCTGCTGACGTTCCCCTTGTTCATTCTGACGCTGGGGTTGATCACCCTGGTGGTCAACGCCCTGATGCTGATGCTGACCTCCTGGCTGGCCGGCGTGTTCGATCTCAGCTTCCACGTCGAGGGGTTCTGGACGGCGGTGCTCGGCGGACTGATCATCTCGGTCGTGTCCTGGGCGCTCAATGTCGTCCTGCCCGACGAGAACTGATCCCGGCATCCGGGATTCCGGACCTCCGGGGACAGCCGCTCCGGGGGCCTCTGGAAGAGTGCGGGGACACCGGTCCACCACCGGGAGAACAGCGGAGGAGCAGGCATGAGCACCATGGGCGACGGAACGCGCGCGGTACGCGCCGGGCTTCCCGAACCGGAGCAGTTCGAACCCACCCTGCCCGGCCCGGTCTTCGCCGCGCACTACCACCTCTCCGGCGAACCGACGGGTCCGTACACCTACGGCCGGGATACCAACCCGACCTGGACCCACCTGGAGCGGGCCATCAGTGAGCTGGAGGCCCCGGGTGAGGAGGTGGGCACGACCGTGTTCGCCTCGGGCATGGCGGCGATCACCGCGGTGCTGCTCTCCCAGGTCCGCTCGGGCGACACCGTGGTCCTGCCCGACGACGGCTACCAGGCGCTGCCGCTCGTACGGGAGCAACTGGAGGCGTACGGGGTCGAGGTCCGGACCGCCCCGACCGTCGGCGATGCCCAGCTGGCCCTGCTGACCGGGGCGAAGCTGCTCTGGATCGAGAGCCCGTCCAACCCGGGCCTGGACGTCTGCGACATCCGGCGACTGGTCGAGGCCGCGCACGCGGCGGGCGCGCTGGTCGCCGTCGACAACACCCTGGCCACCCCGATCGGCCAGCGCCCGCTGGAGCTGGGCGCCGATTTCTCTGTCGCCAGCGACACCAAGGGCATGACCGGGCACGGCGACATCCTGCTCGGCCACGTGACCTGCCGCGATCCCCGGCTGACGGCGGACGTACGACGGTGGCGCAAGGTCGTCGGGGCGATTCCGGGGCCGATGGAGGCCTGGCTCGCGCACCGCTCGCTGGCCACCCTCCCGCTGCGCATCGACCGCCAGTGCGCCACCGCCCTCGCTCTCGCCGAGGCACTGACGAAGCGGACGGAGGTCACCGGGCTGCGGTATCCAGGGCTGCCCGCCGACCCGTCACACGTGGTCGCGGGGCGCCAGATGCGGCGCTTCGGATCCGTGGTGTCCTTCGAGCTGGCCGACCGGGAGACCGCGGAGCAGTTCCTGTCCGCGCTGCGCCTGGTCGACGACGCGACGAGCTTCGGCGGTGTCCGGTCCACCGCGGAGCGCCGGGGCCGCTGGGGCGGCGACGCCGTGGCGGAGGGCTTCATCCGCTTCTCGGTCGGCGCTGAGGACCCCGAGGATCTGCTCGCCGATGTCGAACAGGCGCTGGACACGGCGGTCCGGTAGGCCGGGGGAGTTTCAGAGGGCCCTCCACGGGCCACTCTCTTGCCATGACCGAACGTCCTGTGGTCAAGCGCACCGCACGCGCCGTCCTGCTCGACGGCGACGACCTCATCCTCATCAAGCGCACGAAGCCGGGAGTCGATCCGTACTGGCTCACGCCCGGCGGCGGGGTCGAGCCGGAGGACGCCACCGTCGTCGAGGCACTGCACCGCGAGGTCGCCGAGGAGCTGGGCGCCAAGATCGTCGACGTGGTCCCGTGCTTCGTCGACACCGTGGAGCACATCGCGGACGGTGGTGTGACGGGAGTGAAGGTCCAGCACTTCTTCGTCTGCCGACTGGCGTCGATGGACGTCTCCCTGCGGCACGGCCCGGAGATCGACGAGCCCTCCGGGGAGTACGAGATCGTCCGGGTGCCGTTCAGCCGGGTCGGGATCGCGGCCGTGCACCTCGTTCCGCTGTCCCTGCGGCACTACCTCGACGGCAACATCGAAGGCGTACGGGCGCTGCACGCCCCCGACCTGGGCTGACACCCCCCGCGGCGGGCAGGCGCCCCGGTCCTGCCGGGGGACGTACTCCTCAGCGGGTACCCGTGGATACTCCCGCTGCCGGACGCCCCGGGGAGCCCCGCTCGGCATCGTGTTTCACGTGAAACCACTCAAGCGCCCCCTACGCCGAGGCATCCTCGTCGCCCATGTCGCCGTCTCCGTCAGCTGGCTCGGCCTGACTGTCGGCCTGCTGACGCTCGGCGTCGCCGCGTTCACCACCGGGGATCCGGCCACCGCGGACGCCGCCATGCGGTCCATGAAGATCTACGGGGACTGGCTGGTGGCCCCCGTGGCTCTGCTCGCCCTGGTGAGCGGCTTGGTGCTGTCGCTGGGCACTCCGTGGGGCCTGGCCCGGCACCGCTGGGTGTGGACCAAGTTCTGGCTGACCCTGGTGACGGCGGGCCTGTCGATCTTCTCCCTGCGCCCCGGCATCAACGCCGCGGTCGCCGAGGGAGCGGTGGACATCGACCTCGTGATCGCGCCGTCGGTGGCCACGGCCACCTATCTCTTCATCACCGCGGTCTCGGTGCTCAAGCCCTGGGGGCTCACCCGGCGCGGCAGGCGGCTGCGGGTCTCGGCCAGTTCCGCGAAATCGGTGGACGCGCGATCATCCCGTCGGACAGCCTGACCCCATGCACAGCCCATCACCCCTCTCCCTCGTCGACCTGCCGATCCGACGCCTGGACCGGGGAGACCTGGTCCCCTGCGCCGATCTCTGCGAGGACCGCGGCTGGCCGCGCGACGAACACCGGTGGAGTCTGCTCCTCTCGGCCGGCACCGGGTACGGGATCGACGCCCCGGACGGCAAGGGCCTGGCGGCCACCTGTCTGACCATGCCGTACGGATCCGACCTCACCGCGGTCGGCATGCTGCTCGTGGCCGAGCGCTACGCACGGCGGGGGCTCGCCCGCCGGCTCATGCGGCACGTGATGGAGGCCGTGGGGGACACCCCGCTCGCCCTGTACGCCACCGAGCTGGGACAGCCGCTCTACGAGGACCTCGGCTTCTCCGCCGTGGGCCGGGCCGAACGCGTCGCCGGCCGTTTCGGATCGGGCGCCCCTGACGGACCCCCTTCGGCCTCTCGCCCGGCCTCTCGCCCGGCCGCGCTCTCGTCCTCTCGCTCGTCCGTGACCACGCGCCCGGCCGCGGCGGACGACGTGCAGGCGTTGGTCCGGCTCGACCTCCCCGTGTTCGGCGCCGACCGGACGCATCTGCTCGCCCGGCTCCCCGTCTTCTCCGACCGGCTCCAGGTCGCCGAGGAGCACGGCGTGCTGATCGGCTACGCGGCGCTCTGGCCGAGCGGGCAGACCGAGGTGGTCGGGCCACTGATCGCCCAGGACACGGTCACCGCGCAGGCCCTTGTCGCGGCCCTGGCCGCCACGACGGACCGGCCGCTGCGGGCCGATGTCGACGCCCGGCACAAGGAACTGCTCGGCTGGCTGGTGGAAAGCGGGCTGGAGCCCCGCCCCGGGACCACGGTGATGACGTACGGCATCCCGGACCTGCCCGGCGACGCCGCCCGCAGGTTCGCCCCGCTCACTCTCGCGACGGGCTGACGCGAGGCGTCCGCTCCGCACCGCCACGAGCACGGTGCGGACGCCTCGCGATGCGGGCTCCCGGGGGCGACGGCCGGCTCAGTGCCGGGTCGCCGCCACGGCGGCCGGTTCGGGACCGCTCCCGGCGACGATCCGGTACTTGCCGGTCCCCCGGCGCTCCAGCAGGCTCGAGAACACCGCCAGGACCAGGGCCGACGCGGCGAGAGCGGCACCGACCCAGTTGGGGGCGGTGTAGCCGAGGCCGGCCGCGATCACGAGACCGCCCAGCCATGCGGAGAGGGCGTTGCCGAGGTTGAAGGCACCGATGTTGACCGCGGAGGCCAGTGTCGGCGCACCCGCCGCCTGGTCGAGGACCCGCTTCTGCAGCGGAGGCACGGTCGCGAAACCCAGCGCGCCGATCAGAACGACGGTGACGGCTGCGGAGATCTTGTTGTGGGCGGTCACGGTGAACAGGCCGAGGACCACGGCGAGCGCGCCGAGCGAGACGTACAGCATGGGCATCAGATGGCGATCGGCGAACCTGCCGCCGATCAGGTTGCCCGCCACCATGCCGAGGCCGAAGAGGACGAGCAGCCAGGTGACGGACGAGGCCGAGTAGCCGGCGACCTCGGTCATCATCGGGGTGATGTAGGTGATCGCGGCGAAGACCCCGCCGAAGCCCAGGACGGTCATGGCCATCGCCAGCAGGACCTGGACGTTGCGGAACGCGGCCAGCTCGTGGCGGATGCGCACGCCTTCCGGCCCGGGCCGGTCCGGCACGAGCTTCGCGACGCCGAGCAGTCCCACGACGCCGAGAACGGCGACGAGGAGAAACGTGGTCCGCCAGCCCGCGGTCTGCCCGATGAACGTGCCGAGCGGAACGCCGACGACGTTGGCGACGGTGAGCCCGGTGAACATCATGGCGATGGCCCCGGCCTTCTTCTGCGGGGCGACCAGATCGGCCGCGACCACCGAGCCGATGCCGAAGAAGGCGCCGTGCGCGAGGGAGGCGATCACGCGTCCGGCGAGCATGACGCCGAAGACGGGGGCGAGCGCGGACACCACGTTGCCCACGATGAACAGCCCCATGAGGAGCATCAGCATGCGCTTACGGGTGACACGGGTGCCGAGCAGTGTCATCAGCGGGGCGCCGAGGACCACACCGAGCGCGTAGCCGGTCACCAGGAAGCCTGCGGTCGGGATGGAGACCTGGAAGTCACCGGCGACCTCGGGGAGCAACCCCATGATCACGAACTCGGTCGTTCCGATCCCGAATGCCCCGATGGCGAGGGCGAGGAGCGCGAGCGGCATGGGTGTCACCTTTCCTGAGATTGCGTCTGCGCCTTACGGGCGTCCACAATAATTGCAGACGCTGGCTAATTGCAAGCGCGGGCTATTGCAGACGTCCCCTACCCTGGAGTCACGCAGCTCCCGTCACGGAGGAGAGAGACATGACAGCGACCGACCCCGCCCTGACCGCCATCGCCCAGAGCTGGTGCGCCCTCTCGCTGCTCCACGGGAAGATCGAGGCCCGGATCGAACGAGCGCTCCAGGCCGGCCACGGACTCAGCGCACGCGAGTACTCCCTGCTCGACGTGTTGAGCCGGCAGCACAACGGCACCGGCGGACATCTCCAGATGAAGCAGGTCGCCGACGCCGTCGTCCTCAGCCAGAGCGCCACCACCCGGCTCGTCACCCGGCTCGAGGACCGTGGGCTGCTGACCCGCTACCTGTGCGACACCGACCGCCGGGGCATCTACACCGACGTCACCGAGGCCGGGCTCACGCTGCTGGAAGCCGCCCGGCCGACGAACGACAACGCTCTGCGTGCGGCCCTGGACGAGGCGGCGGAGAACCCGGAGCTCGCTCCTCTGGTCAGAGCGGTCGAAGAGCTGAAGGTCCCGGCCTGACGGATCCCGCCTGACGGACCCCGCCTGACGGTCTCGGCCTGACGGACCCGGCCTGACGGTCTCGGCCTGACGGACCGGGCCTGAAGGTCCCGGATCGGCGAGACATCCTCTGAGGCCGTCCTAGGATGCCGATCATGAGTGATCTCGCCATACGACCCGCCGTCCTGGACGACCTGCCCGCGGTGGTCGCGATGCTCGCCGACGACCCTCTCGGGGCACAGCGCGAGTCCCCGGACGACCTCACCCCGTACCGGGAGGCGTTCCGGCGACTGGCCGACGACCCGAACCAGCACATGGTCGTCGCCGTGCGCGAGGACCGAGTCGTCGGCACACTGCAGCTGACCGTCGTCCCGGGGCTCTCCCGCCGCGGCGCGACCCGCTCGATCATCGAGGGTGTCCGCATCCATGGCGACGAACGCGGCAGCGGCCTCGGCACCCAGCTCATCCAGTGGGCGGTAGACGAATCCCGCCGCCAGAACTGCCAGTTGGTGCAGCTGACCTCGGATGTCACCCGCGAGGACGCGCACCGTTTCTACGAGCGGCTCGGCTTCACCGCCAGCCATGTGGGCTTCAAGCTGGCCCTCTGAAAGCACGGACAGGTGGGTGTTTCACGTGAAACACCCACCCGCCGCCCGCCGGAAGATCAGCCGCCGAGCCCCCGCCAGCCCTCCGCGTCCACACCTCCGGGCACGGCCGCTCCCGCCTCGTACGGCTCCCGGGTGAAGACGAACGAGCCGAGGTCGAGGTGGTCCACCGAGCCATCGTCCTTGCGTACGACGCGCAGGGTCTCCCCCGCGTAGTAGTCGTTCTGGCCCGTCCACGAGCCGTCCGGACCGTACGTGAAGGCCGCACCGCGCCCCTTGCCTCCCAGCGGCGTGAGCTGCAGGCCCCGGTCTTCGGTGAGCCTCAACGTGACCGGGTGGGTTCCCCAGTGCCAGATCCCGGTCAACGCGAGCAGCTCGTCGTCGACCTCGGGCAGCGGACGCCAGGGCGCCGGGATCCGCGGCTCGGCCTCGGCCACGATCCCCAGGAGCTCGGCGGCCACCATCGCGGCGGGCAGCCCCGAGGTGACATTGGCGAGAACGACCGCGGCCACGTCGTCCTCCTCGCTGATCCAGAGGCCGGCGACGAATCCGGGAAGCGATCCGGAATGCCCGAAGAGCACGCGTTCTTCGCCTCCGACGAGCTGGAGCCCGAGACCGTAACCGCTGCCGCCCGTCTCGGCCGGTGCGGCGGGCCTCCGCATCTCCCGCACGGAGGAGGCCGACAGGACCCGGTCGTCGCCCTCGGTCAGGAAGCCGGCGAACCGCAGCAGGTCCGCCGCGGTGGACCAGAGCTGACCGGCGGACGCCATGATCCCGAGGTCCTCGGCGGGTTCGCTCAGCATGACGTCGGCCCAGGGGTGGACGGCCCAGCCGCCCGCGTGCGGCGCCACGGGCCCGCTGGTCGTGCGGTGCATGCCCAGCGGCTCCAGGATCTCCCGCCGCAGCGCCTCCTCCCAGGAGACCCCGCGTACCGCCTCCACCAGCGACCCGAGCAGGGTGTACCCAGGGTTGGAGTAGTGATGGCGATGACCGGCCGGGTGCCTCTGCGGCCGGTCGCCCAGCACGTCGGCGATCTCGGGCCGCAGGCTGCCGGACGTCCGCTCCCACCAGGGGGCGGGCGCTTCGGCACCCAGCCCCGCACTGTGGCCCAGCAATTGGAAGACGGTCACCCCGCCCGCGGCCGTGCCAGGAAGGTGCTTCTCCAAAGGATCGTCCAGGTCGATCAGGCCCTCGTCCCTCAGCCTCAGAACCAGAACGGCTGTGAACGTCTTGGTGATCGAACCGATCCGGTACTGCGTATCGGCGTCGGGAGCATGCCCCTCGACGCACGTGCGCGCCCCGCTCCAGGCCGTACGGCCCTCCCGGCGCACCGCGGCCACGAGGGACGGTGCGCGGCCGTCGCGCTGCGCGACAGCGATGCGGTGCAACAGAGCGCGCCGGGTAGAGGGAAGCAGGTCTTCGCCGAGAGAAGTCATGGTCCAACCCCTACCCGACGGAGCGCCCCATGACGAACCGTTTTCCGCGGCTCAGCGCTTGCGGCCGTACGTGCGGACCAGTGCGCCGTTCTCGAAGGTCCGCACTCCCTCAAGGGTGAACTCGGTGACCCCGGAACCGGACCCGAACATCGGCATGCCGACCCCGTACACCACCGGGTAGGTCTTGATCACGAGCTCGTCGATCTCGTCGAGCAGCTGCCCCGCCAGCTGGGATCCGCCGCAGAGCCAGATGTCCAGCTCGCTGTCCTCGGCCTTGAGCTCCCTGATCCGGGCAACCGGGTCCTCCCCGATCAGCTCGACGTTCGGGTGCGGGGACTCCGTGAGCGTCCGGGAGGCGACGATCTCCCGGAGGTGGCCGTACGGGCTGGTGATGTCCGCGTCCAACGCCAGCTGATAGCTCCGCCGCCCCTGGACCACGGTGTCGAAGCGCTGGTTCTCGGCGTCGTGCAACCCGAGGATGTCGCGGCCCTCCGACGAGATGGTCTCCGGGTACTCCGACTTCAGGAAACCGAGGAACTCCTCGCTGACGAAGGCCATCATCGCCGAGGCGTCGCCCTGGGAATCCCCGATGAAGCCGTCGATCGAGCAGGCGATGAAGTAGGTGAGCTTGCGCATGAGTTCCCCGTTCCGTCGATGGGCACGGGCCGGACGGCCCGGTGGCGCGACCCCATGACCGCTCGGCGCCGCACCTCAACCACGTCACGTATAGTGCTTCACATGTAGTGGTTGTGCAAGCCGCTTTTCCGAGCCGGACGGGCAGGGAGAACGCTGATGGCGAAGAACCCCGAACGCAGGGTCATGCTCACGGACGCGGCGGTCGACGTCCTCGCGCACGAAGGCGCCCGCGGGCTCACCTTCCGCGCCGTGGACGCCCGGGCCGGCGTGCCGCTGGGCACCGCGTCGAACTACTTCAGCAGCCGCGACGACCTCCTGATGCAGACCGGCGCCCGTATCAGCAGCCGGATGACGCCGGATCCGGCGCAGGTCGAACAGATCATGCTTGCCGCCCCCTCCCGGAAGCTGGTCGCCGAGCTGATGCACTGGCTGATCCGGCGGATGACCGACGACCGGACCGGCTACCTGGCCATGCTGGAACTGCGCCTGGAGGCGACCCGCCGGCCCGACCTGCGCACCCAGCTGACCCGAACCGTGCGCGCCGGCTTCGACGAAAGCCTCTCCTTCCACCGCGACCGAGGCCTCCCGGGCGACCCCGACGCCTTTCTGGTCCTCTACCTGGCCATGACCGGTGTGCTCCTGGAGCACTTCACGCTCCCGGACATGCTCGGTGACGACGGCCTCGACCACCTGGTCGAGGCGGTCGTCAGCCGGATCATCCCCACCGCCTAGTGCTACCGCCCGGCACGCTCACCACGTACGGAGGGACCCCCGCGCCTCGCCGAAGTGCCCGTGCGGGGCCGGCAGATGACGCCCCGGGCCGCCGAAGCCGAGGTCCCGCGAGGCGGGCACGACCGAGCACACTGCGGCACAGCCCCCTTGCGCGCGTCCGCCCGCGCTGAAAGCGTGGGTGCCACCGACGCCTGCTCGGCGAACTCCCACAGCGAGGACGATCCACCATTCCCACCAAGACCCTGCAGATCCCCACCACGGACGGCTCGGCGGACGCCTTCGCCGCCTTCCCCGACGACGGCGAGCGGCATCCAGGGGTGCTGATGTACGCGGACGCCTTCGGCATCCGGCCCGTACTGCGAGAGATGGCCCGCGAACTGGCCGGGCACGGGTACTACGTGCTCGTCCCCAACTTCTTCTACAGGAACGGGCCGACACCGCTCATCGACCTTCCCGAGCACATCGCGGGAGAGGACCGGGCCGCGCTCGTCGGCCGGCTGATGCCCTTGATCGAGGCGCACACGGCCGAACGCGTCCTGCGGGACGCCGACGCGTACCTCAAATTCCTCACGGCCCAGCCCGAGGTGAGCACCGGGCCGGTCGCGGTGACCGGCTACTGCATCGGCGGCCTCCTGGCGACACGCACCGCCGCGGCCCACCCGGGGCAGGTGGCCGCACTCGCCGCGTTTCACGCGCCTGTCGCCGTCGACGGGCCCGACAGCCTGAACCGTCTCACCGCCGAGGTCCACTTCGGCCACGCGGCCACGGACATCACGCCCGAGGCACTCGGTGAACTCAACCGGCCCCTGGACGCCGCGGGCATCGGCTACACGTCCGAGATCTACCCCGGCACGGTCCACGGCTTCACCATGTCCGACACCGACGCCTTCGACCCGGCCGCGCTGCGGCGCCACTGGGACCGCCTGCTCCCCCTCCTCGCCCGCACCCTGGCACACGGCTGAGAGCCGGAACGCGTCTGACGGATGCCCCGCGACAGGGGCGCCCGTCAGGTCTGGGCCATGTCCACGAAGCGGGAGTAGTGGCCCTGGAACGCCACGGTGATGGTGGCCGTCGGGCCGTTTCGGTGCTTGCCGACGATGATGTCGGCCTCGCCCGCGCGCGGTGACTCCTTCTCGTACGCGTCCTCGCGGTGGAGCAGGATGACCATGTCGGCGTCCTGCTCGATGGAACCGGACTCACGCAGGTCGGACACCATCGGCTTCTTGTCCGTGCGCTGCTCGGGACCACGGTTCAGCTGCGAGAGCGCGATCACCGGGACCTCCAGCTCCTTGGCCAGCAGCTTGAGGTTTCGGGACATGTCCGAGACCTCCTGCTGACGGCTCTCGGACCGCTTCGATCCACCGGCCTGCATCAGCTGCAGATAGTCGATGATCACGAGCTTGATGTCGTTGCGCTGCTTGAGCCGGCGGCACTTCGCGCGGATCTCCATCATCGACAGGTTGGGGGAGTCGTCGATGTAGAGCGGAGCGGCCGAGACCTCGGGCATCCGGCGGGCGAGCCGCGTCCAGTCCTCGTCCGTCATGGTGCCGGACCGCATGTGGTGCAGGGCCACCCGTGCCTCGGCCGACAGCAGGCGCATCGCGATCTCGTTGCGCCCCATTTCGAGGGAGAAGATGACGCTGGGCAGGTTGTTCTTGATCGACGCGGCGCGGGCGAAGTCCAGCGCCAGTGTGGACTTGCCCATGGCGGGGCGGGCCGCGATGACGATCATCTGGCCGGGGTGCATGCCGTTCGTCAGGGCGTCGAGGTCCGTGAAGCCCGTCGGCACCCCGGTCATCTCGCCGCTCCGCGAGCCGATGGCCTCGATCTCGTCGAGCGCGCCCTCCATGATGTCGCCGAGGGGGAGATAGTCCTCACTGGTGCGCTGCTCGGTGACCGCGTAGATCTCGGCCTGCGCGGAGTTGACGATCTCGTCGACGTCCCCGTCGGCCGCGTATCCCATCTGCGTGATCTTCGTGCCCGCCTCGACCAGCCGCCGGAGCACCGCCCGCTCGTGGACGATCTCCGCGTAGTACGAGGCGTTGGCCGCGGTGGGCACGGACTGCACCAGGGTGTGCAGATACGGTGCTCCGCCGACCTTGGTGATCTCGCCACGCTTGACCAGCTCGGCGGCGACCGTGATCGGGTCGGCCGGCTCGCCCTTGGCGTAGAGGTCGAGGATCGCCGTGTAGACGGTCTCGTGGGCGGGGCGGTAGAAGTCGTGCCCCTTGATGATCTCCACGACGTCCGCGATGGCGTCCTTGGACAGCAGCATGCCGCCGAGGACGGACTGCTCGGCGTCGAGATCCTGGGGCGGCACCCGTTCGAACCCGGGGGAGCCGCCTTCCCAGGCCTCGTCCGAGCCGCGGTCGTGGCGGTCCTCGCGCCCCTTGCGGTCTCCGCGGCGCTGGCGGGAGACGGGCAGACGGTCCCCGGGGCCGGTCTCGGTCCAGGGGTCGTCCAAAGGCTCGGGAATGCTCACCGGGCCGCCTCCTCCCGTCCGCATCGCGGACCTAGCCGTGCCACTCTTTCTTACGGCACGGCACCGACAAACAGGTCGCCCGACTCCACTTCCGGCGCGTCTGGTTCGGTGGATTCCGGTGCCGGAACGGAGTGCGGGCGCCGCACCACGGTAGGCCCCTCCGCACCGTCAGCCAATCTGGTTATCCACAGGGCATGTGGACGACCGACCAGATGCTGTGGAGAACCCTCCCGAACCTGTGCACGGACCGGGGGACAGCACTGTGGACAAACTCATAGCGACAGCGGCGTAACCACTCTGACCTGCATGTTCTCCATCCACTGACTGTGGGGGAGAAAAACTTTCGCCCTCATTTCAAGATCACTGCAAACGGCGCGGGAGGGCGGGCCCCACCGAGGCGAAAGTAAGGGTCGCTTATCGATTGCATCTCTTACCTGTGGAAGATTAGATTGGCCCCCATGACCAAGGCCCCCGCGACCCCGAAGAACGGCCGCCGACAGCATGACCGCGAGATCATCGCCCTCGCCGTCCCGGCGTTCGGGGCACTCGTCGCCGAGCCCCTGTTCGTGATGGTCGACAGCGCCGTGGTCGGCCACCTCGGCACCCCGCAGCTGGCCGGCCTCGGCATCGCCGCAGCCCTGCTGATGATGGCCGTGAGCATCTTCGTCTTCCTCGCCTACGCGACCACGGCCGCCGTCGCCCGCCGCGTGGGGGCGGGCGATCTCCCCGCCGCCATCCGTCAGGGCATGGACGGCATCTGGCTCGCCCTGCTGCTCGGAGCAGCCGTCGTCGCGCTCGCGGTCCCGACGGCCCCCTGGCTCGTCGACATCTTCGGCGCGTCCGACACCGCGGCTCCATACGCCGTCACGTACCTGAGGATCTCCATCCTCGGTATCCCGGCCATGCTCGTCGTGCTCGCCGCCACCGGTGTACTGCGCGGCCTCCAGGACACCCGCACCCCGCTGTACGTCGCCATCGGCGGTTTCACGGTGAACGCCGCCCTCAACGTGACCCTCGTCTACGGTGCGGGGCTCGGCATCGCCGGATCCGCGTGGGGAACGGTGATCGCCCAGGCCGGTATGGCCGTCACCTATCTCGTCGTGGTGATCCGCGGAGCCCGGAGGCACGGCGCCTCCTTGCGCCCGGACGCGGCCGGCATCAGGGCCAGCGCACGCGCCGGCGTACCTCTGCTGATCCGGACGCTGTCCCTGCGGGCCGTCCTGATGATCGCCACCGCCGTCGCCGCCCGGCTCGGAGACGTCGACATCGCCGCGCACCAGATCATCCTCTCCCTCTGGAGTCTGACCGCTTTCGCCCTCGACGCCATCGCCATCGCCGGGCAGGCGATCATCGGCCGCTATCTGGGGGCGGGCGACGAGAAGGGCGCGCGCGAGGCCTGCCGCCGCATGGTCGAGTGGGGTATCGGCTGCGGCATCGTGCTGGGCGTACTGATCGTGCTCGCCCGGCCTCTGTTCATCCCCCTCTTCACCAGCGACCCCTCGGTGAAGGACACCCTGCTCCCCGCGCTCCTGGTCGTGGCGGTCTCCCAGCCGATCGCCGGCGTGGTCTTCGTCCTGGACGGCGTCCTGATGGGAGCCGGCGACGGACGCTATCTCGCCTGGGCGATGCTGGTGACGCTCGCCGTCTTCGCGCCCGTCGCACTGCTGGTGCCCTCCGTCGGCGGCGGGCTCACCGCGCTCTGGTGGGCGATGACACTGATGATGACCGTCCGCCTCGTCACACTCTGGCTGCGCGCCCGGTCGGGCCGGTGGATCGTCACCGGAGCCACCCGCTGATTCGTACACTTCGCGGCCTGTTTCACGTGAAACAGGCCGCCCGTTTCACGTGAAACATCCGCGTCACCACGACAGAAAGGGCCGCACCCAACGGGTGCGGCCCTTCACTGACTCAGCTGAGCTCTGCGCTTAGGCAGCAACGACCTCGACGCCGAGCTTCGCTGCGACCTCGGGGTGCAGACGGACGGACACCTGGTGTCCGCCGAGCGTCTTGATCGGCGAGCCGAGCTCGACGCGACGCTTGTCGACGTCGGGACCACCGGCAGCCTTGATCGCCGCAGCGACGTCGGCCGGGGTCACGGAGCCGAAGAGACGGCCGGCGTCGCCGGAGCGGACAGCCAGACGAACCTTCACGCCCTCGAGCTTGGCCTTGATCTCGTTGGCCTGCTCGATCGTCGCGATCTCGTGGATCTTGCGGGCGCGGCGGATCTGCGCCACGTCCTTCTCGCCGCCCTTGGTCCAGCGAATGGCGAAGCCACGCGGAACCAGGTAGTTACGGGCGTACCCGTCCTTGACGTCGACGACGTCGCCGGCGGTGCCGAGGCCGGAGACCTCGTGGGTGAGGATGATCTTCATGCTCTTGTCACCCTTCCCTTATCGCGCGGTGGACGTGTAGGGCAGCAGCGCCATCTCACGGCTGTTCTTGACAGCCGTGGCGACGTCACGCTGGTGCTGCGTGCAGTTGCCGGTGACGCGGCGGGCACGGATCTTGCCGCGGTCGGAAATGAACTTCCGCAGCATGTTCGTGTCCTTGTAGTCCACGTACTGGGTCTTGTCCTTGCAGAACGCGCAGACCTTCTTCTTAGGCTTGCGCACAGGCGGCTTCGCCATGGTGTTTCTCCTGTGTGATCAAGAAGTGGGGGTACGAGCAGCCCTAGAAGGGAGGCTCGTCCGAGTAGCCGCCGCCAGAGGCGCCGCCGGAGCCGCCGGAGCTTCCGCCCCAGCCGCCTCCGCCGCCCTGCTGCCCCCCGCCGCCCTGGCCGCCTGCCGGCGCGCCGGACGCCCACGGGTCGTCGGCGGGTGCACCGCCGCCGCCCTGCTGGCCACCGCCACCGGGACCGCCGCCCCAGGTGCCGCCGCCCTGCTGGCCGCCGCCGTATCCACCCTGGCCGCCCTGACCACCGCGACCGGTGGTCTTGGTGACCTTGGCCGTGGCGTTCTTGAGGCTGGGGCCGACTTCCTCGACGTCCAGCTCGTAGACCGTGCGCTTGACGCCCTCACGGTCCTCGTAGGACCGCTGCTTCAGCCGGCCCTGCACGACGACGCGCATGCCTCGCTGAAGCGACTCCGCGACGTTCTCCGCCGCCTGACGCCAGACCGAGCAGGTGAGGAACAGGCCTTCGCCGTCCTTCCACTCGTTGGTCTGCCGGTCGAAGATGCGGGGAGTGGACGCGACACGGAACTTCGCGACCGCCGCACCGGACGGGGTGAAGCGCAGCTCGGGGTCGTCGACGAGATTGCCGACGACCGTGATGACGGTCTCGCCTGCCATGGGTGAACCTCTCGGCGGGGATTGCTTCTGGCTGCTTGCTGCTACTCGGACCCGAAAAACGCTGAGCTAGATGCTCAGTGGATCTCGGGACGGAGGACCTTGGTCCGGAGGACCGACTCGTTCAGGTTCATCTGGCGGTCGAGCTCCTTGACGACCGCAGGCTCGGCCTGCAGGTCGATGACCGAGTAGATGCCCTCGGGCTTCTTCTTGATCTCGTAGGCGAGCCGACGACGGCCCCAGGTGTCGACCTTCTCCACCTTTCCGTCGCCCTCACGGACGACGGAGAGGAAGTTCTCGATCAGCGGGGAGACTGCTCGCTCCTCGAGATCGGGGTCGAGGATGACCATCACCTCGTAGTGACGCATGTGGAACCCACCTCCTTTGGACTCAGCGGCCACGGTCGTTCCGTGGCAGGAGGGTCGTGATGCGTGTTGCAACGGCGTTCCCGAGGAGAACACCCAGTACGGACAATCCGCTCCCGAACGATCCCGGAGACGGGGTTCGGGGAGAGGCTTGCCGTGCTGGCCTGGGCAGACACCGGTGCAGACCGTACAGACTACCCGTAGACCGGCTTCCGGTTGAAATCAGGAGCTCAGAGGGCACAATCGAGACAGATGCGGTGTGAGAGGCGCTACACCCGCCGCGGTGCGCGGGGCGCCGGATCCACCGCCCATCCGTCCGGCCAGGAGGTACTCCATGGCACAGACCATCCGACCCGCCGGCTCCCGGTCCGCGACCGGCCGCCGTGCCACCGGTTCGCTCTTCGCGACGGACGGCAGACCGCATCCCGTCCAGGACGTCCTGATGGTGGTGACCGGGGTGCTCGGCATCCTCGCGTTCGTCACGGCGATGTTCCACCATCTGCACCTGATCAGCTCATGGGCGGGTCTCGTCGGGATTCTGACCGGCGCCTACGGCCAGTACATCTCGAAGACCACCTGGGAGCGGTTCGGCCTGATCATGGGCATCGGGGCCTCCGCGGTCGGCTTCTACCTCGGCATGGCCCACGGCGGCCTCTTCGGCGGCGTGATCACCTGACCGGAGCGCCGGCCGAAGGACGCCCGGTGCGGGTGCCCCGGCACCCGCACCGGGCCGTGGTGCGTTCCCGGCCCCCGGGGCCAGGCCGGGTACCCCTCGGTCACAGTAGGCTTCGGCGCGAGAGCCGGAGCCCCTGACCGATGGGGACACACCTGCCGAGGAGCGCCCCGCATGAGCCTGACCCTGAGGACCATCAGCCGAGAGCAGCATCTGGCGTACATCCAGAGCCTGCCCTCGGCCAGTCACTGCCAGGTCCCGGCGTGGGCTGACGTGAAGACCGAATGGCGTTCGGAGAACCTGGGCTGGTTCGACAAGAACGGCGAAATCGTCGGCGCCGGCCTCGTCCTGTACCGCCAGCTGCCCAAGATCAAGCGCTACCTCGCGTACCTCCCCGAGGGCCCGGTCATCAACTGGTACGCGCCGAACCTGGACGACTGGCTCCAGCCGATGCTCGCGCACCTCAAGCAGCAGGGCGCCTTCTCCGTGAAGATGGGCCCGCCGGTGGTCATCCGCCGCTGGGACTCGGCCGCCATCAAGTCCGGCATCCAGGACCCGGACGTGAAGCGCCTGCGCGACGTCGAGGCCACGCACATCGAGCCGCGCGCCTTCGAGGTCTCGGACAGGCTGCGGAAGATGGGGTGGCAGCAGGGCGAGGACGGCGGCGCCGGATTCGGTGACGTCCAGCCCCGCTACGTCTTCCAGGTGCCGCTGGCCAACCGCTCGCTCGAAGACGTCCTCAAGGGCTTCAACCAGCTGTGGCGCCGCAACATCAAGAAGGCCGACAAGGCCGGCGTCGAGGTCGTCCAGGGCGGCTACGAGGACCTGGCCGAGTGGCAGCGCCTCTACGAGATCACCGCCGTGCGCGACCACTTCCGGCCGCGCCCGCTCTCGTACTTCCAGCGCATGTGGACCGTCCTCAACTCCGAGGACCCCAACCGGATGCGGCTCTACTTCGCCCGGCACAACGGCGTGAACCTCTCCGCGGCCACGATGCTCGTCGTCGGCGGACACGTCTGGTACTCCTACGGCGCCTCCGACAACATCGGCCGCGAGGTCCGGCCGTCGAACGCGATGCAGTGGCGCATGCTGCGCGACAGTTACGCGATGGGCGCGACCGTCTACGACCTGCGCGGGATCAGCGACTCGCTGGACGAGACCGACCACCTCTTCGGCCTGATCCAGTTCAAGGTCGGCACCGGCGGCGAAGCCGTCGAGTACGTCGGCGAGTGGGACTTCCCGCTCAACAAGCTGCTCCACAAGGCGCTCGACATCTACATGTCGCGTCGCTGATCCGCTTCACCCCCTCCGGGCCGCACACATCTCGGCACACACCGTTCGTTCCTGATTCACCGCAGCCACCAGAAAGGTTCCGGGCCGGCCATGGCGCTCTCCCTCTACGTCGACACCGCGCGCTGGCGGGCGCACCAGAAGTCCGTGATCGACCAGTTCCCCGGTCTCGTACCCGTCTGCAAGGGCAATGGTTACGGCTTCGGCCATGAGCGCCTCGCCGACGAGACGATCCGCTTCGGATCCGACACCCTCGCCGTCGGGACGACCTACGAAGCGGCCCGGATCAAGGACTGGTTCAGCGGCGACCTGCTTGTCCTGACCCCGTTCCGGCGTGGTGAGGAACCCGTACCGCTTCCGGACCGCGTCATCCGGTCCGTCTCCTCCGTCGACGGGGTGCACGCCCTGGTGGGCGCCCGGGTCGTCATCGAGTGCATGAGCTCGATGAAGCGCCACGGCGTCAAGGAGGAGGAGCTCGGCCAGCTGCACGCGGCGATCGAGGACGTACGGCTCGAAGGCTTCGCCCTGCACCTGCCGCTGGACCGCACCGACGGCTCCGACGCCGTCGAGGAGGTCATCGGCTGGATGGACCGGCTGCGCGCGGCCCGACTGCCGCTGCACACCATGTTCGTCAGCCATCTGCGCGCCGAGGAGCTGGCCCGGCTCCAGCAGCAGTTCCCGCAGACCCGCTTCCGCGCCCGTATCGGCACCCGGCTCTGGCTGGGCGACCACGAGGCCACCGAGTACCGGGGGGCCGTCCTGGACGTCACCCCCGTCGTCAAGGGCGACCGGTTCGGCTACCGCCAGCAGAAGGCCGCCTCCGACGGCTGGCTGGTCGTCGTGGCCGGCGGTACGTCCCACGGGGTCGGCCTGGAGGCGCCCAAGGCGCTGCACGGCGTGATGCCGCGGGCCAAGGGCGTCGCCCGCGCGGGCCTGGCCACGGTCAACCGCAACCTGTCGCCGTTCGTCTGGGCGGGCAAGCAGCGGTGGTTCGCCGAGCCGCCGCACATGCAGGTGTCGATCCTGTTCGTGCCCTCGGACGCCCAGGAGCCGCGGGTCGGTGACGAGCTGGTCGCCCACCTGCGCCACACCACCACGCAGTACGACCGGCTCGTCGACCGCTGAGCCGCCCGGGCGCGGCCCCGAACGGCCCTGCCCGGCCCGGGTCAGCCGTCCCGGGTGGGCGCCGCGCCCCACTCCACCTGAGGTCCCGTGACCGTCGGGGCCCTGTTCCCGGACGAACGGGCCTCGGGCGCCAGCACGAACGCGTCCGGAGCCCCGTCGAGGACACCGCCCGACGGGTCGTCCGCCCCGTCCCCGCGCACCGGGTCCCTCTCCGGCCGCAGAATGTCCCGGACGATCAGCGCGCACAGGTACAGCGTGCCCAGCAGGTGCAGGACGATCGCGACCTGGTAGCCCTCCTGCGGCAGCCCCTGGTGCTTGTCCCCGCCACTGGTGTAGGCGAGGTAGAACCAGATCCCGAGGAAGTACATGACCTCGCAGGCCTGCCAGATGAGGAAGTCGCGCCAGCGCGGCCGGGCCAGGACGGCCAGCGGGATCAGCCAGAGCACGTACTGCGGTGAGTAGACCTTGTTCGTCAGAATGAACGCGGCCACCACCAGGAACGCCAGCTGGGCGAAGCGCGGCCGGCGGGCCGCGGAGAGCGCCAGGCCCGCGATGCCCGCGCAGAACACGACCATCAGGACGACCGACGCGGTGTTGACCGTCTCCACGTCGATGGGCTTGCCGGTGCGCTGGGTGATGATCAGCCAGAACGAACCGAAGTCGATGGGCCGCTCCTGGCTGAACGTGTAGAACTTCCGCCATCCCTCCGGAGCGAAGATCATCACCGGCAGATTCACCACCAGCCAGGCCGCTCCCGCGCCCAGCAGCGCCGTCCCGAACTCACGCTGCCTGCCCGCCCGCCAGCAGAGCACCAGGAGCGGGCCGAGCAGCAGGACCGGGTAGAGCTTGGCGGCGGTCGCCAGGCCGATGAGGATGCCGAACGCGAGCACCCGTCCCCGTGACCACATGAGCATCGCCGCAGCCGTCAGGGCCACGGCCAGGAGGTCCCAGTTGATGGTCGCGGTGAGGACGAACGCGGGGGCCAGCGCGACCAGGAGGCCGTCCCAGGGGCGGCGGCGGTGCGTGCGGACGGTGCACACGGCGATGACCACCGCGCAGATCATCAGCATGCCCGCGTTGACCATCCAGTACATCTGCTCGCGCTGCTGGATGGGGTCGCTGTCCGGCGTCAGCGTCAGCCAGGACGCCACCTGCATGAACACCCCGGTCAGCACGGGGTACTCCAGGTACTGCATATCGCCGCTCAGCCGGTCGAAGTACGGTACGAGACCGTCGGCGAAGCCGCGCCCCATGAAGAGGTGCGGAATGTCGGAGTAGCAGGCGTGCGTGTACTGCGAGGTGGCCCCGCGGAACCAGGCCCATTCGTAGCAGGGGATCTTCTGCACCATACCGAGGGCGAACATCCCGATCATGACCAGCGCGACGACACGCACGGGCGTGAGCGGGCCGTCGCCGAGCCGCGCCCAGCGTCCCGCCCGGCCGCCGAACAGCTCGCTGCCGGCCGCCGCGACCTCGTCCTGATCGGTGGGCCGCACGAGGGGCCGCTCCTGGTGCACGCTCGTGTCTTCTGCGCTGGGGCTTGGCATGCCGCACATCCTGCCGTACGGGGCTGTGCCCGGGGCAAGGACCGCCCGGGGGACACGGATACGGACCGGGATGCCGCACACCGCGGGGAACACGGCGAGGGCCGCCGTACCCGGGTGGGTACGGCGGCCCTCGCCGCTGCGGTGGGCCGGCCTCTGAGAGGCCCGGCCCGTGGTCCGGCTATCCGCCGTTGCCCCAGATGGTGTTGCCACCGTTGGGGTTGCCGTTCCCTCCCTGGGGGCCACCGCTGTCACCGCCGTCGGTGGTTCCGGTGTTGTCGCCCCCGTCGGTGGTTCCGGTGTTGTCGCCCCCGGCGTCGGCTCCGGAGTTGTCACCTCCGCCATCCGCTCCGGCGTTCGCCCCGCCGTTGGCCTCCTGGCAGGTCGGGTCCCAGATGCTGCAGCTCCTGGTCGGCGACGGCGTCGGACTGGGGGTGGTCTGGGTCGGCGTCGGGGACGGCGGCTCTTCCTTCTCCTCTTCGGAGGGCGTCGGCGAAGGCGTGGGACTGGGCGTCGGGCTGGGGCTCTTCGCGCCACCGCCCCACACGACATCGCCCAGGTCCTTCGGTTCCGGGAAGGAAATGGCCTTCTTGCCCTTCATCGCCCCGGTCATGTAGTCGTGCCAGATGGAGGCCGGGAACGAGGCTCCGTGGATCTTCTTCTCTCCACCGGTGCCGAACATCTTCAAGAACTCGCGCTCTTGGTTCGTCTCGTCGTCGTCGTACCGGAACATGCTGATGGCGGTCGAGATCTGCGGTGTGTACCCGACGAACCAGGCGGACCGGTTGCCGTCCGTCGTACCGGTCTTGCCCGCGGCCTCACGGCCCTCCAGACGGGCGGGCTTTCCTGTTCCGTTCTCCACGACGTTCTTCAGCACGTCCGTGACGTTGTCGGCGATGACCGGGCTGAAGGCGCGCTGGGGCCGCTTTTTGTGCTTGAAGACGGTCAGGCCTTCCCGCTTCACCTCGGTCACCGAGTACGTGTCGTTCTGCTGGCCACTCGTGGCGAAGGTGGCGTAGGAGCCCGCCATGCGGATGGCGCTGGGCGACGAGGTGCCGATGGAGAACGAGGGCACGGTCGCGTCGGCCATGAAATCGTCGTCCTTCAGACCGGAGGCGACGGCGACGTCCTTGACCTTGTCCGTACCGACGTCCATGCCGAGCTGCACGAACGGGGAGTTGGCGGACTTCTCCATGGCCGTCCGCAGGTCGATCTCGCCGTAGTCCTGATCGCCGTCATTGGTCTGACGCCACGGTTCGTCGTTCTCGTTCAGCCAGGTCTTGCCCGTGTAGTCCCTGATCTCCAGCTTGTTGTCGCCGTTGTAGACGCTCTCGGGCGAGACCTGGGTGCGCTGGGAGTTGGTCTGCTCCTTCCCGCCGGAAGGATCACGCACGCCGTACTGCATGGCCGCGGCCAGTACGAACGGCTTCCATGTGGAACCGACCTGGGCCCCGGTGGCGTCCGCGTTGTTCATGAAGTGCGTGGTGGCGTCCTGGCCGCCGTACGTGGCGATGATGGCGCCGGTCTTCGCGTCCACGGACGCACCGCCGAACTCGACGTGCGTGTCCGTCTTCGGGCGCTCCTCGGGCCGGATCTTGGCCTTGTAGACCTTGTTCACCGCTGCCTCGAGCTCCTCCACCCTCTTCTTCTGGAAGGTGGTGTGGATCTCGAAGCCGCCCAGTTCGAGCTGCTTGGCGTCGATGCGGCGATCGTTGTTGGCGAGGAAGTACTTCTTGGCGAGCTCCACCAGGTAGCCGGTCTGGCCGCCCAGCTTGGCGTCCTTCTTCTTCGGCAGCGGCATGGGGAACTCCTTGTACTTGGCGCGTTCCTCCGCCGTCATGCGCCCGTCCTTGACCTGCTCGTCAAGGATCCACTCCCACCGCTCTTTGGCCCGCTTGGTGTTCTTCTGCTTGGTCGCGTTCTTCTTGTCGATGTCGGTGGCGCCTGCGGGGTCGTAGTAGCTCGCACCCTTGAGCAGCGTGGCCAGGAAGGCGCACTCGCTCGCGTTCAGTTCGCCGGCGTCCTTGTTGTAGTAGGTGCGGGCCGCCGCCTGCAGCCCCGATGCCCCACGCCCGTAGTACGAGACGTTGAGGTAGCCGGCCATCACCTTTTCCTTGCTGTCCTCACCGGCGACCTTGAGCGTGATGAAAAGTTCCTGGAACTTCCGCTTGAGCGTCTGGTCCTGGGTGAGCATGGAGTTCTTCACGTACTGCTGGGTGATGGTCGAGCCGCCCTGGGTCTCACCGCCGGTGGCCATGTTCAGCAGCGCGCGGCCGATGCCCACCGGGTCGATGCCCTTGTCCGTCTCGAAGCTCTTGTTCTCGGCCGAGATGACGGCGTTGCGCATCTCCTCCGGGATCTGCTCGTACTTGAGGACCTGGCGGTTGACCGAACCTCCGGTCGCCACCATCTGTGTGCCGTCGGCCCAGTAGTAGACGTTGTTCTGCGCCCTGGCCGCTTCGTTGATGTTCGGCTTGGAGACCAAGGCGTACGAGACGCCCCCGACGCCCATCAGCACGCCGAGGAAGCCCAGACAGAGCCCCGACACCAGCTTCCACGAGGGCACCCAGCGGCGGAACCCGTACTTGCCGTGGCGCGGGTAGTCGATGAAGCGCTTCTTGCCGGTGTCGCCGTGGTCGCGCCCCCGGCCTCCCGGGCCGACGGGATCGCCGCCACCGCGGCGTCGGCCACCGCCGCGCTGGGCCGCGCGACGGGCCTCGGCGCGGCTGCCGTACGGGCGATCCCCGCCGTGCGCCTCGGACGACGATTCGGTAGGTGAACTCGACGTGGCTCTGCGTGACGGGACTGCTCTGCGTCCGGTCGACTGCTGGGCGGCGCGTCTGGCCGCGGCACGCCCGCCGCCTTGTGGCTGAGGCGTTTTGCGACGGTGCTCGCTCATGGAACGACTACTCCTCGGGCAGGCGAGAGCGCCTGGAAGCGGCAGTTGAGATCCGGTCCCCCCGAATTACGGACAAGCCACTGCGGAAGGCTCATCCGCAGTACATCCGGCAGTCCGCGATGACTGACGCACGTAAGCGCCTCGCGGTTCCCGGTGGTCTGCATGCCGCACAGACTACGCACGGTCAAAACCTGCCTAGCGCCGAACTTCACCCCAAACAACGCAAGTCGAACCCTGGGAATTGTTGATGTGACGCCGTTCACGAAGGTCACCCTTGTCGAACAGGACGGACCGATCTATCGTGCTGATGTATCGAGTCGATACATCAGCACGGCATAGGTACGCCGATGGTTCCGGTGGACCGTGCCGGCGGAGGCAGCGGGAGAAGGGGGAGACACCGGTGAGCAGACGCTCCGGCATCCTCGAGTTCGCTGTTCTCGGCCTGCTCCGCGAATCGCCGATGCACGGCTATGAGCTGCGCAAACGCCTCAACACCTCGCTGGGGATCTTCCGTGCGTTCAGCTACGGAACGCTCTATCCCTGCCTCAAGACGCTGGTCGCCAGCGGCTGGTTGATCGAGGAGCCCGCCGGTGCCCCGGCGGACACCACGCCGGCCGCCGGACGCTCGGCCGCTTCCTCCTCCTCACTGACAGGGCGCCGGGCGAAGATCGTCTACCGCTTGACGGCAGAAGGTAAGGAGCACTTCGAGGAGCTGCTGTCGCACACCGGTCCGGATGCCTGGGAGGACGAGCACTTCGCAGCGCGCTTCGCCTTCTTCGGCCAGACCGAACGCGAGGTGCGGATGCGGGTGCTCGAAGGCCGCCGCAGCCGGCTGGAGGAGCGCCTGGAGAAGATGCGCGCCTCCCTCGCCCGCACCCGTGAACGACTCGACGACTACACACTTGAGCTGCAGCGTCACGGCATGGAGTCCGTGGAGCGCGAAGTGCGCTGGCTGAACGAGCTCATCGAGAGCGAGCGGTCGGGACGGGATCAGAGACGATCCTCGCCCGAGGGCTCTGCTCAGCAGGACACACCTGGAGAGACGGGCGGCCTGCCCCGGCATCGGGACAACACCCGGCCGGATCCGTCCGACGACACCGCCAAGTGAAGTCATCGCACTCCGCGGCGACTTCATCGGAAACACCGATTACACAGGGAGCAACCGGAATGGGTTCGGTTCGCGTAGCCATCGTAGGCGTGGGCAACTGCGCCGCCTCGCTGGTGCAGGGCGTCGAGTACTACAAGGACGCCGATCCGGCCGGCAAGGTGCCCGGTCTGATGCACGTCCAGTTCGGCGAGTACCACGTCAGTGACGTCGAGTTCGTCGCCGCCTTCGACGTCGACGCGAAGAAGGTCGGCCTCGACCTCGCGGACGCCATCGGCGCCAGCGAGAACAACACCATCAAGATCGCGGACGTGCCGAACACGGGCGTGACCGTCCAGCGCGGCCACACCCACGACGGCCTGGGCAAGTACTACCGCGAGACGATCGAGGAGTCCGCGGACGCCCCGGTCGACGTCGTCCAGGTCCTCAAGGACAAGCAGGTCGACGTTCTCGTCTGCTACCTGCCCGTCGGTTCCGAGGTCGCTGCGAAGTTCTACGCGCAGTGCGCCATCGACGCCAAGGTCGCGTTCGTCAACGCTCTCCCGGTGTTCATCGCCGGCACCAAGGAGTGGGCGGACAAGTTCACCGAGGCCGGTGTCCCGATCGTCGGCGACGACATCAAGTCCCAGGTGGGCGCCACCATCACGCACCGCGTGATGGCGAAGCTCTTCGAGGACCGCGGTGTCATCCTCGACCGCACGATGCAGCTGAACGTCGGCGGCAACATGGACTTCAAGAACATGCTCGAGCGTGAGCGCCTGGAGTCCAAGAAGATCTCCAAGACGCAGGCCGTCACCTCGCAGATCCGTGACCGTGAGCTCGGTGCGGGCAACGTCCACATCGGCCCCTCCGACTACGTGGCCTGGCTGGACGACCGCAAGTGGGCGTACGTGCGCCTTGAGGGCCGCGCGTTCGGCGACGTTCCGCTGAACCTCGAGTACAAGCTCGAGGTGTGGGACTCCCCGAACTCGGCCGGTGTCATCATCGACGCCGTCCGTGCGGCGAAGATCGCCAAGGACCGCGGCATCGGTGGCCCGATCCTCTCGGCTTCCAGCTACTTCATGAAGAGCCCGCCGGTGCAGTACTTCGACGACGAGGCGCGCGAGAACGTCGAGAAGTTCATCAACGGCGACACCGAGAGCTGAGCCGGCCTTCCCGGCTGACACAGTCTCACCGGAGCGCTGAGCGGAGACGCTCACCTCTTCCTGCCGCACGTAGGGGGTCCCCGGGCAATCCGCCCGCGGACCCCCTACGTGTGTGACGCTTGCTCCCATGTCTGTCGCGCGTGATCTGCGCACCCTGCTGCGCCTGCGGAACTTCCGCCGCCTGCTCACCGTGCGGCTGCTGTCCCAGTCCGCCGACGGCGTCTACCAGGTCGCCCTCGCCGCGTACGTCGTCTTCTCCCCCGAGAAGCAGACGTCGGCCGCCGCCATCGCTTCCGCGATGGCCGTGCTTCTCCTGCCCTACTCCCTGATCGGGCCCTTCGCGGGGGTTCTGCTGGACCGCTGGCCCCGGCGGCAGGTCTTCCTCTACGGGAACCTTCTGCGGGCCGCTCTGGCCTGCTCCACGGCCCTGCTGATGCTCGCCCCGGTGCCCGACTGGCTCTTCTACGTCTCGGCCCTGTGCGTCACCGCCGTCAACCGTTTCGTGCTGGCCGGTCTCTCCGCCGCCCTGCCCCGGGTGGTCGACACCGACCGTCTCGTCGTCGCCAACTCCCTGTCCCCCACCGCGGGCACCCTGGCGGCCACCGCGGGAGGCGGCCTCGCTTTCGTCGTACGACTGGTGGCCGACGAGTCCGACGCGGCGGTGGTCCTGCTGGGGTCGATGCTCTACCTGCTCTCCGCGCTGGCGTCCCTGAGCCTGCCCCGCGCTCTGCTGGGACCGGATACCGACGGGACGCCCCTGCGGCTGCGGGCCGCTCTGGCCGTCACCGCGCGCGGGCTCATCGCCGGGCTGCGCCACCTGGCACAGCGGAGACATGCGGCCGGGGCACTCGCCGCGATGACCGTGATCCGCTTCTGTTACGGCGCGCTCACCGTGATGGTGCTCATGCTGTGCCGCTACGCCTGGTCGGACACCGAGTCCGACGGACTGGCCCTGCTCGGTCTGGCGGTCGGGGTGTCCGGCGCGGGGTTCTTCGTCGCCGCCGTCCTCACTCCATGGGCGGTGGGGCAGTTCGGCCGGTACGGGTGGATCGTGGGCTGCGCCGGCTCGGCAGCGGTCCTGGCGCCCGCCCTGGGCCTCTCCTTCGCTCCCGCCCCGATGCTGATCGCCGCGTTCGTGCTCGGCGTCGTGACCCAGGGGTCGAAGATCGCGACCGACACGGTCGTGCAGACCTCGGTCGACGATTCCTTCCGCGGCCGGGTCTTCGCGCTCTACGACGTGCTCTTCAACGTCGCGTTCGTGAGCGCCGCAGGGGTGGCGGCCCTGATGCTCCCGCCGGACGGCAGATCAGTCGCCGTCGTGACGGTCGTCTCGGTGCTGTACGCGGTGGTCGCGGCGGGGATGTTCCGCCGACGACGCACCGACGCCCTCCGGTGACCGGTAACCGGTCATGAATGTGCCGAGGGGCGTTGTTTCACGTGAAACAACGCCCCTCGGCACATCCAACGGCTGATGTTTCACGTGAAACATCGCCCCGCCGGGCTCAGTCCTGGCGCGCCCACCACTCCTTGAGCGCCGCCACCGCTTCATCCCTCTCCATCGGCCCGTGCTCCAGGCGCAGCTCCAGCAGGAACCCGTACGCCTTGCCGATCACCGGGCCGGGGCCGACACCGAGGATCCGCATGATCTCGTTGCCGTCCAGATCGGGGCGGATCGAGTCGAGCTCCTCCTGCTCCTGCAGCAGGGCGATGCGCTCCTCCAGCCCGTCATAGGTGCGGGAGAGCGCGTTCGCCTTGCGCTTGTTCCGGGTCGTGCAGTCCGACCTGGTCAGCTTGTGGAGACGTTCGAGCAGCGGCCCGGCGTCGCGCACATACCGGCGCACCGCGGAGTCGGTCCACTCTCCGTCGCCGTACCCGTGGAATCGCAGGTGCAGCTCCACCAGTTTCGACACGTCCTTGACCAGCTCGTTGGAGTATTTGAGCTCGGTCATGCGCTTCTTCGTCATCTTCGCGCCCACCACCTCGTGGTGGTGGAAGGAGACCCTGCCGTCCTTCTCGAAGCGGCGGGTCCTCGGTTTGCCGATGTCATGGAGCAGCGCGGCCAGACGCAGCACGAGGTCCGGTCCGTCCTCCTCCAAGCCGATGGCCTGCTCCAGGACGATCAGCGAGTGCTCGTAGACGTCCTTGTGGCGGTGATGCTCGTCACTCTCCAGGCGCAGTGCGGGCAGCTCCGGCAGCACCTGCTCGGCCAGCCCCGTGTCGACCAGGAGACCCAGACCCTTGCGCGGGTGCTGAGAGAGCAGCAGCTTGTTGAGTTCGTCGCGGACCCGCTCGGCGGAGACGATGCCGATCCGCGCGGCCATCTCCGTCATGGCGGTGACGACGTCGGGGGCGACCTCGAAGTCGAGCTGCGCGGCGAAGCGGGCCGCGCGCAGCATCCGCAGCGGGTCGTCGGAGAAGGAGTTCTCGGGCGTGCCCGGGGTGCGCAGCACCCGCTCGGCGAGGTCCTTGAGACCTCCGTACGGGTCGACGAACTCCTTCTCCGGCAGAGCCACGGCCATCGCGTTGACCGTGAAGTCGCGGCGTACGAGGTCGTCCTCGATGGAGTCGCCGTAGGAGACCTCCGGCTTGCGCGAGGTCCGGTCGTAGGCCTCGGACCGGTAGGTCGTGACCTCGATCTGGTAGCCGTCCTTCTGGGAACCGACGGTGCCGAAGGCGATCCCGACCTCCCACACCGAGTCGGCCCAGGGGCGGACGATCTTGAGCACGTCCTCGGGGCGGGCATCGGTGGTGAAGTCCAAGTCGTTCCCGAGCCTGCCCAGCAGTGCGTCGCGGACCGAGCCGCCGACCAGCGCGAGGCCGAATCCGGCCTCCTGGAATCGACGGGCGAGGTCGTCGGCGACGGGGGACACCCGGAGCAGTTCACTCACCGCGCGGTGCTGCACCTGGCTCAGTGCACTGGCGTTCTCTTCGTTGGCGTTCGGCACAACAGAAAAGGGTACGTGCACGGACCGGCCCGGGCGTCATCGTTTACGGGGACCCTGCGGGGCCCCCGCGATCATGTGCGATGGACCCCAGCACTTCGGCCCGCCGCACCTCGTTACCATGCGGGGACGCAGGACCGAACGATCGACAGCATCTGATGACGACGAGGGACGGGTAGGCGCGTGGCCGAGGCGGCAGACTTCCAGGGGACGCGTCCCTCTCCTGCCCGCCGGTGGCTCCGGCGCACGGCCGCAGCGGTGCTCGGAGCACCTCTGCTGGCCGGTCTGCTGGCCGTTCCGGCCACCGGTGCCGCTCCGGCCGCCGAGCCCGCCAAGGCCCCCACCGGCTCCCGTACGGTCGATGTGTCCCTGAACACGCTCTCCCCGAGCGTTCCGGCGGAGGACGACACCCTGACCGTCTCCGGAACACTCACCAACAGGGGCAAGGAGACGATCAGCAGCGCCGAGGTCGATCTGCGGGTCGGCCCCCGGCTCTCCGGCCGTGGCGAGGTCGACGACGCCGCGAAGCGCTCCGCGTACGTTCCGGGCGTCGACCCGGCCCCCGTCGGGGAGAAGTACACGGTGACGTTCCCCAAGCTCGCCAAGGGGATCAGCCAGGACTTCACGCTCACCGTGCCCGTCGACAAGCTCGGCCTGGACGACCCGGGCGTCTACCGGCTCGGCGTCTCGGTCTCCGGCCGAACGACCAGCACCCCCTACGAGCGGGTGCTGGGCATCGAGCGCTCGTACCTGCCCTGGCAGCCCGAGGCGAGCGACAGCAGGACGAAGCTCACCTTCCTCTGGCCCCTGATCGCCTCTCCCCACGTCACGGCGGAGACCCGCTCGGACGAACAGCAGACCCCCGTGTTCACCGACGACGACCTGGCCAAGGAACTGGCACCCGGTGGCCGGCTGGAGCAGCTGGTGTCCCTGGGCAGCCGGCTCCCCGTGACCTGGGTCGTCGACCCGGACCTTCTGGCGAGCGTCGCGGCGATGGCCGGGAAGTACGAGGTCGAGTCGGGTGACACGACCGTCCCGGGCAAGAACCAGGCAGTCGCCAAGCAGTGGCTCACCGCGCTGGAGAAGGTGGTGGAGGACGGCAAGGTGGTCGCGCTGCCGTTCGCCGACCCCGATCTGGCCTCCATCGCGCACCGCGGCAAGAACGTCTCCGGAACGCTCAGCCATCTGCAGAACGCCTCCGCGGTGGCCGCGACCACGGTGGAGACCATCCTCCATGTGAAGCCCTCCACCGACTTCGCCTGGCCCGTGAACGGCGCCGTGGACTCCTCCATCGTCGATGTGGCGACCTCGGCGGGGGCCCACAACGTGATCGCCCGCAGCGACAGCTTCCGGGAGACCACGAAACTTCCGTACACGCCGACCGCGGCGCGGCCGATCGGCGGGGGCACCACCGCGGTCGTCGCGGACGCGCGGCTGTCGACCTTGTTCGACGGCGACATGTCGAGGGCGGGCTCCGCCACCCGCGCGGTCCAGAAGTTCCTCGCCCACACCCTCGCACTGACCGAGCAGGCGCCGGACGACGAGCGCAGCATCGTCGTGGCCCCGCCGCGGATGCCCACCACCGCACAGGCCCAGACGATGGCCCGCGCTCTGGAGGGCCTGGCGGGCAACCGCTGGACCCAGCCCCTCGACCTCGTCGCCGCCGCCGAGGTGAAGCCCGACCCGAGGGCCACCGCCAAGGTCCCCCGGGCCTCCGCGTACCCCAAGAAGCTCCGGGCCCAGGAACTGCCCACGCAGGCGTTCCAGGACATCCGCACCACCCAGGGCTCGCTCGACAGCTTCGAGACGATCCTGACGCAGCCCGAGCGCGTGGTGACGCCCTTCGGCAACGCCGTCAACCGCTCGATGTCGACGTCCTGGCGCGGACAGCCCCTGGACGCGCAGCAGTACCGGGACGCGGTCCGCGACTATCTGCAGAGCCTCACCTCCGAGGTGCAGCTCATCGAGAAGTCCGACGTCACCCTCTCCGGGCGCAGCGCGACGATCCCCGTCACCGTGCAGAACAAGCTGGTGCAGGGCGTGGACCGGCTGGTTCTCCAGCTGACCTCGGACAACATCCGGCTCAAGTTCAACGACGACGGGAGCACGGCCGAACTGCCGGTCACCGTCGCGGGGGGCCACAGCCAGTCGGTGAAGTTCGACACGGCGACCAGCGCCAACGGCCGCGCCCAGGTGACAGCCCGGCTGTTCACGGAGGACGGCACCCAGTACGGCGAGGAGATGACCTTCACCGTGAAGGTCTCCGAGGTGACGCCCACCGTGCTGCTCGTCCTCGCCGGTGGTCTGCTGCTCCTGGTGCTGGCGGGCGTCAGGATGTACAGCCACCGCAAGCGCGCTGTGGCAAGCGACACGGCGGACGGCAACGGCGGCGGACCCGAGCAGCCGAGTGACCCGACTCCGGACACCGGTCCGGAAAGCGGGGCCCCGTCGGGAACGGGTGAGAAAGTGGACCGTTGAGCGATGTCTGTCGTGGCCGGTCGGCCGGGGACGATGAGGTAGGGGTTTCCATGAACGCGCCGTACGACGGTGACCGCGGGCAGGGCGCGGGCGGAGCTGCGTCTCCGGGCGGGCCTCCGGTTCCTCCGGGCGCCGGCCAGGACGGCTCCGTGCCGCCGGACCCGTACCTCCAGCACGCTTACGAGGACGACCCCTACCGGGCGCAGGACCTGGCCGCCCAGGACCCGGTGGGCGAGGCACTCTACGACCGCGCCGCGCACCCGCCGCCGCCCCCCGGCACGTACCAGGAGCCGGGGCCGCTCTACCAGCAGCCGCCCCCCGCTCCGTACGCCCCCGACCCGCGCATCTGGGCCCAGCCCCCGCCCCCCGAGCCGGCGGGGCCCTCCCGGCACCTGCCGTACGGGGACCGCCCGGCGACCACGCAGTTCGTCGGAGTCGACGCCCTCGTCACCCAGGCGTCGGACGACCGGCAGGAACCGGACGCCTTCGCCCATCTCTTCCGGGACCAGGAGGGGTCGGGGAAGCCCCCCGTACCGCCCCAGCCCGAACCGACTCCCGCACCCGCGCCCGCCCAGGGCGGCGGCGGCAAGGTCTCCGGAATCCTCAAGTCCAGCGCGGTCATGGCCGCCGGCACCCTCGTCTCCCGGCTCACCGGGTTCGTGCGGTCCCTGGTGATCACCGCCGCACTCGGCGCCGTACTGCTCGGCGACAGCTTCACCATCGCGTACACCCTGCCGACGATGATCTACATCCTCACCGTCGGCGGCGGGCTGAACTCGGTCTTCGTCCCGCAGCTCGTTCGCGCCATGAAGAACGACGAGGACGGCGGCGAGGCCTTCGCGAACCGGCTGCTGACGCTGGTGATGGTCACGCTCGGTGCGATCGTCGCCGTCGCGGTGTTCGCCGCCCCGACGCTGATCCACATGCTGTCCCCCACGATCGCGAACGATGTCGCCGCCAACAGCGTCGCCGTCACCTTCGCCCGCTACTGCCTGCCGACCATCTTCTTCATGGGCGTGCACGTGGTGATGGGTCAGATTCTCAACGCCCGCGGCAGGTTCGGCGCGATGATGTGGACCCCGGTCCTCAACAACATCGTCATGATCATCACGTTCGGGCTGTTCATCTGGGTCTACGGCACATCCGGTGAGTCACAGATGGGCGTGGACACCATCCCGCCGGAGGGCGTCCGGCTGCTGGGAATCGGCACCCTGCTCGGCCTCGTCGTCCAGTCCCTGGCGATGATCCCCTACCTGCGCGAGACGGGCTTCCGCTTCCGCCCCCGGTTCGACTGGAAGGGCCACGGGCTGGGCAGGACCGTCAAGCTGGCCAAGTGGACCGTGCTCTTCGTCCTCGCCAACCAGGCCGGTGTGCTGGTCGTCACCCAGCTGTCCACGGCGGCCGGCGCGGCCTCGGGCCACGACGGCACCGGGTTCCTGGCCTACTCCAACGCCCAGCTGATCTGGGGCATGCCGCAGGCCATCATCACCGTCTCGGTCATGGCCGCTCTGCTGCCCCGCATCTCCCGCGCCGCCCACGACAACGACCCCGGCGCGGTCCGCGACGACATCTCGCAGGGACTGCGCACCTCGGCCGTCGCGATCGTCCCGGTGGCCTTCGCCTTCCTGGCGCTCGGCCTGCCGATGGCCACCCTGCTGTACGCCTCCAGCGGCATCGAGGCCGCCCGCTCCATGGGCTTCATCCTCATGGCGTTCGCGCTCGGCCTGATCCCGTACTCCGTGCAGTACGTCGTCCTCCGCGGGTTCTACGCCTACGAGGACACCCGCACCCCCTTCTACAACACGGTCATCGTGGCCGCCGCCAACGCCGCCGCCTCCGCGCTCTGTTACGTCGTCCTGCCCGCCCGCTGGGCCGTCGTCGGCATGGCCTTCTCCTACGGTCTGGCCTACGCGATCGGCGTCGGCGTCGCCTGGCGCCGGCTGCGCGACCGGCTGGGCGGCGACCTGGACGGCGCGCACATCGTGCGCACCTACGCCCGCCTCTGCATGGCCGCGGTGCCCGCCGCACTGGTCGGCGGCGCCGCCGGATTCGGCATCCTGGAACTGGTCGGCACCGGTGCTCTCGGCTCGCTGGCCGCGCTGATCTGCGGCGGCGTCCTCCTCCTCGGCATCTTCTTCGTCGCGGCGAAGAAGATGCGCATCGAAGAGGTCAACGGCCTGGTGGGCATGGTCCGTGGACGGCTCGGACGCTGAATGAGTACGCGCCCGCACAACCATCGCCGCACTCCGCGTGTCGTGCATAGCGCCGGAGTGTGGGCACAATTGGCGTGACTGTGCAGAGCTGGCTGGCATCGCGCAACGGATGGGGAGGCAGGAACGACGGTGGCGGAACGTAGCACGGCTGCCGTCGACGTGACCGACAACAGCGGCGACGAGCCGCTGGCCGCCAAGGCGGACGAGGCCACGACCGACGGGACGGCGCAAGCCGAGGACACCAAGGGCGCGAGCCCCAAGGACACCGAGAACACGGACGGTGGGCGGGAGCGTTCCGAGGCCGTTCCGGCGTCACCCGACCTGCACAGCGGTCACAAACTCGCCGGGCGCTACCGCCTGGAGGAGTGCGTCACCCGCCTGGACGGCTTCAGCAGCTGGCGGGCTGTCGACGAGAAGCTCCGCCGGGCGGTGGGCGTGCACCTGCTGCCCGCGGACCACCCGCGGGCCCGCTCGGTGCTGGCCGCCGCCCGCTCCTCGGCCCTCCTCGGCGACCCCCGCTTCGTCCAGGTCCTGGACGCCGTCGAGGAGAACGACCTCGTCTACGTGGTCCACGAATGGCTGCCGGACGCCACCGAGCTCACCGCTCTGCTGGCCACCGGGCCGATGGAGGCCCACGACGCCTACCAGCTCGTCAGCCAGCTCTCCCAGGCGATGGCCGCCGCCCACCGCGAGGGCCTGTCCCATCTGCGCCTCACCCCCGGCGCGGTCCTGCGCAGCTCCACCGGGCAGTACCGCATCCGCGGCCTCGCGGTGAACGCCGCCCTGCGCGGCATCACCGCGGAACACCCCCTCCGGACGGACACCGAGGCGATCGGCGCCCTCCTGTACGCGGCGCTGACCCACCGCTGGCCGTACGGAAGCGACGCACACGGGCTCGCCGGGCTCCCCAAGAACATGGGGCTCATCGCCCCGGACCAGGTCCGGGCCGGCATCCACCGCGGCCTCTCCGAGCTCGCCATGCGGGCGCTCGCCAACGACGGCGCCACCGCCTCCCGGCAGGAACCGCCCTGCACCACCCCGGACGAGCTGGCCAAGGCCGTCGCGGCCATGCCGCGCATCCTCCCTCCGGAACCCACGTTCAACGCGCCGCCGGCGTACCAGCGCACGACCTATCAGCAGGGCACGTACGGGCGCCCGTCCTCCCACCCGTCCGCCGTCGCCCAGCCCGTGATGGCGGCCCCTCCGGCCCCGCTCCAGAGTCGTGCCGGCCGCGCGCTCAAGTGGACCGTCTCGGCGCTCCTCATCGCCGCGCTGGGCCTCGGAAGCTGGCAGCTCGCGGAGGCCTTGCTCGACCGCACCAAGGGCTCCGAGGACACCGGCGTCACCGAACCGAACGAGGACGACAAGAACAAGGACAAAAAGCCCGCGCCATCCGCCGAACCCCTGCACATCGCGGGGGCCACGGAGTTCATGCCCGACGGCTCCGGCATCAAGGAGCGGGATGTGCCGAACACCATCGACGGCAACTCCGCAACCCACTGGGTCACCCCGCGGTACGAGGGCTTCGCCAACTTCGGCAACCTCCCACAGCGCAAGCAGGGCAGTGGGATCATCGTCGACCTCGGCAAGGTGCGGAACGTCTCCGGCATCGACGTCTCCCTGTACCGGAAGGGGCAGACCGCGACCGTGCTCGCCGCCTCCCCGAGCGCCTCGTCCCCGTCCGCGACGGCCGACTTCGACCAGCCGATCACCAAGCGGGCCATCGCGGGATCGAAGCTGCAGGAGAAGCTCGATGAGCCCATCCGCACGCGCTACGTCCTGATCCACATCACGGAGCTCCCCTCGGACGGCACGGGCGGCTACCGGGGCGGCATCACCGACATCTCCGTCCTCGGCTGATCCACCGCCCCGTTACTGTGGGGCGGACCACGCGCCCACCGGCCACGCGCGGCGACAAGGGTTGCGCCCGTCACACCCGTGACGGCAGGCTTCTCCCCGTCGCCCCGCTTCGCCGGGCGCGGCCCACATATGACATCGGATCCGGTTCGGAGGGGGAGCACGGTGGATTCCGTTCCACCAGAGGCACCGAGCGACTCGGACCTGCTCGCCCAGCATGTGGCGGGCGACCCCGACGCCTTCGGTGAACTCGTACGCCGCCACCGCGACCGGCTCTGGGCCGTGGCGCTGCGCACTCTGGGGGACAGGGAAGAAGCGGCCGACGCCGTCCAGGACGCCCTCGTCAACGCCTTCCGCGCCGCCCACACCTTCCGCGGCCAGTCCGCGGTGACCACCTGGCTGCACCGGATCACCGTCAACGCCTGCCTCGACCGGGTCCGCAAGGCCGCCTCCCGCAAGACGTCCCCCGTGGACGACGCCGAACGGCTCGATCAGCTCCTGGAACCCCACGAGTCGGCCGAGGCCCCCGCCGTGCGGCAGGACCTCCACCGCCAGCTCCAGGAAGCCCTGGCCACGCTGCCCGCCGAGCAGCGGGCGGCCCTCGTCCTGGTCGACATGCAGGGCTACTCCGTCGCGGAGGCAGCCGACGTCCTCGAGGTGCCGACCGGCACGGTGAAAAGCCGATGTGCCCGGGGCAGGGCGAGACTGGCCCCCCTGGTCCGCCATCTGCGCGCGGGAACCGGGGGGCGGACCCCCGGCGGGGAGAACGGCTTGGCCGGAAGGAACCGGACGCCCGGAGCATCCGTCCCACCTGCGTCAGGACCCAGAGACTCAGGAACAAGCGATCCTGCCGCTACGAAGGGAGGAGGTGGGCGCCCGTGACCTCCACGGCCGACACGGCTCAGCACCCGGAGATCTCCGAAATCTCCGATCTCACCGAGGGGCTGCTCTCCCCTTCCCGTACTGCGGAAGTCCGGCAGCATGTAGCGGGGTGCGACCTCTGCTCAGAGATTCGGGACTCCCTGACAGAGATCCGAGAGCTGCTCGGAACGATGCCAGCTCCCGAGCCGATGCCCGAGGACGTCTCCGCCCGCATCGACGCGGCTCTCGCGGCGGAGATCCGACCCACCGCTCCCGCCACGGACGAGTCGGTCGTTGTTTCACGTGAAACAACGACCGCCGAAGACACGACAACCGCCGGTGCGACGAGCAAGTCCGCTCCCGGGAGCGGAGGCGCCTCCGTCCAGGACCGCCCCGCGGGCCGGTCCTCCGCCGCCACCGGGCCGGGCCGCCGTCCCAGCCGTCGACGGCGGCGCGCTGTGGTCCTCGGCACCGCGTTCGGCGCTGCGGTCATCGGCATGAGCGTCTTCTTCCTCCAGTCCATCGCCCCGTCCGGCGACGCCTCCAAGACCGCGGCCGACAGTGGGGTCAGCGCCGCGGAGAGCGGCGCGCACACCTATACCGACGGCACGCTGGGATCCCGGGTACAGGACCTCCTCGGCGGCGGGGCCGGCCAGAAGAGCCCAGGCGCCCAGAAGGTGCCGCCGGGCGCGGACACCAAGTCGACGAGTGAGGCCCTCACTCCCGACGCCGAGGCGTCCAGGAGCCCCTTGCAGGCCCCTGCCGTCGTCGTTCCTCCCTGTGTCCAGCAGGCCACCGGCCGCACCACGCCCGCCCTCGCCCTCGACGAGGGGACGTACCAGGGAGCGGACACCTATCTCGTCGTCCTTCCGCACCCGAGCGACTCCTCACGCGTCCAGGCCTATCTCGTGGCCGCCTCCTGTGTGGACACCGCCCCGGAGACCACCGGACAGCTGCTGCTCACCCGCACCTACGACCGCCCCTGAAAGCCGTCCGCGACCGCCGCGGCCCGTTCGGGAATGCATCAGCCGTAGGATCCGTTGGGTGGGGTGAGAGTCGTTGAACCGACCCCGTAGGCAGTTAGGCAGTCTGCAGAAACGAGGAAGAAACCCGTGAGCGACGTCCGTAATGTGATCATCATCGGCTCCGGACCGGCCGGGTACACCGCCGCGCTGTACACCGCCCGTGCCTCGCTGAACCCGTTGGTCTTCGAGGGCGCCGTCACGGCCGGGGGTGCGCTGATGAACACCACCGACGTGGAGAACTTCCCCGGCTTCCAGGACGGCATCATGGGCCCCGAGCTCATGGACAACATGCGGGCCCAGGCCGAGCGCTTCGGTGCCGAGCTGATCCCCGACGACGTGGTCGCGGTCGACCTCACCGGTGAGGTCAAGACCGTCACGGACACCGCGGGCACCGTCCACCGCGCAAAGGCCGTCATCGTCACGACCGGTTCCCAGCACCGCAAGCTCGGACTGCCCAACGAGGACGCCCTCTCCGGACGCGGCGTCTCCTGGTGCGCCACCTGCGACGGCTTCTTCTTCAAGGACCACGACATCGCCGTGATCGGCGGCGGCGACACCGCGATGGAGGAGGCGACCTTCCTCTCCCGCTTCGCCAAGTCCGTCACGATCGTCCACCGCCGTGACACCCTGCGTGCCTCCAAGGCCATGCAGGACCGCGCCTTCGCCGACCCGAAGATCAAGTTCGCCTGGGACAGCGAGGTCGCCGAGATCAAGGGCGACCAGAAGCTCTCCGGTCTGACCCTGCGCAACACCAAGACCGGCGAGACGTCCGAGCTCCCCGTGACCGGCCTGTTCATCGCCGTCGGCCATGACCCGCGCACCGAGCTCTTCAAGGGCCAGCTGGAGCTCGACGACGAGGGTTACCTGAAGGTCGAGGCGCCCTCCACCCGCACCAACCTCACCGGCGTCTTCGGCGCCGGAGACGTGGTCGACCACACCTACCGGCAGGCCATCACGGCAGCGGGCACCGGCTGCTCCGCCGCCCTGGACGCCGAGCGCTTCCTCGCGGCCCTGGCCGACGCCGAGCCCGCCGAGCCGGAGAAGACCCCGGCCGTCTGACCGTCCGCATCACACCCTCACCCCCCCAGAAAGCAAGGAGGCCGCCGTGGCCGGCGCCCTGAAGCACGTTACGGATGACACCTTCGACGAGGTCGTCCTCAAGAGCGACAAGCCCGTCCTGGTGGACTTCTGGGCCGCCTGGTGCGGCCCGTGCCGCCAGATCGCCCCGTCGCTGGAGGCGATCGCGGCAGAGCACGGCGACCAGATCCAGATCGTCAAGCTCAACATCGACGAGAACCCCGCCACCGCCGCCAAGTACGGCGTGATGTCCATCCCCACCCTGAATGTGTACCAGGGCGGCGAGGTCGCCAAGACCATCGTCGGCGCCAAGCCGAAGGCCGCGATCCTCCGCGACCTCGACGGCTTCATCAGCGCGTAACCGCGCTCCAGCGTCCGGCGCAATGTTTCACGTGAAACGGGCCCGTCCCTTGAAGGGGCGGGCCCGTTTCCCGTGCGGCCGACAGGGGCCCGTCCTCACAGCGGCCGCAATACCGGTTCCTTCTGAACCGCCCCCAGAAGCCGGTCGAGCGCCATCTCCACGTCTTCCTTCCAGGAAAGCGTCGTCCGCAGATCCAGCCTCAGCCGTGGGTGCACGGGATGCGGCCGCACCGTCTTGAAGCCGACGGCCAGCAGGTGGTCCGCGGGGAGTACGCAGGTGGTCTGCCCGGACCGCGCGTCTCCGATCGCCTCGATCGCCTTGAAGCCCCGGCGCAGAACGTCCTTGGCCACGGTCTGCACCATGACCCGGCCCAGCCCCTGACCCTGGTATGCGGGAATGATCCGCCCGGTGATGAGCTGGACGGCGTCGGGGGAGACCGGACTGGTCGGGAAAGCGGTCGAGCGGGGGACGTACGCGGGCGGGGCGTAGAGCACGAAGCCCGCCGGCACGTCGTCCACATAGACCACCCGGCCGCAGGACCCCCACTCCAGGAGGACCGCGGAGACCCAGGCTTCCTTCTCCAGCTCCGGCTTGCCCGCCTTTACCGCGGCTTCCCCGCTGACCGGGTCAAGCTCCCAGAAGACGCACGAACGGCAACGCCCGGGGAGATCCGGAAGGTTGTCCAGGGTGAGTGGTGCCAGCCGACGGCCCATGACGGCGATCCCTCACTTCCTTCGCCCGCCGCCCCACGTGCGGCTGCCAGTGCGCTCCGTTCATGGAACAGACTGCCGACGAATCCCCCGACAGCGCCCAGCCCCAGCCCGACCGTGACGAGCCGACCGCGGCTCACTCCTCGCAAGGCCTCCGCCCTCCTCTGAGGTCGATCACCATGGATACGCCGTCCCAGAACGCATCGTATCCACGCAGAGGTGATGCGGAAACCGAGAGAGAGCAAAGGGCGGGCCGTGTTCCGGTATGCACCGGCACACGGCCCGCCCTCCTCGGCTCCCGCTGCTCAGCCCTTGTCGTCCTCCTCGGACGTCTCGGCAAGCCCGCGCTCCAGCACGCGGCCTTCACCCGGGGCGAGACTGCCGAGAATCCGGTCCAGGTCCTCCATCGAGGCAAACTCGACGACGATCTTGCCCTTCTTCTGCCCCAGGTCGACCTTCACCCGGGTCTCGAAGCGGTCGGACAGACGGGTCGCCAGGTCGGTCAGAGCGGGGGACAGACGGCCACCGGCCCTCGGGCCCTTGGGCTTCACAGAGCTCGTGGGGTGCGAGCCCATGAGCGTCACGATCTCCTCGACCGCACGCACCGAAAGCCCCTCGGCCACGATGCGGTGGGCCAGCCGGTCCTGCTCCTCGGAGTCGTCCACGGACAACAGCGCACGGGCATGGCCCGCCGAAAGAACGCCTGCGGCGACCCGACGCTGCACCGGCGGCGAAAGCCGCAGGAGCCTCAGCGTGTTCGTCACCTGCGGACGCGAGCGACCGATCCGGTCGGCCAGTTGATCATGGGTGCACTTGAAGTCCTTGAGCAGCTGGTCGTACGCGGCGGCCTCTTCCAGCGGATTCAGCTGGGCCCGGTGGAGGTTCTCCAGCAGCGCGTCCAGCAGCAGCTTCTCGTCGTCCGTGGCGCGGACGATGGTGGGAATCCGCTCCAGGCCCGCTTCACGGCAGGCCCTCCACCGACGCTCACCCATGATGAGCTCGTAGCTGTCCGGGCCCACCTGCCGGACGACGACCGGCTGGAGAAGGCCGACTTCCTTGATGGAGACGACCAGCTCAGCCAGGGCGTCCTCGTCGAAGACCTCACGGGGCTGGCGGGGGTTCGGGGTGATCGTTGCGATCGGCAGCTCGGCGAAATACGCGCCGGACGTCCCGGCTTCCTGCTCGGAACGGCCCTCCGAAGTGGACGCCGGCTCCGGCACCACGGGGACGGACGGCAGGGCGGTCACCTTCGCAGCGGCCACCCCGCGCTCCGCCGTCAGAACCGGGCCCGCGCCGGACGATGCCGTACCGCCTCCGGGCGCCGGCACCTGCTTCTCCTGGGGAGCGGCGGGGATCAGCGCACCGAGCCCACGCCCCAGTCCTCTACGACGCTCACTCACTGCATGCCCTCCGAAACGTTCTGCTGGCTGTTCTGACTGCTCGTGTGGGCGTGCTGAGCCTCGTAGTGCACCCCGACACCCCGCAGGGCGATCTCCCGGGCGGCCTCCAGATACGAGAGCGAACCGCTGGACCCCGGGTCGTAGGTCAGCACGGTCTGCCCATAGCTCGGCGCCTCCGAGATGCGCACCGACCGCGGAATGCTCGTCCGCAGCACTTCCTTGCCGAAGTGGGTACGAACCTCCTCGGCGACCTGCGAGGCGAGCCTCGTCCGGCCGTCGTACATCGTCAACAGGATCGTCGAGACGTGCAGATCCGGATTCAGATGGCCCCGCACCAGATCGACGTTCCGCAGGAGCTGGCCCAGGCCTTCCAACGCGTAGTACTCGCACTGGATGGGGATCAGCACCTCGGCCCCGGCCACCAGCGCGTTCACCGTCAGCAGACCCAGCGACGGCGGGCAGTCGATGAGGATGTAGTCCAGCGGCTGCTCGTACGCCTGGATGGCCCGCTGGAGCCGGCTCTCCCGTGCCACCAGCGAGACCAGCTCGATCTCCGCACCGGCGAGATCGATGGTGGCGGGGGCACAGAAAAGGCCTTCTACGTCCGGTACGGGCTGGACCACCTCGGAGAGCGGGCGGCTCTCCACCAGGACATCGTAGATCGAGGGAACATCGGCGTGGTGATCGATGCCCAGAGCCGTGGAGGCGTTGCCCTGCGGGTCGAGGTCGACCACCAGAACGCGTGCACCGTGCAGGGCCAGGGAAGCGGCGAGGTTGACCGTCGTGGTCGTCTTCCCGACGCCGCCCTTCTGGTTGGCCACCACCATGACGCGGGTGCGATCAGGGCGGGGCAGCCCTTCGCCGGCGCGGCCGAGGGCCTCGACCGCCAGCTGAGCGGCTCGGCCGATGGGTGTGTCGTCCATCGGCGGCGGTGTTTCACGTGAAACACCCTCACCCACGGACTCGGTTCGGGGACCGGGGACCGGGTCGGTCATCGGTCCCGCGATGTTGGCGTCGGACCGCAAGGATTCACTCTCCTCGACTTCAGGCTCGCAATGAACAGAGCCTGCCATGCTTTCGGGGTCGTGAACCAGCGAGGCCCGCTGTTCTGTGGATGAATCCGTGCGTGTGGACAACTCGGCAACCCGTCCGGGCTTGCGGTCGCGCGGCGTGGCAGCCGCACGACCGCGGCCGATGATTCCCTGCAGCAGAGAGCGACGTTTCACGTGAAACACGATGCCCCCGCGAAGCAACTACCAGGCCACGACACTCCGCACGCGGTACGTATCGCTACTTTCCGGTAGAACAGCTGCTAAGCGGCCCAAGACCCACCAGAACGCACATCGCGACCGACGGGACAGGGCTCGCGAACGGACGGCGACACCGTCCCGCAGTGCCCCTCAGCGGCGCCGGCGCGTCCGCTCCGTCCGTGCGGCCTTGGCCTTCTTTGCGGCGAACCTCACACCACCCGGGCTCTCTCCCACCACTACACGGACCACGGTGGAGAGCGGATCGACCAAGCCCTCACCGACCTGGAGCACCTCGGTCTCCAGGACACCGAGCTTGCTGAGCGCGGCCCTGGCGCCCTTGAGCTCCTCCTCGGCGGTGTCGCCCTTGAGCGCCAGCATCTCCCCGTACGGCTTCAGCAGGGGCACGCCCCAGCCCGCCAGCCGGTCCAGAGGAGCCACCGCACGGGCGGTCACCACGTGAACGGGCTGAAGCTTCCCGAGGACCTCCTCGGCCCGGCCGCGCACGACCGTCACATGGTCCAGGCCGAGCAGTTCGACGACTTCCTGGAGGAAGTTCGTCCGCCGCAGCAGCGGCTCCAGCAGGGTGATCTTGAGATCGGGACGCACCAGAGCCAGCGGGATGCCGGGCAGACCAGCACCGGAGCCCACATCGCAGACGGTGACGCCTTCGGGCACGACCTCGGAGAGCACCGCGCAGTTCAGCAGGTGCCGCTCCCACAGCCGGGGGACCTCACGCGGCCCGATCAGACCTCGCTCGACCCCGGCATCCGCGAGAAGCTCCGCGTACCGGACAGCCTCCGGGAAGAGCTCTCCGAACACCGCCTGCGCCTCCGCAGGTGCCTGGGGGAGCTCTGCTGCCTCCGTCACGGGAACCGTCCTTCCATTCCGCACTAGCGCACTGTGGGTGGCTGACTATCGGGCTGACAAAGATCGGCCCCGCCTGCGAACAGACGGGGCCGACAGTACAAGGATCCGGTCAGGCCGGGAGAACGACGACGAAGCGCTGCGGCTCCTCGCCCTCCGACTCGCTCCGGAGACCGGCCGCGGCGATCGCGTCGTGCACGACCTTGCGCTCGAACGGCGTCATGGGGTCCAGCTTCACCGGCTCGCCCGAGCTCTTGACCTCGTCCGCGGCCTTGGCACCCAGCGCCGCGAGGATCTCGCGCTTCTTGGCCCGGAAGCCACCGATGTCCAGCATCAGACGGCTGCGGTCGCCCGTCTCCCGATGGACGGCCAGCCGCGTCAGCTCCTGGAGCGCCTCCAGGACCTCACCGTCGCGGCCCACAAGCTTCTGGAGGTCGCGAGCCGATTCGCTGATGATCGACACCGCGGCCCGGTCCGCCTCGACGTCCATGTCGATGTCGCCGTCGAGGTCGGCGATGTCGAGCAGTCCCTCGAGGTAGTCGGCCGCGATCTCGCCCTCCTGCTCCAGGCGGGTCAGGGTGTCGCTGCCGGCCTCAGCGGCGGCCGTGGAGGTGGTGCCTTCCGTCACGGATGGACTCCTTCTTACTTCTTGGACGGGTGCTTGGGCCGCTGCGGGCCCTTGCGCTGTCCGGACTTGGCTTGGCGTGAGGAGCCGGAGGCGGGCTTGCCCGCCGACTTCGGCTTGTCGTCCTTCGGTGCGTCCTGCTTCTCGAGGGAGGTCTTGGAGACGGCGTCCGCGGGCTCCGTGTCCTTGGCTCCACCGGCCGTGGCACCGGCCGTCTGGCGCTTCGCCTTGGTCTGGCGCTTGGGCTGCTGACGCTTGGGCGCCTGGCTGCCCTCGGCGTCGACGGCGGCGGTCTCACTCTTCTGCACGGTGCCGTCCTCCTGGGCCGCGAAACCCAGCTTGCCGAGGCCGGTGATGAACTTGCGCTCGATGTCGTTGCGGTCGGGACCCTTGGCGACGATCGCCTTGACCATCTTGCGCCGGGTGCGGCCGCGCACCTCACCGTGGGAGGTCACGCTCTTGAGGACCCGCTGGAGGTAGGCGTCCTGCGCCTTGCTGCCCGGCGTCGGGTTCTGGTTGATCACGTACATCTGCTGACCCATGGTCCAGACGTTGGTGGTCAGCCAGTAGACGAGGACACCGACGGGGAAGTTGATACCCATCACGGCGAAAATGACCGGGAAGATGTACATCAGCATCTTCTGCTGCTGCATGTACGGGGTCTTCACCGTCAGGTCGACGTTCTTCGTCATCAGCTGGCGCTGGGTGAAGAACTGCGAGGCCGACATCAGCACGATCATGATCGCGGTGACGATCCGGACGTCCGTCAGGGACGCGTCGAGCGAGGTGACCTTCTCGACGCTGTCCGTGAACTTCGCGGCCAGCGGGGCGCCGAAGATGTGCGCCTGACGCGCGCTGTCCAGCAGGTCCTGGTTGATCGCGCCGATCTTCTTGCCCGAGGCGATGGACGACAGCACGTGGTACAGGGCGAAGAAGAACGGCGACTGCGCCAGGATGGGAAGGCACGAGGAGAGCGGGTTGGTGCCCGTCTCCTTGTACAGCTTCATCATCTCTTCGGACTGACGCTGCTTGTCGTTCTTGTAGCGCTCCTGGATCGCCTTCATCTTCGGCTGGAGCACCTGCATGTTGCGGGTCGACTTGATCTGCTTCACGAAGAGCGGGATCAGGCAGATCCGGATCAGCACCACCAGGGACACGATCGACAGGCCCCAGGCCCAGCCGGAGTCGTCGCCGAAGAGCGCCCCGTAGACCTTGTGGAACTGAACGATGACCCATGAGACGGGTGTGGTGATAAAGCTGAACAGACTGGCAATCGTGTCCACTAATCAGGCTCCTTGAGCATTGGGCGAGGTCTCTGCGGCCGGGCTCGGAGGTTCGGAGACCGACCCCCCGGACGGCACATCAGCGGCGGACTCCCCGCCCTTTTCACCGCGCAGGGCATTGCGCAGCAGCTCGTGCCACCGCGGACGCTTACGGGGCGGAACATGATCCACACCGCCGGGTGACCACGGATTGCACCGCAGGATGCGCCAGGCGGTCAGCGCTGTTCCCTTGATGGCACCGTGCCTGTCGATCGACGTATATCCATAGTGGGAACACGACGGGTAATAACGGCAGACAGGCCCGAGGAGTGGACTGATCGTCCACTGGTACAGCTTGATGAGAGCCAGCAGCGGGTACTTCATCGCGCGCCCCCTCCCAGCAGCCGCAGAAGAGCGGCGTCCAGGTCTCGGGCCAGCTGTGCATGATCGGCGTCGCCCGCACCGGGCAGCGCCCGTATGACAACAAGGCTACCGGGGGGCAGCTGAGCCAGCCGGTCGCGGACCAGGTGGCGAAGCTTCCGCTTCACCGCGGTACGGACGACTGCACCCCCCACGGCCTTGCTGACAACGAAACCCGCACGCGGTGGGGGAACAGTCTCCCCCGTCACGTGCGGGTCCGTATCACCGCTGCGTAGATGGACGACGAGCAGTGGACGTCCGGCTCGACGTCCTCGTCGTACCGCGGTCGCGAAGTCCTCGCGCCGCCTCAGCCGATTCTCGGTAGGCAGCACGTCATGGACCTGTAAGCGATATCAGGCGGACAGGCTGCTGCGGCCCTTGCCACGGCGGTTCGCGAGAATCGCACGGCCGGCACGGGTACGCATGCGCAGCCGGAAGCCATGGGTCTTGGCGCGACGACGGTTGTTCGGCTGGAAGGTGCGCTTGCTCACTCGGGGGCTCCAGAAATGATTCGTGTGTTGGCGGGACATCGCCTGGCTGTCACCGTGCGCCCACGAGGAACTCGCGTAAACGCCTTAGTGCACCGCTTCACAATCACAGATCGTGATCTTTGCCCATCGGAGGCAGGCGGCAGCAGCCATCGACAACTCGACCTGGTCACGGTACGCGCGGCTACGCCATCCGGTCAAACCGGCTTCGCGCGACCCCTCATTGTGCACAGCCTGTGGACAACAACTTGAACCGCGCGGGTCGGCCTGACTACCGTGGCTGAACTCCGGTTCTTTTCCTTCCCGACTGCCGGGCCTCACCCGACCCGACCCATCCCGTCCCGAGAACCACACATTCGTGGGACAGGGGACATGCGAGAGAGCGTGCCTTGTGGCTGACGTACCTGCCGATCTTGCCGCAGTGTGGCCGCGAGTGCTGGAACAACTCCTCGGGGAGGGTCAGCAGGGCATCGAGCCGAAGGACAAGCAGTGGATCGAGCGCTGCCAGCCCCTGGCACTCGTCGCCGACACCGCGCTGCTGGCCGTCCCCAATGAATGGGGCAAGCGCGTCCTGGAGGGCCGGCTCGCACCGCTCATCAGCGAGACGCTGACCCGCGAATGCGGCCGCCCCATCCGGATCGCGATCACCGTCGACGACTCCGCGGGCGACCCGCCGTCCCCTCCGGCGCCCCCGATGCACCAGTCGCACCAGAGCCAGCAGGGCCACCGCTACCCGGCGCAGCCGCGTGAGGAGGCGCCGCGCGGCGACGCGTACGACGGATACGGCCACCGGCCCTCCGACGACGGCATGCCGACGGCCCGGCCCGCCTACCCCGACTACCAGCAGCAGCGCCCGGAACCCGGCGCCTGGCCGCGCACCCAGGAGGACCTCTCCTGGCAGCAGCCGCGGCACGGCGGGTACCAGGACCGCGAGCAGCCCTCCGGCGAGCCGTACCGCGAGAGCGAGTCGTACCGGGAGAGCGAGTCGTACCGGGAGCGGGAGAACGAGCCGTACCGGGAGCAGCCCCCGGAGCAGTGGCGCGAGCCGTACGGCGCCGGGCGCCCCCAGCAGCCGCAGCACGACTACCGGTCGCAGCCTCCCGAGCGCCAGGGGTACGAACAGCAGCGTCCCGACCGCCAGGACCCGCAGCCGGGCCCCCGCCAGGGTGGTCACGGCCCCGGGCGGACCGGCGGCTCCGTCCCCGGCCCGATGGGCGCCCAGCCGGCCCCCGCGCCGGGCCCCGGCGAACCGCACGCCCGGCTGAACCCGAAGTACCTCTTCGACACCTTCGTCATCGGGGCGTCCAACCGCTTCGCGCACGCGGCGGCCGTCGCCGTCGCCGAGGCGCCCGCGAAGGCGTACAACCCCCTTTTCATCTACGGGGAGTCGGGGCTCGGCAAGACCCACCTGCTGCACGCCATCGGGCACTACGCGCGGAGCCTCTACCCGGGGACCCGGGTGCGGTACGTGAGCTCGGAGGAGTTCACCAACGAGTTCATCAACTCGATCCGCGACGGCAAGGGCGACACCTTCCGCAAGCGCTACCGCGACGTGGACATCCTGCTGGTCGACGACATCCAGTTCCTGGCGAGCAAGGAGTCGACGCAGGAGGAGTTCTTCCACACCTTCAACACGCTGCACAACGCGAACAAGCAGATCGTGCTCTCCTCGGACCGGCCGCCCAAGCAGCTGGTAACGCTGGAGGACCGGCTGCGCAACCGCTTCGAGTGGGGTCTGACGACCGATGTCCAGCCGCCCGAGCTGGAGACCCGGATCGCGATCCTCCGTAAGAAGGCGGTGCAGGAGCAGCTCAACGCCCCGCCGGAGGTCCTGGAGTTCATCGCCTCGCGGATCTCGCGCAACATCCGTGAGCTGGAGGGCGCGCTGATCCGGGTGACCGCCTTCGCCTCACTGAACCGGCAGCCGGTCGACCTGGGGCTGACCGAGATCGTCCTCAAGGACCTGATCCCGGGTGGCGAGGAATCCGCGCCGGAGATCACCGCGCCCGCCATCATGGCGGCGACCGCCGACTACTTCGGCCTCACCGTGGACGACCTCTGCGGATCCTCGCGCAGCCGGGTCCTGGTGACGGCGCGCCAGATCGCCATGTACCTCTGTCGCGAGCTGACCGACCTGTCGCTGCCGAAGATCGGTGCGCAGTTCGGCGGCCGCGACCATACGACGGTGATGCACGCGGACCGGAAGATCCGCGCGCTGATGGCGGAGCGCCGCTCCATCTACAACCAGGTCACCGAGCTGACCAACCGCATCAAGAACGGCTGACGCCGGCTTCTCCGGCCGCGCTCGCCGGCTTCTCCCATCGCGCTCCCGGGGGCGCTTGCCGCGGACCACCACGGTCCGCGGCAAGCGCCTCTTTCGCGTTCTCCGGGGCCGACCGAGAGTCCTGCGGGGCCCACCGAGCGTTCTTCGGAGCCCGCCGAGGGCTCCCGAGGTCCCTCCCCAGAGCTCCGCAGGCCCTCCGAGGGCGCTCCTCGTGCTCTCCGAGGTCCGCGTCGAGCACCCCGTCGCACCCGCGCTGTTCGAATACGGGCTGCTCAGAGCCCCTTCTCCACAGATGTGCGAGAAATCTTCCGTCCACAGCCTGGGGACTGGGAAGTTGTCCATATTGCGTCCACAGGGCGCTCTGCCGATACTCCATCAGGCCAGGTCACATGGCTGGGGATTTGTGGTCAACCTTCATCCACAGCCTGTGGACAGAACTTTCGTCCACAGGGGGTCGTCGATGTTGTCCACCGGCAGCCCACAGGCTGAGGACTCTTGTCCCCAGCTTTCCCCTGCTTCTCCACACCCCTGTCCACTGTTCGGCAACGCAACACACGCTCTCACCGCCCGGAGTGAAAGGCGTCACACCAAGGTGGTCGGTTGGGCTGTGGGGAACATGGGTAAAGCTGGGGACAGGCCTGGGGAGAAGTGGCCCCCTCCTGTGCATCGGGTGTGCAGAACTTTCGCCCGTCCACAGAAAGCCCCGGTTGTCCACGGGCGCCACCCACAGGACCGGTGGACAAAAAACAGTCGCTGACCTGCGCAAACGACGTTATCCACGGTATCCACAAGGCCTACTACTACTACCACCCAGAGTTAGCCAGGAATCAGCTTCGAAGTGGGACCTGTGTACAACTCGACCGTCGACCGCCGCGAAGCTCTCGGCCCGACTTGACCCCGAGCAGCAACGACTGTCGGTGCCGTACGTCAGACTGGACCCCGGAGCCTCCCCAGCCCTCGGCAGGGAGCTCCGGTCCAGACGACGAAGGCCAGCAGGGCGAGCGAGCAACAGCAGGAGGCGGTTCCGGTGAAGATCCGGGTGGAGCGCGATGTACTCGCGGAGGCGGTGGCCTGGGTGGCCCGCAGCCTCCCGGCCCGTCCGCCGGCGCCCGTTCTCGCGGGCCTTCTGCTGAAGGCCGAGGACGGAGCCCTCAGCTTCTCCAGCTTCGACTACGAGGTCTCCGCCAGGGTCTCCGTGGACGCGGAGGTCGACGAGGACGGCACGGTGCTCGTCTCCGGCCGGCTGCTCGCCGACATCTGCCGCGCCCTGCCGAACCGCCCGGTGGAGATCTCCACCGACGGGGTGCGGGCCACGGTCGTCTGCGGTTCCTCCCGCTTCACGCTCCACACACTGCCTGTGGAGGAGTACCCCGCGCTGCCGCAGATGCCGACCGCCACGGGCACCGTCCCCGGTGAGGTCTTCGCCTCGGCCGCCGCCCAGGTCGCCATCGCCGCCGGCCGCGACGACACCCTGCCGGTGCTCACCGGTGTGCGGATCGAGATCGAGGGCGACACGGTAACGCTCGCCTCCACCGACCGTTACCGCTTCGCGGTCCGCGAGTTCCTGTGGAAGCCGGAGAACGCCGACGCCTCGGCGGTCGCCCTGGTGCCCGCCAAGACCCTCCTGGACACCGCCAAGGCGCTCACCAGCGGCGACACGGTCACCCTGGCGCTCTCCGGCTCCGGCGCGGGCGAGGGCCTGATCGGCTTCGAGGGCGCCGGACGGCGTACGACCACCCGCCTGCTGGAAGGCGACCTGCCGAAGTACCGCACGCTCTTCCCGACCGAGTTCAACTCCGTCGCGGTGATCGAGACGGCCCCCTTCGTCGAGGCCGTCAAGCGTGTGGCCCTGGTCGCCGAGCGCAACACCCCCGTACGGCTCAGCTTCGAGCAGGGCGTCCTCATCCTGGAAGCAGGCTCCAGCGATGACGCACAGGCTGTGGAGCGCGTGGACGCGGTGCTGGAGGGCGACGACATCTCGATCGCCTTCAACCCGACGTTCCTGCTGGACGGTCTGAGCGCGATCGACTCCCCGGTCGCCCAGCTCTCGTTCACCACGTCCACCAAGCCCGCCCTGCTCAGCGGCCGCCCGGCCGTCGACGCCGAGGCGGACGACGCGTACAAGTACCTGATCATGCCGGTGCGCCTCTCCGGCTGATCCCGGCATCCCCCGGCTGATCGGGGGACGTATCCGCGGCAGTTTCCGGCGGGCCCGCTCGGCGCGGAGCGGGCCCGCCGCGCTGTCCCCCGCCGGGCGTAGGCTCGGTCCTGGGCGCAAACGCCCCGACGCTTATCGCCACGACGCTTAAGGAATCTCTGATGGAGCTCGGTCTCGTCGGCCTCGGCAAGATGGGCGGCAACATGCGCGAGCGCATCCGCCGCGCAGGCCACACCGTCATCGGTTACGACCGCAACCCGGATGTCGCCGATGTCCACAGTCTCGAAGAGCTTGTGGGCAAGCTGAAGGGCCCGCGGGTCGTCTGGGTCATGGTCCCGGCAGGCGCCGCCACCCAGTCCACGGTCGACGAGCTCGCCGAGCTGCTCTCGCCCGGTGACGTCGTCGTCGACGGCGGGAACTCCCGGTGGACCGACGACGAGAAGCACGCCGCCGAGCTGGGCCTCAAGGACATCGGCTTCGTCGACTGCGGTGTTTCCGGCGGCGTCTGGGGCCTGAAGAACGGCTACGCCCTGATGTACGGCGGCACCGACGAGAACGTGGCGAAGGTCCAGCCGATCTTCGACGCGCTGAAGCCCGAGGGCGACTTCGGTTCCGTCCACGCGGGCAAGGTCGGCGCCGGCCACTTCGCGAAGATGGTCCACAACGGCATCGAGTACGCCATGATGCAGGCCTACGCCGAGGGCTGGGAGCTGCTGGAGAAGGTCGACTCGGTCACCGACGTGCGTGAGGTCTTCCGTTCCTGGCAGGAGGGCACGGTCATCCGTTCCTGGCTGCTCGACCTCGCGGTCAACGCGCTCGACGACGACGAGCACCTGGAGAAGCTCCGGGGCTTCGCCGCCGACTCGGGCGAGGGCCGCTGGACGGTGGAGGCCGCGATCGACAACGCGGTGCCGCTGCCCGCGATCACGGCGTCGCTGTTCGCGCGGTTCGCCTCGCGCCAGGACGACTCGCCGCAGATGAAGATGATCGCCGCGCTGCGCAACCAGTTCGGCGGGCACGCGGTCGAGTCCAAGTCCGAGAACTGATCGGACCGCCGGCGACGCGTCGGCAGCGCAACAACCTGCGAAGCACCAACGGGAGAGGTCGGCCACCATGCACGTCACCCATCTCTCGTTGGCCGACTTCCGCTCGTACGCCCGGGTCGAGGTGCCTCTCGACCCGGGCGTCACCGCGTTCGTGGGGCCCAACGGGCAGGGCAAGACCAACCTCGTCGAGGCCGTCGGCTATCTCGCCACCCTCGGCAGCCACCGGGTCTCCTCGGACGCCCCGCTGGTGCGGATGGGAGCGGAGCGGGCGGTGATCCGCGCGGCGGTCACCCAGGGCGAGCGTTCGCAGCTGGTCGAGCTGGAGCTGAATCCGGGCCGCGCCAACAGGGCCCGTGTCAACCGGTCCTCGCAGGTCAGACCGCGTGACGTGCTCGGGATCGTACGGACCGTGCTGTTCGCGCCGGAGGACCTGGCCCTGGTCAAGGGCGACCCCGGCGAGCGGCGGCGGTTCCTGGACGAGCTGGTCACGGCACGTTCGCCCCGGATGGCCGGGGTCCGCTCCGACTACGAGCGGGTGCTGAAGCAGCGCAACACGCTCCTCAAGTCCGCGGCGATGGCGCGCCGGCACGGTGGGCGCTCGATGGACATGTCCACGCTCGACGTCTGGGACCAGCACCTGGGCCGGGTGGGCGCCGAGCTGCTGGCGCAGCGTCTCGATCTGATCGCCACGCTCCAGCCGCTGGCCGACAAGGCGTACGGGGACGTCGCGCCGGGCGGCGGTCCGGTGGCGCTGGAGTACCGCAGCTCGGTCGGTGAGGGCGTGGGTCCCGCGCGCACCCGCGAGGAGCTGTACGAGCAGCTGATCGCGGCGCTCGTGGGCGTCCGCAAGCAGGAGATCGAGCGGGGCGTGACCCTGGTCGGCCCGCACCGCGACGATCTGGTGCTCGGTCTGCGGGGGATGCCGGCGAAGGGGTACGCGAGTCACGGCGAGTCCTGGAGCTACGCGCTGGCGCTGCGGCTGGCCAGTTACGAGCTGCTGCGCTCCGAGGGCAACGAGCCGGTGCTGGTGCTCGACGACGTCTTCGCCGAGCTGGACGCCCGTCGCCGTGAGCGGCTGGCGGAGCTGGTGGCTCCGGGCGAGCAGGTGCTCGTGACGGCCGCGGTGGCCGAGGACGTCCCGGGCGGGCTGGCGGGGGCACGGTACGCGGTGACCGCGGGTGAGGTGGAGCGCGTATGACCGGCCGGGGCGAGAGCGGGGCTGCGGGCCGACGGGGACCGGCCGCCCGCGCGGGTACGGGCGCGGCTCGCGCCAAAGACGGGGGCGGGGCCGGCGGGCCGGGGGACGCGTTGCCGGATCCGGCCGCTTCCGGGGCTTCCTCCTCCGGCCCGGGGGCAGGGGTGTCTCCTGGGGCAGGGGTGTCGAAGCCGCCCGAGGTGACCGGGGTGGATCTCGCCCGGGTCGCGTTGCGGGCGGCGAAGGAGCAGGCCAGGGCGCGGGGCGCGGCGGCGCAGCAGAAGAAGCAGGCCCGGCGCGGCGGCGGGCTGCGCTCGGGCGCACGGTCGGACGGCCGGGACCCGCAGCCGCTGGGCTCCGCGATCAACCGGCTGATCACCGAGCGGGGCTGGGAGACGCCGGCGGCGGTCGGCGGGGTGGTGGGGCGGTGGCCGCAGATCGTCGGCGACGATCTGGCGAACCACTGCGTACCCCTGCGGTACGACGACGATCCGGACGCCCGGGTGCTGACCGTGAGCTGCGACTCGACGGCGTGGGCGACGCAGCTGCGGCTGCTGGCTCCGCAGCTGGTGGCCCGGCTGAACGCGGATCTGGGCCAGGGCACCGTACGGATGATCAAGGTGGTCGGGCCGGGGGGTCCGGAGCGCCGGTTCGGGCCGTTGCGGGCCCCCGGCAGCAAGGGGCCGGGCGACACCTACGGGTGAGGGGTCGGGGGCGGCCGGGCCGCCGTGCGCCCGCGGCCGGGGTTCCAGTCCCCTTCTCTATCCCGTACGTACCTTCGCTCACCGCGCTGAGCTGCACTTTTGGCGTAAAATTGTCGTGTACTGGACGGGCGTGTGGGTGGGTTCGTCAGGGTTCGTACGGGAGGAAACCGGGCGGTACGGCCGGAGCGTCCCTCACCGTAGCGAGAGGTTGACAGGCCGAAGCGCTCAAAGCCCGTCAGGGCCTCTTGGGGCCCCTTCCTGAATATGGGGAGTCGTCAGTCGCTCATTCAGGGCGGCACATGCGTACTCAGGTACCGGCAAACCACCATTCGTGTCAGTGCTACCGGTAGACTGGTGAGTAATCCCGCCGCTGAGGCGGGAGTCGTCGATACAAGCCGAACGACGCAGCCGCTCCCGCCTGTCCGGAGAACGGCCTGTGCTGTGCCAGAAAGGGCGCTTCGTGGCCGATTCCGGCAACCCCAACGAGAACATTCCGTCCACAGTCGGTGAGCACGGCGAGGCCGCCGCCTCGTACGACGCCAGCGCGATCACCGTGCTGGAAGGGCTGGACGCGGTCCGCAAGCGGCCTGGCATGTACATCGGCTCGACCGGTGAGCGCGGCCTGCACCACCTGGTGCAGGAAGTCGTCGACAACTCGGTCGACGAGGCGATGGCGGGCCACGCGGACACCATCGACGTCACGATCCTCGCCGACGGCGGGGTGCGTGTGATCGACAACGGCCGGGGCATCCCGGTCGGCATCGTGCCGTCCGAAGGGAAGCCGGCCGTCGAGGTCGTGCTGACCGTCCTGCACGCGGGCGGCAAGTTCGGCGGCGGCGGATACGCCGTCTCCGGCGGTCTGCACGGCGTCGGCGTCTCCGTCGTCAACGCCCTGTCCACCCGGGTCGCCGTCGAGGTCAAGACCGACGGCCACCGCTGGACCCAGGACTACAAGCTCGGCGTCCCGACCGCCCCGCTGGCCAAGCACGAGGCCACCGAGGAGACCGGCACGACGGTCACCTTCTGGGCCGACGGGGACATCTTCGAGACCACCGAGTACAGCTTCGAGACCCTCTCGCGCCGCTTCCAGGAGATGGCGTTCCTCAACAAGGGCCTCACCCTCAAGCTCACCGACGAGCGGGAGTCGGCGAAGGCGACGGCGGGCGCGGACAGCGCGGACGCGGTCGAGCCCGCCGAGGAGGAGACCGCCCGCACGGTCACGTACCACTACGAAAACGGCATCGTCGATTTCGTGAAGTACCTCAACTCCCGCAAGGGCGACGTCATTCACCAGTCGGTGATCGACATCGAGGCCGAGGACAAGGACCGTCTCCTCTCGGCCGAGATCGCCATGCAGTGGAACACGCAGTACACCGAAGGCGTCTACTCCTTCGCCAACGCGATCCACACGCACGAGGGCGGTACGCACGAGGAGGGCTTCCGCGCGGCGCTGACCTCGCTGGTCAACCGGTACGCGCGCGACAAGAAGCTGCTGCGCGAGAAGGACGACAACCTCACCGGCGAGGACGTCCGTGAGGGCCTCACCGCGATCATCTCGGTGAAGCTTGGCGAGCCGCAGTTCGAGGGCCAGACAAAGACCAAGCTGGGCAACACGGAGGCCAAGACCTTCGTGCAGAAGGTCGTCCACGAGCAGCTGACGGACTGGTTCGACCGGAACCCCAACGAGGCCGCCGACATCATCCGCAAGGGCATCGCCGCCTCGACCGCCCGCGTGGCGGCCCGCAAGGCGCGTGACCTGACCCGCCGCAAGGGGCTGCTGGAGAGCGCCTCGCTGCCGGGCAAGCTCAGCGACTGCCAGTCGAACGACCCCACCAAGTGCGAGATCTTCATCGTCGAGGGTGACTCCGCCGGCGGTTCGGCGAAATCCGGCCGTAACCCGATGTACCAGGCGATCCTGCCCATCCGAGGCAAGATCCTGAACGTCGAGAAGGCCCGGATCGACAAGATCCTCCAGAACACCGAGGTCCAGGCGCTGATCTCGGCGTTCGGCACCGGGGTCCACGAGGACTTCGACCTCGAGAAGCTCCGCTATCACAAGATCATCCTGATGGCGGACGCCGACGTCGACGGTCAGCACATCAACACCCTGCTGCTGACGTTCCTCTTCCGCTTCATGCGGCCCCTGGTGGAGCAGGGCAACGTCTACCTCTCGCGCCCGCCGCTCTACAAGATCAAGTGGGGCCGGGACGACTTCGAGTACGCCTACTCGGACCGGGAGCGCGACGCCCTGGTGGCGCTCGGCAAGCAGAACGGCAAGCGGATCAAGGAAGACTCGATCCAGCGCTTCAAGGGCCTCGGCGAGATGAACGCCGAAGAGCTGCGCATCACGACCATGGACGTCGACCACCGGGTCCTCGGCCAGGTGACGCTGGACGACGCCGCGCAGGCCGACGACCTGTTCTCGGTGCTCATGGGCGAGGACGTCGAGGCGCGACGCTCGTTCATCCAGCGCAACGCCAAGGACGTCCGCTTCCTCGACATCTGAGTCGGCCGTACCAGCGACGCCGCAGCTCGAAAGGACTTTGACCAGCAATGGCCGACGAGAACACCCCTGTGACACCTGAACCCGTGATGCCCGAGGCGGAGATCGTCCCCGGAGTGGGCATGCGCGTCGAGCCCGTCGGGCTCGAGACGGAGATGCAGCGCTCCTATCTCGACTACGCGATGTCCGTCATCGTCTCGCGTGCGCTGCCCGACGTACGGGACGGACTCAAGCCCGTCCACCGCCGGGTGCTGTACGCGATGTACGACGGCGGGTACCGCCCCGAGAAGGGGTTCTACAAGTGCGCCCGCGTCGTCGGCGACGTCATGGGTACGTACCACCCGCACGGCGACTCCTCCATCTACGACGCCCTGGTGCGCCTCGCGCAGCACTGGTCGATGCGCATGCCGCTGGTGGACTCCAACGGCAACTTCGGTTCCCCGGGCAACGACCCGGCCGCCGCCATGCGGTACACCGAGTGCAAGATGATGCCGCTGTCCATGGAGATGGTCCGGGACATCGACGAGGAGACCGTCGACTTCCAGGACAACTACGACGGCCGCAACCAGGAGCCGACGGTCCTCCCGGCGCGCTTCCCGAACCTGCTGGTCAACGGCTCCGCGGGCATCGCGGTCGGCATGGCGACCAACATCCCGCCGCACAACCTCCGTGAGGTCGCCTCCGGTGCCCAGTGGTACCTGGAGCACCCCGAGGCCTCGCACGAGGAGCTGCTGGACGCGCTGATCGAGCGCATCAAGGGCCCCGACTTCCCCACCGGCGCGCTGGTCGTGGGCCGCAAGGGCATCGAGGAGGCGTACCGCACCGGGCGCGGCTCCATCACGATGCGCGCGGTCGTCGCGGTCGAGGAGATCCAGGGCCGCCAGTGCCTGGTCGTCACGGAGCTGCCGTACCAGACCAACCCCGACAACCTCGCGCAGAAGATCGCCGACCTGGTCAAGGACGGCAAGGTCGGCGGGATCGCGGACGTCCGCGACGAGACCTCCTCGCGTACGGGGCAGCGCCTGGTCGTCGTCCTCAAGCGGGACGCGGTCGCCAAGGTCGTCCTGAACAACCTGTACAAGCACACCGACCTCCAGACGAACTTCGGCGCGAACATGCTGGCGCTCGTCGACGGGGTGCCGCGCACGCTGTCGATCGACGCGTTCATCCGCCACTGGGTGACGCACCAGATCGAGGTCATCGTCCGGCGGACCAGGTTCCGGCTGCGCAAGGCCGAGGAGCGGGCGCACATCCTGCGCGGCCTGCTCAAGGCCCTGAACGCCATCGACGAGGTCATCGCCCTCATCCGGCGATCCAACACGGTGGAGATCGCGCGCGAGGGCCTGATGGGCCTGCTGGAGATCGACGAGCTCCAGGCGAACGCGATCCTGGAAATGCAGCTGCGCCGCCTGGCCGCGCTGGAGCACCAGAAGATCACCGCCGAGCACGACGAGCTCCAGGCGAAGATCAACGAGTACAACGAGATCCTGGCGTCGCCCGCCAAGCAGCGCACGATCGTCAGCGAGGAGCTGGCGGCGATCGTCGACAAGTTCGGCGACGACCGGCGTTCCCAGCTGGTGCCCTTCGACGGTGACATGTCCATCGAGGACCTGATCGCCGAGGAGGACATCGTCGTCACGATCTCCCGCAGCGGTTATGTGAAGCGCACGAAGACGGACGACTACCGCTCGCAGAAGCGCGGCGGCAAGGGCGTGCGCGGCACGAAGCTGCGGGAAGACGACATCGTCGACCACTTCTTCGTCTCCACGACCCACCACTGGCTGCTGTTCTTCACGAACAAGGGCCGGGTCTACCGGGCCAAGGCGTACGAGCTCCCGGACGCCGGCCGGGACGCGCGCGGCCAGCACGTCGCCAACCTGCTGGCCTTCCAGCCGGACGAGAAGATCGCCCAGATCCTCGCGATCCGCGACTACGAGGCCGTGCCGTACCTGATCCTGGCGACGAAGGGCGGTCTCGTGAAGAAGACCGCGCTCAAGGACTACGACTCGCCGCGCTCGGGCGGGGTCATCGCGATCAACCTGCGCGAGATGCCGGACGGCGGCGACGACGAGCTGATCGGCGCCGAGCTGGTGTCGGCCGAGGACGACCTGCTGCTCATCAGCAGGAAGGCCCAGTCGATCAGGTTCACCGCGACGGACGACGCGCTGCGCCCCATGGGCCGTGCCACCTCGGGTGTCAAGGGGATGAGTTTCCGCGAGGGCGACGAACTGCTCTCGATGAATGTCGTCCGGCCCGGTACGTTCGTCTTCACCGCTACCGACGGCGGGTACGCGAAGCGGACCCCCGTCGACGAGTACCGCGTCCAGGGTCGCGGCGGCCTCGGCATCAAGGCCGCCAAGATCGTGGAGGACCGCGGATCGCTCGTCGGTGCGCTGGTGGTCGAGGAGACCGACGAGATTCTCGCCATCACGCTCGGCGGTGGTGTGATTCGTACGCGAGTCAATGAAGTCAGGGAGACGGGCCGTGACACCATGGGCGTCCAACTGATCAATCTGGGCAAGCGCGACGCCGTCGTCGGCATCGCGCGCAACGCCGAGGCCGGTCGTGAGGCGGAAGAGGTCGATGGGGCCGATGACGTCGACGGCGAGATGGCCGAGGTTCACGCCGAGGGCGTGAGTGAGGGCACTGTCGAGGGCACGGAGCCTTCGACCGGGGAGCACGAGGAGTAGAGCGTGAGTGGAGCCACGGGCGCCGGTTCGGCCGCTTCCGGAGCTGGAGCGAACGGTGCCCGTGGCCCTGCCACGGACTCCCAAGGGGGCACTGTGACGGACACACGAGGGCCTCAGCCCCAGTACGAGGGTTACGCGACCGGGCCCCTGCCCGGCGAGCGTGAGCCCGCACCGGGGCCATCGGGGCCGTACCACCCGCCCCAGGCGTACCAGGCGCCCGGTGGCGGCACCCAGGGCGGCCGACCGCGCCCCGGGCAGCCGGCCGACGGCACGTTGGGCGGTGCGCAGGGCGTGGGCGGCGTTCAGGCGGCGCGCAAGCCGCGCACGGGGGCGCGGACCACTCCGCGTACCCGCAAGGCCCGTCTGCGGGTGGCCAAGGCCGACCCGTGGTCGGTGATGAAGGTCAGCTTCCTGCTGTCGATCGCGCTGGGCATCTGCACGGTGGTGGCGTCGGCGGTGCTGTGGATGGTCATGGACGCCATGGGCGTCTTCGAGACCGTCGGCGGCACGATCAGCGAGGCCACCGGCTCGAACGAGAGCAACGGCTTCGATCTGCAGTCGTTCCTGTCGCTGCCGCGCGTGCTCATCTTCACCTCGGTCATCGCCGTGATCGACGTGGTGCTGGCCACCGCGCTGGCGACGCTGGGCGCCTTCATCTACAACCTGTCGGCGGGCTTCGTGGGCGGTGTGGAGCTCACGCTGGCCGAGGACGAGTAGCGCGCCGGGTATCGATTTTGGGACTGGCCCCGACGTGCGCTAATCTTCAGAAGTCAGCGCGACAGCGCGGCGGGGCTATAGCTCAGTTGGTTAGAGCGCATCCCTGATAAGGATGAGGCCACAGGTTCAAATCCTGTTAGCCCCACAGATGAAGTGCAGGAGAAGAGGGCGTTTCCCCCTGGTGGGAAGCGCCCTCTCTCTGTTTCTCCCCTCCTGTTCGGTGAAGAGCGTCTGCCGGGTTCTCCCTCACGTTCGCCCGCCGGGTCCCGCGGGGCCGGCGGCTCAGCGGCTGACGGCGGTCTCCCGCGTCAGACGTGACAGCTTGTCGGGATTGCGGACGTGGTAGGCCCCGGTGACGTGCCCGTTCTCGACCCGCACGGCAACCACGCCGTCGATCTCACCGTCGACCCGGACGAGCAGTCCCGGGCCGCCGTTGATCCGGGCCGGCTCGACCGACCTCTCGGCGTCACGCTTCCACCAGCCGGCCGCCAGCAGGCGGGCCACCTGGTCGGCGCCCACGACGGGCCGCAGCAGGGCGTGCCTGACCCCGCCGCCGTCGCTCAGGGCGACGACGTCCGGCGCGAGGATGTCGAGCAGGGTCTGCAGCTCGCCGGTTTCCACCGCCCGTTGGAAGGCCTGGAGGGCGGCTCGGGTCTGGACCGGGGAGGCCGTTCCGCGTGGTCGGCGTGCCGCGACGTGGGACCGGGCCCGGTAGGCGAGCTGGCGGACCGCGGCCGGGCTCCTGCCGACGGCCTCGGCGATGTCGTCGTAGTCGAGCTCGAACACCTCGCGCAGCACGAACACCGCCCGTTCGACCGGTGCGAGCGTTTCGAGCACCAGCAGCATCGCCATCGAGATGCTCTCGGCCAGTTCGACGTCCTCGGCCACGTCCGGCGCGGTCAGCAACGGTTCCGGCAGCCACGGCCCGATGTAGGTCTCCCTGCGCCGGCCGAGCACGCGCATCCGGTCCAGCGCCTTCCGGGTGGCGATCCGTACCAGATAGGCACGTTCCTCGCGCACGGTGTCGCGGTCGACTCCCACCCAGCGCAGCCAGGTCTCCTGCAGGACGTCCTCGGCGTCGGCGGCCGAGCCGAGCATCTCGTAGGCGACGGTGAACAGCAGATTGCGGTGGGCGACGAACACCTCGGTGGCGGAGTCCACCGGCTCCGCCCGGCCGGCACGGTCGAGCGGCCCGGCCGGGTCCGTGGTTCGTTCGCTGCGCTCACTCATGGCGGGCTCCCGTCTGTCGCTTCCCAACTCCGCTCCACGCATGGGACGCCGGGCCCCGCCGTTCGGTAACACGGTCCACTCGGTGGCCCATGTCACACAGCCGCGATCGTTACGGGCGACGGGGCGCCGGCGTCCGGTGTTCGTCAGGACACCGCGCCAGAAGGGCAGGGAACATGAGCACCCGAAAGTTCGCAGTGGCAGGGGCGACCGGGCGGCTGGGACGCCACGTCGTGGAGGTCCTCGGGGAACGGGGGCACCAGGTGGTGCGGATGTCCCGCGCCACCGGCGTGGACATCATCACCGGTGAGGGCCTGGCCGAGGCGCTCACCGGGGTCGACGTCATCGTGGACGTCGCGTCATGGCACGCCTCCGACCAGGAAGCCGCCACGGAGTTCTTCCGCACCGCCACCCGTAACCTGCACGAGGCCGGCCGGGTCGCGGGAGTCGGCCGGATCGTCGCCGTATCCATCATCGGCGCCGACAAGGCCACGGCCGGGTTCGTCGCCGCACAGCAGGTGCACGAGCGGGTCCACCTCTCCGGCCCGCTGCCCGCTCGTATTCTGCGGGCCGCGCAGTTCCATGAATTCGTCGGTCAGCTTCTGGACTGGCAGCAGGGCGACGTCGCCCACATCCCGGCCCTGCCCACCCAGCTCGTGGCCTGCCGCACCGTGGCCGAAACGCTGGTCGCGCTGGCCGCCGACCCCGACGCGCCCGCCGAGGAGGCCCCCGGAGCGCCGATTCCCGAGATCGCCGGGCCCCGCAGGGAGACCATGTCCGCGGCGGCCAGGCTTCTCGGCGCCCGCCGAGGCATCGAGGTCGTCGAGGTCGACGGTTCCGGCATGCCCGATGCCGAGATCGCGGCGGCCGGCGGATTCCTGCCCGGTCCGCACGCCCGGCTCGACGGCCCCACCTTCCAGGAGTGGCTGGCAGCCCAGCCCTGACACGGCCGGCCGGAGGGCCGTGAAGGCGCGACGTGCCCAGTACGGTGTCGTCTTCCTCGGCGTGGAGGCGTGGGTGGCTCTGACGCGCGGGAAGGCGCCGGGCGTGAGGTGCGTGCCCCTGACCGCACGAAGAAGGGCCCCCGGCCGGTGTGAACCGGACCAGGGGCCCCGGAGTGCGGTGGCACCGGGATCAGGGGGGTGGCGCCGGGGAGTCGCCTTCCGGGGCTGAGCGGTGGGAGTCGGCGGGGCCGGTCGTGCGGCCGGTCTCCGCGGGGTCGAGCGACAGGTGCCGGGTGGCCGGGGAGGAGCCGTGGGCCTCGGCGCGGATGCGCTGCTTCATCGTGGGTGGCAGGGCCCGGTCACGCGGAAGGGTCCATCGGACCGAGGGGGCGATCGGAGTTGCCGCGGTGGCGGCCGTGTGCTCCTGGGTCGTGGCGCTCGGCTGCGCTGCGGCGTTCGTGGCGCTCGCCGTGGCGGTGGCGAGGCCCAGCGACGCCAGGAGGGCGAAGAAGGCGGTGATGAAGGCGGTCCAGAGGTTCTTGGGCTGGAAGGTGCTCATGGCCCCTCGCTTTCGGACGGTCCGGTTGCTGACTTCTCCGATCATGTGGATCCGGGCCGTGATTTCGAGGAGCGACGCCCGCTCTGCGCCGATCTTCAGATGAACACCACTCGTATGGTGCAACCGGGGTGGACAGGCCCTCGTGAGCGGTCGGAAGAGGGTGCGGGAAGGTCGTTCCGGACGGCGTCGAGGGGGTGCTCCGGGGTCCCGGGCAGGTCACCGAACGGTATCGGCCGGTGTGTATAGTCGGCGGCAGAAGGCCCTTACGCCAAGGAAAGACGAGGTCGCGCGGTGAAGAAGCTTCTCCTGGTCGCACTGGCCGCCATCGGCGGGCTCCTCGTGTACCGCCAGATCCAGGCGGATCGCGCCGAGCAGGATCTGTGGACGGAGGCGACCGACTCCGTGCCCGCAGGTTCGGGTGTGTGAGACGGCACAGTCTGTTACGGGCCCCGGTCGCTGAGCGGCCGGGGCTTCGTGCTGTTCGGGGCCCGTTCGCCTGCGCGCGGGCCCTTTGTCGTGCGCGCGCGACGCCCGTACCTCTCCCTCTACCTGCACCTCTCTGTTCCTCGGCCTCGTGAGTTCGCTTGAGCACATACATGAATTGCTCTGGTGAACTCCGATGGTGTCGGCGAGGGCGGTAGCGCGGACAAGGGGCAATGCGGCAGGGGCCGGAGACACCGGCGGGGTGGGCGGGGCAGGATGGACCGGCATCGCGGCCGGGCGGTCGACGGCACCGGCGCGTGAGGGACGACGAGGGGAAGCGCGTGAAGAGGCAGCGCAACAGGGGCCGGGTGGTGGCCGCGGTGGTCGCGGCGGTGTGCGCGGCGGCGGCCCTGCCGGGGCAGGCGTACGCGACCGGCCCCGGGGCGTACGCGTTCGACCCGGACGCGAAGAACGTGCAGGGTGCGACGGCGAACGTCGAGGCGTCCGAACTCGACGAGGGCCTCCCGTACCGCAGCACGATCAGGCCGGGCGAGAAGCTCTACTACCGGGTCACGCTGGACGAGGTCTCCGCCGCCTATGTCTCGGCGGTCGCGGTGCCCGGCGACCGTGGCGATGTCGCCCACGGCGACGGCATCAACGTCAGTCTCCGGGAGACCGACGACACCCGGTGCGGTTCGGCGCGGGCGAACTTCGGCGCGGGCGGGTACGCGCGTCCCATCGCCGCGTACGTCTCCCGGACCGTCGAAGAAGGCAGCACCATCTGCCAGGAGAGCGGCCAGTACGACGTCCTCGTCGAGCGCGAGAGCAAGGACGCCTCCAACACCGACGCCTGGGACCTGGAGTTGCGCTTCCTTCAGGAGCCGCGGTTGAAGAGCGCGGCGACCATGCCGACCGAAGGGCCCGACAGCTGGCCCTCCGCCTCGGCGAAGCCGCTGACCGGGGAGCAGCGGAAACGGTCCGGCGGGGCCGGGTACTCCGAGGCCACCAGTCTGGAGAACGGCCGCTGGCAGGACACGGTCGCCCCGGGGCAGACCCGCTTCTACCGGGTGCCGGTGGACTGGGGACAGCAGATCCACGCCACCGCCAAGCTCTCCAACACCACGAGCGGCAACAAGGAGTTCGTGGGCAACGCGCTCACCCTGTCGCTGGACAACCCCGCCCAGGGGCATGTCTCCGACGCCACGCTCTCGTATTCCGGAGGGCCCGCTTCCGCGTCGCTGAGGCCGCTGCCGCCGGTGGCCTACCGCAACCGGTTCGCCCCCTCGCCCCAGGTCAGCACCATGCGCTTCGCGGGCTGGTACTACCTGTCGGTGTCCCTCAGCCCGAAGCTCAAGGAGTCCTACGGCGACGAGCCGATCCCCTTCGAGCTGGCGGTCCAGGTGAAGAACGACGCCGAGACGTCTCCGTACGAGGGCGACGCCGGGGTCTTCGGCGTCACCGACCAGGACCGGGAGGTGGCCCGGAAGGGGAAGACCGCCCGGGAGGCCGCGCAGAGCGGCCCGATGACGGTGGTCGCCGCGGCCGGGATCGGCACGGGGTCCGTGCTGGTGCTCGGGCTGGGTCTCTGGACCCTGCTGGCCCGCCGCCGCGCCGCCGGGGCCACGGCCTCCGGTTCGCCGGCCGTCGGTTCGCCGGCCGGCGGGGTCCACCAGCCGCCGTGGGGCCGGTAGTCGGACCGGCGGGAGCGTCAGATCTGGGTCAGGGCCCAGATCCCGACCGCGAAGCAGATCAGCGCCACCACCAGCACCGGGACCGCCACCTTCGGGGGCGGCCCCGGACGCGTTCGGCGCCCGGGCACGTGAGGCGCGGCGTGCTGAACCGGCGGGGCCGGCACCGGTGGGTGCGGCTCCTGGGCGGTGTAGGCGCGGGTGGCGAGGGGTTCGCGCGGTACGCCGGAGGTCGGCGCCCGGGAGGCGTCCGGCGCGCGGACGGCGTACGGGGGCGGCGTGTCCACGGTGGGCGGGGCGGCCGGCGGCTGCTGGGGACCCGGTTCCTGGACACCCGGCTGCTGGATATCCGGTCCCTGGTACGGCTGTTGCTGTGGGGGCGGGGTTACGGGCGGGGGCGCGAGGTGGAAGCTCCCGGTCTCCGACATCGACGTGGGGGGCGGTGCGTCGGCCTGTTGGCCGGGCCCCGGAACGGCCGGCCGCGGTGACCCGGCGGCGGGTGCGGGCGCGGGTGCGGGCGCGGGTGCGGGCGCGGGCTCCTCGGGCTGCCTGGGGGCCGCTACGGGCCCGTCGGGGCCGAATCCCGCCGGCAGTGGCCCGATCTGGTCGAACACCTCCACCGGCTCGTCGTCCGGGCCGGGTTCGGGCAGCATCTCGACCGCCGCGGTGAGGGCCTTGCGCGCCCCCGTCGCGGTCCGGAACCGGGCATACGGGTCCGGCTGGAGCAGACCGGCGAGAACCTGCCACAACGGCTCGGGAATGCCGTTGGGGGCGCTCGGGGTGCCGTGCGCGGCGAAGTGCTCCACCAGCGCCCGGGAGTCGGGCTTCTGGCCCTGGAGGAGATAGAGCGCGACCAGGCCGACCGCGAAGAGGTCCGCGGGGAAGTCGGGCTCGGCGCCCATCATCTGCTCGGGGGCGAAGTAACCGGGCGTGCCGACGACGTAGTTGGTCTCGGTCAGCCGGGGCTCGCCCTTGCGCATCGAGATGCCGAAGTCGGAGAGGCGCAGATGCGGGCGGCCCGTCCCGGTCGCCTCCATCAGGATGTTGGCGGGCTTGATGTCGCGGTGCACCACTCCTTCGGCGTGCACCGTGGAGAGGCCGGAGAGCAGCTGGTCCAGCAGCAGGCAGACGAAGCGCGGGGGCAACGGGCCGTAGTCGCCGATGACATGGGCGAGCGAGCCGCCGCTCACCAGGTCCATGGTGAACAGGACCTTGTCGTCGTCGGCGGCCCAGCTGGCCGGGGCGAGGACATGCGGGTGCTCGATGCGCAGGGCCTGCTCGCGGACGAAGCGCAGCAGCGTGTGCGCGTCGCTCTGCTGGAGCACCTTGGCCGCGACGTACCTGCGGCGGCGGTGGTCCCAGGCGCGCCAGACGGCGCCGACCCCGCCCCGCCCGACCGGATCGATCAGCTCGTACCGACCGGCGAAGACCTCACCCATTGCGCTGCGCCCGCTCCCCGTTCCCGTGGTGCCGCGGCGTCCGCCGCGGCCCGTGCCGGCCCCCGTGCCCCTGCCGGCACCAGGGCGCCGCGCGGTGCGCGCGTGCCCTGGCTCCGTCGTCCGTCGTGGTCCGGAGCCGTCAGCTCTGGTGCCCCTCGTAGTGCGCGACCGCGTCCGCGGTGCGTCCGGCTCCGTACACCTTGAGGAACTCTGCCAGCTCCGGGTGGGTCGGGGCGAGGGCGTCCGAGGCATCGATGATGTCGCCGGCCGCCGCGACCGACCGCAGCAGGGACTGGATCTCGCGCACCACACGGCGGACGGTGGGAGCGCCGCCGGTGGGGGTGGTCTGGCCGGTGGCGGTCAGGACCGACCCGCCCTGCGACTTCTTGATCTCCTCCATGCGGTCGGTGGCCTCGCCCGCGCTGACGCTGCCGTCGGCCACCTGGCTCGCCAGCTCCTGGAGGGCCTGGACGCGCTGGACCACCGCGGGATTGCCGATCTTGGCCCGCTGGCCGCTCATCAACTGGGAGAGCATCGGGGCGGAGAGCCCGAGAACAGCGGCCAGCCGGGCCTGGTTCAGGCCGAGATCATCGATCAGTCGACGGAAGAGCGCCCCCAACGGCTCCCCGTACCAACTGCGTTGAAGCTCTCTGGCTCTTGCCGTCGCCTCTTGTTGCGCTGCGTCCATGGCGTCTCCCCATCGCTGCCGCTTCGCTGCTGCGAACCTTGCGAGCATCTTACGGAGCGTGGTCGGCCACCGGGAGTCCCTATCCTTTTGCAGGATTACGGGGGTCACCCGGTACTCTGGTCTGCGACGGTAGCCCTGGCACGGACGTGCTGGGCGTTGCCCTCGTTCGTTGTGGCCCGGGGCCTTAGCTCAGTTGGTAGAGCGCTGCCTTTGCAAGGCAGATGTCAGGAGTTCGAATCTCCTAGGCTCCACATCACTAGACCCCTCTGAACTGCGGTGACGCGGATCAGAGGGGTCTTTCTCGTCTTTTCCCGCATCGGAGGACCGCCGAGCGCCTGGACGCCTGCCGGGCCCCGGTCTCGTACGATCCGGAACCGGCGCGCTTCCTCCGGGGCCGTGTACCGGAGGCACCAGGCACACTTCATACGTAAACAGTCGAGCCACAAAAAGGACTCAGGCATGATCACGTTGACGAAGGAAGACGGCCCGGCCGACCTGGGTGGGGTGACCCACCTGTCCATCGGGGCGTCCTGGGACCCCACCGTCGGGAGCAGCGGCGGCCTGATGGGGAAGATCCGGCAGAAGGCCGGCACGGACCTCGACCTGATCGCCATCGCGCTGCAGGGCGGGGACCCGGTGCGGCTGGCAGGTCTGGACTCGCTGGACCCGCTGGGCAACGGCTCGCTGGTGCACAGCGGGGACAACCAGACCGGGCACGGTGACGGTGACGACGAGACGGTGACCGTCGAGTTCGCCAAGATTCCTTCGAACATCACGTCGATCGTCTTCATCGCCGCCGCGTACAAGAAGCGGAGCGCGTTCAGCAACGCGCGCAACATCAGCTTCAAGGTGTACGACGCGACGGGCGGCAGCACCCAGCAGGTCGCCGACATCTGGCCGAGCATGCTCACCCAGGACAACGGCGTCGCCGTGGCCAAGGCGATCCGTGAGGGCGCGGGCTGGAAGCTCCAGGTGATCAACGAGACCGGGAAGATCAAGCAGGGCGACGAGCAGGCCCTGATGCGCTTCGCCGTGAGCCGGTAGTCGCCGGGGGGCGGGGCTCCGTCGCCGTCTTACGGCGATCCGGGGCGACAGAAGCGAACGCGGCTGCGGTGACCGCCCGGGCGGTCACCGCAGCCGCGTTCGTCTCTGTCAGGGGGGTGCCGCACGGGGCGGCGGGTGCCGGCCCCGGTCAGGGCCGGTCGTCGAGGCCCGGGGTGCCCCCCTCGCCCGACTCGGCCTCGGCCTCGGCCTGCTTGGCCTGGACCTCCGGGTCGAGGTCGGCCCGGTCGCTGCCGTCGACCGAGCTGAGCGGCGATCGCTCGTCGCCCACCTCGGTGGCGACGGGCGGCTCGACCAGCCAGTCCGGGTTGGCCTGCTTGTCCCACCAGCGCCAGGCGGCGTAGGCGCCCCCGGCCAGGACGCCCAGTACCAGGAACCCCTTCGCGGCCCGGCCCGCCCTGGCCCGCCGCTGGTGCTTCCTGGCCAGCTTCTGGATCTCCTTGGCCGTCACCTGGGTGCGCAGCGCCGCCAGGGCGGCCGCGCTGCGGGCGGAAGCCTGCTCGGCGACGGGCAGGGCCACCGACCGGGCGTGCTCGATGCGGGGGGCGGTGTAGTCGGCGGCGCTCCGTGCGGCCCTGCGGGTGGACGCCTTGGCGCGATGCGCGGCCTCGTCGACCTTGGGTGGCACGTGCGTACGGGCCTGATCGAGGCGCGGTGCGAGATGGGACGCGTACTGGACACGGGCCTGCTGGGCCGCCTTCGTCACCTTGGGCGCGAGCCGTACGCGCGCCTCGTGCGCGTAGCGGGCCGCCTGCTCCTTGGCCGTGTCGGCGTAGGGCGCCACCACTTCCGCGGCGTGCTGCGCGCTGTCCTTCGCCGAGTCGGTTGCGGCGCGCACGCTGTCGATGCGGGTCACGAGATCCTCCTCCTTGGTGGCGGGTAGGTACTCCGCCTGTCCGCCCAGTTCGAAATCATGCCTGTTGCGTCCAAGCCCGGCATGCGGGACGGGCATCCGGGTCATGATCGCCGTGTGCGGCCAGAACGGTTCATGTGAAGTGTGCCGACGACAATGCCACGGTTCGGTGGTGAACGCGCCGTTTCGTCCGGCATCCGGCCGCACATTTCCCGGCCCGTGGGAGGATCGGCGGACGTCGCGAAGGGTGTGACGTCAGGTGAAGGACGAAGGAAGGCAGACCGTGGCCGAGCAGCTCTACGCCACCTTGAAGACCAATCGGGGCGACATCGCGTTGCGGCTTCTGCCGAACCACGCCCCCAAGACGGTCCGGAACTTCGTCGAGCTGGCCACCGGGCAGCGCGAGTGGGTCAACCCGGAGACCGGGGAGAAAACCACGGACCGGCTGTACGACGGCACCGTCTTCCACCGTGTCATCAGCGGTTTCATGATCCAGGGCGGCGATCCGCTGGGCAACGGCACCGGCGGCCCCGGCTACCAGTTCGCCGACGAGTTCCACCCGGAGCTGGGCTTCACCCAGCCGTATCTGCTGGCCATGGCGAACGCGGGCCCGGGGACGAACGGCTCGCAGTTCTTCCTGACCGTGTCCCCCACCGCCTGGCTGACCGGCAAGCACACCATCTTCGGCGAGGTGTCCGGTGAGGCGGGGCGCAAGGTCGTCGACGCCATCGCGGCCACCCCGACCAATCCGCGCACCAACCGTCCTCTGCAGGATGTGGTGATCGAGTCCGTGGTCGTCGAGACCCGCTGACGATCGCTTCCCGAGAGGCCTGGCAGCAGACCTCGCCGGAGACCTCTCGCCGGACATCTTTCGCGGGAACCAACCGCGCTGCCCGTCCGTACTGATACATAGCGGACCAGCGGGGCGGCCCTGTCCGTGCCGCCGAGCGACGAGGACCGAGAGGCAGGCCAGGACCGATGGACCAGCAGCCGCCGGGAGACCGCGCAGCCGCGGGAAGCGGTGTGCCGACGCCGACCTGCTACCGCCACCCCGACCGCGAGACGGGCATCAGCTGCACGCGCTGCGAGCGGCCCGTCTGCCCCGAGTGCATGGTCAGCGCCTCGGTCGGCTTCCAGTGCCCCGACTGCGTACGCCAGGGCTCGGGCACCGGGCACCACCCGGCCGCCTCCCGGCCGCGCACGCTGGCGGGCGGTGCGGTGGCCGCCGACCCGCGCCTGGTCACCAAGATCTTTCTCGGCATCAACCTGGCCGTCTTCCTCCTGGTCTCCGTCCGTCCCGCGCTGGTGGGAGATCTGACGCTGCTCGGGCTGGCGTGGGATCCGAGCCCGCCGCCGGGATCGGTCGAAGGCGTCGCCGAGGGTCAGTGGTATCGCCTGGTGACCTCGATGTTCCTGCACCAGGAAGTGGTGCACATCGGGTTCAACATGCTGGGGCTGTGGTGGCTCGGCGGACAGTTGGAGGCGGCGCTCGGCCGCTCCCGCTATCTCGCGCTCTATCTGCTGTCCGGTCTCGCGGGCAGCGCCCTGACCTATCTGATCGCCGCGCCCAACCAGGGTTCGCTCGGGGCGTCCGGCGCGGTCTACGGCCTGTTCGGCGCCACCGCCGTGCTGATGCGCCGGATGAACTACGACATGCGGCCGGTGCTGGTGCTGCTGGCGATCAACATGGTCTTCACCTTCACCTGGGGCGGCATCGCCTGGGAGGCGCACGTCGGCGGTCTGATCGCGGGCGCCGTCATCGCCATCGGCATGGTCCACGCCCCGCGCGAGCGGCGTACGGCGGTGCAGACCGCCACCTGTGCGCTTGTCCTGCTGGCGACGGTCGGGATGATCGTCGTCCGCACGATGTCCCTCACCTGAGCGGAAGGGGGCCCTCCACCCCCAGATGGACCGAAGTTGTCCACAGTGTGCGGAGAATCTTGTGCATGGCAAGAGGAACATGCGTTCCCCTCGTCGCTGAGCTGGGTCTTTCCGCCCGGACAACGGGGTGCAGCCCCCCTCGACGAGGGAGGCTGCGGTCACACCGGCGTCAACATGAGTGGAGGTTATCCACAGATCGTCTGACCTTTTCCCCCGACTGTGGATAACTCTGTGGGTAACTCAGGGCAAGGCTTGTGCGGAGGGGGTCCGTCACTTCCACTGCGTCGACACGGCGAAACCGCCGGCGATGAAGCCGAAGCCGACCACGATGTTCCAGTTGCCCAGGGCATCGACCGGCAGGTCGCCTTCGGTCACGTAGAACACCACGATCCAGGCCAGCCCGATGAGGAACAGGGCCAGCATCACCGGAGCGACCCAACTGCGGTTGGTCAGCTTGATGGTTGTTGCCTGCTTCGCCGGGGGCGGCGTGAAGTCGGCCTTCTTGCGGATACGTGACTTCGGCACGAGGGACTCTCCTGTCGATGCGCTGCGTGACCGCGCAGGGATCTGTGGCGGGCGCCGGGGGCGGGATGCCAGGGGGCGTGCTGCCTCCCCCGAGCGTCCGTTAGCGTAGTGCTTCTCTGGCGCCTGATGAGATAAGGGTACGTTGAGCAATTCTGCCGACTCCCCGGAAGGCCCGGCCCGGCGCACCTCCGCGTGGGCGGTCCGGGGGCTCACCGCTGCGGTCTTCGCCCTGGCCGGACTGATCTTCGTCACCAGCGCCAACACCGCCAAGGGCACCAACCTGCGCAGCGACTCCTCCCTGCTGAAGCTCTCCGACCTGATCAGGGAGCGCAGCGAGAAGAACGGCGAGCTGAACGATTCGGTCGCCGGCGCCCGCGCGGACATCGACGCCCTCGCCCAGCGTGACGACGGCTCCACCAAGGCCGAGGACGCCCGCCTGAAGGCGCTGGAGAAGGCGGCCGGCACCACGAAGATCACTGGCGACTCCGTCAGCGTGACCCTCAACGACGCGCCCCCCGACGCCACCGCCAACCCCGGTTACCCCGAACCCCAGCCCAACGACCTGGTCATCCACCAGCAGGACCTGCAGGCCGTGGTGAACGCGCTGTGGCAGGGCGGGGCGCGTGGGATCCAGGTGATGGACCAGCGGCTGATCTCCACCAGCGCGGTCCGCTGCGTGGGCAACACGCTGATCCTCCAGGGCCGCGTCTACTCACCGCCGTACAAGGTCACCGCCGTCGGGGACCCGGGCAAGCTCAAGCGGGCGCTCAACGACTCCACCGCGATCCAGAACTACCTGCTGTACGTGAAGGCGTACGGGCTGGGCTGGAAGGTCGACGAGAACGAGGCGGAGACTCTTCCCGGGTACTCGGGAACGGTGGATCTGCACTACGCACAGCCTGTGGACTGAGCCCCGACGGCGGCAGCCGCCGTCGGGGCTCAGTCCGGGCTCACTCCTTGGAAGACCCGGGCTTTTCCCCAGCCGACCCCCTCCCCGGCCGCGGCCCTCTAGTCTGGTGCGGGTACCGAATGGAGGGGTCAGCATGTACGGCTGGATCTGGCGGCATCTGCCGGGCAACGCATGGGTGCGGGGTGTCATCTCGCTCGTGCTGGTTCTGGCGGTCGTCTACGCGCTTTTCCAGTACGTGTTCCCCTGGGCGGAGCCGCTGCTGCCGTTCGGCGATGTGACCGTCGACGGCGAGAGCGCCGGTGGAGCAGGAGCCGACCAGTGAGCGCACGCATTCTCGTCGTGGACAACTACGACAGTTTCGTCTTCAACCTCGTTCAGTACCTCTACCAGCTCGGTGCCGAGTGCGAGGTGCTGCGCAACGACGAGGTGACCACCGCCCACGCGCGGGACGGCTTCGACGGCGTCCTGCTCTCGCCGGGGCCCGGCACGCCCGAGCAGGCCGGCGTCTGCGTCGAGATGGTGCGCCACTGCGCGGACTCCGGCATCCCGGTCTTCGGCGTCTGCCTGGGGATGCAGTCGATGGCGGTCGCGTACGGCGGTGTCGTCGACCGGGCCCCCGAGCTGCTGCACGGCAAGACCTCCTCCGTGGCCCACGAGGGCCAGGGAGTCTTCGCGGGGCTGCCGTCCCCCTTCACCGCGACGCGCTACCACTCGCTCGCCGCCGAACCGGGCGCGCTGCCCCCGGAGCTGGAGGTCACCGCCCGGACGGCGGACGGCATCATCATGGGGCTGCGCCACCGTGACCGGGCGGTGGAGGGCGTGCAGTTCCACCCCGAGTCGGTGCTGACCGAGTACGGACACTTGATGCTGGCCAACTGGCTGGAACAGTGCGGGGACCAGGGGGCCGTCGCGCGGTCGGCGGGGCTCGCGCCGGTGGTGGGCAAGGCCGTCGCGTGACCGCAGGCCACCCCGGGCACGGTGCCGGACCGGAGGGCCCTTACGCGCAAGGGGCGTACGGGGCCGACGGCGCGTTCGTGGCGGCGGTGGACGGCCTCGCGGACCCGCTCAACGATCCGCTGCCCGGCGCGCAGGCCTCGCCGTGGTTCCGGGCGGACACCAGCCCGGGCGGACCGGGAGCCGGCGGGCCCGGAGCGGGCGGACCCGGGCCCGTGATTGCTCCGGCGCCCGGACCGGGCCCCGGAGCGCCGGAGTACGCGCCGGGGCCGGTGCTCGGACACGTACCGGAGCCTGTGCTCGGACACGTACCGGGGCCGGTGTCGGGGCACGTACCCGCGGCGGTGCCGTCGCACGAGGCCGGTTACGGGCCCCACCGCGGGCCTCAGCAGCCCCAGGGAGCCCCGAACGAGTGGTACGACCCCGCTGGGTACCAGCGTGACTGGTACGGGCCCCAGGAGCCGTCTGCGGGCGGAGTTCCGGCCGAGGAGCGGGCCCCGGCCCCGGACCTCCCCGCCGAACCGCGCACCGAAGTCATCGCCGCCGCCGTCGGAGGGTCGGCCGAACCGCGCACCGAAGTCATCAGCCGCGTTCCGGACGAGCCGGGGCCCGACCCCGAGGCCCGCCCCGGGCCCCCTCCCCCCGGCGGGCGGGCCGAGCGGCGGCGGGCGGCCAAGGGGCGCGGCCGCCGACGCCCGGAACCGGCCGCGGGGCAGGCAGCCCCGGCCGTCCCGGCCGCTCCGATGTCCCGGGTGGAGGCCCGGCGCGCGGCGAAGGCCGCGAAGGACAGTCCGGCGGTCGTCGCCAGCCGGGTGGTCGGCGAGGTGTTCATCTCGCTGGGCGTCCTGATGCTGCTGTTCGTCACCTACCAGCTCTGGTGGACCAACATCAGGGCCGAGCAGATCGCCGGCAAGGAGACCAACCGGATCCAGGACGAGTGGGCCAACGGCGACCGGAAGCCCGGGGAGTTCGAACCCGGCCAGGGCTTCGCGATCATGCACATCCCCAAGCTGGACGTGGTCGCCCCGATCGCCGAGGGCATCGACAAGGAGAAGGTGCTCGACCGGGGCATGATCGGCCATTACGGCGAGGGCAGGCTCAAGACGGCGATGCCCTCCGACAAGCAGGGCAACTTCTCCGTGGCCGGTCACCGCAACACCCACGGCGAACCGTTCCGCTACATCAACAAGCTCAACCCCGGCGACCCGATCGTGGTCGAGACGCAGGACGCGTACTACACGTACGAGATGGCCAGCATCCTCCCGCAGACCTCGCCGTCCAACATCTCGGTGATCGCGCCGGTGCCGGCGGGCTCCGGGTTCGAGGGGCCGGGCCGGTACCTCACGCTGACGACCTGCACCCCGGAATTCACGAGTACCTACCGGATGATCGTCTGGGGCAAGATGGTCGAGGAACGGCCGCGCAGCCAGGGAAAGCCCGACGCGCTCGTCGGCTGAACATCCTCACGACAGGGACGGTGCGGTGGCAGCGAGGACCGAGCACGACGAGCGGGCCGACACGTCCACCTCCCCGCCCCCGGCCCGCCGCCGGGTCCGCCACCCCGTCGCGACGGCCGTCAGCCTCTTCGGCGAACTGCTGATCACCGCGGGCCTGGTGCTCGCGCTGTTCGTCGCGTACTCCCTGTGGTGGACCAACGTGCTCGCCGACCGAGAGGCCGACAAACAGGGCGACACGGTCCGCAGCAGATGGGCGGAGGGCCCGGGCGCCCTGGACACCAAGGACGGCATCGGCTTCCTGCACGTGCCCGCCATGAAGAACGGCGAGGTGCTGGTCAAGAAGGGCACCGACCCCGAGACCCTCAACAACGGCATCGCGGGCTACTACACGGACCCGGTCGAGTCGGGCCTCCCCTGGGACGACGAGGGCAACTTCGCGCTGGCCGCGCACCGCGACGGGCACGGCGCGAAGTTCCACAACATCCACAAGCTGAAGAACGGTGATCCGGTCGTCTTCGAGACCAAGGACACCTGGTACGTCTACAAGGTCTACAAGACGCTCCCCGAGACGTCGAAGTTCAACGTCGACGTGATCCAGCCGGTCCCGGAGGAGTCGGGCGTCAAGGAGCCGGGCCGCTACATCACGTTGACGACCTGCACCCCGGTCTACACCTCGAAGTACCGGTACATCGTGTGGGGCGAGCTGGAGCGTACGGAGAAGGTCGACAAGGACCGCACGAAGCCGGTCGAACTGCGCTGATGCGCTGAGCCGCCCGGAGAGGCCGCACCGGAGAAGCCGCCCGGAGAAGTCCGGCCGGAGAAGCCGCCCGGAGAAGTCCGGCCGGAGAAGCCGCCCGGGGAAGTCCGCCCGGAGAGGTCGTCGAGCAGGCCCCGCGGGAGACCCGCTCGCGCTCGGAGGCACACGGGAAGGGCCCCGGTCACCATGAGGGTGACCGGGGCCCTTCCCGTGCCGGGTGCGGGTGCGGTGGCTCAGTCGTCGCCCATGCCTCCGAAGAGGCCGCCTCCGCCGTTCCCGTTTCCGCCGTTCCCGCCGCCCTCGATGGTCACGAGGGTGACGGTGCTGCCCTTGTCCGCCTGGGTCGTCGGCGCCGGGCTGCTGGTGATCACCTTGGCGTTCGGCTTGTCGACCGAGCCCTGGGAGAGAGCGACCACGAAGCCGAGCCCTTCGAGCTGGGCCTTCACGTCCTGGTACGGCCTGTTGCCGATGTCACCGGGGATCTGGACCTGCTCCGGCTGCGCCGGCCCCTTGGAGACCTTCAGGACGATCTGCACGTCCTTGGCCTGCTTGCTCGGGCCCGCGGGGGTCTGCTCGACGACCTCTCCGGCCGGCTTCTCCGAGTCCACGTCGGCCCGTGAGACGTTGGTGAACCCGAGCTGGTTGAGCTGGGCCACGGCGGCGTCGTACTGACGGGTCCGCACGTCGGGCATCGGGTCGGTCGTCTGCATGGCCACGGTGATGGTGATCTCGGCCCCCTCCTCGGCCTTCGCGCCGCCCTTGGGGTCCTGCTCGATCACGGTGCCCTCGGTCTTCTCGGACTCCTGTGTGGTGACGTTGACCGTGAAGCCCTTCTCCTCGAGGACCTCGCGGGCGCCGTCCTCGGACTTCTCCAGGACGTTGGGAACCTCGGTCTTCGGCGCTCCGGTGGAGACGACGACCGTGACGGTGCCGTCCTTGTCCATCAGAGCGTCGACCGCCGGATCCTGCGAGCAGATCTCGCCCTTCTCCTGGTCCTCGCACGGCTCCTCGGCGCCGACCTTCACGGTGACGTCGGTTCTGGACGCGAGTTTCTCCGCTTCCTGCACCGTGGAGCCCACCAGGTTCGGGGCCTTGACCTGGCCGTCGTCGCTGGTCGGGGTGAAGATCACCCGGCCGATCAGGATCGCGCCGATCAGCACCAGGATGCCCGCGACGACCAGCAGGATCGTCGAGGTGTTGCTCTTCTTCTGCTGGCGGCGGCGGCCCGTGCGGTCGTCGTAGCCGTAGCCGCCGTCGTCCGGGTTGACCGGGGGCAGCATCGAGGTCTGCGCGTTGTTCGGATCGGTGGGGCGCAGGGCCGCGGTGGGCTGGTCGGTGTTGTAGCCGTCGTAGCCCCCGTACCCGGCGGCGCCCATCGCCGCCGTGGCCGCGACCGGCTGGCCGTCGAGGCAGGCCTCGATGTCGGCGCGCATCTCGTCGGCGGACTGGTAGCGGTAGTCCGGGTCCTTGGTGAGCGCCTTCAACACGATCGCGTCCATCTCGGGCGTGATCTCGGGGTCGAAGTTGCTCGGCGGCTGCGGCTCCTCCCGGACGTGCTGGTAGGCCACCGCGACGGGGGAGTCCCCGACGAACGGAGGCCGGACCGCGAGCAGCTCGTACAGCAGGCAGCCGGTGGAGTACAGGTCGGAGCGCGCGTCGACCTGCTCGCCCTTGGCCTGCTCCGGGGAGAGGTACTGGGCGGTGCCGATGACCGCGGCGGTCTGCGTCATCGTCATCCCGGAGTCGCCCATGGCGCGGGCGATGCCGAAGTCCATGACCTTGACCTGGCCGGTGCGCGTCAGCATGACGTTCGCCGGCTTGATGTCGCGGTGGACGATCTGGGCGCGGTGCGAGTACTCCAGGGCCTGGAGGATGCCGACCGTCATCTCCAGCGTGCGCTCGGGGAGCAGTCTGCGACCGGAGTGCAGCAGCTCCCTCAGCGTCGACCCGTCGACGTACTCCATCACGATGTACGGGATGGAGACCCCGTCGACGTAGTCCTCGCCGGTGTCGTAGACGGCGACGATCGCGGGGTGGTTGAGCGAGGCGGCCGACTGGGCCTCTCGGCGGAACCGGGCCTGGAACGACGGGTCACGGGCCAGATCGGCCCGGAGCGTCTTCACAGCTACGGTGCGGCCGAGCCGGGTGTCGTGCGCGAGGTAGACCTCGGCCATGCCACCACGGCCGAGCACCGAGCCCAGCTCGTACCGGCCGCCGAGGCGACGCGGCTCTTCCATAACTGTTCCAGCCCTCTCCGTCAGTCCCGACCGCACCCGTGTGTGGTCCGCGGCGGTGCGCTGTTCGCGCATACGCTACCGGGCACGGGTGACGTGATCAGCCCGCACCCGGCAGCCGATATCCGACCGGTATCCGATGTCCGGTATGACGGGCGGCCGCCGTGACAGGTCTCACTTCTTGCTGTCGATGACCGCCTTCATCACGTCGCGCGCGATGGGGGCGGCCAGCCCGCCACCGGAGATGTCGTCCCGGTTGGCGTTGCCGTCCTCGACCACGACGGCGACGGCGACCGGTGAGCCGTCGTCGGTCTTCGCGTACGAGATGAACCAGGCGTACGGCTTCTCGCTGTTGTTCAGACCGTGCTGTGCCGTACCGGTCTTGCCGCCCACTGTGACGCCGGGGATCCGCGCGTTGGTTCCCGTACCGTCCTTGACGACGGTCTCCATCATCTGCTGGATCTTCTGGGCGTTCTCACCGGAGAGCGCGCGGCTGAGCTCTTCGGGTTCGTGCGTGTAGACCGGGTCCAGGTTGGGCGCCTGCCGCTCGGCGACCATGTACGGCTGCATCAGCTTGCCGTCGTTGGCGATCGCGGAGGCGACCATGGCCATCTGGAGAGGGGTGGTCCGGTTGGACGCCTGGCCGATGCCGGCCATCGCGTTCTGCGGCCTGTTGTCCTCGGGGTAGATGCTCGCGTCGGCGCGGACGGGCGTGAAGACTTCCTTGTTGAAGCCGAACCTGTCCGTCTGCTCGATCATCTTCTTGTTGCCGAGGTCGTCGCTCATCTTCCCGAAGACGGTGTTGCACGACACCCGCAGGGCCTCGCGCAGCGTGGCGTTCTCGCAGGGGATGTTGCCCTCGTTCTTGAGCGGCGTGGTGGACTGCGGCAGCGTCCAGGGCAGCGGCGAGTCCGTCTTGGCGTCGATGTCGTCGTAGAGCCCGTTCTCCAGGGCGGCGGCGGCGGTGACGACCTTGAACGTGGAGCCCGGGGGGTAGGTCTCGCGCAAGGCCCGGTTGAGCATCGGCTTGTCCTCGTCCTTGAGGAGCTTCTGCCGGTTGTCCGAGTCCTTGAGCGAGTTGCCGGCGAAGACCGAGGGGTCGTAGGACGGGGTGCTGGCGAGGGCGAGGATGGCGCCGCTCTTCGGGTCGAGGGCGACCACAGCGCCCTTCTTCTCGCCGAGCCCCTTGAAGGCGGCCTTCTGGGCGTCGCCGTTCAGCGTGGTGACGATGTTGCCGCCGCGCTTCTTCTCCCCGGTGAACATCGACAGCGTCCGGTCGAAGAACAGCTGGTCGTCGTTGCCGGTGAGGATGCCGTCTTCCAGGTTCTCCAGCTGCGAGGAGTCGAAGGCCTGCGAGGAGTAGCCGGTCACCGGGGCCCACAGGGGGCCGTTCTTCCAGACCCGCTTGTACCGGAAGTCGCTGTCCTCGGTCTCGACGGAACCGGTGATCGCCTTGCCGTCGACGATGATGTCGCCGCGCTCGTGGGCGTACCGCTCGATCTCGACGCGGCGGTTGTACTTGTGGCTGGTCAGCTCGTCGGCGCGGACGTACTGGAGCCAGTTGTCCCGGATGAGGAGGGCGAGGACGAGGATGCCGCAGAAGATCGCGATCCGGCGCAGGGGCTTGTTCACGGGCGGACCACTTGTGTCATCTCGGCGTCGGTGGACGGAGAGGGAGCAGGCGCCGGGCGACGGGCGGTATCGCTGATTCTGATCAGAATGGCGATCAGGGCCCAGTTGGCGAGCACGGAGGAACCACCTGCCGCCAGGAACGGCATCGTCATACCGGTGAGCGGGATGAGGCCCATCACACCGCCGGCGACGACGAACACCTGGATGGCGAACGAGCCGGAGAGGCCGATCGCGAGCAGCTTGCCGAACGGGTCGCGGGCCGCCAGCGCGGTGCGTACGCCACGCTCGACGATCAGGCCGTAGACGAGGAGCACGGCCATCATCCCGGCGAGCCCGAGCTCCTCACCGACTGTGGCGAGGATGAAGTCGGAGTTGGCCGCGAAGCCGATCAGGTCGGAGTTGCCCTGCCCGAGCCCGGTCCCGAGGGTGCCACCGGATCCGAAGGCCATCAGGGACTTCGCCATCTGCTCGCTCGCGGCCACCTTGTTCCAGCCCGCGAACGGGTCGAGCCAGGCGGTGACGCGCTGCTGGACGTGCGGTTCGAATGTGGCGACGCTGACCGCGCCGACCGCCGACATCAGTAGACCGAAGATGATCCAGCTGGTGCGCTCGGTCGCCACGTAGAGCATGACGACGAACATGCCGAAGAAGAGCAGCGAGGTGCCGAGGTCGGTCTCGAAGACGAGGATCAGGATCGACATCGCCCAGATGGCGAGGATCGGACCGAGGTCGCGGCCGCGGGGCAGGTAGAGACCCATGAAGCGGCGGCTGGCCAGGGCCAGCGCGTCGCGCTTGACCATCAGGTAGCCCGAGAAGAACACGGTGATGATGATCTTGGCGAACTCGCCGGGCTGGAGCGTTCCGACACCCGGGATCCTGATCCAGATCTTGGCGCCGTTCACGGCGGGGAAGAACATCGGCAGGATCAGCAGGAACAGCGCCACGACCATGGAGATGTACGTGTAGCGCTGCAGGATGCGGTGGTCCTTGAGGACGACCAGGACCGCGACCAGCATTCCCACGCCGATGGCGGAGAACAGCAGCTGTTTCGAGGCGGCGGGTACGAAGGTGTCCAGGGCCTGGAAGCGTTCGGACTGGTCCAGGCGCCAGATCAGCGCCAGTCCCAGTCCGTTGAGCAGGGTGGCCAGGGGCAGCAGCAGCGGGTCGGCGTACTTGGCGAATCTGCGCACCACGAGGTGGCCGACGCCGCCGAGCAGGGCGAGGCCCGCCCCGTATCCGAGCATGCCCGAGGGCAGCTCACCGTTGAGGGCGAGGCCCACGTTGGCGTAGGCGAACACCGAGATGGCGACGGCGAAGACGACGAGCGCCAGTTCGGTGTTGCGGCGGCTCGGTGCGTCGATCGCGCCGATGGTGGTGGTGTTGGTGACAACGCTCATGGTGCTGAAGGCCCCCTACGGCTTACTGCTTACCGCACTGCGGGACCAGCTTCTTCTCTTCCTCCGAGAGGCTGGGGCCGGGAGTGGGAGCGCTGGTCGGCTTGGTCTCCTTGGCGGAGGACGTGGCGGAAGTCCTGGCGGCGGGGGCCCCGGCGGTGCCGCCGGCCTCGCCCTCGCCCTTACGGGCCTGGTTCTCGGCGTCGGCGGCTCGGCGCTGCGCGTCCTTCTTGCAGGCGGAGGCCTGGGCGGCGAGTTCGGCGACCTTCTCGCGGGCGTCGGTGATGTTGCCCTCGGCGATCGTCGCCTCGACCTGCTTGCGCTGGTACGGCGGCAGGTACTTGAGCTCGATCTCGGGGTGGTTCTTCTCGACCTTCGAGAGCGAGACCCAGGCGAGGTCCTGGCTGATGCCCTGGAACAGCGCGACGTGTCCGTCCTGCGTGCCGACGTAGTACTGCGTCTGCGTCCAGCGGTAGCCGCCGTACAGACCGCCGCCGATCACGGCCAGTGCGAGCACGATGAAGACGGAACGCTTCAGCCATTTACGGCCGCCGCCCGGTTTGGCGAAGTCCTCGTCCGTATAGGCGTCGTAGGAGCCGTCCGGCATGCCCCCGTAAGCGGCGTCGCCGCTGCCGGGCGGGCCGAAGCCGCCGGCGGGCGGGGGCACGGGGCGGCCGAGGCCGGCCGCGCGGCCGGCGGGCGTCTGCATGGCCCCGCCGTCGCCCAGCTGGGCCTGGTTCTCCGCGACCGCGCCGACGACGACCGGGGTGTCGCTGAGCTGCCCGGCCAGGCTGTCGTTGTTGTCGACGTCCAGGACGTCGGCCACGATGCAGGTGATGTTGTCCGGGCCGCCGCCGCGCAGGGCGAGCTGGATCAGCTCCTGGATGGTCTCCGCCGGGCCCTGGTAGCTGGCGAGGGTCTCTTCCATCGTCTGGTGCGAGACAACGCCGGAGAGACCGTCCGAGCAGATCAGATAGCGGTCGCCGGCGCGGACCTCGCGGATGGAGAGGTCCGGTTCGACATGGTCGCCGCTTCCCAGCGCCCGCATCAGCAGGGAGCGCTGCGGGTGGGTGGTGGCCTCCTCCTCGGTGATCCGGCCCTCGTCGACGAGACGCTGCACCCAGGTGTGGTCCTGGGTGATCTGCGTCAGGACGCCGTCGCGCAGCAGATACGCGCGGGAGTCGCCGACGTGCACCAGGCCCAGGCGCCGGCCGGTCCAGAGCAGGGCGGTGAGCGTGGTGCCCATGCCCTCCAGCTGGGGGTCCTCCTCGACCATGACCCGCAGCTGGTCGTTGGCCTGCTGCACGGCGGTGCCGAGCGAGGTCAGAAGATCGGATCCCGGTACGTCGTCGTCGAGCGGGACGAGCGTGGAGATCACCTCGGAGCTGGCGACCTCACCGGCCGCCTGACCGCCCATGCCGTCGGCGATGGCGAGGAGCCGGGGACCGGCATAGCCGGAGTCCTCATTGCCCTCCCGGATCATGCCCTTGTGCGACCCGGCGGCGAAGCGCAGCGACAGACTCATGCGCACCTGCCCAGTCGATGCTGACTCGGGGTACAGCCTGTCTCGAGCCACACTGCCCACCCTCCGGTCGGGAACCGGGCAGCGTCCGACGTCGGGACCGCCGCGGCTCGCTCGCTCCGCTCGCTCATTGTCGTACTACTTCCGCAGCTCGATGACGGTCTTGCCGATACGGATCGGCGCGCCCAGCGGAACTGGTGTCGGGGTGGTGAGCCGGGTCCGTTCCAGATACGTGCCGTTGGTGGACCCGAGATCCTCGACGATCCACTGGCCGTCACGGTCCGGGTAGATCCTGGCATGCCTGCTGGACGCGTAGTCGTCGTCCAGCACGATCGTTGAATCGTGGGCCCGGCCCAGGGTGATGGTCTGGCCCTGGAGCGCGACCGTGGTGCCCGTGAGCGTGCCTTCGGACACGACCAGCTTTGTTGGTGCCCCGCGGCGCTGCCGGCCGGGCTGCTGGCGCTGCTGGGGCGGCGCTGCTTGTTGTTGGCGGCCCTGTTGGGGGCGCGCGTCGGCGGCAGTGCGGCGTGAGCCGCGCTGCGTGACGCGCGTTCCGAACAGGTCGCTGCGGATGACCTGTACGGCCACGATGACGAACAGCCACAGAACAGCCAGGAAACCTAGCCGCATGACCGTAAGGGTCAGCTCTGACATTGCCCCCGCTTCACCCTTCGGCTTGCCGGTAAACGATGGTGGTGCTGCCCACGACGATCCGCGAGCCGTCGCGGAGCGTAGCGCGGGTGGTGTGCTGCCCGTCTACCACGATGCCGTTGGTAGACCCGAGATCCTGGATCGTCGAGGGCGTTCCGGTCCGGATCTCACAGTGCCGGCGCGATACGCCGGGATCGTCGATCCGCACGTCGGCGTCGGTGGATCGTCCCATCACCAACGTCGGGCGGGAGATCTGATGGCGGGTGCCGTTGATCTCGATCCAGCGCCGTGTCCGGGCGTCCGGCAGGGGGCCGGGCGCGGGTTGCGGGCGCCGGTCGTTCGTGGGGGCCGTGGGCCGCCCGGCGCCGGGCGGCGGGGCCGCGGGCATCGGCGGAGCGGCGCTCGGGGGGTAGCCGTAGCCGCCGGGAGCCCGCGGGGCCGCGGGCTGCTGGGGCTGGGCAGAGGGGTCCTGCTGTGACGTACTCGATGCCAGAGTGCGGCTGCGGACCCGGTAGAGCCCGGTGTCGAGGTCGTCGGCCTTCTCCAGGTGGACCTTGATCGGTCCCATGAAGGTGTAGCGCTGCTGTTTGGCGTAGTCGCGCACCAGGCCGGAGAGCTCGTCGCCCAACTGGCCGGAGTACGGGCTGAGCCGCTCGTAGTCGGGCGTGCTGAGCTCGACGATGAAGTCGTTGGGGACGACGGTCCGCTCACGGTTCCAGATCGTCGCGTTGTTGTCGCACTCCCGCTGGAGGGCGCCGGCGATCTCGACGGGCTGTACCTCGGACTTGAAGACCTTGGCGAAGGTGCCGTTGACCAGCCCCTCGAGGCGCTGCTCGAAACGCTTCATGACCCCCACGGGGCACCTCCTCCGTTGTCATCGTCCCTGTACTGCTTACTGATCGTATCCACGCGTCGGGAAATCGGCTGGTTCCCCTTGTCTGGCCTGTGGATGAGTGTCACCCCTCACACGGATCGTAGAGGTGACCTCCTCCCAGTGTCCCGCACCCGGGACGCACTCTGGAGGAGTGGGGGCGATGGTTCGGGGTTCCCGCTTCCCCTCCCGGAGTCGGCGAAACAACGGATGTGATTCCACCCTGTTCAGCGTGCTAATCTTCCGGATGTCGCCAGGCGCTCGCACCACACGGTGAGAGAGTCTGGAAACACCACTCATGCGCGAGTGGCGGAACGGCAGACGCGCTGGCTTCAGGTGCCAGTGTCCTTAGGGACGTGGGGGTTCAAATCCCCCCTCGCGCACGACGGACACCGTAGAAGGTGTCCTGGTAGAACCGACGAAATGGTCGGCATCGTGATCACGATGCCGACCATTTCGCTTTTTCCCGCTGGTCGGCGGTGTGCGGTGCCCGGTGGGCCGGGGCGGGCCGGGACGGTCGGTGTGGCACGGCGTGGCACGGGTGCTTATGGGTGCCCGTCGTATATATGGACCCCTCCTGTGCCGATATACAGGCCCCACCTGTACCGGTTGATCCGTACCCGCGTGTTCTGGGGTGCGAAGGGCTCTCGCTGGTCGCCGTCGGTGGCAGCGACGCATTTCGGTCGTCCTGCGGCTCCGCGGCCCGCCCAGCGCTGACGTCACGGGGCAACAGCTCCGCGCCGTGGTCGCCGCCACCGCGGCCGTCCTCGACGCGGACGCCTGGACGCCCGCCTCCTCCGTACGTGCTGGGCCACGGACGAGGGGCCGGGCCGGGATGTCCGGGAGACGGGGTTACTCCCGTGTAGCCTCCAGAAGGCTCAGCCGTATGCGGACAGCTGGGTTCCCTCACGTGTTCTCGGTCGCTCGCGACTGTCGGGTCTGGTTCGGCAGAACCCCCGCTCCGGATCTCTTCGAAGCGGGGGTTCTTCGTTGTTCCATGGTTCGATGCCCGGTATCCGTGGTGTTCCTCCTTCTCCGCGTTCTCCTCGGCCCGTGTGGTTGCTGGGCGGGCGGGGTACGGACAGGCGGGTGAGGCGGACGCGGCGGGTGCCCGTGGGCGGTGACGCACCGGGTGTGGGCACGGTTTCCGGACAGACCGATGGCCGGTGCAACGGCGCACTTGCATACGCTGGCCGCAGAGGTTGGATCGACGGCGACTCGGCGGTGAAGGGCTGAGCGCACAGAACGTCCCGGAGGCAGGAAATGGCGAAGCAGGCTCGCGCAGTCCAGACGTGGCGGTCGATCGTGGATGCCGCGGCGAGTGTCTTCGACGACTACGGCTACGAGCGTGCCGCCATCTCGGAGATTCTCCGCCGCGCCAAGGTCACCAAGGGGGCCTTGTACTTCCACTTCGCCTCCAAGGAGGCCATCGCGCAGGCGATCATGGACGAGCAGACCTCCACGGTCGAGTTCGAGCAGGATGGATCGCCGCTGCAGTCCTTGGTCGACGGTGGCCAGCAGTTCGCTTTCGCTCTGCGCCACAACTCGATGGCCCGGGCCGGTACCAGGCTCTCCATCGAGGGCGTCTTCCTCGGTGGACCGCACCCGTGGGGCGACTGGATCGATGCGACGGCCCGGATGCTGGAACTGGGCCAGGAGCGCGGCGAGGTCTTCCCGCAGATCGACCCGATGGTGTCAGCCAAAATCATCGTCGCTTCGTTCACCGGTATTCAGCTGGTCTCGGAGGCCGACTCCGGTCGGGCCGATCTGCGCGAGCAGGTGGCGGAGATGTGGCGCCACATCCTGCCGTCGATCGCTCACCCCGGCGTCATCGCCCACATCAAGCCGGAGGGACGGGTCGACCTGGCGGCCCAGGCGCGCGAGAGGGCGGAGCGTGAAGAGCAGGAGGCCAGGATCGCCGCGGAAGCCAAGGGTGCGGGCTCCGATACCGCGGCCGATTCGGGTCCCCGGTCGGGCGGGTCCGGCCTGAGAGGCGGCGGCTCCGGCCGTGGTCCGCGAGCCGGGGGCGCCGGCGACGAGGGCGACGAGGAGCCCGCAGGCGCCAGGGTCGCCGCCGGAGGGTTCGTCGCCTGATCCGCCCGCGGGCGTGCTGTGTTTCACGTGAAACGTCCGATTGGCCGTGCTCAACACGCGGTGGTGCCGCCGAGCCGCTGGAGGCTCCGCGGTCACGTCGGCGTTTACCCCCGTGCTGCTTACTTTTAGTAAGTCATTCACGGTGGCGAAGTACGCTGAGGACATGGCGGATCAGGGCGAGCGGGCGGCCTGTCGGCGGGTCGACGGGGGGATCAGTCGCGTCTTCGCGCTGTTCGGCAAGCGTTGGACCGGCCAGATCGTCTCGGTGCTGCTCCAGCGACCGGTGCACTTCGCCGAGCTGCGACGGGCGATTCCCGGAATCAGTGAGCGCATGCTCTCGGACCGGCTGACCGAACTCGGCGCGGCAGGCCTGGTGATCCGTGAGGTCGACGAGGGACCGCCGCTCCGCGTCGCGTACCGGCTCACCGAGGCGGGCACCGCGATGGAGCCCGCGCTCAACGAGCTGGGGCGGTGGGCGGACACCTATCTGGCGCGGGACGACGCGGCCGGTTCCGAGGACGGCCGCTGACCTCGTCCGGCCGGTCCGGACGTACCCGTGTCGGGGTCGGCCCCGGGCGTACCCCTGTCGAGGCCGGTCGTGGGCGTACCCCTGTCGCGGCCCGTTTGAAGCGCAGCCCTGTCGCGGCCGGTTCCGTGCGCACCACGGCCGTCGCCGTGCTCCCCCGGCGCCCGTCCAGCGGACCCCCTTCGCCCGTCCAGCGGGCCCGCGCGGTCGCTGGACATCGGCGGTACCGTCGTGCTCGGTCGCTGGTGGACAGGGCCGCTGACCGGTTCGACAGCCGGGCAGCCCGGAAGCGGTACGAGGGTGGGGGAGGCGACGCTCCATGAGCGGAACCGAGGCGACGATGCCGGAGCGGCGGATCGCGGGGGCGGCGGGAACCGCGGGCGGGGATCCGCGTATTCCGGTCGTGCCCGGGTTCGCCCGGCGTGGTGCCGCGAGCTCACCGAAGGCGGCGGGGAAGGCGCTCCGCGACCGGGTGCCGCGGTCCTCGCACGCCTCACTGGTCCTGCCGTCGGGGCGGCCGGACGCCGTGCGGGCGGTCGAGGAGTCGAACCGGGGCCGCGTGCCGGGCCTGACGCCGATACGGGTGGGCCGGATGGCGGCGACGCCGTTCGCCTTCCTCCGGGGTGCGGCCGGGCTGATGGCCCACGACCTGACGGGCAGCCCGGTCACCGGGGTGGGCGCCCAGCTCTGCGGCGACGCGCACGCGGCCAACTTCGGCCTCTACGGCGATGCCCGGGGCAGTCTGGTCATCGATCTGAACGACTTCGACGAGACCGTCTTCGGGCCGTGGGAGTGGGACCTCAAGCGGCTCGCCACCTCCCTGGTGCTCGCCGGCCGGGCCGCCGGCGCCGACGAGGACACCTGCCGCCGGGGCGCGCACGACGCCGTCGGCGCCTACCGGCGCACGATGCGGCTCCTGGCCCGGCTGCCCGCCCTCGACGCCTGGAACGCGATCGCGGACGAGGAGCTCGTCTCGCACGCGGACGCGCGTGACCTGGTCGGCACCCTGGAGCGGGTCTCGGAGAAGGCCCGCAACAACACCAGCGCCCGTTTCGCCGCCCGCTCCACCGAGGAGTGCCCCGACGGCGGCCGCCGCTTCGTCGACGCCCGGCCCGTGCTGCGCCGGGTGCCGGACGCCGAGGCCGCGGTCGTGGCCGCCGGACTGGGCGGCTATCTTTCCACCGTCTCCGAGGACCGGGTGCCGCTGCTGGCCCGGTACACGATCCACGACGTGGCGTTCCGGGTGGTCGGCACCGGCAGTGTGGGAACCCGGTCCTACGTGGTGCTGCTGCTCGATCACCGGGGTGAGCCGCTGGTCCTTCAGGTGAAGGAGGCGCGCCCTTCCGTGCTCGCCCCCCATCTGCCCGCGGTCGGTTTCGACGTGCCGGAGGTGGCACACGAGGGCCGCCGGGTGGTGCTCGGGCAGAAGCGGATGCAGGTCGTCAGCGACATCCTGCTCGGCTGGACGGACGTCGACGGCAGGCAGTTCCAGGTCCGGCAGTTCCGGAACCGCAAGGGCAGTGTGGACCCCGCCGCGCTCGCCGCCGACCAGGTGGACGACTACGGGCGGATGACCGGCGCGCTGCTCGCGCGGGCGCACGCGCACAGCGCCGACCCCCGCCTGCTGGCGGGCTACTGCGGCAAGAACGACGAGCTCGACACGGCCGTGGCCGCGTTCGCGGTGACGTACGCCGACCGTACGGAAGCGGATCACGCCGAGCTGGTGCGGGCGATCAAGGCGGGCCGGCTGGCCGCCGAGTTCGGTATATGACGGGCCCGTGAGGCGGTGGGGCCGGGCCCGAGTGGGGCTCGGGCCCTGTTCGTGAGGGGGTGGGGCCCCGGGTTGGGGCCCACCGTGTGTGCCGCGCCCCCGGGCCGTGGCCATACGCTGGACGGGTGACCCACGAAGCCGCCGGGGTGCCGACCACCCGGAACGATGAAGACCGGCAGGACAACGACCGGCCGGACGCGCCCCCGCCCGCCCACGAAGCGGGGGATGCCCCGGGGGCGCAGGACGCTCCGGTGACGCCGGACGCTTCCGGTGCCGCGGGCGCCGCTGCCGGGGAGCCCATCGGCCCCGCGGACGCCGGCCCCGCGGACGCCGCGCCGCGCCCCGAGGCACGGCTGGCCAGGGCGGTGCAGGTCGCCGAGCAGGCGCTGATCGAGTTCGAGATCGCGGTGGAGACCTTCCGGGTGGAGGTCGAGAACTTCTCCCGGCTGCACCACCAGAAGCTCGGCCCGATGTACACCCGCCTCGACGAGCTGGACGCGCTGATCGCGGAGGCGCGGGCCGCCCGGACCGGGGATCCGGAGGACGAGCGCAAGGCGCGGGAGGCGCGGGCGGTCGTCATGCCGATGCCCGGGGTCGACGAGCTGTTCCACGACTGGATGGACACCGACGGGCTGTCCCCCGAGGCCGCGGCCATGCTCACCGAACAGCCGGTCCGGCCGCCGAAGCGGGTCAGGCCGAGCGAGGAGGCCCGCAAGCTCTACCGGGAGCTGGCCCGCAAGTCGCACCCGGACCTCGCCCAGGACGAGCCGGAACGGCAGCGCCGGGACGAGTTCATCGCCCGGGTGAACGCCGCCTACGGGCGCGGCGATGTCGACCTCCTCCAGGAACTCGCGGCGGAGTGGGCGGCCGGTCCGGTGCGGCCTCTGACCCCGCTGAGCGAGAGCGAGGAGCTCTACGCCCGGCTGGAGTGGCTCAGCCGCCGCAAGGAGCTGCTGACGGTGCTCGCCAAGGAGCTGGAGGAGGGCGCGATCGGCTCGATGCTGCGGATGGCCCCGGACGACCCGGATCAGCTGCTGGAGGACATCGCGGAGCAACTGCTGGGCGAGGTGTCCCGGCGCGAGGCCGAGCTGGCGGCGATGGTGCAGTAGCGTTCCGGGTGACTCTGCCGCGTAGGTACGAGACCCATGTTTCCCCTGTACGAGGCCCAAGATCGCACGAGAGAAGGCATGACCCATGAATTTCGCCCCGCTGCCCTCGGTGGACGCCGCGGCGGTGCCGTCGGACGGCTTCGTCCTGGACGTCCGTGAGAACGACGAGTGGGCGGCCGGTCACGTCGAGGGTGCGCTGCACATCCCGATGAGCGACTTCGTGGGCCGGTTCGGTGAGCTGACCGAGTCCGCCGGGGACGGTCGGCGCGTGCATGTGATGTGCCGGGTCGGCGGCCGGTCGGCCCAGGTCACCCAGTATCTGGTCCAGCAGGGCATCGACGCGGTGAACATCGACGGCGGCATGCAGGCCTGGGACGGCGCCGGACGCCCGATGGTCACGGACAACGGAACACCCGCCTTCGTCCTCTGAGCCTCCGCGCTCGGCGGGATCGTGACCGCTGCGTCCGTCGGCGCCGACGGTCAGGATCGGTTCGCCCCGGCCGGCCCGGGGCAGCGGCTCCGCCGTGAGCGTGCTCCCGCCGTACCGCTGGACCGCCAGCGCGACCGCACAGCTCTCCAGCAGCGGGACCCCGGCCCCGGTGAAGGTGAAGTCCACTGTCCCGACCTCCCGCTGACCCTTGACGGTCTGACGTGCCGTCAAGATCGAACAGCTTCTCGACGGAGGAGCAGCGTGGAGGTGCGGAGGTGTACGCGCGCCTCAGCGGTCGAAGTCCAGCTCCACCTCCGGGGTGAGGGGATGCGACTGGCAGGCCAGCACGAAGCCCGCCCCGGTCTCCTCCGGTTCCAGCGCGAAGTTGCGGTCCATCCGGACCTCTCCGGAGACGAGGAACGCCCGGCAGGTCCCGCACACCCCTCCCTTGCAGGCGTACGGAGCGTCCGAGCGGCTTCGCAGCACCGTTTCCAGCAGGGACTCGCTGTCCTGTACGGGCCAGCTGCCCGAGCGGCCGTGGAGGGTGGCCGTCAGCACGGCGTCGGAGGGGGCGGCGACCTTGGCCACCGTCACGTCGGTGGGGCCCTCGTCGACGTGGAAGATCTCCTGGTGGACCCGGGAGCGGTCGACGCCGAGGGTCTTCAGGGCCTTCTCCGTGCCCCGTACGAGGCCGAGCGGCCCGCACAGGAACCAGCCGTCCACCTCTGCCACCGGAACCACGGCGGGCAGCAGGCCGGTGAGCCGTTCGGCGTCGAGCCGCCCGGAGGGGAGGCCGGCCGACTGTTCCTCCCGGGAGAGGGCGGTGACCAGCTGGAAGCGGTCCGGATACCGGTCCTTGAGGTCGGCCACCTCGTCGAGGAACATCGTCGAGGCCGCCGTGCGGTCGCTGCGGATCAGGCAGAACCGTGCCTTCGGCTCCCGGTCGAGCAGGGTGGCCGCCATGGACAGCACCGGGGTGATACCGCTGCCGCCGACCACCGCCGCGAACAGACCGGGACGGGGCTCCAGGACGAAGCGGCCCATCGGAGGCATGGCCTCCACCCGGTCCCCGACGGCCAGTTCCTTCAGGGCGTACGTGGAGAAGGCCCCGCCGTCGACCCGGCGGATGCCCACCCGCAGGACCGGTTCGCCGGGCTGCTCGGTGGCCGGTGCGCAGATCGAGTACGAACGGCGGATCTCCTGGCCGTCCACGGTGTAGCGCACGTTCAGGTGCTGGCCGGGGGTGTGGCGGAAGGTCTCGCGCAGCTCGGCCGGCACGGCGAGCGTCACGGCTACCGCGTCGTCCGTGATCCGTTCGATCGCGCTGACCCGGAGCGGATGGAACATCTACAACTCCTTGAAGTGGTCGAACGGTTCGCGGCAGGCGACGCAGCGGCGCAGGGCCTTGCACGCCGTGGAGGAGAACCGGCTGAGCAGCTCCGTGTCCGTGGAACCGCAGTGCGGGCAGCGCACCGAGAGCGTCAGCGGCACGGGGCCGCCGTCGGGGCCCTGGGCGCGCGGCGGGGCGATGCCGAACTCGGCGAGCTTGCGGCGCCCCTCGGCGCTGATGTCGTCCGTCGACCAGGGCGGCGCCAGGACCGTGACCACGGAGACGTCCGGGACGCCGTGGTCGTGCAGCACCCGCTCGATGTCGGCGGACATCGCCTCGATCGCCGGGCAGCCGGTGTAGGTCGGGGTGAGCCGCACGGTCACCCGGCCCGGCCCCTCCATCCGTACGTCCCGCAGAACGCCGAGCTCGGCCAGGGTCAGCACCGGCAGTTCGGGGTCGGGCACGGAGCCGGCGAGGGCGCGCAGCTCCGCCTCCAGCCGGGTGTCGGTCACCATGACGCCCCCGGATGGCTGCGGTGCAGGTGCTGCATCTCGGCGATCATGCGGCCGAACGGCTCGGTGTGCAGGCCCTGTCGGCCCGCTCCGGCCGCCCAGCCCCCGGACTGCGGGCCTGCCGGGAGGGTCAGCCCGGCCCGCTCGACGACATCGGCGACGGCGGCGAGCCAACTGCTTCGCAGCGCACTCCAGTCGACACCGGACTCCGGGGTGTCCAGCCCTTCGACCGGCTGGAACATCTCCCCGGTGAACCGCCACAGCGCGTCCAGCCCGCTCCGCATCCGGTCGTGACTTTCCGCGGTGCCGTCGCCGAGTCTCAGGACCCACTGCTCGGCGTGGTCGCGGTGGTAGGCCACCTCCTTGACGGCCTTGGCCGCGAGACCGGTGAACTCGCTGTCCCCGGCCGCCAGCCGCTCGTACAGCAGGTGCTGGTAGACCGAGAAGTAGAGCTGCCGGGCGACGGTGTGCGCGAAGTCCCCGTTCGGCTGCTCGACCAGTTGGAGGTTGCGGAAGTCCCGCTCCTCGCGGAGGTAGGCCAGCTCGTCCTCGTCGCCGACGAGCGAGAGCAGCACCCGGGCCTGTCCCAGCAGGTCGAGGGCGATGTTGGCCAGGGCCACCTCCTCCTCCAGGACGGGGGCGTGGCCGGCCCACTCCCCCAGCCGGTGCGAGAGCACCAGCGCGTCGTCGCCGAGGGCGAGTGCGGCGCTCACAGGTGCTTCACCCCGTCCGGGATCTCGTAGAAGGTCGGGTGGCGGTAGGGCTTGTCGCCGGCCGGCTCGAAGAAGGAGTCCTTCTCGTCGGGGGAGGAGGCGGTGATCCCGGTGGAGGGGACCACCCAGATCGAGACGCCTTCCGAGCGGCGCGTGTAGAGGTCGCGGGCGTTGCGCAGGGCCATCTCGGCGTCCGGCGCGTGCAGGCTGCCCGCATGGGTGTGGGACAGTCCGCGCCGTGAGCGCACGAACACCTCCCACAGAGGCCAGTCGGTCGAGCTGCTCATGCCGTCTCCTCCATGTGGCGCGCGGGCGCGCTGTGCTGTGCCGATGCCGATGCCGATGCCGATGCCGATGCCGATGCCGGTGCCTGGGGCGCTGCCTGGGCCGGTGACTGGGTCGGGGCGTGCTTGGCGGCGTACGCGGCTGCCGCGTCCCGGACCCAGGCGCCCTCCTCGTGTGCCCGGCGCCGCTGGGTGATCCGCTGCTCGTTGCAGGGGCCGTTGCCCTTGAGGACCGCCTGGAACTCGGCCCAGTCGATCGCGCCGAAGTCGTGCCGGCCGAGCTCCTCGTTCCACCGGATGTCGGGGTCGGGGAGCTCCAGGCCCAGCGCTTCGGCCTGGGGCACGCAGATGTCCACGAAGCGCCGGCGCAGCTCGTCGTTGGAGTGCCGCTTGATCTTCCAGGCCATGGACTGCTCGGAGTGCGACGAGGCGTCGTCGGGCGGACCGAACATCATCAAGGAGGGCCACCACCAGCGGTTCACCGCGTCCTGGGCCATGGCGTGCTGGGCCTCGGTGCCGCGGCTGAGGGCGAGCAGCAACTCGTACCCCTGGCGCTGGTGGAAGGACTCCTCCTTGCAGATGCGGACCATCGCACGGGCGTAGGGGCCGTAGGAGCAGCGGCAGAGCGGCACCTGGTTGGTGATCGCCGCCCCGTCCACCAGCCAGCCGATCGCACCGACGTCGGCCCAGGTCAGCGTGGGGTAGTTGAAGATCGACGAATAGCGCTGGCGGCCCGCGTGGAGCTTGTCGAGCAGCTCCTCGCGGCTGGTGCCCAGGGTCTCGGCGGCGCTGTAGAGATACAGGCCGTGGCCTGCCTCGTCCTGCACCTTGGCCATGAGGATCGCCTTGCGCCGCAGCGAGGGCGCCCGGGTGATCCAGTTGGCCTCGGGCTGCATGCCGATGATCTCCGAGTGGGCGTGCTGGGCCATCTGGCGGATCAGCGTCGCCCGGTAGGCGTCGGGCATCCAGTCGCGCGGCTCGATCCGCTCGTCCGCCGCCACGACCGCGTCGAAGGCCGCGACGCGGTCCGCGTCCACCGCGTCCTCCGTGCCGAGCGTCTTCTGCGTCGTCTGGTCCGCAGTCACTGCCGCCATCCCGGGCTCCCTACCGACCGATCGTTCGGTTCCTTGGCTTCAATGGTGAGTCGGAGGCCCGTAGGGTGTCAACCCTGTGGATAACTGAGTGGTGATCGACGGTGAGCGGGGCGGGATGGATTCGGACCACGACAGGAGCTCTGCGGACGGGGGGAAGGGCGTCTGGCCGCAGGCGTTGAACCGGCCGACGGATGCGCGGGACACCCCCGAAGCGATACCGCCGGCGCCCTCGCCGCCGGTGGGGGAGCCCTCGGCCACCGGCCGGGGCATAGCCGGGCTCTCCTTCCCCTACCAGATGGTCGCGGCCCTGGCGCTGTCCCTGATCGCGCTGCTCGCCTGCACGCAGGTGGTCATGGTGTTCCTGCACGTCGCCCCGTCCAACACGCTGACCAAACAGCACGGGAAGACGATCGACCGCTGGATCTACCCGGAGTTCGAGCAGAACTGGAAGCTCTTCGCGCCCAACCCGCTCCAGCAGAACATCGCCGTCCACGTGCGGGCCGAGGTGGCGGGGGCCGACGGCCGCCGCACGACCAGGTGGATGAACCTGACGTACGAGGACAGCAAAGGGATACGCGGGAGCCTCTTCCCCAGCCATGTGGACCAGAACGAGCTCCGCCGGGGCTGGGACTTCTACGTCAATTCCCATGACAGCGAGAACCGCCCCAACGGCCTGCGCGGGGATCTCTCCGAGAGCTATGTGCGGCGCATCGCGATGTTGCGGCTGAGCGAGCGCGACTACGGCGGCACGATCGAGCGTATCCAGCTCCGCTCCGCCACCAGCTCCATCGCCCCGCCGCCGTGGAGCGACGAGAAGATCAGCACCCGGCCCGTCTACCGCGTACTCCCCTGGTGGACCGTGACCCCGGACGATCTTCCCGAGCGTGACGCGGGCCAGGACCGGGACGAGGCGCACGGCGTGGAGGAGAGCCAGTGACCGTCCCCTCGCCCCCGGCCCCCCGGAACGCGGCCCCGCGGCCATCGGGCCCCCGCCCGGCCGTACCCCGCTCCGGCGGCCCGCTCGGCGGCCCGGCCCGCGCCCTCCAGCGCGTCACCGCCTCGGCCCTCGGCCCGTACCAGAGCGCCGTCGTCCGGATCGGCTTCGCCGCCACCTACTTCTTCTTCCTGCTGCGCGAGCTGCCGAACCGCCATGAGCTGTACGGCCCGGACAGCCCGTGGCACTGGGACCTGGCCCGTCGGCTCACGGAGGGCAACGAGGCCTTCTCCGTCCTGATGTGGACCGACAGCACGGTCTGGTTCGAGGCCGTGTACGCCCTCACGCTGCTGTCCGCGGCGGCGCTGCTGCTCGGCTGGCGGACCCGGACCATGTCCGTCCTCTTCATGGTCGGCGTGCTCTCGGTGCAGAACCGCAGCATCTTCATGGGCGACGGCGGCGACAACGTCGTCCACCTCATGGCGATCTACCTGGTGCTGACGCGCTGCGCCCAGGTCTGGTCGCTGGACGCCCGTCGAGCGGCGCGCGACGCGCGGCGGGCCGCGGCGGGCCTGCCGCCCCCGCGGGACATCGTGGGCCCGGTGCTCTGGGTGCTCCTCGGCCCCGTCCTCGTGGCGGCCACGCTGATGGGAGGGCTCGGCGGCACCTGGTGGCTCCCCGCTCTGCTGTGGACGATCTGGCTCTCCGCCGCCGCCTGGTGGGCCGTGAACCGCTATCTGCCGCACGGTGAGCCGCGCACCCTGCTCGATGTGCTGGCCAACCTCGCGCACAACGCCACGCTCGCCGTGATCATGGCCGAGGTCTGTCTGATCTACGCGACCGCCGGCTGGTACAAGATCCAGGGATCGCGCTGGCAGGACGGCACCGCGCTCTACTACCCGCTCAACCTGGACTACTTCACCCCGTGGCCCGCCCTGTCGGAGATTCTGGGCGCCAGCGGGCTGATGGTGCTGGTGCTGACGTACGGCACGGTCATCGTGCAGGTCGCCTTTCCGTTCACGCTGTTCAACCGGCGGGTCAAGAACGTCCTGCTGGTCGCGATGATCTGCGAGCACGCGGGGATCGCCCTGCTGCTGGGGCTGCCGTTCTTCTCCATGGCGATGATCGCGGCCGACGCGGTGTTCCTGCCGACGGCCTTCCTGATGTGGCTGGGAGCCCGTGTCACGGTCGGCAGACGGCGGCTGCTCTCCGGGCTGCCGGGCCGGTCGCGTACGCCGGGGGAGCCCGGAGCGCCCGGCTCTCCGGACCCGTCGGAGTCAGGCCCGACGAAAGAGGGCCGGGGTGGTACGGAGGAGCCCCGGCTCCAGGGCGGCGGCGGGGGCCATACGCTCGTCGGGTGAGCAGTGAGACCGGCAGAACCCATCAGACCCCGGCAGCGGCGGACCGGCCCTCGGCCCCCGCCCGGCCGACGGCCGTCCCGGAGGGCTCCGCCCCGGCGGAGCCCCACCCGGCGGAACCCCTCCAGTACGACGACGGCTACGGCCAGCCGATCGGTGTCGGGCCGCACCCGCTGCCCTGGCCCGAGGGCGAGCGCTACGACCCCGAGCTGCTGGCCCAGGGCGACCGGCGCAACGTCGGTGACGCGTACCGCTACTGGACGCGGGAGGCGATCGTCGCCGATCTCGACCTGCGGCGGCACGACTTCCATGTGGCCGTGGAGAACTGGGGCCACGACTTCAACATCGGCTCGGTGGTGCGGACCGCCAACGCCTTCCTGGCCAAGGAGATCCACATCGTGGGCCGCCGGCGCTGGAACCGGCGCGGTGCCATGGTCACCGACCGCTACCAGCATGTGCGCCACCACCCCGACACGGCGGAACTGACCGCGTGGGCGGCGGCCGAGGGGCTGCCGATCATCGGGATCGACAACCTTCCCGGCGCCGTACCGCTGGAGCGCACCGAGCTGCCGCGCCGCTGCGTCCTGCTCTTCGGGCAGGAGGGGCCGGGCCTGACCGAGGAAGCGCGTGAGCACGCCACCATGGTGTGCTCGATCGCGCAGTTCGGCTCGACCCGGTCCATCAACGCCGGTGCCGCCGCGGCCATCGCGATGCACGCGTGGGTGCAGCGCCACGCCGACATCCCGGATCCGCGAGAGACCCGCTAAGGGCTGTCCCGCAATTCCCGGCGGGCGCGCGACGACAGCTACGGCACCTCGCCGCGCTGTCGGAACGTCCACATACATCCAGTATGCGGACGTCCCTCCGCCTTGCGATGCACCGCATCTGACGCCGCGCGCTTATCCACCGGGAATTGCGGGACAGCCCTTAGTCACGCCTGGCGGCGCACCTCCACCACGCGGAAGCGGTTGGCGACGAAGGCTCCGTCGCAGAGCGCCGCGTTCGCGGCGGGGTTGCCGCCGGAGCCGTGGAAGTCGGAGAAGGCCGCGGTCTGGTTGACGTAGACCCCACCGGTCAGGTTGAGCGAGAGCTGGGCCGACTCGTCCAGGCAGACGTCCTCGACGGCCCGCTCCACCTCGGGGGACGTGGTGTAGGCGCCGACCGTCATCGCCCCCTTGTCGCGGATCGTGCGGCGGAGCAGCTCCAGGGCGGCGGGCGTCGACTCGACGGCGACGGCGAAGGACACCGGCCCGAAGCACTCCGAGAGGTAGGCCGCGCCGTCGTCGGTCTTGGTGCCGTCGAGCTTCACGACGACCGGCGTACGGACGACGGCGTCGGGGAACTCGGCGTTCGCCACCGTCCGCGAGGGGAGGGCCACCTCACCCAGCTCACCGGCCGCCTCCACCCGGGCCCTGACGTCCGGATTGACCAGCGCGCCGAGCAGCGCGGACGCGCGGGCGTCGTCCCCGAGCAGTCCGGTGACGGCGGCCGCGATGTCGGCGACCACGTCGTCGTAGGACTTGGCGCCGTCGTCGGTGGCGATGCCGTCCCGGGGGATCAGCAGGTTCTGCGGGGTGGTGCACATCTGGCCGCTGTACAGCGAGAGCGAGAACGCCAGGTTGGCGAGCATGCCCCGGTAGTCGTCGGTGGAGTCGAGGACGATCGTGTTGACGCCGGCCTTCTCCGTGTAGACCTGGGCCTGGCGGGCGTTCTCCTCCAGCCAGTCGCCGAAGGCGGTGGAGCCGGTGTAGTCGATGATCCGGATCTCGGGGCGGACCGCGAGGGTCTTGGCGATGCCCTCGCCGGGCCTCTCGGCGGCCAGCGCGACCAGATTCGGGTCGAAGCCCGCCTCGCTCAGCACCTCGCGGGCGATGGACACCGTGAGGGCCAGCGGAAGCACGGCGCGCGGGTGCGGCTTGACCAGCACCGGGTTGCCGGTGGCGAGGGAGGCGAAGAGGCCGGGATAGCCGTTCCACGTGGGGAACGTGTTGCAGCCGATGAGCAGCGCGACGCCGCGGCCGGACGTGATGAACGACTTGTGCAGCTTCAGCGGATCGCGCTTGCCCTGCGGCTTGGACCAGTCGGCGGTGTCCGGGGTGCGGACCTGCTCCCGGTAGGCGTACGCGACGGCCTCCAGGCCACGGTCCTGGGCGTGCGGGCCGCCCGCCTGGAACGCCATCATGAACGCCTGGCCGCTCGTGTGCATCACGGCGTGGGCCAGCTCGTGGGTGCGGGCGCTGATCCGCGACAGGATCTCCAGACAGACCAGGGCCCGGATCTCCGGCCCCGCCGCCCGCCAGGCGCCCGTGCCGGCTTTCATCGCCGGAAGCAGGACGTCCAGGTCGGCGTGCGGATACTCGACGCCGAGCCGCGGCCCGTACGGCGAGACCTCGCCGCCGGTCCAGCCGTCGGTGCCGGGCTGTCCCAGGTCGAGACGGGTGTTCAGGACGGCGTCGAAGGCGGCCTTGCCCTCGGCCGCGCCGAGGCTGCCCGGGGCGCCGCCCTCCCCGTAGGCCTTCGGGTGCTCGGGGTGCGGCGACCAGTACGCGCGGGTACTGATCACGTCGAGGGCCTGGTCGAGCGTGGGCCGGTGGGTCTCGGACAGCTGCTGGGGGGTGAGCGCGGCGGCCATGGCGGACCAACTCCTCATCGAGCCGGGCGGGGACGTACGGACGGAGTTAGAGTAACCGAACGATCGGTCGGGACAAGGGGCCCCGGGGAACCTGTGGACAACTTCGATGGTCCCCGCCTGTGCGGGGCTGATCCCTCATGGGAGAGGATCGCGGACATGACCACGGCCAAGCGGGACACGTACACACCGGAGACCCTGCTCACCGTCGCCGTCCGTGTCTTCAACGAGCGCGGCTACGACGGCACCTCCATGGAGCACCTCTCGCGGGCGGCGGGCATCTCGAAGTCCTCCATCTACCACCATGTGGCGGGCAAGGAGGAGCTGCTGCGCCGGGCCGTGAGCCGGGCGCTCGACGGGCTCTTCGCCATCCTCGACGAGCCGGGGGCGCAGCGCGGGCGCGCGGTCGAGCGGGTCGAGTACGTCACGCGCCGGACGGTCGACCTGCTGATGGCCGAGGTCCCCTACGTCACTCTGCTGCTGCGCGTGCGCGGGAACACGAAGACGGAGCGCTGGGCGCTGGAGCGGCGCCGCGAGTTCGACCAGCGGGTGTCGGAGCTGCTCCAGGCCGCGGTCGCCGAGGGCGACCTCCGGGCGGACGTGGACATACGGCTGGCGACCCGGCTGCTGTTCGGCATGGTGAACTCGCTGGTCGAGTGGTACCGGCCACAGCCGGGCGGTTTCCCGGGGGAGGAGCAGCTCGCGGACACGGTCGTCCAGCTGGCTTTCGAGGGGATGCGGGCGAACGGCCGCTGAGCCCGTCCCCGCCTCGCGGTCGGGCGACTTCCGCCGCCCCCCTCGCGGTCGGGCGAGCTCGGCCGCCCTATCGCGGTCAGGCGAGTTCGGCCGGCCGGTCCGGGCGCGGTCCGAGGTCCGTCTCCTCGAACACCAGCAGGGTGCGCGTCGAGAGCACCTCGGGGATGGACTGGATCCGGGTGAGGACCAGCTCGCGCAGCGCCCGGTTGTCCGGCGTGTGCACCAGGAGCAGTACGTCGAAGTCGCCGCTGACCAGGGCGATGTGCGTCGCCCCGGGCAGCGCCTGAAGCTGCTCGCGCACCGTGCGCCAGGAGTTCTGCACGATCTTGAGCGTGATGTACGCGGACGCCCCCTGGCCCGCCCGCTCGTGGTCGACCCGGGCGCCGAAGCCGCGGATCACGCCGTCCTCGACGAGCCGGTTGATGCGGGCGTAGGCGTTGGCGCGCGAGACGTGGACCCGTTCGGCCACGGACCGTATCGAGGCGCGGCCGTCCGTCTGGAGGATGCGCAGGATGTCGCGGTCGATGGCGTCCAGCGGCCGTGCGGGCGGAACCGGGGGCTCCGCCGCCGGGCCCGCGGGTGCGGCCGACGGTACGACCGCGGACTCGGCCTGCGGCGTGAGGGCGGGCGCGGCCGGGCGCGGCTCCTCGTCCCCGTCGGCCATTTGTTCAGCTGTCATCTGCCCGCGCCTCCCTGTCGTGGACGACCTGTCTCCATCCCAGGCTGTGGAGAACCGTTTGTCCACAGGCTGGCGTCGCCTGTAGCCAAAATGCCGCCGCGACCGAACAATCGGTAGGTGAGGCACACCACAGCCGTGCCTCTCCCACCCCTCGTCGTCTCGCTCCCTGCCGACACCCCGATCGACCACCCCTCGATCTCCCTCGATGCCAGGAGGTGCTTCTCATGACGGTCCAAGAGCTGCCCGGCGCGGCCGCCTACCGGCCCACGCCGCCCCCGGCCTGGAAGCCGATCACCGACCCCGCCCCGCTGCTCCCGGACCCGGAGCCCTACCGGGTGCTCGGTACGGACGCGGTCGCCGACGTCGACCCCGAGCTGTTGCTCCGGCTCCACGCCGAGCTGGTCCGCGGGCGCCGCTACAACGCCCAGGCCACCGCGCTGACGAAGCAGGGCCGCCTGGCGGTCTACCCGTCGAGCACCGGCCAGGAGGCGTGCGAGATCGCCGCCGCTCTGGTCCTGGAGGAGCGCGACTGGCTCTTCCCCAGCTACCGCGACACGCTGGCCGCTGTCGCGCGCGGCCTGGACCCGGTCGAGGCGCTGACCCTGCTGCGGGGCGACCGGCACACCGGCTACGACCCGCGCGAGCACCGCATCGCCCCGCTGTGCACCCCCTTGGCCACCCAGCTCCCGCACGCCGTGGGGCTGGCGCACGCCGCCCGGCTCAAGGGCGACGACGTGGTGGCGCTCGCCATGGTCGGCGACGGCGGCACCAGCGAGGGCGACTTCCACGAGGCGCTCAACTTCGCGGCCGTCTGGAAGGCCCCGGTCGTCTTCTTCGTCCAGAACAACGGCTTCGCCATCTCGGTGCCGCTGGCCAAGCAGACCGCCGCCCCCTCCCTCGCCCACAAGGCCGTCGGATACGGGATGCCGGGCCGCCTGGTCGACGGCAACGACGCCGCAGCCGTGCACCAGGTGCTGAGCGAGGCTGTGGCACGGGCCCGGCGCGGGGAGGGCCCGACCCTGGTCGAGGCGGTCACCTACCGCATGGAGGCCCACACGAACGCCGACGACGCCACCCGCTACCGGGTCGACAGTGAGGTCGAGGCCTGGAAGGCGCACGACCCGGTGCGGCTGCTGGAGCATGAGCTGACGGGGCGCGGGCTGCTGGACGATGAGGGCATCGCCCAGGCGAAGGAGGCCGCGGAACATATGGCCGCCGCCCTGCGCGACCGGATGAACGCGGATCCGGAGCTGACTCCGATGGACCTGTTCACCCATGTCTACGCGGAGCAGACCAGCCAGCTCCGGGAGCAGGCCGCCGGGCTGCGCGCCGAGCTGGACGCCGAGCAGGACCACGACGAGCACGGCGCGGAGGCGGGACGATGACGACCGCGGCAGTGACGGCCGACGGCCGTCGGACGAAGGCCAAACCGGCCACGATGGCGCAGGCCCTCGGCCGCGCGCTCCGCGACTCGATGGCCGAGGACCCCACCGTTCATGTGCTCGGTGAGGACGTGGGCACGCTCGGAGGGGTCTTCCGGATCACCGACGGGCTGGCGAAGGAGTTCGGCGACGACCGCTGCACCGACACCCCGCTGGCCGAGGCCGGCATCCTCGGCGCGGCCGTCGGCATGGCGATGTACGGGCTGCGGCCCGTGGTGGAGATGCAGTTCGACGCGTTCGCCTACCCGGCGTTCGAGCAGCTGATGAGTCATGTCGCCAAGATGCGCAACCGCACCGGCGGGGCCATGCCGCTGCCCATCACCGTGCGGGTGCCGTACGGCGGCGGGATCGGCGGGGTCGAGCACCACAGCGACTCCTCCGAGGCGTACTACATGGCCACCCCCGGCCTGCACGTCGTCACGCCGGCCACGGTGGAGGACGCGTACGGGCTGCTGCGGGAGTCGATCGCCTCGGACGACCCGGTGATCTTCCTGGAGCCCAAGCGGCTCTACTGGTCCAAGGCCGACTGGTCGCCCGAGGCCCCCGCCCCGGTCGAGCCGATCGGCAAGGCCGTGGTGCGCCGCTCCGGGCGCGGCGCCACGCTGATCACGTACGGGCCTTCTCTGCCGGTCTGCATGGAGGCGGCCGAGGCGGCGGTCGCCGAGGGCTGGGACCTCGAAGTGGTGGACCTGCGCTCGCTGGTGCCGTTCGACGACGAGACGGTGGCCGCGTCGGTGCGGCGCACCGGGCGCGCGGTCGTCGTCCATGAATCCCCCGGATTCGGCGGGCCCGGCGGTGAGATCGCGGCCCGGATCACCGAGCGGTGCTTCCACCATCTGGAGGCTCCGGTGCTGCGGGTGGCCGGGTTCGACATCCCCTACCCGCCGCCCATGCTGGAGCGGCACCATCTGCCGGGAGTGGACCGGGTGCTGGACGCGGTGGCCCGGTTGCAGTGGGAGGCGGACAGCTGATGGCCCAGGTGCTCGAATTCAAGCTTCCGGACCTCGGTGAGGGACTGACCGAGGCGGAGATCGTCCGCTGGCTGGTGGAGGTCGGCGACGTCGTCGCCATCGACCAGCCCGTCGTCGAGGTCGAGACGGCCAAGGCCATGGTGGAGGTGCCCTGCCCCTACGGGGGCGTGGTGACCGCGCGGTTCGGCGAGGAGGGCACGGAACTCCCCGTCGGCGCACCGCTGCTGACGGTCGCCGTCGGCGCCCCGGACGGGCCGGAGAACCCGGGCCCCGCCCCGCTGGGCCCGACGGGCGCGCGGAACGGCTCCGCCTCCTCCGGTTCGTCCACGTCCTCCACGTCCTCTTCGCTCTCTTCGTCCTCCTCGCCGTCAGGTTCGTCCGCCACGGAGTCCTCGGGCGGCTCGGGGAACGTGCTCGTGGGGTACGGGACGGGTGCGCCGGCCGCACGCCGTCGGCGCATCCGGCCGGACCGGCTCGACCGGGCGCTGTCCGGGGCTCTGAAGGCCGAAGCTCCGGTGACGGCGACCGCGGTGCCGGAAGCTCAGGTGCCGGCAGCCCCGGTGACCGAAGCTCCCGGTGCTCCGGTGGCCGAAGCTTCCGGGGATCCGGTGGCCGAAGGACCGGTGACCGAAGCACCGGTGTCCGAGGGGCCGGTGCCGGTGGTCTCTCCGCTGGTACGCCGGCTGGCCCGGCAGCACGACATCGATCTGCGGCGGCTCGCGGGTTCGGGCCCCGACGGGCTGATCCTGCGCGCCGATGTCGACGGCGCGATCCGGCGGGCGGAGGAGGCCGCGGCGGCGAAGACGCGCGCGGCCCGAGTGCCCGAGGCTCCGACCGCGGCTCCCCCGGCCTCCGCGGCCGAGGCTTCCGTTTCCCCGGCTGCTCCGGCCGCCGAGCGGATTCCGCTGCGCGGGGTGCGCCGAGCGGTCGCCGACAAGCTGACGCGCAGCCGGACCGAGATCCCGGACGCCACCTGCTGGGTCGACGCCGACGCCACCGAGCTGATGGCGGTCAGGGCCGCGATGAACGCCGCCACGGGCCCGTCCGCCGGGCCGAAGGTGTCGGTCCTGGCCCTGCTGGCGAGGATCTGCACGGCGGCGCTGGCCCGGTTCCCCGAGCTCAACTCCACCGTGGACAAGGAGGCCCGGGAGATCGTCCGACTGCCCGGCGTGCACCTCGGGTTCGCGGCCCAGACCGAGCGGGGCCTCGTCGTTCCGGTCGTCCGGGACGCGCACACCCGTAACGCCGAGTCGATCGGGGCCGAGATCGCCCGGCTGACCGAGCTGGCGCGGACCGGGAAGCTGAGCCCGGCCCAGCTGACCGGGGGCACGTTCACGCTGAACAACTACGGGGTGTTCGGGGTCGACGGTTCGACGCCGATCATCAACCACCCGGAAGCGGCGATGCTCGGCGTCGGCCGGATCATGCCCAAGCCGTGGGTGCACCAGGGCGAGCTGGCCGTACGTCAGGTCGTCCAGCTGTCCCTCACCTTCGACCACCGGGTGTGCGACGGCGGAACGGCGGGCGGCTTCCTCCGGTACGTGGCGGACTGCGTGGAGCAGCCGGCGGTTCTGCTGCGCACCCTGTAGCCGATCGGCCGGTGTCCTGCCGGACGCGCCCCTCCGGGACCGGGTCTTCCGGCCACCCCGGCGGGGGCGTCGCTCCGGGCCCCCGCCCATACTCGACGCATGACCGCCTATGACGTGATCGTCCTTGCCGGCGGGGCCGCGAAGCGGCTCGGCGGCGCCGACAAGCCAGGAGTCCGGGTGGGCGGCCGGGCGCTGCTCGACCGGGTGCTCGCGGCGTGCGACGGCGCGGCACGCACCGTCGTGGTGGGCGGTCGCCGTGCCACCGTGCGCCCGGTCGTCTGGACCCGGGAAGTGCCCGAGGGCGGCGGCCCGTTGGCGGCGCTGGGGGCGGGGCTGCGGCTGACTACGGCGGAGCGCGTTCTCGTCCTCTCCGCCGACCTTCCGTTCCTCGGCCCCGGGACGGTCGCGGCGTTGCTCGGCGCCGCCGGGGAACCCGGCCGGGAAGGGGCCCTGTGCACCGACCCCGACGGGCGTGACCAGCCGCTGGTGGCCGTCTACCGCGCCGAGCCGCTCCGCCGCGAGCTGGCCCTGGTCGCCACGGAGTACGGGAGCCTCGCCGGTCTGCCCCTCCGGCTTCTGACGGCGGAGCTGGATCTCGCCCGGGTCGACGCGGGCCCCGACGCCGCGTTCGACTGCGACACTTGGGACGACATCGCCGCCGCCAGAGCCCGGATCAGAGAGCATGGGGCCGTGCTGGACGAATGGATCACCTCGGTCAAGAACGAACTGGGAATCGAACTCGACGTCGATACCGGTGCCCTGCTCGACCTCGCCCGTGACGCCGCGCACGGAGTCGCCCGTCCCGCCGCACCGCTCACGACCTTCCTGGTCGGGTACGCGGCGGCCAGGGCGAGCGCCGGCGCGGGGCCCGACGAGGCCGCGGCAGCGGTGGCGGAGGCCGCTCGCAAGGCCACCGCTCTGGCTCTGCGCTGGGAAGCGGAAGCGGCGGCGGAAGCGGCGCCGGGACCGGGGGCGGAAGCGGAGGACGTAGCGGAGGCGGGTACGAGGGGCGACGAGGCGGGCGGGTCGAAGCCCGACGGGGGCCGCGAGGGGACCGGGACGCCATGACCGACCCCGACCGGAGTGGCCCCACCGACCCCACCGGGCCCGTACATGGCCCACTCGGCCCGGTACATGACCCCACCGGCCCCACCGGCCCTCTACGCGGCCCCACCGGACCCACCGGCCCCGTTCATGACCCCGCGCGCCCCGTGTCCGACTCCACCGACGCCTTCGGCTCCGTGCCCGACCTGTTCGGCTCCGGCGTCCCCGCGCGCGATCCCGCCTCGGCCCGACGCGGGAGCGACCTCGCACTCGACGAGGAGGAGCGGGCCGTCGAGCAGGCGCTTGCCCTGGTCAGCGGGTCGGGCCGGCGTCCGGGCACCAGAGGGGACGCTCCCGGCGGGGGCCTGAACGGCGGCCCCGGCGGCAACTCGGGGGATCCCACGGAGGCCCCGCCGGAAACCCCCGCCTCGCAGGACCGGCCCGTAAGCCGTTTCCCGTCCTCCGCCCCGCCGCCGACACCACCCCCGGCCCCGCCCCTCTCCTGGGACCGGGCGCGGGCGGTCGCGGCGCGCGCCGGGCGGGCCGGTCCGCTCGCGACGATCCGGCTGCCGCTCGACCGAGCGCTGGGCCATGTGCTGGCCGAGGCGCTCGGCGCGCTGACCGATCTGCCGTCCTTCGACACCTCGGCCATGGACGGCTGGGCGGTCGCCGGGCCGGGGCCCTGGGCGTTCGAGGCCGGGGCGGGGCTCCTCGCCGGACGCGGCCCGGCCACCCCCCTGCCCGACGGCACCGCCGTGCGGATCGCCACCGGCGCCCGCGTACCGCCCGACACCACGGCGGTCCTCCGCAGCGAGCACGCGCACGCCGACGAGGCCAGGGGGCTGCTGCACGCCAGTCGGCCCGTGGTCGCCGGGCAGGACATCAGGCCCCGGGGCCAGGAGTGCCGTTCGGGCGAGCAGCTCGTCCCGGCCGGGACGGTAGTGACCCCGGCCGTGCTCGGTCTGGCCGCGGCCGCCGGGTACGACGCGCTGCCCGTCGTGCCCCGCCCGCGCGTCGACATCCTGGTCCTCGGCGACGAACTGCTCGCCTCCGGCCTGCCGCGCGACGGGCTGATCCGGGATGCCCTCGGCCCGATGCTCGGCCCCTGGCTACGGGCCCTGGGCGCCGAGGTCTCCGGGCCCCGCCGCCTCGGGGACGACGCCGGGGCGCTGCGTGACGCCCTCACCGCCTCCGACGCCGACCTGATCGTCACCACCGGCGGCACCGCCTCCGGCCCGGTGGACCATGTGCACCCGGTCCTCGACGCTCTCGGGGCCGTACTGCTGGTGGACGGAGCCGCGGTCCGCCCCGGCCACCCCATGCTGCTGGCGCGGCTGCCGGCCGCCGGACCGGCGCAGGGTCCGCCGGACGGGCCGTATCTGGTCGGGCTGCCCGGCAATCCGCTCGCGGCCGTTTCGGGTCTGCTGACGCTCGCGGAGCCGCTGCTCGCGGGCCTTGCGGGCCGACCCGCGCAGGACGCGTACCGGGCTCTCGTCCACGCCGAGGTGCACGGGCATCCGCACGACACCCGCCTCGTCCCCGTGGTCCACCGCGCGGGGCGCCCGGGCGGCCGGGACCATGTCGCTCCGCTGCGCTACAACGGGCCCGCCATGCTGCGGGGCATCGCCGCGGCGGACGGGCTGGCCGTGGTGGTGCCGGGCGGGGTACGGTCCGGCACCGAGGTGGAGATTCTGGATCTCCCATGGGCCCCGGCGACGCCGTGGACGGAAGGGTGTTTCACGTGAAACTTCCCGGCCACGATGCGATGGCCAGGCAAGCGGAGGAACTGGTCGTGCCGACCAGGGTGATGCTCCCCCGCCGAGTCGTCGTCGGCCCGGCCCGCCAGGTCGCCAAGCGTCTGCTGATGGCGCTGCTCGTGCTGACCGCGACCGTGCTGATCGTCTGGCTCGACCGCAACGGCTACAACGACAACGCCGACGGCAAGGTCGATCTGCTCGACGCGGTCTACTACGCGACGGTCACCCTCTCCACCACCGGGTACGGCGACATCACGCCGTTCAGCGACGGGGCCAGGCTGATCAACGTGGTGCTCGTGACACCGCTGCGTGTCCTCTTCCTGATCATCCTGGTCGGTACCACCCTGGAAGTCCTCACGGAACGGACCCGGGAGGACTTCCGGCTGAAGCGTTGGAGATCCAACTTGCGTGACCACACCGTCGTCGTCGGCTTCGGTACGAAGGGCCGCTCGGCGATCCTGACCCTCTGCGCCACCGGCCTGCGGAAGGAGCAGATCGTCATCGTCGATCCGGCTTCCAAAGTGATCGAGGCCGCCAACGCCGAAGGCTTCACCGGTGTGCTCGGTGACGCCACCCGCAGCGATGTCCTGTTGCGCGCCGAGCTCCAGAAGGCGCGTCAGATCATCATCGCCACCCAGCGCGACGACACCGCCGTCCTGGTGGCCCTGACCGCGCGTCAGCTGAACCGGGGGGCGAAGATCGTGGCGGCGGTGCGCGAGGAGGAGAACGCTCCCCTGTTGCGCCAGTCCGGTGCCGACGCCGTCATCACCAGCGCCAGCGCCGCCGGGCGGCTGCTCGGGCTCTCCGTCCTCAGCCCCAGCGCGGGCACCGTGATGGAGGACCTGATCCAGCAGGGCAGCGGTCTCGACCTGGTGGAACGGCCGGTCATAAAGGCCGAGGTGGGCAAGAACGTACGGGAGACGGACGACCTCGTCGTCAGCGTCCTGCGCGGGCACCGGCTGCTCGGCTACGACGACCCGGCGGCCAGCCCGTTGCAGCTGACGGACCGGGTCATCACCATCGTGCGGAAGAGCCCCAGCTCCACCTCCGCGCCGAAGAACTCGATGCCGCCGCGCCCCTGAACGCACGCCGTGCCGGAGTAGCCTCGCGGCCATGCATGCGATCACGATTCCCGAACCCGGCGGCCCCGAGGCGCTCGTGTGGGCCGAGGTGCCCGATCCCGTACCCGGCGACGGCGAGGTCCTCGTCGAGGTCGTCGCCTCCGCCGTGAACCGCGCCGACGTGCTCCAGCGGCAGGGCTTCTACAACCCGCCGCCCGGTGCGTCCCCCTACCCCGGCCTGGAGTGTGCGGGCCGCGTCCTCGCACTCGGTCCCGGGGTGACCGGCTGGGCGGTCGGCGACGCCGTGTGCGCGCTGCTGGCGGGCGGCGGCTACGCGGAGAAGGTCGCCGTACCGGCGGGGCAGCTCCTCCCCGTACCGGAGGGCGTCGACCTGGTGGAGGCCGCGGCGCTCCCCGAAGTCACCGCGACGGTGTGGTCCAACGTCTTCATGGTGTCCCACCTCCGCCCCGGCGAGACCTTCCTCGTCCACGGCGGCTCCAGCGGCATCGGCACGATGGCGATCCAGCTGGCGAAGGCGGTCGGCGCCCGGGTCGCGGTCACGGCGGGCAGCCCGGAGAAGCTCGCCCGATGCGCCGAGCTGGGGGCGGACATCCTCATCAACTACCGCGAGCAGGACTTCGTCGAGGAGCTGCGGGAGAACACCGCGGGGGCGGGGGCCGACGTCATCCTGGACCTCATCGGGGCCAAGTACCTGGAGCGGAACGTCGCGGCGCTCGCCGTCAACGGCCGCCTCGCGATCATCGGGCTCCAGGGCGGCGCCAAGGGCGAGCTGAATCTCGGCGCCCTGCTGACCAAGCGGGCCGCCGTCACCGCGACCTCGCTGCGGGGCCGCCCGCTCCACGAGAAGGCCGCCATCGTCGCCGCCGTACGTGAGCACGTGTGGCCGCTGATCGACGGCGGGGTGGTCCGGCCGGTGGTGGACCGGGCGCTGCCGATGCCGGACGCCGCCGAGGCGCACCGGGTGCTGGAGTCCAGCGCGCACATCGGGAAGGTGCTGCTTCTCGCGCCGTCGGCCGGCACCTGACCCCGTGAACCGTCACCGGTGAACGCCACGACGAGGGGCCCGGCACACACATCACGGTGTGTGCCGGGCCCCTCGTCATGGCCGTTCTCGGACTTCAGGAGGCGGATACGGGGTTACAGATACGGGCCCGAACGGATCGGGCCGTGCGGGTCCGCCCCGCCTTCCTCGTCCTCGTGGCCCGAGCCGGGCGGCAGGGCGCGGCGCATCTGCTCCAGCTGGGCGCGGGCCGCCATCTGCTGCGCGAACAGCGCCGTCTGGATGCCGTGGAAGAGGCCCTCCAGCCAGCCCACGAGCTGTGCCTGGGCGATCCGCAGCTCGGCCTCGGAGGGCACCGACTCCTCGGTGAACGGCAGCGAGATCCGCTCCAGCTCCTCGACCAGCTCGGGGGCCAGACCGTCCTCCAGCTCCTTCACGGAGCTGGCGTGGATCTCCTTGAGCCTGACCCGGCTCGCCTCGTCGAGAGGAGCCGCCCTGACCTCCTCCAGAAGCTGCTTGATCATGCTGCCGATGCGCATGACCTTCGCGGGCTGTTCCACCATTTCCGTCACCGGGACCTCGCGCGACTCGTCGTCACTGGCACCGCCGCCGATAGCCATTCCGTCCTGGCCCACGACAAGGACCTGCGGGTGCTCCTGCGACCGGTCATTCCTCGGCATTTCCATGCCGCCATTGTCTCGCACACGTGCCGTACCCCACGTTGGTGCCCCCGGAAACGGATGATCCACCGTCTTCGGGGGCACCGGAAGCCTTCCGGGAGCGCCGGAAGGCCCTGTCACCCCGCGCGCCGGGCCAGGGTCAGCCGGGAGCTGGTGAGGCCGGCGGCCAGGAGCCCGGCGAGGACCGGGACGACCAGGGCCAGCAGCCCGACGGTCTCCCACGGCATCACGATCGGCGTGTAGGCCGACTGCATCGGATTCTCCCGCATGTCCGCCAGCGCCGCGCGCAGGTCGGTCAGCCGCAGGGCCACCGCGGGCACGAGCCCCGCCGCCGTACCCAGGAACACCCCGGTCAGGGCCACGACCAGGCACTGGAAGCCGGAGAGCGAGCGCCGTAGGCCCGGGGGCGCGCCCACCGCGCTGAGCGTGGTGAGGTCGGCCTCCGCGTCGGCCTTGGACAGCCCGGTCGTGATGGCCGCCGCGCCCAGGGTCACCACCCCGGCGAAGAGGGCGAGGATCAGCAGGATCGTGTCGTCCTGCGTCCGGAACATCTCGTTCGACGTCATCAGGTATGCGCGGTCCCCGGCCTGTTGGAGCGCCGCGTAGGCGGCCTGGGTCTCGGCGTCCGTGGCGTCACGGCTGAGGGTGTAGAAGCTGCCGTGGTCCTCGACGTGCAGGCCGAGCCGTTCCGCGGTCTCCTTCGGCAGGACCATCCGGACGCCCGGCGTCGCCGCGTAGCGGTCCGGTGCGACGTGGACCTTCAGCCGGTCCGTGGTGGTGCGTGCCTTGCCGGGGTGCAGGGCCCGGTTCTTCTTGTCGCGGTCGTTGTAGGTGTGGGTGGCCTTGAGGGTGACCTCGCCGTTCTTCGCGTACGCCGAGTTCAGCAGGACGGGGGTGCCCTCGGCCAGGGCCTTCGCCGCCGCCGGGTCCTCCAGCTTCACGTACGAGTCGAGCACGTCCGGGCCCCCGATGACGATCTTGTCGTCGTCGGTGCCGAACGCGATCATGGTGGAGCTCTCGTCCACGCAGGCCGGGGAGTTCATCAGCCGCTTGTGCTCGTCGGCCGAGATCCGCAGGGCGAGCTCCTTGGCGCCCTTGCCCTTCAGCGGGCAGGAGTGGCCCTTGCCGGTGGGCTTGACGAGTTCGAGGGTGCCGCAGCCGTCCTCCTCCTCGTAATAGACCGAGCAGTCGCTGCCGGCCCAGACGCGGCCGAAGTCGGCGCGCCCGCCGCTGACCGGGAAGCTCTGCTCGACGGCGGCCCGGGAGCGCGCCAGATCGGTTGCGTCACCGACGCCGGAGTCCATCAGGGCGGCGGTGCCCGGGGTCAGGTTGGGCGAGTGGTCGTACGCCTGCTCGGCGGCGTGGCTGCTGGTGTACGTGGCGATGGCGATGCTGCCCGCGACGGCCGCCATCACGGCGGCGACGGCGGGTGCGGTGCGGCCCCGGTTGCGGGCCGCGTCGCGCAGGGCGATGCGGGGCGTCAGCGGGAGCCTCCGGCCGAGCCGGCCGAGGAAGCCCACGATCACCGGGATGCAGCCGAGGACGCCCAGTTCGGCGAGGACGGATCCGCCGGCGACGAAGGCGGTGTCGCCGGCCACCCCGCCGTACACCGCGATCGCGACGCCGGCCGCGATCGCGACGACACCGATGACGGGCAGGACGCGGGAGCCGCGGCGGGTGCCGCGCCGGCCGGTGAGCGATTCCAGGACCGACTGGCGGCCCGCGACGATCGCCGGGGCGAGCGCGGCGAGGACGCCGGTGACCAGGCCGAGCAGGCCGATGCCCAGGATCTCCCAGGGCCGTACGGTCAGTTCGCCGAAGCGGCTGCCCGCGTAGTCCTCGATCATCGGGCGGAACAGGGCGGTCAGGCCGAACCCGGCGCCGACGCCGGCCACCGCGCCGACCCCGCCGAGCACCGCGCCGCCCGCGAGCACCACGGCCCGGACCTGGCCCCGGCTGCCGCCGCACGAGCCGACCAGGCCCAGCTGCCGCCGTGAGCGGCGGGCGCCGACGGCGAACGCCGGCCCGGCCAGCAGCACGATCTCAAGGACGGCCATGGCGGCCACCGTGAGGACCGCCGCGGTCAGCTCCGTGTCCGTGTCGTACGCGTTGCCCGTCCCGGCCATCGGGACCTCGGAGTCGGGCGGCGGATCGAGGACGACCTGGCGGGACTTGACCACCACGCCCTTCTCGTTGGCGGCGAGGATGTCCTGCCAGGTCACGCCCGCCCCGGGCGGGCCCTGGACCAGCCACTTCGGGTCGCTCGCCTGGGGCGGCAGGATGTCCTTGTCGCCGTCGGCGGTCTTCTGCCAGGGAGCGATGACCGAGCCCGGGAGCGCGTACAGTTCGTCCGCCCGCAGGTCGGCGGGGAGTTCTACCGCACCGGTGAGCGTGTAGGACTGGTCGGGGCCGCGCACGGTGACGCGGTCGCCGATGGAGAGCCCGGACGCCTCGATGAAGTCCTCGGTCGCCGCGATCTCGTTCTTGGCCCGGGGGTACGCGCCGTCGGTCAGCTCGATGCGGCCGCGCAGCATCGGGTCGGCGATGCGCAGTTCGGTGATCTCGGTGTCGGTGATGCCGTGGCGGGTGGTCACCGACGCCGGAACGCTCCGCTCGGTGAGGTGCCGCGATCCCTCGGGGAAGGTCGCGACCACGTCGACCGGCCGCTCCCGCTCCTCGGGTGTCGGGTCCGGGGTGCCCTCGGGCGGGTACCAGTTGATGCCGTCGGGCATCTGCTGGAGCTTCATCGGCCCCATGCTGGTGGCGGAGAACCGGGCGTCGGCCGCCCCCAGTTCACCGGTCAGCTCCTCGGCCTTGGTGGGCAGGGCGCTGCGGTAGGTGAGGTCGGCGGCGGTCACACCGAGGACCGGCAGAGCGATCATCGCGACGACCAGGGCACTGCGGCCCTTGGCCCGTACGGCGTCGCGCCGGGCTATGCGGAAGGCGGCGCGCCATCCGGAGAAGGGGCTCACGTGGCGGCCTCGGCGGTTCCGGCGGTGAGCAGGGAGTCGGCCCCGGTGGTCAGCGTCTGGTCGACGATCGAGCCGTCCCGGAGGAACACGACCCGGTCGGCCCAGGCCGCGTACCGGGGCTCATGGGTGACCATGACGCCGGCCGCGCCCTGGTCGCAGCGGGTACGCAGCAGGGCGAGGACGGACTCGCCGGTCTCGGAGTCGAGCGCTCCGGTCGGCTCGTCGGCGAGCACGAGGCGCCGGTCGCCGACGAGGGCGCGCGCGATGGCGACGCGCTGCTGCTGGCCGCCGGACATCTCGTCGGGGAAGCGGTCGGCGATCTCCTCCAGCTTCAGCTCGGCCAGCGCGGCGAGGGCCTCCTTGCGGGCCTTGCGCACGGAGACGCCGTCGAGTTCGCGGGGCAGCGCGATGTTCTCGGCGGCGGTCAGGGCGGGGATGAGGTTGTAGTCCTGGAAGACGTAGCCGACGCTGCGGCGGCGCAGCGCGGCCATCCCCTTGGGGCCGAGGGCGGCGGTGTCCTGGCCCTCGATGACCACCTGGCCGCTGGTGGCGGTGTCGAGCCCGCCGGCCAGGGTCAGCAGGGTGGACTTGCCGGAGCCGGAGGGGCCCATCACGGCGACCAGTTCGCCCGGATACACGGCGAGTTGGACCCCGCGCAGGGCGTGCACCTCGGCGATGCCGGAGCCATGGGTACGGGTCAGCGCCCGCAGTTCGAGTACGGGGCTGCCGCCGGGCGTCCCGGAGGACGGCGGGGGCGGAGGTGTGGCGGATGAAGGCATGGCGGGTGGTTCCCCCTGGGAACAACGTGGGTCGGGCAGGAGCGGCAGCGCTGCCGCCTGTGCTGTGGGCGGTGCGGCGGTGCGGCGGTGCGGCGGTGCGAGGGAGCGGCGGTGCGGCGGTACCGGGACGGGCACCGCCGGTGCCGTGGGCGGCGCACCGAACGGGCGCCGCTTGTGCTGAGGGCGGTGCTGCCGGGACGGGCGCCCGCCCGAGCCGTGGGGCTTGCGCGTCAGCGCTTGGACCGTGGTGTGCGGCCGGCCAGTGCGCGGGCCGGACCGCGGGTGGCCGCGGGGCCGGGCTCGGCGGCGGGCTCGGTGGCGGCGGCCGCGGCGAGGCGGACGAGCCGGGACTCGCAGTGGTCGAGCCAACGGGCCTCGGCCTCCGCCTGGAAGATGAGCTGCTCCACGACGAGCAGCCAGGCGACCTCGTCGCGGTTGGCCGGGACGTCGGCCAGGGCCTGGGCCTTGAGCCGGGTGTAGTCCTGCATGGCCTTGAGCGTGTGGTGGCGCTGGGACTGGATGACGTCCCGGATGTCGACGCCCGGCGCCCCCACGGCCATGGCGAGCTTGATGGCCAGTTCGTCACGGGGCGGACTGGTGCGGTCCACCGGCGTCCCGAACCAGTTGCGCAGCTCGGCGCGGCCGTCGTCGGTGATCGCGTAGAGGTCGTGCCCGGCGTCGTCCGAGCCCTCCTGGACGATCATGCCGTCACGCTCCAGACGGCTGAGCGTCGTGTAGACCTGCCCGATGTTCAGGGGCCAGGTGGAGCCGGTGCGCGACTCGAACTCGGTGCGGAGCCGGGACCCGTAACGGGGGCCCCGCTCCAGCAGGGCCAGCAGGCCGTGGCGAATGGACATACTGAGTATGTATACCGAGTATGTTCGTCCTGGCAAGTCTCGGTGGCGTGGTTCGGCGTGGGATGACCGGGGGTGCGACGCTCAGTTCGCCCGTCGCATACGGAAGGCGAGGAAGCCGAGCCCCAGCCCGACCAGCGCGATGCCCGTACCGAGCGAGACCTGCTGCACCCGGCGTACCGACGCGGCGTCCAGAGCCTGCCCGGACCGGGGCGCCGGATCGGCGAAGGCGCTGGGCGGCGGGGTGGAGACGGGCAGGTCGACGGGGTCGGCGAGGGGGGCCTCGGGCCCGTCCTCCGCGACGGGCTCCTCGGCCCGCGCCGGCTCCAGCGGCGACAGCGAACGCCCGGGACGCGCCTTGCCCGCCCCGGCCTCGCGCCCGGCCAGGGGGGCGGTCGACCCGGACACGTCGGGGGAAGCGGAAGGGGAGGAGGGCTCCGGTGAGTCGGCCCCGGGCCCGGCGGGGGCCTGCGCCCCGGGCCCGGACGCCGGCGGGGAGGACGGGTCCCGGCCGGTTCCCGACGCTCCGGGGGCCGGGGCGCCGGACGACAGGGGCAGGGCGGTGGGGAGCGCCGAGGGGGACGCGGAGCCCGACGTTCCGGGCCGTGGCGCGGCGGGACGGGTGGGTGCCGCGGCGGCGGGGCTCGATGTCCCGGGGGGCGTGGCGGTGCGGGACGGGCTGTCGGGCGCCGGTGCGCCGTGGGCGGAGCCGCCCAGCGGCCCCAGCGCCGCTCCGGCCGCCGCCATCAGACAGACCGCACACCTCGACGGCCATGCGGCCGGAAGTCCTGGAGCCATGAGATCAGCGTCACACGGGCCCCCTCATCCGGCATCCCGGACGCGTTATCCGGAAAACCGGGCCCTGATACCGGTCCGGGACGGAGATCTGTGGACCCGCAACGATCCGCGACGACCCGCAACGATCACGTTCGGACGTCTCCCCGTCACCCATGACGGTCGGTGCCGGCCGCTCGTCCTCACGCGACGGCTGGGTGCTCCATGCCGGTCCGTGCCGGTCCGTGTCGATCTGTGGTGATCTGTACTGAGTGGTCCGTGCTCAGGAGGGCCTGCCGGTGGAGACCTGAAGTTCGAAGTGCGCGCCGCGTTCGGAAACAGCCGCGCCGGAGGACGGGAACTGGCCGACGACCTGGCCCTCGGCGTAGGTGTTGCCCTTCTCCTCGATCTCCTTGATCGTCCATCCCGCGGCGGCGGCGCACGCCTTCGCGGACAGGATGTCCTTGTAGACGAAGTTCGGCGCCCGGACCTTCGCCGGGTCGTTGGAGTCCTCGGAGGCGGCGGAGCACTCCGTCTCCTTCATCGTCCGGTTGCGCTCCGGCGGGCGGTACCCCTCCACCTCGCCGGTGCCCGGGTCGCCGTCCTTGCCCGCCTCGTCGTCCTTGCCGCCCTGGAGGGCGATCGCGGTGATCAGGCCGCCGATGGCCAGCAGCGCGACGAGGATCGAACCGATGACGACCGGCATGTTCCGCTTGGAGCCGCCGCCGGTGGTGCCCACGGCCGTCGAGTGCTGTGCGCCGACCGGGTACGGCGGCGGGGTCTGGTGGGCCGGCGGGCCGGGGGCCGGATAGCCCTGGGCCTGGGCCGCCTGCGGGTAGCCGTAGCTCGGCGTGGGCGCCGGGGTCGGCTGGCTGTACGGGCCCGGCTGGTGGGGCTGCTGCTGCGGGTGCGGCTGGTACGGCGTCTGGACGCCCTGGGGCGCCTGAGCGCCCTGGTCGACCGGGGGGAACACCGCCGAGCCGACGCCGGAGCCGCTGTTGGCGGGCCCGCCGCCGGCCACGATCATCGGGGCGCCGGTCTGGCCGCCGGTGGCGTTCAGCACGCGGGCGATCTCGTCGCGCATCGCGGCGGCGCTGGGGAAGCGCTCGTTCGGGTTCTTCTTGAGCGCGCGGGCGACGAGGGCGTCCATCGCCGGGGTGACCGACCGGTTGATGCTGGACGGCGCGACCGGCTCCTCCTGCACATGCGCGTACGCGATGGCCAGCGGCGAGTCGGCGTCGAACGGGATCCGGCCGGTGAGCAGCTGGAAGAGCATGATGCCGACCGAATACAGGTCGGACCGGGCGTCGACGCCGCGGCCGAGGGCCTGCTCGGGGGAGAGGTACTGCGGGGTGCCGACGACCATGCCGGTCTGCGTCATCGAGGTGACACCGGACTGCATGGCGCGGGCGATGCCGAAGTCCATCACCTTGACGATGCCGCGCTTGGTCATCATCACGTTGCCGGGCTTGATGTCCCGGTGGACCAGGCCCATCTCGTGGCTGGTCTCCAGCGCGGCGAGCACGTCCGCCGTCACCTTGAGGGCCTTGTCGGCCGGCATCGCGCCGTGGCTGCGGATGTCGGCGGCCAGCACCGAGCCGAGCGGCTGCCCCTCGACGTACTCCATGACGATGTACGGCATCAGCGCACCGCCGAGCTCGTCCTCGCCGGTGTCGAAGACGGAGACGATGTTGGTGTGCTGGAGCTTGGCGACGGCCTGCGCCTCACGCCGGAAGCGCTCGCGGAAGGACTGCTCGCGCCCGAGCTCGGTGTGCAGGGTCTTGATCGCGACCTGGCGGTCCAGAGCGGAGTCGTAGGCCAGGTATACGGACGCCATCCCGCCCTCGCCGAGCAGGTCGCGCAGCTGGTAGCGGCCGCCCGCCACCGCTCCGCCCGCGTAGCGGCCCTGTGCGCCGTCCTGGCTCATGACTTGCATCCCCCTCGGCGGCGCGCGGTCGCACGCGGTGTATCTGTCTGACGTGATTGCGTGCGACGCGGTTCCGTACAACGCGATTACGCGCCAAGTCTGCCGCAGGGGTCCGACACGTCAAGCCGAGTGCCCGTTCCGTGACCCTACGCACAAGAAGCGTCTCGGAAGCGTTACAGGAAACGCATCACATTCCTGTGCAGGACGCGCGGGGCGGTCCGATGATCCTGCCGCAGCGGAACCGTGGTGTCCGGCGGAGGCTGTAGCGTGACGCTGCAATGCAGCAAAGCACCGTGAGAACCCGCGGACGCGCGGACAGATACGACGGCGAGGACTGATGGCACCCGATTCCGAAGCAAACGGCGGCGGAGTTTCGGATGGCTCCGACGCCTGGGGTGTCGGCGGCGTGGTCGGCGACGGACGTTACCGGATGACCTACCGGCTCGGCCGGGGCGGCATGGCAGAGGTCTACGCGGCGGAGGACGTCCGGCTGGGCCGTACGGTCGCGGTGAAGCTGCTCCGTTCCGACCTGGCCGAGGACCCCGTCTCCAAGGCGCGCTTCACCCGCGAGGCACAGTCCGTAGCGGGCCTCAACCACCACGCGATCGTCGCCGTGTACGACTCGGGCGAGGACGTCGTGGGCGGCCAGACCGTCCCCTACATCGTGATGGAGCTGGTCGAGGGCCGCACCATCCGCGATCTGCTCCTGACCGCGGAGGCCCCGCCGCCCGAGCAGGCGCTGATCATCGTCTCGGGGGTGCTCGAAGCCCTCGCGTACTCGCACCAGCACGGGATCGTGCACCGCGACATCAAGCCCGCCAACGTGATCATCACGGACTCCGGCGCGGTCAAGGTGATGGACTTCGGCATCGCCCGCGCGCTGCACGGCGCGCAGTCGACGATGACCCAGACCGGCATGGTCATGGGCACCCCGCAGTACCTCTCCCCCGAGCAGGCGCTCGGCAAGGCCGTCGACCACCGGTCCGACCTGTACGCCACCGGCTGCCTGCTCTACGAACTGCTGGCGCTGCGGCCCCCGTTCACCGGTGAGACCCCGCTCTCGGTGGTCTACCAGCACGTCCAGGACATCCCGGTGCCGCCGTCCGAGGTCTCGGACGGGGTGCCGCCGGAGCTGGACGGGATGGCGATGCGCGCGCTGGCGAAGGACCCGGACGACCGGTTCCAGAGCGCCGAGGAGATGCGCGGGCTCGTCCAGTACAGCCTGCAGATGCTCCAGGTGCAGGGCGGCCACACGGGCACGTGGAACACCGGCCCGGTCGCGCTGCACGAGGGGGGTCAGACCCCGCCGCACGGGATGTCCGGCTCCACCCGCGCGATGGGCCACCCGATGCACGGGGACACCTCGCAGGGCCCGATCCTGCCGCCGTACAACCCGGACGACGGGGGCTACGACGGCGGCGGCCGGCGCTCCGGCGGGCGCGGCAAGATGTGGCTCTTCGTCCTGCTCGCGCTGGTCGCGATCGGCGCGGGGGTCGCCTTCGCCGTCAACGCCGCGCAGGACGGCGGCGGGAAGAAGGAGCCGGTCAAGCCGTCCACCTCGGTCAGCCAGTCCGAGAAGGAGAAGCCCTCGGAGACGCCGTCCGAGGAGGAGGAGAGCGAAGAGCCGGAGGATCCGGGCACCTCCACCGGCGGCCGGACGCAGCCCAACCCGCCGCCGTGGACCCCGGACCCGACCCCGAGCGAGCCTTCGTTCAGCCCGTCCCCGGACCCGACCGACACGGACCCGGGCACCTCGGACGGCAACACCAACGAGGGCAACAGCGGTGAGCCCACCGGTGGCCCCACCGACCCGGCCACCGACCCCGGCACCCCGGGCGGCGCCGGCGGTGACGACGGCGGGGCCGGCGACGACGGCGGTACGGGCACCACGCCCGGCGAGACGGTGCTCGGCGCTACGGCGGGATAGCGCACCACCGCACCGACCCTGAGCCCGGCGTGCGCCCTCGTGGCGCGCGCCGGGCTCACGCGGTGGTGGCAACCGCCTCACTCCGTGAAGGCCGCGCACACCGCCTCGTACTCCCGCGTCCACCACACCGCCAGGGCCGACACCGCGGGGAACTGCGGGTCGGCCCTGCGGTCGTCGAGGCGATAGCGCCAGCGGAGTATCCAGAAGTCGTTGAGCCGCTCCCACCACACCCGGTGCACGGCGGCCGCCAGCTCCGCTGCCCCCGCCCCGGCGGCCCGCCGGTACGCGCGGGCGTACGCCCGTACCTTCGCGAGGTCCAGCTCCCCGGCCGGGCGGACGAAGAAGATCGCCGCCGCCCGTACCGCCTCCTCGGCGCGTGGCTGCACGCCCAGCCGGTCCCAGTCCACGATCGCGACCGGGTCGGCGCCCCGGTAGAGCAGGTTCAGCGGGTGGAAGTCCCCGTGCACCCAGCCGGTGGCGGGCCCGTCCGGGGTGGGCGGGCGACGGTGGGCGTGCTGTTCGAGCAGGGCGCGGCGCTCCACGAGCCGGTGCACGGCGAGCTCGTCGAAGGCGTCGCGGGGGGAGTCCCGGCCGTCCCGCCCGCGCGCGGCTTCCAGCAGGTCGTCGATCAGCGCGAAGGTGTCGGCGGCCTCCGGGCTGCGGTGCCCCGGCCGGGCGGGCGGGCTCCCCGGGTGCGGTCCGTCGCGCGGCGCCATCACCTGTTCCAGGCCGGTGTGCACGGTCCCCAGGAGCGCTCCGAGCCGACGCGACTGGGAGAGGGTCAGCTGGGAGCCGACCCGGTGGAGGCCGTCGACCCAGGGGTGCAGCGCGTAGCACCGTTCACCGATCACCGTGACGGTGTCGCCCCGGGTGTCCGTCAGGGGCGGGACGACGGGCACGCCGAGCGACTGCAGGCGCTGGGTGGCGCGGTGCTGGCGCACGATCGCGGCGCGTTCCCCGCTGGCGTCGTCGAGATGCCTCTTGTCGAGGTGGTGCTTGAGGAAGTAGGAGCCGCTCGTGGTGGAGACGCGGTATCCGTGGTTCAGCAAGCCCTTGGTGATCGGCTCGCAGGCGAGCGGCTCGCCCACGTTCGGGTAACGGCGCAGCACCTCGCCGACCGGGGGAACAGGTGGACGAGTGACATATGAGCGCGGCACTTACCAGATGTTAGATCACTCTGCGTGGCCGCTCGGCGGACTTGCGGTCACACCCGGAGGTGCGCTAAAGGGCCCCGAAGGCGCGTTGAGGGACCCGGGATGCGCGAAGGGACCCGGGGTGCGCTGAGGGACCCGGGGATGCGCGAAGGGACCCAGGGCGCGCTGAGGGACCCGAAGGTGCGCTGAAGTACCCGGGGGTGGGGTGCGCTGGAGGACCCAGGCTGTCAGGGGCCCGCCATGCCGCGGCGCCTCAGAAGTTCAGCGTGTGTTCGGTGACGAAGTGCGGATCGACCCGGAGATAGGCCGGGGCGAAGGGCTCCCCGTTGACGGAGACGGGCGGGGCGCCGAACAGTCGCTCCTGCTCGGGGCAGGGGTGCACGATCTCGGCGGGGCCGGTGAACTGCACGGACCACAGGTCGCCGCCGCCGCCCGCGCGGGCCGCGTCGTTGTAGTTGTCCGCGCCGTACGCGACGACGCTCCCGTCGCACGCCTCGTGGTGGCCGAAGCCGCCGTGCATCCGCAGCAGGATGCGGCCGTCGCACACGACGTGCCGGGCCACCGTCAGGAACGGCAGGGCCCGCATGCTGGTCGCGAGGCGGCCGTACGGGACGCGGCGGAGCAGTTCGATGGGCTCGGCCCGCCCGGTCTCGAGGGGCCCGGTCCGCTCGATCGTGCCGGCCGGAGCCCGCCGGATCGTCCCGGTCGCGGGGAGTTCGTCGAAGGACATGGATTCCACTGTCCCCCGGCCGTAGGGGCCGCGTAAGAGTCGCCTGCCCCGGGTGGCACGGGACCAAAGTCCCCTGCGGCGCGCGGCGGCTCAGCGGCGCTCGGCCTGGAGCCGCGCGACGTACGCGGCCGCCTGCGAGCGGCGCTCCATGCCCAGCTTGGACAGCAGGCTGGAGACGTAGTTCTTGATGGTCTTCTCGGCGAGGTGCAGGCGCTCCCCGATGACCCGGTTGGTCAGGCCCTCGCCGATCAGGTCCAGGATCCTGCGTTCCTGTTCCGTGAGGCCGGCGAGCTTGTCCTCGCCCTTCCCGCTGCCGCCGTCGCGCAGCCGCTCCAGCACCCGGGCGGTCGCCGCCGGGTCCAGCAGGGATTTTCCGGCCGCCACGTCCCGTACGGCATTCAGCAGTTCATTGCCGCGGATCGCCTTCAGCACATATCCCGACGCGCCAGCCATGATCGCGTCGAAAAGCGCCTCGTCATCGGCGTACGAGGTGAGCATCAGGCATTTGATGTTCTCGTCCTGGGAACGGATTTCCCGGCACACCTCCACCCCGCTGCCGTCCGGCAGCCGGACGTCGAGCACCGCCACGTCGGGACGCGTCGCGGGGATCCGCGCCAGGGCGTCCGCGGCCGTACCGGCCTCGCCGACCACCGCGATGTCCGCCTCGACGGAGAGCAACTCATGGACGCCACGCCGGACGACCTCGTGATCATCGAGCAGAAATACCGTGATTTTTCCATCTTCGCGCACGATCGCAGTCTCACATACTCGTCTCCGCTCTGCTCTTCCCTGGCGCTGATCCGCGGGATAACGTGCCGTTGTTCCGGCGGCCTGCAAGGCTGTTTCCAGTGCCCTGACCAGCAGAGCTTCGCGATTTTTTCGATTTACTTGGAAATCCAAGCAAAATCGCAGGTCAGATAGGGTTTCGCAGTTCTGCGACGCACTGGGTAACGTGCCTATGACAGGGCGCTCGCCGGGGCACCTGTCACGCTTGATCCCGGCCGACCGGCACCCACCCCGTGCACGGCCGCGGGTTCAGGCGAGCCGCACTGGTTTCCGGCAGACCCCGGGGGCCGGACCGACGGAGGAGCACGCACGTGACCGTGGAGAGCACTGCCGCCGCGCGTAAACCGCGACGCGCCAGCAAGCGGACCAGCGCCGCGAAGAAGCCGCAGAGTTCCGATCCCCAGCTCGTACAGCTGCTGACGCCCGAGGGCGAGCGCGTCGAGCACCCGGACTACAGCATCGACCTGAGCGCCGACGAGCTGCGCGGCCTGTACCGGGACATGGTCCTCACCCGCCGCTTCGACGCCGAGGCGACCGCCCTCCAGCGCCAGGGCGAGCTGGGCCTGTGGGCCTCGCTGCTCGGTCAGGAGGCCGCCCAGATCGGCAGCGGCCGGGCCCTGCGCGACGACGACTACGTCTTCCCGACCTACCGGGAGCACGGGGTCGCCTGGTGCCGCGGCGTCGACCCGACCAACCTGCTCGGGATGTTCCGCGGGGTGAACCACGGCGGCTGGGACCCGAGCACCAACAACTTCCACCTGTACACGATCGTCATCGGCTCGCAGACGCTGCACGCCACCGGCTACGCCATGGGCGTCGCCAAGGACGGCGCGGACTCCGCCGTGATCGCGTACTTCGGTGACGGCGCCTCCAGCCAGGGCGACGTCGCCGAGTCGTTCACCTTCTCCGCGGTCTACAACGCCCCGGTCGTCTTCTTCTGCCAGAACAACCAGTGGGCCATCTCCGAGCCCACCGAGCGCCAGACCCGCGTGCCGCTCTACCAGCGCGCCCAGGGCTACGGCTTCCCCGGCGTCCGGGTCGACGGCAACGACGTCCTCGCCTGCCTGGCCGTCACCCGCTCCGCGCTGGAGCGCGCGCGCCGGGGCGAGGGCCCGACCCTCGTCGAGGCGTTCACGTACCGGATGGGCGCCCACACCACCTCCGACGACCCGACGAAGTACCGGGCGGACGACGAGCGGGCCGCGTGGGAGGCCAAGGACCCGATCCTGCGGCTGCGCACGTACCTGGAGAAGTCCGGCCACGCCGACGAGGCGTTCTTCACCGAGCTGGAGGCCGAGAGCGAGACCCTCGGCAAGCGGGTGCGGGAAGCGGTGCGCGCGATGCCCGACCCGGAACCGATGGCCCTGTTCGAGCACGGTTACGCCGACGGCAGCTCCCTCGTGGACGAGGAGCGGGCCCAGTTCGCCGCCTACCAGGCGTCGTTCGCCGATTCCGCCGAGGAGGGCAAGTAGCCATGGCCGTGGAAAAGATGTCCATCGCGAAAGCGCTCAACGAGTCGCTCCGCCTCGCCCTCGACAACGACCCGAAGGTCCTCATCATGGGTGAGGACGTCGGCAAGCTCGGCGGCGTCTTCCGCATCACCGACGGACTCCAGAAGGACTTCGGCGAGGACCGGGTGATCGACACCCCGCTCGCCGAGTCCGGCATCGTCGGCACGGCGATCGGCCTGGCCCTGCGCGGCTACCGCCCGATCGTCGAGATCCAGTTCGACGGCTTCGTCTTCCCCGCGTACGACCAGATCGTCACGCAGCTCGCCAAGATGCACGCCCGCGCGCTCGGCAAGATCAAGCTGCCGGTCGTCGTGCGCATCCCGTACGGCGGCGGCATCGGCGCGGTCGAGCACCACAGCGAGTCCCCCGAGGCGCTCTTCGCGCACGTCGCGGGGTTGAAGGTGGTCTCGCCGTCCAACGCGAGCGACGCCTACTGGATGATGCAGCAGGCCGTCCAGAGCGACGACCCGATCATCTTCTTCGAGCCCAAGCGGCGTTACTGGGACAAGGGCGAGGTCGACACCGAGTCCATCCCCGGACCGCTGCACAGGGCCGTGACCGTCCGCGAGGGCAGCGACCTCACGCTGGTCGCGTACGGGCCGATGGTGAAGGTCTGCCTGGAAGCGGCCGCCGCCGCCCAGGAGGAGGGCAAGTCGATCGAGGTCCTGGACCTGCGCTCGATGTCCCCGATCGACTTCGACGCCATCCAGACGTCGGCGGAGAAGACCGGCCGGGTCGTGGTCGTCCACGAGGCGCCCGTCTTCTACGGCTCCGGCGCGGAGATCGCCGCCCGGATCACCGAGCGCTGCTTCTACCACCTCGAAGCCCCCGTGCTGCGGGTCGGCGGCTACCACGTCCCCTACCCGCCGGCCCGGCTGGAGGACGAGTATCTGCCCGGCCTGGACCGGGTGCTCGACGCCGTCGACCGCTCGCTGGCGTTCTGAGGAGAGGGTTCGTGACGACGATGACCGAAACGTCTGCTCGTTTCCGTGAGTTCAAGATGCCCGACGTGGGCGAAGGACTGACCGAGGCCGAGATCCTCAAGTGGTTCGTCCAGCCCGGCGACACCGTCACCGACGGCCAGGTCGTGTGCGAGGTCGAGACCGCGAAGGCGGCCGTCGAGCTGCCGATCCCGTTCGACGGGGTGGTGCACGAGCTGCGCTTCCCCGAGGGCACGACCGTCGACGTCGGCCAGGTGATCATCGCGATCGACGTGGCCCCGGGCAGCGGCGACGCCCCGGCCCCGGCCGGCGCTCCGGCCCAGGAGCCGGTGGAGGAGCCCGAGGCGGAAGCCGAGCCGAAGGGGCGTACGCCGGTCCTGGTGGGTTACGGCGTCGCCGAGTCCTCCACCAAGCGCCGCCCGCGCAAGGGGGCGTCGGCCGCGCCGGAGGCCGCCGCCGTCGCGGCGGCGGTGCAGGCCGAGCTGAACGGGCACGCGGCACCCGCCGCTCCCGCTCCCGCGCCCGTGGCCGGTGCTCCGGCCGGCGGCCGTCCGCTCGCCAAGCCGCCGGTCCGCAAGCTCGCCAAGGACCTGGGCATCGACCTCGCGACGGTGGTGCCGACGGGCAAGGACGGCGTCATCACCCGCGAGGACGTCCACGCGGCGGCGGCCCCGGCCGTGGCCTCCGAGGCGGCCCCGGTTACGCCGGCGCCCGCACCGGTGACCGCCGAGGCTCCGGTGGCAGCCGACGCCCCCGCCTCCGCCCGGGAGACCCGTATCCCGGTCAAGGGCGTCCGCAAGGCCATCGCGCAGGCGATGGTGGGCAGCGCGTTCACCGCGCCGCACGTCACCGAGTTCGTCACGGTCGACGTGACGCGCACGATGAAGCTCGTGGCCGAGCTCAAGGAGGACAAGGACATGGCGGGGGTGCGGGTCAACCCGCTCCTCATCATCGCCAAGGCCCTCCTCGTGGCGATCAAGCGGAACCCCGAGGTCAACGCCGCCTGGGACGAGGCCAACCAGGAGATCGTGCAGAAGCACTACGTCAACCTGGGCATCGCGGCGGCCACCCCGCGCGGTCTGATCGTGCCGAACATCAAGGACGCGCACGACAAGACGCTGCCGCAGCTCGCGGCGGCCCTGGGCGAGCTGGTCGCCACGGCCCGGGACGGCAAGACGTCCCCTGCGGCGATGGCGGGCGGCACGGTGACCATCACCAACGTCGGCGTCTTCGGCGTCGACACCGGTACGCCGATCCTCAACCCGGGCGAGTCCGCGATCCTGGCGGTCGGCGCGATCAAGCTCCAGCCGTGGGTTCACAAGGGCAAGGTGAAGCCGCGTCAGGTCACCACACTGGCGCTGTCGTTCGACCACCGCCTGGTCGACGGCGAGCTGGGCTCCAAGGTGCTGGCCGATGTGGCGGCGATCCTGGAGCAGCCGAAGCGCCTGATCACCTGGGCGTAGCTGCTTTTCCCGGTGGGCCCGTACGTTTCTCCGTACGGGCCCACCGGCATGTCCGGCCTTCACCGCACGGCGAGTTCGGCGTACACGGTCTTCCCCACCGTGCGCGGCTCGACGCCCCAGTCGTCGGCGAGCCGCGCGACGATCAGGAGCCCGCGCCCGTAACAGTCGTCGGCGTCGGGCCGCCGGAGGCTGGGCAGCCGCTCCCCGCGCGGATCGCTGACGGCGATCCGGAGGGCGGTAGCGGTGAGGGTGAGCCGGACCCGGAAGAGCCGGCCCCGGATGGCCCCGTGCAGCAACGCGTTGGTCGCCAACTCGCTGACCAGGAGCGCCGCGTCACCGGCCAGGGCGGGGTGCCCCCATTGGAGGACGAGCCGAGCGGCGCGGTGCCGGCTGAGGACGACGCTGTGCGCGGTGGGCGTGTAGTCGACGCGGTCCTCGCGGAGGACGGGGGCGGGGGCGGGTACGGGGGTCTCCTGGGCTGCGGACATGGGTGCGTGCCTCCGGGGTGGGGGTGGGCGGTGGCGATGTCGCTGCTGCGGTGGGCAGGGCCGTGATTCTTCGGTTCCGGCGCAGGGCAGGGCGGTGCACTTCCGCCGAGTTGGTTCCGCTGTGCGAGCGGTGGAGTACTGACGGTAGTGGTGTGATCCCTCGTGCAGCAATAACTGCGGGCAGAAAATTCTCTGCCCTAGTTGGTGTTCGAAGGGGAGGGGTCCCAGACTTGGGCCACTCGGCGGAGGGGATGAGACGTGGCAGGCAACAGTCCTGATCGAGGGCGGACGGTTTCTACCGTGTTGGGGCGCCGTCTCGGCGGTGAGTTGCTGCGGATGCGGGAAGCGCAGGACATGCGCCAGTCGCATGCTGCGGACGCGCTGACGGCGTCGGTGGCGAAGGTGGCCAAGATCGAGCGAGGCCTCGTACCGATACGGGACCCGGACATCCGGGCCCTGTGCCACCTGTACGGCGAGGCTGACAGCGCCGCAGTCGACAGGCTTTTGGCTCTGGCCAAAGCCGACCGTGAGCGCCGCAAGGCGAGCGGTTGGTGGAACCAGTACCCCGGGCTCGAATCCATGGTCGAGTACGTGGCGTTGGAGGACATCGCCAGCAGCTTGCGCACCTGGCAGCTGGCCATCGTGCCCGGCTTGTTGCAGACGCCTGATTACGCCAGGGCGCTGGCGGTGGGAAACGGGTCCTGGGAGGATCCTGACGAGATCGAACCCTTTGTCGAAGCCCGGATGGCACGGCAGGCGCGGTTGACCGGCGAACGTCCGCTTGAGCTATGGGCAGTGGTGCATGAAAGTGCTCTGCGCCAACTGGTGGGAGGCAGACAGGTGATGAGGGAGCAGCTCGGTCATTTGCTGGACATGGCTCGGCAGCCGAACGTGAAGCTCCAGGTCATGCCCTACCTGGCGGGTGCTCATCCAGGGATGACGAGTGCCTTCACCATTGTGTCGTTCGCCGATCCGGGAGCGCTCGACGTGGTGCACATGGATACGACGTCGAGCACGCTCTGGCTGGAGAGCGATACTGATGCCGAGCATCATGTCCGGCTCTTCGACCGCATCACGCGGCTGGGTCTCGCGCAGCGCAACTCGGTCAGACTGGTCGACGGCATTCTCAAGGAGTTGTAGGCCCCGTGCCCGCGTACAAATTCGTCAGGTCCAGCTACAGCGGCGGCAACGCTGGCCAGGAGTGCGTCGAGGTAGCCCGCAACCTCCCCCGCACCGTCGCCGTCCGCGACTCCAAGCACCTCGGGGGGCCTGTCCTCACCGTCGCGCCCGCCGCCTGGGACGCGTTCACCGCCGGCCTGCACCGCCGGCAGCCGTAGGCCGTGGGTACGGCGAGGGGGCCCGGCCCGCACACCTCGTGCGGGCCGGGCCCCCTCCTCGTACAGCGCGGGCGGGCTACTTCTTGAACCCGTAGTCCATCAGCTTCTTCGCGTCGGCGGTGCGGTTCTTCTCGGAGGACGACGTCAGCACCGTGCCGATCACCGTCTTGCCCTTCCGGGTCGCGGCGAAGACCAGGCAGTACTTGGCGGTCGGGCCGGAGCCGGTCTTGACGCCGACGGCGCCGCTGTAGCTGCTGAGCATCTTGTTGGTGTTGCTCCACGACATGTAGCGGTAGCCACCGCTCTTCGTGGTCACCTTCTGCTTCGTCGACTTGGTCTTGACGATCGAGCGGAACGTGGAGTTCTTCATCGCCTTGCTGGCGATCTTCGTCAGGTCACGGGGGGTCGAGTAGTTGTTGCCGCCCCCTATGCCGTCGAACGAGTCGAAGCGGGTGTTCTTCAGCTTGAGGCTCTTCGCCGTGGCGTTCATCTTGCCGATGAACGACTTCACGCGGGCCGCACGGGTCTTGCCGGAGCCGAACTTGTCGGCCAGGGCGTACGCGGCGTCGCAGCCGGAGGGGAGCATCAGGCCGTAGAGGAGCTGGCCGACGGTGGGCTTGTCGCCGACGATGAGCCGGGCGGACGAGGCGTTCTTCTTGACGATGTAGTCGCTGTACGCCTTCTGGACCGTGACCTTGGACTTCAGGTTCACGTTCTTCTGCGACAGGACCACCAGCGCCGTCATGATCTTGGTGGTGGAGCCCGTGGCGCGCCGGGTGTCCGCGGACTTGGTGAAGAGGGTCTTGCCCGTGCCGTTGTTCATCACGAAGCCGCCCTTGGCGACGATCTTCGGAGTCGGCGGCGTGGCGGCGTGCGCCGTGGAGGCGAAGGCGCTGCCCGCGAGCACCGCACCGGCGGTGAGCGTCACGGTGGCCGTGACGGTGACGCGATTGATGCGCTTGATGCCGATATTCAACTGAACGCTCCAAATGCCCCTGATATGCGGCCACATAAGGGTGCCGCTCGGAGGTGAGACTCCTGAGACGGGGCAATGGATGCGTTACTGATCGGGTGAATTTGCGCAGGCTTGACCTTGGACCGCCGACGCGCAGCAGCCCTTGCCCCGCCAGGCTTCGCGGCCTTCCTTGACGGCGATGACGGCGATGGTGAGGGCGGCGACCGGGTCGGCCCAGGCCCAGCCGAGCGTGGCGTTGAGGAGCAGCCCGGCCAGCAGGACGGCGGAGAGGTACGTGCACAGCAGGGTCTGCTTCGAGTCCGCGACGGCGGACGCGGACCCGATCTCGCGTCCCGCCCGTCGCTGGGCGGCCGAGAGGAACGGCATGACCGCCAGCGAGAGCGCGGCGATGACGATGCCGAGAGGGGACGGTTCGGCCTCGCCGGTCCCGGCCAGCGTCCGGGCCGCGTCGACGGCGACGTACGCGGCGAGCGCGAAGAACGATACGGAGATGATCCGCAGAGCCGTCCTCTCCCGGCTCTCGCGCACCGCGTGCTCGCGGGCGGAGAACTGCCAGGCGATCGCGGCGGCGGAGGAGACCTCGATGACGGAGTCCAGGCCGAAGCCGATCAGGGCGCTGGAGGAGGCGATCGTTCCGGCGGTGAGGGCGACTGCCGCCTCGATGACGTTGTAGGCGATGGTGGCCGCGACCAGCAGCCGTATCCGGCGGGCGAGCGCGTCCCGGCGGGCCGGGGAGGGGCCGAGGGAGAGCGTGGTCATCAGCAGCAGTCCTCCGTCTCCGCGTCCGGGCACGTGCGGTCGGTCTCGACGGCCACCACCGCGGAGCGCAGGTCGTCCAGTGCGCTGCCGAGACGTCGGTCGGCCAGCTCGTAGCGCGTCCGGCGGCCGTCCGGCACGGTGACGACCAGGCCGCAGTCGCGCAGACAGGCCAGGTGGTTGGAGAGCCGGGTGCGCGAGATGCCGAGGGCCTCGGCGAGGTCGGAGGGGTATGCGGGGGCCTCGCGGAGCGCGAGCAGCAGGCGGCAGCGGATCGGGTCGGCGAGCGCGCGGCCGAACCGTGCGAGCACCTCGATGTCGGAAACGGCGGTCAGCATGGAACGACAGTACAGCGATACGTGAATTCAGGGAAGCGTGAACTGTTGGAGTCGGGTAGCGGAGCTCATGCACGGCACAGCCGGACGCTCTCGGTCAGGCGTAGGAAGAGAGGAGGTCGTCCAGCGTCCAGATCGAGGCCCGTACTCCGGATGTACGGGCGAGATACCGGTCCCGCTCGATGAGGATGTTGAGGTCGCCGCAGCCGAGCTTGTTGCAGGCGTGCTCGATCAGGCTGCTCCCGGTGCTGCCGCCGTTCACGAGCGCCCGGAGGTGGGCCGCGTCCCATTCGACCTCGTTGAGCGCCCAGGGAGCCTTCCCCTCGATGACGGTGGTCAGGACTCCGGAGAGCCGTTCCGCGCACGAGCGGCGTGCCCGCCCGTTGGACACCTGGGCGATGTGGTTGCCCGTTTCGATGATGGCGGTGACCGGCAGCAGAAGGTCGGTCTCCCGACGTTCGCGCTTGCTCTTCAGCTCGGCGATCACTTGCTTGCGGTCCTGGCACTTGCCGGGAACATCCAGCAGATTGCACAGGATCGACGTGTCGACGAACTCCACCCCCCGGGCCATGACCTCACCCGATCCCGAGAAGTCGGTCGAACTCGGCGTAGTCCTCTTCGCCGCGTTCTTCGCGGACCAGCCGACCGTGGGTCACCACGTCGCCCAGCGGGCCCGCGCCCATTGCCGTGGCGTAGCCGTCCAGTTCGGTGAGCCGAGTCAGGAGGCTGGAGCCCGTTTCCCGGTCCCGGGAGCAGACGATGACCCCTTCGTGGTCGTCGCCGCTGAGCGCGGAGAGCAGGGCGGGGCTGTGGGTGGTGATGAGGACCCGGGTCGTGCCCTCGGTTGCCGCTCCCCGTACCAGGCGCAGCACCTCCGCGGCCTGGGACGGGTGCAGTCCGTTCTCCAGTTCTTCGATGACCAGAGTGAGTGACCGTTCGATGTCCTCGTCCGGGGCGGGCCCCAGGTCCAGCCCGTCACCACCGGTCAACAGCGACGTCGTGACCGCCAGGAACCTGAGCATGCCGTCGCTCATCTCGCGGGCCGGGGTGAGCCCCAACGGCCCTTCGTGGAGTGCGAGCATGACGTCACCCAGTTCCGACCTCGTGACGGCCAGCCGCTCGATGTCGTGATCGGCCAGGCCTCTGAGGAGGCCGACGAGGCTCGTGAACGTTTCCTGGTCGTGCCGCTTGATGTTGCCGATCGCGGCGGAGAGGTTCTCTGCCGTCCTGCGCAGATGGAAATCACGAGCCGGTACGTACTGCCGCATCAGATGCGGTACGGGGTCGAGGTGAAAGGCCCCGGTGAGTGCGGTCAACAGGGCCTCGGCCGCCCATACGGTGTCGATCTCGCCCTCACTCTGACCGGGAACGCGCAGAGGCAGCTGCGAGGTCAGCAGGCGGGTGCTCCGGAAGGGGGCGCTCGGGTTCCGGCCCCGCTTCCCGTTGTGCCAGGAGGCGTCGATGTCCGCGCGGTGCGGGATCGGCTCTCCGCTCACGAGGAGAGGGCGTGTGCCGCTCGTCGTCGGACCGGTGAGCCGTTCCTCGATGATCTGGACTTCCGGCTCGACCTGGACCGTCACGTCGAACGTGATGGGCCCGTACTCCGTGCTGACGGTGCAGCCGAGCGAGAACCGGTCCGAGCCGTGCGGCACGCACCCGCTCAGCCCGCCCCGCACCGGACCCGCCGCACTGCGCCGGCTCTCCAGGGCCTCGGTGATGTCATCGCCGCGCGCCAGCCGGGAGAGGACCTCCAGCCCGTCCAGCGCGTTCGACTTTCCGCTGCTGTTGCGCCCGATGAGGACCGTGAGAGGCGCCAGCGGAAGCACCGCGCCGTGGAAGCTCTTGAACGCGGTGAGACGTACCTCTTCGATGGCGTGACCTGTCACCCGCTCAACGTAACGCAAGGGGACCGGCGCGGGCAGCCGGACGGCGTCCAGGATCCGGACGGGGGCCGCCATGCGTGCATGTTGTATCTATGCTGTGCGCATGCCTGCCGCACCCTCCGCCTCCGTACAGCCGCCGACCGCCTCCCTCAAGCGCCCGCCCGCCGCCGAGCGCGTCTACACCCACATCAAGGAAGCCGTCCTGGACCGCCGCTACGAGGGCGGGACCCTGCTCACCGAAGGGGATCTCGCGGACGCGGTCGGCGTCTCCCGGACGCCGGTGCGCGAGGCGCTGCTGCGGCTGGAGGTCGAGGGGCTGATCAAGCTCTACCCGAAGAAGGGCGCCCTCGTGCTCGCCGTCTCCGCGCAGGAGATCAAGGACGTGGTGGAGACCCGGCTGCTGGTCGAGGAGTTCGCCGCGCGCAAGGCGGTGCCCGCGTCCGCGCAGTTGATCGCCCGGCTGGAGCAGCTCCTGGATGAGCAGCGGCAGTTGGCCGAGGACGGCGATCTGGCCGCCGTGGCCGTCAAGGACCGCTGTTTCCACGCCGAGATCGTGAAGCACGCCGGCAACGAGATCCTCTCGCGCCTCTACGACCAGCTGCGCGACCGTCAGCTGCGGATGGGTGTCGCGGTGATGGAGGCCCACCCGGGCAGGATCGAGGCCAACATCACCGAGCACGGTGAGCTGCTGGAGGCGATCCGGGCCGGGGACGCCGACGGGGCGGCCCTGGTCGTGCGCCGCCATGTCGGCCGGGTGCGGGTGCTGGTGCGGGGGGAGGACCGGTGAGCTCGGCCGCCCCCACGCTCTCCCTGCCCGGTGATCCACCCGGCGGCCGGAGTGCCGCCTGGGTCTGGGGCATCGGGGTCGCCGTCTACTTCGTCGCGATCATCTTCCGTACCAGCCTGGGCGTCGCCGGACTCGACGCCGCCGACCGGTTCGACGTCAACGCCTCCGCGCTGTCCACGTTCTCGATCCTCCAGCTCCTCGTCTACGCGGGCATGCAGATACCCGTCGGTCTGATGGTCGACCGGCTCGGCACCAAGAAGGTCCTCACGATCGGGGCCGTCCTGTTCACCGTCGGACAGCTCGGCTTCGCGCTCTCCCCCTCGTACGGCATGGCGCTGGCGGCCCGCGCGTTGCTCGGCTGCGGCGACGCGATGACGTTCATCAGCGTGCTGCGGCTCGGCAGCCGCTGGTTCCCGGCCCGGCGCGGACCGCTGATCGGCCAGGTCGCGGCGTTGTTCGGGATGGCGGGCAACCTCGTCTCGACGCTGTTCATCGCGCGGGCGCTGCACAGCTACGGCTGGACCGCGACGTTCGTCGGCAGCTCGCTGGCCGGTGTCGTGGTGCTGGTGCCGCTCCTGCTGTTCCTGAAGGACCACCCCGAGGGCCACGAGCCGCCGCCCGCCGCGCACGCCGGGGCCGCGTACGTCCGTCGGCAGCTCGCCGCCGCCTGGCGGGAGCCGGGGACCCGGCTCGGGATGTGGGTGCACTTCACCACCCAGTTCCCCGCGATGGTGTTCCTGCTGCTGTGGGGGATGCCGTTCCTGGTCGAGGCACAGGGGCTGAGCCGGGGAACGGCGGGCACGCTGCTCACCCTGGTGGTGCTGTCCAACATGGTGGTGGGGCTCGTCTACGGGCAGATCATCGCCCGCCACCACGAGGCACGGATCCCCATCGCGCTGGGCACGGTGGCGATGACGGCCCTGCTCTGGGCGTCCGCGATCCTCTACCCGGCCGACCGTACGCCGATGTGGCTGCTGGTCGCCCTGTGCGTGGTGCTCGGTACCTGCGGACCGGCCTCGATGGTCGGCTTCGACTTCGCCCGGCCGGCCAATCCGCCCGAACGCCAGGGCACCGCCTCGGGGATCGTCAACATGGGCGGGTTCATCGCCTCGATGACCACCCTGTTCGCCGTCGGGGTCCTGCTGGACGCCACGGGCGACAACTACCGTGCCGCGTTCGCCTCGGTCTTCGTCCTGGAGGCGCTCGGCGTCACCCAGATCCTGCGGCTGCGCCGCCGGGCGGCGCTCAGGGAACGCGAGCACCACGTGGTGAGCCGCGTCGAGGCCGTGCACGTACCGGCGTAGCCGCCTCCTTCGCCGCTCGGCGGCGCGCCCGTCGCCCATGGTCCGGGACGGGCGCCGCCGGGGCGGAGGACGGTTCTACGGGGTCATGGAACGCGGGGTCACGGGGTCACGGGGTCACGGCGAAGTTGTCCAGGATCGCGGTGGCCAGCTCCTGGTCGCCCTCGACCTTGATCCGGTCGGCGACGGCCGTGTGGCGGACCCGGCCGCAGGCGAGCCGGACGTACGTCTCCCAGTCCAGCGACAGCGTCACCGCGGGGCCGAGTGAGGGCGCGCCGTCGACCGAGCCGCGGCCCTCCGCGTCGACCCGTACCGTCCGCAGGAACTCCACCGGCCCGTGCACGTCGAAGACGACCGCCGAATTCGCGGGCGCGCCCGCCTTCTTGGCGACCACCTTCGGCAGCCCGGCGAGCAGCATGTCCCGGGTGATCAGGGCGCCGGGGGAGTCCAGGTTGCCGGGCTGCCCGAGCGTGGCGCGCAGGTCCTGCTCGTGCACCCAGACGTCGAACGCCCGCAGGTTCAGCGCTGTTTCGAGGGTCTGCTCGGCGCCCAGCGGCGCGCGCACCTTGGTCTCGGGGCTGCGCGACTCGTTGCGGATCTGGCGGGCCCGGCGGATGAGGACGTACTCCAGCTCGGCGGTGATCTCCGGGGAGGTGTGGTGCCGCCGGACGTCGACCTGCATCTCCATGTAGCGGGCGAAGTCGCTCTGCACGTGGTAGAGGTCGCGCGGGAGGGAGTGGATCGGCCGGGGATCGCCGAGCATCTCGCACTCCATGCCGATGACGTGCGACACGATGTCGCGCACCGACCATCCCGGGCAGGGCGTTCGGCGGTTCCACTCGCCCTCGGGGAGAGGCTTCACCAGCTCGGCTATCGCCTCGATGGAGTGGGTCGCGGCGTCGGTGTAGGGCTGGAGGCTGGGATGGACGGTCACGGGACCCCTCGTGCGGTTCTGCGGTGCATGGGCTGGAGAGAGCAGGGAGTGCTGGCGGGTGGGCTGGCACTGACGGCGCTGTCGGCGAGCTGCGTGCAGGTTCGACCGCCGGACCCACCGGCGATGGGTCCAAGTTACGCTGCGAGCAGGCACCCCGGCAGTGCTTTGGTGTGACGATCGTAGGCCCGTGTTGACGGCTCGAATGCCAGGACGGTGGTAGTGTGCGCGCCTCTCTCATCCAGATCGCAGTTGACCCGGACGAATCCGTCGATGCCCGCAGGGTGCGGGCGGCCTCGATGGTGGTCGCCCAGCGCGGTGCTGACCTGGTGGTTCTTCCTGAACTGTGGCCGGTCGGGGCGTTCGCCTACACCGCGTTCGAAGCGGAGGCCGAGCCCCTGGAGGGCCCGACGCACGAGGTGATGGCGAAGGCCGCCGCCGAGGCCGGGGCCTGGCTGCACGCCGGTTCCTTCGTCGAGCGGGCGGACGACGGCACGCTTTACAACACCAGCCTGGTCTTCTCGCCGCAGGGCGAGCGCACGGCCGTCTACCGCAAGATCCACCGCTTCGGCTTCGACCGGGGCGAGGCCGTGATGATGGGCGCGGGCGAGGAGTTGGTGACGGTCCCCCTGCCGGAGACCACCCTGGGCCTCGCCACCTGTTACGACCTGCGCTTCCCCGAGCAGTTCCGGGGGCTCGTCGACGCGGGCGCCGAGACGCTGGTCGTCGCGGCGGGCTGGCCCGAGCGCCGGCGCTCCCACTGGACCCTCCTGGCGCAGGCCCGTGCCGTGGAGAACCAGGCGTACGTCCTGGCCGTCGGAACGGCCGGCACCCACGGCGACATCCAGCAGGCCGGGCACAGCATCGTCGTCGACCCCTGGGGCGAGGTGCTGGCCCAGGCAGGCGCGGACGAAGAGGTCCTGACCGTCGAGCTGGACGCGGACAAGGTGCGGGTGACCCGGGAGCAGTTCCCGGCGCTGAAGGACCGGCGGCTGGGGCTTGCCCCGCCGCTCTGAGGGGGCTGGGAGGCGCTCCGAGGGCCCGGAGGCGCTGAGAGGGGGCCGGGAGGTGCTGAGAGGGGGCCCGGGAGGTGCTGAGAGGGCAGCCCGGCGGCCTTCGCGGCCTTCGGCGACGTTTCACGTGAAACAACGGCCCTCGCGTGCGGCGGGGCGCTTCAGCCCTCGTTCTCCTTGTCCGCCAGCACGATCACGCACATCGACACCGCGACGAGCAGCGCGGTGTCGGCGTCGTCCCGGACGACATCGATGCCGTACGTGTCCCGGAGGGTCAGCCAGCGGCGCGAGACCTGGGCCAGCAGTTCCCCGTCGTACTCGATGGCGAACTCGCGGTCCAGGATCCTGCCGCTGACGTCCAGCTCCGTGCCGTCCACCAGCGTCACCCGGTAGTGGTTGCGGAGCAGCGACAGCCGCTTGCGCTTGACCTTGGCCAGCTCCTCGCCGCCCCGCTCGATGAGCATGGTGTCCCGCAGGCTGATCAGCTTCTGCCGCAGTTCGACCAGGACCCGGCCGTCGGCGTCCTTCAGCTCGAAGGTGTCGCGCAGCCGCATCGCCTTGCCGTCGACCAGGAAGACCTTGCGGCCCCCGTCGTCCTCGATCCAGTAGTCGTCGCCGATGGCGAACAGCCGCTCACGTACGAGAAGTCTCATGCGTCACAGGTTCCCCCGGGGTCCGGCGGAATGCGCGCAGGCGGTCACGGTGTTGACTGGTGGCATGGCATCACGTGCACGCGTCCGCGCCCCCGAACTCATCGGCAAGGGCGGCTGGCTCAATACAGGCGACCGGCAGTACACCCTCGCTGACCTGCGAGGCCGCATCGTCATCCTCGACTTCTGGACGTTCTGCTGTGTGAACTGTCTGCATGTCCTGGACGAGCTGCGCGAGCTGGAGGAGAAGCACCGCGACACCGTGGTGATCATCGGCGTCCACTCGCCCAAGTTCGTCCATGAGGCCGAGCACCAGGCCGTCGTCGACGCCGTCGAGCGCTACGAGGTCCACCACCCCGTCCTCGACGACCCCGAGCTGGCCACCTGGAAGCAGTACGCCGTACGCGCCTGGCCGACGCTCGTCGTGATCGACCCCGAGGGCTACGTCGTCGCCCAGCACGCGGGCGAGGGCCACGCGCACGCCATCGAGAAGCTCGTCGAGGAGCTGGAGGCCGAGCACGGGGCCAAGGGCACGCTGCACCGCGGTGACGGCCCCTACGTCGCGCCCGAGCCCGTCGCCACGCATCTGCGCTTCCCCGGCAAGGCGCTGCTCCTGCCGGACGGCGGAATCCTGGTCTCCGACACCACCCGGCACCGCCTCGTCGAGCTGGACGCCGACGGCGAGACCGTACGCCGCCACTTCGGCACGGGCGAACGAGGGTTGAGCGACGGCGGCCCGGACGAGGCCCGGTTCAGCGAACCGCAGGGGCTCGCCGCGCTGCCCGACGGCCGGATCGCCGTCGCGGACACCGTCAACCACGCCATCCGCGCCCTGGACCTCACGACCGGAGTGACCAGCACCCTCGCCGGGACCGGCCGCCAGTGGTGGCAGGGGACCGCGACCAGTGGTCCGGCGCGCGAGGTGGACCTCTCCTCGCCGTGGGACATCGCCTGGTTCGGTGACCGGCTGTGGATCGCCATGGCGGGGGTGCACCAGCTGTGGACGTACGACCCGCAGAGCGCGACCGTACGCGTCGCCGCCGGGACCACCAACGAGGGCCTGGTCGACGGGCCGGCCGCCGAGGCCTGGTTCGCCCAGCCGTCCGGGCTCGCCGTCTCCGCCGACGGCGAGCGGCTCTGGGTCGCCGACTCGGAGACCTCCGCGCTGCGCTGGGTCGACCGCGACGAGCACGTCCGCACCGCCGTCGGCACCGGGCTCTTCGACTTCGGCCACCGCGACGGGGCCGCCGGCCAGGCGCTCCTCCAGCATCCGCTCGGCGTGACCGCCCTGCCCGACGGGTCGGTCGCGATCAGCGACACGTACAACCACGCCCTGCGCCGGTACGACCCGGCCTCCGGCGAGGTCACCACCCTGGCCACCGATGTCCGCGAGCCCAGCGACGCGGTGCTGGTCGACGGCGATCTGGTCGTCGTCGAGTCGGCCCGCCACCGGCTGACCCGGCTCCGGCTGCCGGAGGAGGCGGTCCGGGTCGCCGGTCAGGCGCACCGCACCCAGCGGGCCGCGACCGAGATCGCCCCGGGCACCCTCCGCCTCGACGTCGTCTTCCAGGCGCCCGCGGGCCAGAAGCTGGACACCCGCTACGGCCCCTCGACCCGGCTGCTGGTCTCCGCGACCCCGCCCGAGCTGCTGGCGGAGGGCTCCGGCGCGGGGACGGACCTCGGGCGCGACCTGGTCCTCGCGGACGGGGTCACCGAAGGCGTGCTGCACGTCTCCGCGATGGCGGCGTCCTGCGACGACGACCCGGCCAACGAGTACCCGGCCTGCCATGTGCACCAGCAGGACTGGGGCGTCCCCGTCCGTGTGACCGCGGAGGGAACGCCCCGGCTGCCGCTGGTGCTGGCGGGCATGGACGAGCAGGGCTGAGGGGACTGAGAGAGACCGACAGGCGGCCCGGCCGCCGTCTGTCGGTACGGGCCCTCGGTACGGCCCGGCCGGCCGTCTGTCGGTACGGGCCCTCGGGTGGCCCGCCCGCTCCGCCTAGAAGTCGTCGGCGCCGTTGCGCAGCTCCGTGGTCCAGTAGCCCGTGGCCCACTTCTGCGGGTTGACGGAGAGGCCCTCGGGGGCGGGCGACGGCACGACCGCCATGCCGCCGCCGTTGGCCTTCAGCGTGACCGTGAACTCCTTCACCGTCTCGGTGCTCTCCTTCCGGCCGCCCTCGGACATGCGCACCGCGACATAGGCCGACTGACCGGGCTCCAGGATCACCGGGGTCTCCGGCTTGCTCTTGGCGACGGGCGGGACGATGCCCCGCGCGTTGTCCAGGAAGTGGATGTGCGGGTACTCCTTCATCTCGCAGCCGGCCCCGGAGGTGTTCTTCGCGCTCAGCGTGAGGTGGGTGTAGGGCGGGCCGTCCTGGCGCTCGGCGGTGATCGACAGGCCCTTCGCCGTGCAGAGGGGGGCGGCGGCCTTGGCGGACGTGCCGCCGGAGCCGGCGGAGCTCTTGGTGGTGCCCGCGGCCTGCGCGGTCCCGGTGCCGCTGCCGCTGCCGGTGGATCCCGCGGTGCCGGTCTCCGCCGCGTCGTCGGCGGCCTTCCCGGATTCGGCGGCCGACGCGGCGACGGTCGCGGAGTCGCTCGCCGCCGGGCCCTCCGACCGGGTGCCGGTGCCGTCGTCACCGCAGGCGGTGAGGGTGAGAGCGAGGGCCGCCGTGGTCGCGGCGGCCAGGACGGTGGTGCGGTGGCGGAAGGTGCGCATGGAGATTCCCCCGAGGTGACGGTGGAGCGGACGCCCGGTCGAGACGTCCGCCCGTGAGCGGCTTACGGGAGCGACTCTGCCCGCCGCCGCTCACGTATCGCTGCCGTCCCGCTGACGTCCTGCTGACGTCGGGCCGGGCGGGGCCGCTCCGGACGCCGCTCCGCTCAGCTCTCCTCGGCGATCCGCCGCAGCGCCTCGTCGTGCCGCCGCCGGAAATCCGCCCGCGCGGACACCCTCAGCAGCGCCGCCAGGGACCGTACGGCCCCCTCGTCGTACCCGGCCCGCTCCGCCTCCTGCGCGGCCCGGTCCAGCAGCCGTACGCCTTCCTCCTCCTCGCCCAGGGCCAGGTGGGCCTCGCCGCAGACGGCCAGCAGCAGGGAACGGCGCGCCGCCTCCTCGTGCTCGGGTCCGAGATCGAGCCCGGCCCGGGAGCAGGCGAGAGCCTCTTCGGGGCGGTGCGCGGTCAGGTGCATCCGGGCGAGGTGCTGGAGCGCGAGCATCTCCGTGTGCCGGTCGCCCTCCCGGCGCGCCAGTGCGACGGCGCGTGCGCAGTTCTCCACCGCGGTCGGGAGGGACCCCAGCTCGGCCTGGACGATCGCCAGGTTGATCAGCGCGGTGGCCTCGCCGAGCGGGTCGCCGGCCTCGCGGGCGAGCGCGGGCGAGTGCTCCAGCAGGGCGGCGGCCTCGGTGGTGCGGCCCTCCTCCGTCAGCACCCAGCCCAGCAGCGCGAGCACCCTCGACTCCGCGTAGGCGTCCTTCTCGGCGCGAGCCGACTCCAGGGCCAGTTCCAGCAACGGGGACCAGCTGTCCCGTGCCCGCCACACCATCTGCGGCCACTGGAGCAGGATGATCCGCCAGGCCCGGTCGTCGAGCCCCGCCTCCCGGGCCGCCAGGGCGGTCAGCGCCAGGTCCTCCCGCTCGGTGGCCAGCCAGCGCATCGCCTCCGCACGGTCGGCGAAGTCCCGTACGGCGCTGGGCCGGCGGTAGTCCTCCGGGAGCACGAAGCAGGGTTCGCCGCCGGGCTCCGCCGTGTCGGCGGCGGCCAGGGCGGTGGCGATGCAGTGGTCGAGCACCCCGATCAGGGCCTCGCGCGCGGACGCCGGGTCCAGGCTGCGGGCGTAGAGGCGCACCAGGTCGTGCAGGACCCAGCGCCCGGGGGCGGTCTCGGTGACGAGGTGGGCGGCGGCCAGCTGCTCCAGCGCCGCCCTCGCGGTGACCGGGTCCGTCCCCGCGAGCGCGGCCGCCGCGTACGGGTCGTAACGGCCGCCCGGATGGTGGCCGAGCCGCGCCAGCTGGTGGACGGCCCCGGGCGGCAGATGCTGGACGGTGAGCCGCAGCGCGGCGGCCACCCCGGTGTCGTCCACGTCGAGATACGCCAGCCGGCCGCGCTCGTCGGCCAGCTCGCCGGCGAGCGCGGCCAGCGTCCAGCGGGGCCGCCCCGCCAGGCGGGCCGCGGTGACGCGCAGGGCGAGCGGCAGTCCGCCGCACAGCTCGGAGAGCCGGCGGGCCGCCACCGGTTCGGCGAGGACCCGCTCCTCCCCCAGCACCCCGGCGAGCAGCGCCGTGCCGTCGTCGGTCTCCAGGGTGTCGAGCGGGACCGGCCGGGCGGCGTCCGAGGCGATGAGCCCCTCCAGCCGGTGGCGGCTGGTGACCAGCGTGACGCAGTCGGCGCCGCCCGGCAGCAGCGTCCTGACGGTGGCGGAGTCGCGCGCGTTGTCCAGGACCACCAGCAGCCTGCGCCGGGCGGTCAGCGAGCGGAACAGCGCGGCGGCGGCCGGCACGGACTCCGGAACGCGGCGCGGGGAGACGCCCAGCGCGAGCAGGAACTCCCGCAGGACGTCGATGAGCGCGGGTTCCCCGGCCGCGCTGAACCCGCGCAGATCGGCGAAGAGCCGCCCGTCAGGGAAGAGCGCGGGGGAGCGGTGCGCCCACTGGAGGGCCAGCGCCGTCTTGCCGACCCCGGCAGGACCGGTGACCAGACAGACGGGCGCCTCTCCTGCCGCCGACCGGCTGAGCGCGGCCAGTTCGGTGGCGCGCCCGTGGAAGCCGCGGGGGGCGCGGGGCAGCAGGTCGACGGGGTGCGGCTCCCCGGCGGGCGGCGGCACGGCGGCGGGTGAGGGCCCGGAGGCCTCCGGCGGGGTGGCGCCCGCGGGCGGCCCCGGGGCGCCGCGCAGGATGAGCGCGTAGGCGTCGGCGAGCTCATGCCCCGGGTCGATGCCCAGCTCGTCGGCGAGGAGCCGCCTCGTACGGTGGAAGCGGTCCAGGGCCTCCGACTGGCGCCCCGCCCGGAACAGCGCCAGCATCAGCTCCGCGGCCAGCGACTCGCGCAGCGGATGCGCCGCCGTCTCCGCCGTCAACAGCGCGGCGGCCCGGTGGTGCTCCCCGAGCGCCCCGTAGGCGCGGGACAGCTGCTCGACCGTCGCCAGCCGCGATTCCTCCAGGGAGTGCGCGGCCACCCGGAGCGGCGGACCGGCGAACGCCCCGCTGAGCGCGGGGCCCTGCCACAGGGACAGGGCCTCCTTGAGCATCAGCACGGCGTCGGCGGGGTCGCGCTGCTCCCGTGCCAGCGTCAGCAGTTCCTCGAACCGCTGCGAGTCCAGCAGTGTCTCCGGGGCCCGCAGCACGTAGGCGTCGCCGACGGTGGCGAGCTCCACCCCGTACGCCTCCGCGTCCGCGCCCGCCAGCAGGGCGCGCAGCCGGGAGACGTGCCCCTGGATGACGCCGCGGGCCTGGGACGGCGGCTCGTCGTCCCACAGACAGTCCGTCAACCGCCCGATGGAGACGGGTGTGTTGGCGGACAGCAGCAGAGCGGCGAGCAGACTGCGCCGTTTGGCCGGCCCCAGGGGCAGGGGCCCGGTGAGCGTTTCGACGGAGACCGTGCCGAGCAGCCGGAACTCCACGGGCGGCTCCCCTTCCGGGCGGGACGCACCCACGGTGGGGGCGCGGCATCAGGCCCAGAATATCGGGGATTCCGTAGGCCCCCGCGCAGAGCGGGCCGACCCGGCGACGGCGTTCGGCCCTCTGCGCGGGCCGGTCGTCGCGCGGGCCGCCACTCACGTGGACCGTTCGTTCCGGGCGGACCGGCCGCCCACCGCGGACCGTTCGTTCCAGGCGGCCCGGTTGTCGCGCGGACCGTCAGTGGTAGCGGTGTTCGTCGTCCGAGACGACGGTGGTGGTGGGCGGCACGACCATACGGCGGCGCCGCGCGATGCTCATGTAGACGAAGACCCCCACGAGTCCGACGAGCATCATGATCCAGCCGACCAGGTCGACGTTGACGGTGTCCATCTGCCAGTCGGTGGCGAACGCCAGGATCGCGCCCCCACCGATCAGGAGAATGCATCCTCCGAGTCCCATGAATTCCGCCTCCTCGACCGCCCGGTGAGTCCGGGCCGGTGTACGGACCGCGTACCCGGCCCGGCACCAACCATGTGTGCGAGGGCGGTTGTGCGGGCGGGTCAGCCCGCCAGGAACGAGGTGAGCGCGTTCGCCAGCAGATACGGGTCGTCGGCGCCGCACAGCTCACGCGCGCTGTGCATCGAGAGGATCGCCACGCCGATGTCCACGGTCTGGATGCCGTGCCGGGCCGCGGTGATCGGCCCGATCGTCGTACCGCAGGGCATCGCGTTGTTCGACACGAAGCTCTGCCACGGCACGCCCGCCTTCTCGCAGGCCGCGGCGAACACCGCACGGCCGCTGCCGTCGGTGGCGTACCGCATGTTGACGTTGACCTTGAGGATCGGCCCGCCGTTGGCGACCGGGTGGTGCGTCGGGTCGTGCCGCTCCGCGTAGTTGGGGTGCACGGCGTGGCCGGTGTCGGAGGAGAGGCAGACCGTGCCGGCGAAGGCGCGGGCGCGGTCCTCGTACGTGCCGCCGCGCGCGAACACCGAGCGCTCCAGCACCGATCCCAGCAGCGGCCCGTCCGCCCCGGTGTCGGACTGGGAGCCGTTCTCCTCGTGGTCGAAGGCCGCGAGCACCGGGATGTACGGGATGTCGGCGTCGTCCTGCCCGGCGACGGCGGCCAGCGCGGCGGTCGCGGCGTGCACCGAGAGGAGGTTGTCCATCCGGGGCCCGGCCACCAGCTCCCGGTCCCGGCCCAGGTAGGAGGGCGGCTCGATGGCGTGCGGCATCAGGTCCCAGCCGGTGACGTCCGCGGCGTCGACACCCGCCTCCTCGGCGACGAAACGGATCAGGTCGCCCTCCTCGACATCGCCGAGCCCCCAGATCGGCTGCATGTGCTTCTGCCGGTCGAGCTTGAGCCCCTCGGTGTTGGCCGACCGGTCCAGGTGCACGGCCAGCTGCGGCACCCGCAGCAGCGCCCGGTCGATGTTGACCAGCCGGTGGCTGCCGTCCCGCAGCGAGATCCGCCCGGCCAGGCCCAGGTCCCGGTCGAGCCAGGTGTTCAGCAGGGTGCCGCCGTAGACCTCGACGGCGATCTGGCGCCAGCCGTGCGCCCCGGTGTCGGGCAGCGGCTTCACCCGCAGGTTCGGGGAGTCGGTGTGCGCCCCCGCGATCCGGAACGGGGTGTGCGCGGACGCGCCCTCCGGCACGTACCAGGCGATGATCGCCCCGCCGCGCAGCACGTACTTCCCACCGGCCGACGCGTCCCAGGCGGCGGTCTCCTCGACCTGCCGGAAGCCGGCCTCCTCCAGCCGCGAGGCGGCGTTCGCCACGGCGTGGTACGGGGACGGGCTGGCCGCCAGGAAGGTCATCAGGTCATCGGTGTGCGCGCGGTCGAACCGGAGAGGGGAACTCATGTTCTTCACTGTAACGAGGACTCGGGGTTCGGTATCCGGTGACCGGGGAGATCGGTCGCCCTACAGCTCGTCGATCGAGGTCAGGTCGATGTCGATGTCGTACGGGGCGGAGAGCTTGAGCCGGTCGTGGTGGACGCCGGTGGAGACGTACGTCTTGTTGACCGGGTCCAGCTCGTAGGTGATGACCATGGGGCGGTGCCCGTCGCCGACCATTTCCACGAGCCAGAAGTGCTGGATGCCGGCCGCCGCGTACTTGTGCGGCTTGGTGTCCCGGTCGCGGTCCTCGGAGTCGGGGGAGACGACCTCCACGGCGAGAAGGACGTCGGCGGCCTCGTAGCGGGTCTGGAGCTGATTGCCGTCAGCTTCTGCCGACACCACCACCAGATCCGGTTCGGGCACACTCCGCTTTCCCAGGACGACAGCCATCTCCCGACGCACACGCAGGTGCCCGGGTACATGGAGGCGCAGCCCCTGCTCCAGCAGATACATCGCCAGCGTGTGGAACTTCCGCTGCGGACTGACGAAAACCAGGCTCCCGTCGATCAGCTCTGTGTGCGGCGGGAGGTCGTCAAGCGTGAAGAAATCGTCCACGGTGTAGCCGTCCGGTGGCGGGACCGCCCACCCGGGGTTGGCGCGCCGCTGCTGCGAGGCTTCGGACTGTGCCTCGGCGGTCATGGTTCCTCCCATGGAAGGGGTCCTGGCCCGTGCACTCAGCGTACCCAGCTGATACGACAGCGCCGCCACCCGAACGAAGTCCGGATGGCGGCACGTGTTGACGAAACAGGCGAGCGATTCCTAGAACGCGGCCTCGTCCAGCTCCATCAGCGAGTTGTCGACCGACTCGGCGAGCGCGCGCTCGGTGGAGACGCCCGGCAGGACGTTCGCGGCGAAGAACTTCGCGGCGGCGATCTTGCCCTGGTAGAAGGCGACGTCCTTGGCGGAGGCGGTCGGCAGCTTCTCGGCCGCCACGGCCGCGCCCTTGAGCAGCAGGTAGCCGACGACGACATCGCCGGAGGCCATCAGGAGGCGGGTCGTGTTGAGGCCCACCTTGTAGATGTTCTTGACGTCCTCGCCGGTCGCGGTGAGGTCGGTGATCATCGTGCCGACGATCGCCTCCAGGTCCACGGCGGCCTTGGCGAGCGAGTCCAGCGCCGGGGCCAGCTCCTCGTTGCCCTGGGCTTCCGAGAGGAACTTCTTGATCTCCTCGGAGAGCGTGTTGAGGGAGGCGCCCTGGTCGCGGACGATCTTCCGGAAGAAGAAGTCCTGGCCCTGGATTGCCGTGGTGCCCTCGTAGAGGGTGTCGATCTTGGCGTCCCGGATGTACTGCTCGACCGGGTACTCCTGGAGGTAGCCGGAGCCGCCGAAGGTCTGGAGCGACTGCGCGAGCTGCTCGTAGGACTTCTCGGAGCCGTAGCCCTTCACGATCGGCAGCAGCAGGTCGTTGAGGCCGTTGAGCGCCTTGGCGTCCTCGCCCGCGGCCTCCTGCTCCTGGATCGCGTCCTGGACGGATGCGGTGTACAGCACGAGGGAACGCATGCCCTCGGCGTACGCCTTCTGCGTCATGAGCGAGCGGCGCACGTCGGGGTGGTGCGTGATGGTGACCTTGGGCGCCGACTTGTCCATGAAGTTCGCCAGGTCGGGACCCTGGACGCGCTCCTTGGCGTACTCCAGCGCGTTCAGGTAGCCCGCGGAGAGGGCGGCGATGGCCTTCGTGCCGACCATCATGCGGGCGAACTCGATGATGCGGAACATCTGGCGGATGCCGTCGTGCTTGTCGCCGATCAGCCAGCCCTTGGCGGGGTGCTGGTCGCCGAACGTCATCTCGCAGGTGTTGGAGGCCTTGAGCCCCATCTTGTGCTCGACGTTCGTCGCGTACACGCCGTTGCGCTCGCCCAGCTCGCCGGTGGTCCAGTCGAAGTGGAACTTCGGGACCATGAAGAGCGAGAGGCCCTTGGTGCCGGGGCCGGCGCCCTCGGGGCGGGCCAGCACGTAGTGGAGGATGTTCTCGGACATGTCGTGCTCGCCCGAGGTGATGAAGCGCTTCACACCCTCGATGTGCCAGGAGCCGTCCTCCTGCCGCACGGCCTTCGTCCGGCCGGCGCCGACGTCGGAGCCGGCGTCCGGCTCGGTCAGCACCATCGTCGAGCCCCACTGCTTCTCGACGGCGATCTCCGCGATCTTCTTCTGCTCCTCGTTGCCCTCGTCGAAGAGGATGCCGGCGAAGGCCGGGCCGGAGGAGTACATCCACACGGCCGGGTTCGCGCCGAGCAGCAGCTCCGCGTAGCCCCAGATCAGGGAGCGGGGCGACGTGGTGCCGCCGATCTCCTCGGGGAGGCCCAGGCGCCAGTACTCGGAGTCCATGAAGGCCTGGTACGACTTCTTGAAGCTCGCCGGGACCGGGGCGGTCCTGGTCTCCGGGTCGAAGACCGGCGGGTTGCGGTCGGCGTCGGCGTAGGAGTCGGCGAGCTCGTTCTCCGCGAGGCGTGCGATCTCGTCCAGGATGCTCTTCGCGGTGTCGACGTCCATCTCACCGAACGGACCGGTGCCGTACACCTTGTCGCGCCCGAGGACCTCGAAGAGGTTGAACTCGATGTCGCGGAGATTCGACTTGTAGTGCCCCATGGGAAGGCTCCGTAATCAATAGCAGTGGCGCACAGCGCCCCGGGGAGTGATGCGGGTCGGGCGACAGGCGGGCGTAGGTCTATCAGCTGACCCCTACGATGATGCTACCCGTCAGTAATAAGGTGCAACCCCTCAAGCCGCAGATGTGTCCGATTACTCTTTGCAGCATGTACGGCTACGACCAGAACCCTGGTGCTCAGCAGCAGATGGGTCAGATGGGCCAGATGGGTCAGATGGGCGGCGGCTACGGGGAGCAGCCGCTGTATCCGGAACCGTCGCCGCCCTCCCTGGCCGACGCGGTTCGGGCCTTCACCACCGGCTCCCTCTCCGCCGAGGACTTCCAGCAGATCTTCGCCACGTCGAAGGTCTACTGCCCGCGTGGCGACAACCCGGGTTTCCTGGCGCTGCACAACACGCAGCAGCCGGTGATCCCGATGTTCACCACGCTCAAGGAGCTGCGGCTGTACGCGGGCAAGGAGTCCAAGTTCTTCGTGATCACCGGGGCCGAGGTGATCGACCTGCTGCCGACGGGGTACGGCTTCGTCCTGGACATGGAGGGTGATCACCGGATGGTCTTCGACGCCAAGGCCGTCGAGCAGATGGTCGACTTCGCGATGCGTCGTATGTACGGGTAGGGGTGACGTCCTGGTGGGTCGTTGACCTGCTGTTTCGTTGTTTCGGACGCGGGTCCGTGCCGACAGTGGCGCGGGCCCTTTTCGCTGCCGTGATCACGGGTGGGGCCACTGGCGTGGCCGCCCGGGAATGCGTGACGCCTTGCGAGATGTTCATCATTCAACTAAATTGATCGCAGAACACTCGCCCGGAGGTGGCTTCCATGCCCGCAGTGACCGTCGACAACCCGCTGACCCTGCCCAAGGTGGCCGCTTCGGGTGACGCCGTGGCCCGTCCCGTCCTCACCGTCACGACCGCGCCGAGCGGTTTCGAGGGCGAGGGCTTCCCCGTCCGCCGCGCGTTCGCGGGCATCAACTACCGGCACCTCGACCCGTTCATCATGATGGACCAGATGGGTGAGGTGGAGTACGCCGCCGGGGAGCCGAAAGGTTACCCCAGTTGGGGGCGTACTGTCATTCACCCCTTCTGAGCTGGGACTATGCGCACATGCTTCACCTTGAGTACAGCATCACGGGTGTCAGTGGCACCCGCACGGTTGCGTGTCCCGACACTGCCGCTTCCGTGGTCCTGGGCGTGATTGGCGGCTTGTGCTCGACGTACCCAATCGACGCCATCGCGGAAGTCATGACCAACGTCGGAAGCCCGCTTTGGCGAGAGATCACGGTAAACGGCCGGCGGACCCTCAGTGAGGGGCGCGATTGGGAGCACCGTTCGGGCGGCGTCGTGATCCGAATGCGAGAAGCCCCGGAACGCTCCGTGTAGGCACGTCCGGGGCTTCCTGGGTCAGTTGTGCGGCGTGACGGGCGTTGTGTATCCCGCCCAGGGTGACGATTCGGGGACCTTGAAGCCCCGCCATCCGGTCGGTACCCGCCCCCTCAGCGTGGAGTGTTCCCACTCTTTCCAGCGATCGGCGCACACTGCGAGCCACTCGTACGCGCCTTCGCGGGTGTCCCATTGCAGCGTTTCCGGCTTGCCGTCCTTCCCGGGCAGTGCACAGTAGTCGCCCAGGATTTCATCAAAGATCACGAACTTCGGATGCTTACGCGCACGCCACGTTCCGTTTTTCTGCCGTATCAACGTGCGCGGCATGACCCGGTATCGCCGCATTACTGCCCCACCCGCTCACGCGCGATGTCGTACGGCACGGATTCGCCCCCGATGACCGGCACCCTGCCCCATGTTCGGTAACAGCGCATGAGCCACGCCCGCGCGCCGTCCGCCGTGTGCCATTCGAGCGGCAGCACGTTCGCGCCTTCGTCGGCAGGCGGCAGGGTGCAGTACCCCTTCAGTTGGGCGTCAAAGATTACCCAGGGTCGTTGTGCGACCGGCGTGACGCCTTCGCCGTGTCGCCGTACCTCTTGCCGCCATTCCGGCGGACGTTGTGTCACTCGGTATCGACGCATGGGGACACCGTAGCGACACACCCTCAGTTGGGGGAGAGCGTGACGAGAATCGACCCTTGACGGGCTTCCCACGTGCGCCCACGTTCGACTTCAAACCGCCCGTCGGTCACAAGTTGCATTCTGAGCGGCGCGACCACGTTGAACATGATGTGTGCAAGCGTCGTCGTGTCTTCGTCGCTGAAGGCTGTACGGACCGCAGCGGCCAACGCTTCGGCAGCGCTATCGACGGTTGCCGTCACGGCTTCGTCTCCGCCGTGGTCTTCGATGACCCAGGAAATTCGCATGGGGGCAGGCTATCCGGCGGGTACGACGAAGCCCCGTCAGCGACGTGTGCACGGACGGGGCTTCGACTGGGGCAGCTCAGTGCGGGTGATCCTTGCCCTGGGGGATCGGGTCTTCGTCGCTGCCCGTCACCCCAGGGCCTTGATACACGTCTTGAGCCGGCAGAAATAGGGACACGTCACAGACTTCGCATCCGGAGCAAGATCCCCCTTGCTGGGTTGCCGGACATGCCATGCGCGCTTCTCCTTCGAGTCGGGGTCATGACGAAGCCCCACCCGCAACGGGGGCGACGGGTGGGGCTTCTCTGCCAGGGGACAGGACCCGGCATTACTCAGGAAATCAGAGAAGCCCCGCACCAACCGCCGGAGTTGCGGTCAGTACGGGGCGTGTGGTAGCGGCTACCGGTTGACCCAGTTCGGCACGGGGGGTCGGTCCATGACGTCACACACGTACGTCAGCACGTCGCCCAGGCGCTCAGCGTCGACGTGCTTGCCTTCGTCTTCCAACGCGTCCATGCGTAGGCTCAGCGCCGCTTCGATGCCCGGACGGATCGCGCCTGTCTCGAAGAGTGCGCTGATCACCCCGCCGTCTTGATGCCCACGAAGCCGTTCGCGGATTTCATGATCACTCAACCGGGTACCGTCGCTCAGTTCGCTCATGCGCTGAGGGTAAGGGCACGGTCACGTTTGGCGCACGCGAAAAAGCCCCGTACCGGCCACCCGAAGGCAGTCAGTACGGGGCTCTGGGTCACACGGTCAGCTCAGCGTCGAGCTGGGCGAACTTCTTACGGACGGTTGCAGGGTGGCGCGACGCGGCGGCAGCGACCTCAACGGCGTCGAGCTTGTGACGCCACCCTTGCTCGATGATCGCGTTAGCTTCCTTGTTGCTGAGGCGCGCGCCGTGCGGGTTGGCCGGCTCAGGCTCAGGCATGTCGAGCACCTGATGGTTGAACACGGCTTCGCGGTCCGGCTCAGGGGCCTTCTCCGGGGCGCTCAGGTAGTCAAGGAACGAGTCGTCATCCAAGAACACCCGGGAAGGCTCTTCGTCCTTCTCAGCGGCGCTCAGGCGGCGGGCGGCAGTCGGCTTGTCTCCCGTGATCGGGGTCAGCATGTTCGCTTCGTGCTCGGCGTCGGCAAGGGCCTTCATGTACACGGGGCCGACCTCAGCGAGAAGCATGACAAGGGCGGGTGCGATCAAGTGGACAGCGACGCCGACCCAGTCACGCGCTGACACGCTCAGCCACGTGTTCAGAAAGACGGAGCTGAGACCGGTGACCCAGCGGAAGGCGACCGGCCACGCACCTAGGTGCGTCACTCCGTGCTTCGCCAACGTGCTTTCGGCGCTGAGAGCCATGATGAACGCCGCGTCCACGATCAAGCCCAGGACCCAGCCGGACCACGCCCATTCGCTGTGCGCGCTGACGAAGGGTGTCGTCGTCATGAGCGAGTAGAAGACAAGCCCCGTGATCAGGAACCATCGTCCCGCCGTCAGCACCTTGCGTGTGCGGACAATCGCCTTCGTGTCCAACTTCCGTACTCCCTCAGTAAGTTGATCTTCTTCTGAGGGCCAGTAAGGGAGTCGGTGACTTGCCCGTTAGAGGGCGACGAACGGGCCCCACGTACCGCCCGGGGCTTCCCACGTCTCTTCGGGCGTCCACGTGTCCGCCGGTCCGTCGTTGTCGTCACGGGAGCATGTGGGCGACAGCTCGACGCCCAGGCGCTCAGCAAGTTCGGGGTCGCACACGAGCCCCGGGTCGCCCCAGTCGGCATCGGGCGACTCATGCCCGGGGTTTCCTTCTTCGTCCGGGAACGGAAGCCATTCGTCGGGTACTTCGGGAAGCCCCGGAACGACCAGGCTGGTTACGTCATCCAAAATCTTGCCGTCGCCCTCAGCATCCTTCAGCAACCCTTTGCTTCCCGCTTCGGCCGGCTGAGTGGTCGGCTTCGCGGACGGCTTCGCGTGCTTGCCCTTCGGTGCCGCCTGGGCGGTCTTCTCCGGCACTGTCGTGGGCTTCGCGTGCTTCCCAACGGGCGGCAGCGTCAGCGGCGTTGTGGTCGAGCTGGGGGACGTGGCGGGGACCGGCTTCGCGGCTTCGGTCGCGTCGGGCGTGGTGGCGACGATGGGCGCTTGCTGGGGTACGGCGAGTTCCGGGGCGTCCGGTGACGTGAAGACGAGAGCGCCGATTCCGAATGCTGTTGCAGCGGACGCAACGGTTGAGGCAATGAAAGTGATCTTGGTAGGCATGAGTCCCCGATAATTTTGCTTGTGTGATTTCCGTGAATCAATCGTGCATGTTGCACGGGTATGCGGAAGGCCAAATTCCGTAACGCTCACGCAACGAACTGTTGAACACGCGGGTGGACATACTCGCAAGAGGTCCATGTCAATGGAAAAGGGACAAGTGCGCCTGTTTCGGGGCTTCTCACCCACTCGACCGCAGCGACCAACTCACCAGTGTCTTTACGCCTGCCAACGATGCGGAACCCGGCGTACTTGGGTGCAGTCGGAGCGCTGAGAAGCCGAGAAATCAACTTGCCGTGCGCCCGGAAGACCGCCTTCAACTCCCCACAGGATTGGATCGGTTCATCGGTAAGAGTCCCGCCCAGGACCCGGCAAGGGAGCCATGCGCGGGCAGCGCCGGAAGGCACCCAGACAGACAGTGAGAGTTCATACGGGACGGCGTGAGTCATGGTTTCCCCCTGCGGAATGAGTGCTTCCTAATGTTCGGATGCGAATGGTTGAACTCTGATCCTTCCTGGGTCGTGTTGTAAAGCATTCGTGAAGATGAGGGGCCGGTCATCCGTAGGTAGGAGGTCAGCCCTAGGGGCTCATCCATTCGAACGGCTGTGCGAATCGGTGTGTGGACGACCCTACTCCCGGACCCAGGGCATATGCCAGGCAAAATTAGCTGACGATGCGTCAGCAAACACAGAAGACCCCAGGCTACTCATGTGAGTAGCCTGGGGCTCAGTCCTGGGCTTACAGCTTGACCCAGCGGAACAGGTGCGCTTCCTTCGGGTTTCCGTCGCACTTCGCGCCGTGCGCCGTGCACTTCAGTTCGCGTATCTCCGGCATCGGGCAGTCCCTTCGGTCAGTGCTGTACGTAGCCGTAGCGCTCGAACCGGTCGACTTCGAAGGCGGCAGCGGCAGCGGCGTAACCCGCGTCGAAGCCTTCGGCGGCGTAGTCGAACTGCCAACCGGTCAGCTCTTCGCCGTTGCTCAGGAGGACGCGCACGGTAAGCGTCTCGTCCTTCAGCTTGATCTCAGCGGTCTGGTTCTTCTCGGCACTGGTGAGCTTCACGACGTTCACGGTGTGTTCCCTTCGGCGGTTTCTTGCTTACGTGAGGAACAATAGCCTACTCACGTGAGTAGGCACAACACCTAGACGAGAGCCAAGCCCCGTTCGAGAAGCGCCGTGATCTGCTCACCGGTGAACGCGCCCCGATGCTCCGCTATTGGGTTTTCGTACGGGTCGGCGTCGTCGTACACGTACACGGTCGGCACGACCTCAACTTGGCCGGCGCGGCTGTCGTACGACGTGACGTCAAGGAACTCCGGCTCGACGTCGAGCGCCCAACACGCTTCGTTGAACACGGACTTGATGCGCCGGACGCGCGCGTTGTGCTCCGGAAGGTCCACAAGAACGGCGTTGATCATCGGTCGTCGCGCTCCCAACAATTCGTCGTCGTACGGGGCGAGTTGGGCTGAGCCGGCTGACCCGGGGTCGCGTTCCGCTGCGGAGCCTTCGGCGTGGTCGGCTTGTTGAACTTCGGGGCCGGAGCCGGAGCCGGACGGGGGGCAGGTGCGGGACGCGGGGCGGGTGCGGCAGCGGCAACCGTCGTGAAGGTCTGACACTCCGTGTTGTCGTCGCTGTCGGCGCATCCGGTCAGCACGCCAACAGCAAGGGCAGCGGTAGCGACAAGGGCAGTGGTGGACTTCTTCACTTCGAACTCTCCTCAACGTCGGTGTACCCGACGCGTGTCTTGTGGGCGTTGCGTACCAGGGTGTAGATGAGCGACAGCGCCGCAGTCTTCTTCGGCCCGTACCCGAAGCCGCCGTTCAGTTGGCCGTGTCGGTCAAGGTCGGCCCACTCGTCAACCATGTCGTCAAGCACGTCGATTGCCGCCGGGCTGAGCGACAGAAACGGGTTGGATGCAGGTTGCCCGCAATCGAGCTTGTGAACGTTCGTGCGCCCACACTCGATACAGCTCACGTCTACTCTCCAAACAGGCCAGGCTACTCACGTGAGTAGCCTGGCCCTAGGTCGTCAGGTGGGGTCTTCGTAGAGCCACTGTGCGAGCGACAGAACGTCGAGCGGCGTCGTCCCCTCAGCCCAGTCGAGCGGCCGGAGTAGCGCGTGTGCGCTCTTCCACGCGTCGTGTCGCTCCGCCATGCCCTCAGCGCGCTTCTGTGACGCTGTCTTGCGTGGCGACTTCGGCTCAGTAGGCACGGCGGTAACCCACACGGTCACGGTCGAGCGCCGCGCGGATCTCAGACTGTCGACGCGCCTCAGCGGTCCGCCAACCCTCAGACGTGCGCGCGGCGGTCGTCATGACCTTTTCCGCCTTTTCCGCCTCTGAGACCAGCCATGCGGCAAGCTGACGCGCCTGAGCCGGAATCATCAGAGCGCGGTCATTCGGTACGGCAATGCTGATCTTGCCCGGTTCGTTCGACTTCACGAAGCCGATGACGCGGCCGGTTCCCTCGGTCTTAAGGACGGCCTTCGTTTCGCTGGTGACCTGCATTGTGTTTCTCTCCTTAGTGGGATTGGTGAAGACGTTCAGAAAGAAGCGGGTTTCCCATTCGGCCATACTCAACGGGAAGCCCAGCGTGTAAGGGGTCACGCGAATAGCTCCAGTTGCTCAGGGGCGAATTCGTGCCGGCTGAACTCGACGGCTTCCCCAGCGACGAAGACGGCTTGACCGTGCCTGCCGACGCGTACCGCCCAGTCGGGGACTTCGTACGCCCAGACTTCGAAGTCGCATTCAGCTAGCACGTGGCCCCATCCGTCGAACCACGCATTGAGCGCTTCGCGTGAGTCGAACCCGCAGCGCTCGTTCGACCGGATGTCCCGCAGCAACGGGTCAGCCTGGGGGGATGGGTGCGTTGAATAGCTGTGAGCGCACGACATGCCCCAAAGTCGTTCATGGTGCTCGCCTGAGACGCCGTTGCAGGTGTACGGGCCGGATGGGAAGCCGTTGTCAAGCGCCGACTTGTGACCAACTCTCCAGACCTTCACGCCGTTCTCTCCTTCGTCGTGTGCTGGCTCTTGCGTGCCCCGGGTGGGAGTCGAACCCACTCAAACCCGGTTGATCAATCCGCGCTCTGCCGTTGAGCTACCGGGGCGTTCGGGGCCGGAGCCCCTTCGTGCTAGCGGCGACGGGCGTTGAGGGCGAACGCCACCGAAAGGCACACGAGTGAGAAGTTCTGAAGCATGTCGGTCACGAACTGAGCCATGGGTGTTTCTCCTTCAGCGGGTGCGGCAGGCAAGCGACTTGATGAGCGGGACCGATTCCGCGAACGTCCGGCGCACAGTGCTGATCACGCCGCCTTCCGGGTTGCGCGTGACGAACTCGATCATGTTCCGCCGGCCGGACCGTGCGACGTTGACCGTGTGGCCGCTGGTGAGTGCGAAGGTCTGCACTGTGCTTCTCCGTTCGTTCGTGTCTCTCGTTTGCCAGTAAGGGAGTCGGTGACTAGGGGCGGAACCGGTCGTTGGCTCCGCCCCTGGGTGGCTACTTGCGTCCGGCAAACGTCGTCATGGCGGCAGCGGCTTCGGTGAGCGCCTGGGCGTGCTCGACGTCGAACAGGCTGACCGCAGCGGCGTAGCGCTTCGCGAATGCCTTACGGCCCTTCGAGCGGTTCCCCATGACGTTCTGCCGCGTCATGCCCAGCGCCTCACTGATGCCGTCCATGTCGCATCCGTCGCCCCAGCCGTAATCAGTGACACCCTTGATGCCGAAGGAGTGGCGCAACACGTCGCGCTGAGCCTGCCCCAGGGAGTCAAGACAGTCGTTAACCCGCCCGTGCTTCTCGGCACTGTCCGCCATCCGGTCGTCAGACACGTTCCGAAGGTCTTCGGTCAGTGCGCCTTCCGTTGCCGTCGAGACAGCGGAACGGATGACCGCCATGGCGTCGAGCACGTAGCGGCGCTCAGTCGGGTCACTGGGGACCTTCACGGCGTCTTCGAGCGCGTCAACGTCCGCCGGGGTCGTGAAGCCCGTGGATGCCGCCTCAAGGGCGTCACAGAAGGTTTCTCGGGTGTCGGCGTCGGCAGGCATCGGAACGTAGCGGGCGAGCACGTGAGCGGCTTCGATCAGCGCGCCCCGACCAACCTTCGGGCGAACTTCGTCGTCAAGGTCTTCCATTTCAACGGCAAGGTTCAGCGTGTCGGCAAGCGTGCTTTCTCCGTCGTCAACGCCGCCGGTCGTCACCTTCCGGTCGAGCGAAACGGCACCCTGCCACGCCATGCGGGCGGCTTCGGCACGGTCGGCGCTCAGGCGCTTGCCCTTCGGGGGGAGGGTCTGGGCGAGCTTCGCAGCTTCGTACGTGTCTCCGTCAGCGGCTTCGAGCATCGCGGCGAAGGTCTTCACGGCGTTCTCGTCGGCTCCGGCGTTCCCGTTGCGCTGAGCCCGTACCGCGTCCTTCAGGGTGCCTTCAATGGTCGAGTAGACGTATCGCTCGAACGACTCAACCGTGGTGTCGGTGAAGCGTGCCAGGGCTTCCCAGACGGCAATGCGGCCCACCTGAATGAATTCGTCCCGGTAGTCAGCGAAGCGGGGACCACGGTGCGGAGCCATCCGGCGCGCTGCCTTGCCCGCAAGGACTTCTACGCGGGACTCCGTGGCCTTGATGACGTCCGCAAGGGCGGCAAGGTCGTTGTCCTGGGCGGCGTTGATGGTGGCGATAGACAGCACTGGGTGACTCCCTAGGTCGTTTGATTCCGGGTAAGGGAGTCGGTGACCTAGGGCGTGCGGACATGGGGCGTCAGCGCGTCACGGCAGGGTTCCGCATGTGTTCGAACATGCGGGGGCAACCGATGAAGGTCACCGACTCTGCCGACGGGGGCTGATCAGCTCCGGTCCGTCGAACAACACGAACGTAACAGGTGACTACTCACGTGAGTAGTCACTAGGTGGCGACGTGGTACCCAGGGAGACACTGCCGAGCTTGCGCGGGTTGTAGCTAAATCGAAGGCGTGACGTCGCCTCATCCTTCAGATGTACGGGTCTGGCATATTCACGGAGCCCCGTTACCTTCGCGATACAGGTAACGGGGCTTAGGTACTCCGTCAGATGGAGCGCCAACCTACTCACGCTAGTAGGCTTGAACTGTGACTGTCCCGTTATCGAACAGCGGGCAGCGTCGGACGGTTCCGCTTAGAAGTCGGCCCCGTACAGGGAGCCCCAGGAACGCCCGCCAAGCTCCGCTTCCGCCGTGACCGGAACGCCGAAGAGATCCATCGTCATGCAACGCTCGAACTCGCGCGCAATGTCTCGCGCGTCCTCCTTCGGTGCGCTGAACACGATCTCGTCGTGAATCGGGAGCTTCATGTACTCCAGAAGCCCGGCGTCGCGCATGTTGAGCATGGCTTGCCCCAGGACGTCACGCGCCGCTGACTGGCACTGGTAGTTCACGACCGCATACGTACGGTGTCGGTCGAGCGGGAGCCGGCGACCGGTCACGGAGACAGTGACAAGCCCCGTGTTGCGCGCTTCCCGCTGCCAACGCGACGACGCGCGCTTGATCTCCGGGAACACGCGGTCATACTCAGCAACCGCACGGGCAATCTCCGCTTCGGTCGCTCCGGTCTGTCGAGCGATCGTGGCGACGCCGCCCCCGTAGACCTTGCCGAAGCCTGCCCCCTTGAAGACCTTCCGATCCCGCCCCGTGGCAGCGGCACCCTTGATGAGCCGTGCCGTGTACATGTGGATATCGAAGCCGTCCGGGTACAGCGCCGGGTCCGGGTCCGGGTCGCAGAATCCAGCCTTCATGCGCTTCACGTCGGCCAGTGCAGCCAACACGCGCATTTCGATTGCCTGGAAGTCGACGGACCCGACGATGTGGTTTTCTTCGTCGCCCAGGATTGCGCGGCGAATCATCCAGTCCGAAGACGGCAGCGTTTGAGCCGCGAAGTCACCCGAAATCGACATGCGCCCCGTGCGCGCCTGAAGAGTGTTGAAAGTCGGGTGGATGCGCCCGTTGGCGTCGTGGTTGTTCGCGAACTTGTCCGCGTACGACGTGACCCACTTCCCAGCGCGCTTCGCACGAAGGACGGCTTCGGCCAACGGGTTAGGCGCACGCGCCCCGATACGGTCCCAGTCCCGGTCAAGGTCCGCCAACGGCAGCAAGACGGCTTTGTCAACCTTCAGCGCTCCGCCGTCAGTTGTCTGTGTCAGCGTCTCGCCCATGGCAAGCAACGCTTCCGACACCTGAGCGCCGGAGTTGACGGAGTCGACGCCCCAACTCGCCGCTATGTACGCGTACTTCTCTTCTTCTTCGCGGAGCATCCGCCGGAGAGTGTCCACATACTCAAGGTCGAGCACTAGGCCGGCCCGCTGCATGACCGCGCACATGTAGGCGATCTCGTGTTCGTACTCAAGCAACGTCGGGCGGATACTCAGCCGCTTGTGTTCGGCGTCAAGGGCAGGGTTCAGCCGTGCCGTGTAGATGACGTCAAGCCCGGCGTACAGGTTGTAAGTCGGGTGCCGAAGGTCGATGCCCGCGAAGCCGGTTGCTTTCGTGAGCCCCAGCGACCGGAAGACCGCCGTTAGATCGCCCTGGGTGTCTGGGGCAGTCGGGTCGACGTAGAACGCGCTGAGGGGCTTGAGGCCGGTCCCAATGCCGCCTTCCTGGGGCTGACGCGGGTCGATCAAAGTTGCTTTGATCTTCGTATCTACGGTTCGCGGCGCGAGAGATTCCAGGGTCACGCCCGAATGCGCGTCCAACACAAGCCAGTCAAACATTGCGTTGTGAATCAGGAAGCGCGGGCAGTGCTTGAGAACGTAATCGGCAGCTTCCTTGAAGCGCCCGCCCAGTTCGTAATGGATGACCCATGCTTCATGCGTGGTGCCGAATTGCACTGTGCGCAGACGGTAATTCGGGGCGTAGATGTCGAGCCCCGTGGTTTCCGTGTCAAGCGCGAGTTCCGGTTTGTTGCGCGCCCAGTGCATGAAGGCGCGAAGATCAGCGTCAGTCTCCGGAACGAAAACCGTGATCGGCTCACCGTTGACCTTGTGCCCGTAATGGATCACGGGGCGACTCCCTTCGTAGCTGTCAAGTGCCACGAAGGGAGTCGGTGACTATCTACCGCTGACAGCACATCCCAACGGACATGCCCAACGCCGTGTAGTAGGCGAGTTGCCCGTCACGCTTACAGAACACACACCGTCCCGTCACGCCGTCCGGCAAGGGCGTCGGTTCCCAGTCGGGAAACGGGCCCATGACCAACGTCCCGCACGGGGCGCACTCACACCCGTCTTCGTGCTCCATCACGCGCCCCCGTTCCGTGCGTCCAACGTCGCCTTCAACTCCCGGAACGCCGCGAAGGCTTGATGCGGTACAACGCCGTTGCCGATGCGCTCCAACTTCTCTTTGTGCGTGAGCCCCGGTACCGCCGTGACCCACCCGGGATCGAGCCCCATAAGCCACTCAGCGAACTCCGGAGAGAGCTTCACGCCGCCCCTGGGGCCCCGGATGATGGGTACGGGTGCCGCTGTCTGCCGGATCGTCTCCCATCGGTACACAGCGCGCGCGAACGGGCCCCACCACTCAGCCGGCGAATGCGGCCCGTCGTCCGGCAGCGTGTCTTCCGGCGTCACGTTCAGCAGGAAACACACTTCGTCTTCGAGGGTCGGGCCGTGCCCCCCAGCCTTCCGCTTGTCCGGGTGCTGGGCGGAGCCGTTGGAACCAAGGTTCGCCGTAGGCGTCTTGAACAGCGTGTCGGCACGGTCGCGCGGGAAGAGCTTCGCCACTGCCGTCACAAGGTCGTCCCCGCCCGCCCCGGGTCGGTCCGCCTTCGCGTAGTCCGGTCCTCGATCGGCGTCAGAAACCGTTGGGGTCGGAAGGAGTGGCAACACAGAACCATCGGAGCCTTTCGTGCGGGGCTCCGATGTCACTAGCTCGAATAGCTGTCCAGACCGCGTCATACCCGATTTCGGAAAGCGAACTGAGCACTGCCGCTTGTCCCCGATTTCGGATCGCTCCAACGTTTTCCAGGTAGACGTATCGGGGTCGAATGACCCGAATTCCTTCAGCGATGTTGAACCAAATCCCGCTGCGCTCACCCTGGATTCCCTCTCGCTTGCCCGCGTTGCTGATGTCTTGGCAGGGGAAGCCCGCCGTGATCGTGTCGACTTCGCCGCGAAGGTCTTCCCAGCGCGCTTGCTGTACGTCACCGATGTTCGGCGCGTCCGGGAATCGGTACGCCATGACTTCGCACGCCGCCTTGTGTACCTCAGCGACGACCGTGACCTTGTCTCCGGTGAGCGCTTCAACGGCTATGCCCAATCCGCCGTATCCCGCGCACAGTTCTAGGATTGCCACCTTGAATCCTCCCTTTGTCTGCCTAGAAGGGAGTCGGTGACTTGCTCCGCAACGCGAAAAGCCCCAGCCCACTCATGTGAGTAGGCTGGGGCTCCGGGTCAGTCCTTAGCGAAGATGCCCGGACCGGTAGCGGCAACAGGTGCGTCAGCCACCCGCACGCCCACAAGGGCGATCCCGCTACGCGTCTTCATCTTCGATACGTTGCGCTCTTCCATGGCTCCGTAGAACGCCTTCCGCGACCAAACCTCAGTCGACTTCAGCCCTTCAGCCTCGCACCAATCGCGATAGGCGTTGTAGGCGTCAGCGCCCGGCATCACAGCGGAGTCGTCAGCCGTTTCGAGCACGCCCGGGAAGAAGCCCGCCAACGCGTCAGACGTCGCCCGGTACTCCTTCGTAGCCGCTGAGATGCTGACAGGGTCCTTCAGTCCCTTCGCGTACCACTCGACAGCGCCACGAACAGCCCATGCCACGATGCCCGCAGCCTCAGCGCGAAGCTTCCTGTCAAGGTCGTAATCCCGCTCTTCCGGCGCGAAGTACCGGGCGAACGGGATCAATTTCACGCGTCGCCAAAGCCCTTCGTCCTGCGACCGGAATTTTGGCTTGTGGTTCGTGGCAAGCATGATCAAGAACGTGGGGGAGAAGGTGAAGAACTCTTGGCGCAAAAACCTTGCCGTGACCTTGTCCTTGCCTGTCACGCGCTTCAGGACGGCTTCCGACATGGGCTTGCCCGACTCGCCTTCGGACGCCATGACGAGACGCGCACCACGGAGCGCCGCAAGGTCGTTCGGAATGCCGCCCCCGCCGGCCTTGTCCTCAAACGTTGCGAACGGGGTCGTCTTCGTGATCCGGCCGAACACGTCCGTCAGTGTCTCCGTGAACACCGATTTTCCGTTGGCACCCTTGCCCCACAGAACGGCAAAACACTGCTCACTCGTGTTGCCGGTAATGCCGTACCCGACAAGCCGCTGTACGTAATCCACAAGATCGGCGTTGCCCGGGAAAATCTCCGTGATGAACTGTTCCCATCGCGGAGCCTGGGCGTTGGGGTCGTATTCGATCGGCAGCGTCACGGTCAGCATGTCGGCTTTATCGTGCGCGCGGAGCTTCCCCGTGCGAAGGTCCACAACGCCGTTCGTGAAGCTCAACAGGTACGGCTTCGCGTCGAATTCCTCAGCGTCCACGTACACGCTGGGCACGCTGCGCAGCTCTTCCAGAAGGTTGTTGATCTTCGACGTCATGGTGAAGCCGCGCGCTTCCTTCGTGTACCCGGTGAGCACAAGAGCCGCGCCCATGGCGTGAATCTCCTGACGCACGCGCGTAGCGCTCTTCATCCACGTCGTACCGTCCCACACGAAGTACCCCAGTCCCGGGGCGTACTTGATCCTGCCGTCAGTCCACGCAACCAACGCATAGGCGTTCATCGCGTCAGCGTCTTCGCCGTACGTGTTGACCAACTCGCCCAGGATGCGCGCCGCTTCGGTGCCCTGATCACTCGACACCTGGACAGCGCCGGTACGGTGCGCGACTTCCGCCTTACGGTGCTCCGCCTCGACCTGGACGCGATCCTTGACCGGTCGAGCCGACTTGACCGCAGCGTGAAGAGCGGATGGGAACGCCGCCGGGTTCGACTCGCGCCAATCCGTAAGGTCGTCGCCCTGGGTGTTCAGCGCGTACGTGTCGATGCCGTGCGCGGCAAGCCCTTCGGAAAGGCGCAGCGTGAACCCCTGGCCGGCCGTGTCGCTGTCACCGCACACGATCACCTGATAGCCGCGAAGCCCTTCGGCCAACTCGGCCACAAGCTCAGGGTTGTTGACGAGAGAAGCGCCCCGAACGGCAACGGCGTCGTACCCGACCGAAACCGCTGTAAGCGCGTCTCCGGGCCCCTCAGTGAGCAGGATAACCCCGTAACCGGACTCGCCACGGAACACGCCGTACGGGGCCCAGCGCTGCCCTTCCGGGTTGCTCAGGCTCAGCCAACGCCCCGGGCACTTGCCGCTGAGGTCACGCCCCTGAGCGCCACGGGTCACACCGTCGAAACCGTTCAGCGGCACGACAAGCCGGGGGTACCGCGCGAAGCTCAGCGACACGAAGTCGGGCCCGTCATAGTCGAGTCGGTCACCCGTATACGGAGCCGAGAAGCGAAGTCCCAGGCGCTCAGCCTCAGTTGGGTTGATGCCGAACCGGTCAGCAGCGTACGTGCCATCCCCCAGGGGCAGCGACGTCAACCACATGCGGAGCGCCGCAACCGACCCGGCACCAACCATCTTCGGCTTTTCCTTCGGCACGGTCATGCCGTCGCCGGTCACGTCGAACAGGTCAGCCCAGGCAAGCCCGGCGGCATCCTTCACGCGCTCCGTCTTGCATCCGGCGCGGCACGACAGGCGAACCTTGTCGTCGTCCCCCCGCCATATCCGGAGCGACGGACGCGAGTCGTTGTGCGCCGGACACGCGGCCAGATACCCGCCGTCTGGCTCTTCGCTGACGTCCTTGAATCGGCCCAGCAAGCTCACGAAGTCCACGGTCGACACCTTTCGTTTGTCTCTCGTGGACCCGTAAGGGAGTCGGTGACCTAGTCAGCCGGCGCGCGTCGCCATGCCCGCTCTTCTCGCTTGCGTGTGGCCTTCCGCCAAAGCCGAGTGTCGCGCTTCCCGTCGTAACAGTTCTTGCACCTGTCGCACGTCCGGTAGCCCACGTGACGACTGTTGCGCAGCATCCCAGGCACTAGAACGACTCCGCCCACTGGGCAAGCGTCTTCGCGCCCTTCGACAGGTTGCACTTCGCGCACGCCGGAAGCATGTTGTGTTCGGCGTCAGCGCCGCCCTTGCTGAGCGGGTGAACGTGGTCAAGGTGCTCCGCCCGTGCATCGCAGTAGGCGCAGCGGTACGACCAACGGCGCATGACCTCAGTGCGGGAATACTCGGCGTGCTCGACCCCGTACGCCGTCGCTCGACGCTTCTGACTCAGTGTGTGACGCTTGTCCTTCGGCAACTTCCGGTAGTAGTCCTTGATGTACGACTTCCGGCGCTTGTTCCGGCACGGCTGACAAGAGCACTTCGGTTCGTGGCGCATCAAATCCCCCAGCGTCGGCGTACGTCAGCCCCACGGGTTACCGCAGCGGCAAGAGCGTCGCTGTATCGCGCCCAGTCCTTGCGTGTCTCGGCGTTCGCGTGAATCCATACGGTGTCGCCCCTGCCCATGGCGCGAAGGTCTCCCAGCGCGGGGGCATTGGCTACCGTGATCTTGCGTTCCATCCCTTACCTACTCACGTGAGTGGGTTGAGACGACGACAAGCCCCGGTACGAAGCGCAGTGCTCCGCCCGGGGCGTGTGTGTGTCGTGTCAGCCGTTCCGTTGTCCGGTCACGTTGCTTCTCAGAAGCCGCACGTGATCGGTGCCTATCCATTCCTTGCGCAGTGACTTGCGCTCCGTCAGTCCGTCGCGGGATTCGGTGCCGGTCGGCTGGACCTTCAGGAACGGAATTCGCTTCCCCTCGAAGCGCCGGATCTCGATTTCCCGAATAACCGCGTCAGCCGCACGTGTGCCGTTCCCGCAACGGGTCGCATAGTTGATCAGGTCACCGACGTACAGCCTTTCGCCCGCGTAATCGGTGACCGTTCCCCGCTGCCCCACTAGTGGTACTCCGGATCGAAGTCGTCTGCCGTCTGTACGCCGAACCTGACGCGCCGCTCACGGAGAATCGCAACCCGTGCTTCCGGCGGGTACTCCCACAGGGGGACCTTCACGGCGTCGTCAGAAGCGCCACGCATCACGCGCGCCCAGGCTTCCCGGGACGCGGGTTCCAGACGCGCCACTAGTCGGCAACGGCGTCGTTGAAGGACTTCGCGACGTTGATGACGGGCTTGTAATACGACACAAGCTTGTTCCGCATCGGGCCCTTCTTCGGCGTGTACTCCACAAGCTCAAGCTCAAGGTAAGCGAGAACCGGGCCACCCTTGCCGATGCGCTCTAGGGCGTCTTCGGCTTCGTGAATGACCTTGAAGAGCGTCCACGAACCAGTCTGGAACTTGAACTTGCCAAGCTCCGGGTCGTCAGCGAGCTGGAACGTGACAGTCTGCGCAGGGTTCGGGGCGTCGCCCTCCTTCGCCGCTGCCTTCCGCTCATCAAAGAGGGTCGGGCAACCGCACGGCTGACCGATCATGTCTTCGTCCTTGTGCGACAGGAAGTCGAAGCCGTCGCAGTGGTGCTTGAGCTTGCCGTTCCACCAGAGCTTCATGTCCCAGTCGATGCCGTCCGCCTCAAGGATCACGGGAATGCGATCCTTGGACGTGAAAACGTCGATGAAGTTCTCAGACGTCGACTCGTCATCCTCAACGGGGGTACCGCCGAAGAGCTGGGCAACGGCGTCAGCAACGGTCTTCTCACCCGTGGAAAAGCGCCACTCACTCAGCGCCACGGGGACAAGGTTCCCCTTTTCGTTCTTCTCCGAGTAGCCGGAGTGCAGCCGGCCAACGGTGTCGTCCGCGTACGTCTCGCGCTTCTTCGGCTTGTTCTCTTCGTCGCCCGCCCAAATCGACCGCTTCGCCATGCGTGTAACTCCCTTAGTAGGCGGACGGGCAGGAACTCGCCGCTGCCCGTCCGTCCCTTGTGCTGTCTATTACCGGTAAGGGAGTCGGTGACGTAGGGCCGGAACGCACGAAAACCCCTCAGCGCCCGTGTGAGGCACTGAGGGGTCAGGTGTGGGGGATTGGGGCTCCGGGGTGCTAGTCGCGCTTCACGTACGCGCCCAGACCCGTGAGGATGGAGAAGAGGCCAACGCCGTACAGGCAGTCAACGAAGCCCAGGGCAGGCACGGCGTCGTTGTGACCGTGCCACATGCCGACAACGATCATGCTGAAGTACGCGGAGACAGCAAGCCCCAGCGAGATCAGCGCGAAGCCGACAAGCGCCGCAGTGCCCAGGGTCTTAAGGTCGTTCTTCAAGGCGTTCTCTCCTTCATGCGGGTTGCTTACATCTGCCGGTAAGGGAGTCGGTGACTAGGTCCGCTGTGCGTCTGCCTGATCAGCAAGCCGGATGAGCCGGAGACCCAGCAAGCGCGCTTCGTCAGGCGTCAGCTCAGCAGTCATGGGGCGCGACACGGAGCAATACACGGGCGTGATGTAAACGCCGATGCTGCCGCCCTGGGCGTACGAATCCTTGAGGATTCCGGTAGTGGTGGCCTGAAGCAACTCAGCGCGCCCCTTCGTCGTAAGGCGTATCGCCCAGCAAATCGCGCACGGCAAGGTCACGTGCTAGCCGGCGGATGATGGCACCCTTCACGCCGTCAACGGCGCGCTTCGGATCGTCGGTGTCGTCCACCCAGACGCACGCTTCGTCAATGAGTACGGAGCCGATTCGACGCCGCTCCCGGAACTGGACGCGCACTTCGCTTTTCCGCAGCGGGTAGCGCCCCGGAAGCACGCGGAAAAAGCGCTTCGCCACTATCGCGCCCTTCGCTGGGTACCGGTCACAATCTTGCCCTTCGCCTTCCGCGCAATGGGCTTTCCGATCACCTTCCGGGAAAGGTCGCGGTCCCAATCGAAGGTCGCGCGAAGGTGTAGGAACTGTGCGAACACTTCGGGCCCAGTCTCGATCGGCTTGAACGCCCATGTCTCGTCTGTGACGTGAAGAACGGCAGCACCCTCGAACTCCGGGACGTCCCGCTTGTTGCCGTCAGCGTCAAGGAAGAAGTCAGCGTTCATGTACGCACTGAGCTGAAGGGCAACGTCCGGGTACGTGTTCTTGCCCGTCTTCCAGTCACCCATGATCAGATGCGGAGTGCCGGAGCGGTCCGGGGTCGGGATGCCGTCAGCGTCGAGCCACACAATCATCACGACGTCGAAAGACCCGGCATAGCCGTACGTGTCCGACCACGCCACATCTTCGGCACCCAGAAACTCCGGGTTCACTGCCTCAAGGAACTCACGGAAGTGGTCGACGTAGGGCTGAAGGTCGCTCCGGACCCTGCCCACGTACTCACCACGTATCAGGCGCTCGAAGAGATCATGGGCTTCGCTACCCAGATCGGCGCGAACCTTCGTGTAGCGGCGCGCGGCACCCTTCAGATAGTCGATGGCTCCGTCACGGTCGCGACGCGCCATATCCGACACGAAGTCGATCGAGTCGACGGCAAGTTCTGCTGCCATCTTCGCTTGCCACGGGCCGAAGAAATTCTGCTTAGGCAGCATTCCCAGAATGGACGTCACGCCCGGGTGAACGATTTCCCGGTTCACGGGGTGGACGTAAAAGCGGCTTCCGCCACGGTAAACAGTGCGCACCTTCGGCAAGGTCGCTCCCTTCGTAGTCTCCTACTTGTCCTGAAGGGAGTCGGTGACCGAACCAGCGGAACGGGTGACGCTGTGACGATGTGGCGTCGAGCTGGGGTTGCCTTAGAGAAGTCTTATGTTGTTCTTGATTTTGAGTCACAGCGTCACAGCATCACAAAGCCCAGCTCAGCCCTTGTCCGGCGCTGTGAGGGTGTGACGAAGCCCCGCCGGTACTTGGAGACCCGGCGGGGCTTCTAGGTGCTGTGCGGGGCGCTCAGGGCCGATCTAGCGGCACGTCAGCTCGATGTGAAGCTTGGCTTCGCGCGCTGTCTTGAAGAACCGTTGGTCGCGCGTGCCGTTGTGGCGGTAGTTGGCTTCCCACTTGCGGGGGCCGACCCGGATCACGTCAGCCGGCTCACGTGTCTTCCGGTAGCGGTACAGCCCGGCTTCGATGCGTTCCCACATGGGCCGGTCGCCTCAGCCTTCGGCTTCGAGCTGGGCTTTGCGCTCTTCGTACCGGCCGCGCACGCTGCGGTATCGGCGCTTCTCCGCTTCGACAACGGGGCCGCTCAGGACGTTGCCGCCGTCTTTCGCCCACCGCGTGAACTCAACGGCGCTCATGTGGTTTGCCTGCCGCCAAACGGTCGTCCATGCCATACCCAGGACGCGCGCCGCTTCAGCCTTAGCCATGCGCTCTTCGTTCTCCGCCGGGGTTTCCTCACGCTGCCGTCCCGCCTGGGTGCGTGCTGCCCGCTGCGCATCGTCCTGCATGGCGTGCCACATCCCGACCGTAACCACGGGGTCAGCCTTCGGTGTGGCTCCGCCGTCGAGCCCCAGCGCGGTACGACAGTCAACGCACGTGGGTTCCACCCCTTCCAGCTCGAAGCCGGCCCCGGTACCGCATTCCGTCATGTACGGCTCGGTTGAGTTCTTCGCTACGCCGTGAGTCTCGCCGTCCGTGATAACCGCTTCAACGGCTGTGTACGTCTTCACGCCCGCCTCCCCTTCGCTGCGGCTTCCGCCTTGTCGGCTTCTTCGAGTAGTCGGGCGGCAACGTCGCGCGCCCCCTTGCTGGTCAGCTCGACAAGAACCGGCCGGTCAAGGTCTTTCCGGTCGCTGACGTACGCCCGGATGACAACCGTGTCCGGGTTGTTGGTCGCCGCGCTCTCTCCGGCGTACACGTCGCCCAGCCGTGCCGGGTATTCCTGCTTTGCCACGGGACTACCTCCTTACAGCGACGCCCCCAGGCCAGTCACTCCCGGGGGCGTCGCTCAGTGTGTCGGACGGTTACTTGTTGTCGTCTTCGTCGTCCGCCGGGACAAGCGCGCTCAGGTCAAGCCCCATGGCGTCCACGAAGGCACGGATCAGCGCGTACGACTCCGCCTTGACCTTCTGCTTTTGCTTTGCGGTCTTCACCTTCTTCGCGCGCTTGCCCGCACGCTCCATCGCTGCCTTCACAGCGGCAAGGGCGTCAGCGGTCTTCTCGGCGTCGGTCTTCTCCTTCACCGGCTCAAGGAACTGGGCGGGAATCTCTTCCCGAAGTTCAGTGATCGCGCCTTCCAGCTCTTCGACCTTTTCGGCGGGAGCGTTCGCGGTTTCGCTCAGCGTCTCCAGTTCCTTCGTGAAGCCTTCGAGCTTCTTCACGCGCCGGTCGATGCGCGCAAGCTCCGTACGGCCGTAGCGGGGAAGGATGATTCCGTGATCGGCGTACAGCGCGCGGATTGCGTCGGACGGGGAAAGCTCAGCCGGCCGCTTCGCGTCGTCTTCGTCCAGCTCTTCGCGGAGCTTCGCGTTCTCGTCCAGCTTCTCAGTGGCACCCGGGAAACGCGCGTCCATCGTGGCGCGTGCTTCTTCAAGCGGCATCGTGTCGAAGCTGTCAAGGTACTCAACAAGGACGTCGGAAGCCTTGTTCTGAGACGCGCGCACCATCGAGTTGTGAGCGGCGATCCGGTCAACGTCGTCGTCTGCAATCCCCTTGCGAACGGCGTTGTAGATCGCGCTCGAACCGTTCTTCGTCGTCTTGCGAATCGACATCAGGTCGGGGAGGTTCCCGGCGTCCGGGTTCGGGATGCTGAGGCGCATCTGATTGATGATGCGCGCCAACCGGTCACCGACGTTCGTCAGCCTCAGCCCCAGATCGAGACCTTCGCTGAACGCCTTGACGCCGTCCTTGATCAGCTTGTCAACGCCTTCGAACTTGCGCGGGTCCTCAGCGGCGGCTTCGGCGTCGGCTTCGGCGCGCGTCTGCACTGCGGTAGGCGTGATCGGCTCAGGGGCGGGGGCCGGCTCCGGCTTCGTGGTCGCCACCTTGAACGCCGCCCGTACGTCCTGTCGCAGCGTGTTGCGCTTCGCGGCCGGAAGCTTCCGAATCTTGCCGTCCGCCTCTTGCTTCAGCTCGACAGCCTTGCCGTGCGCACCTTCTGACGTCGGGTCGAGCTTCTTCAGTTCGTCAATGGTCGTGTGAACCTCACTGATCAGCGCGTCAACGTCCGTGTTGGCGACAGCGGACATGTCTTCACCGGACGTGTCAGCTTCGGTCGTCTTCTCGGCTTCGGGCTTCGCGGGCATGGCGTCTTCCTTCGGGTCGGCTTCAACTTCGGGGCGGTACTCAGCGAAGTGCGCGGCGTCGTAACGGGCGCACGTGGTGCAGTCGACAGGGGCGGCAACCGTGCGGTACTTCGTGCCGCTGTTCGTCATGGCACCCGTACGGCACGCGGGGAACACGTGGTCGCCAAGGTACTGGGCGCGGTAGTGGACCTTGCCGCCCCGGACGCTGACCACGTTGTTAGCTACAGACATGTTCGTCTCTTCCTTGTTGGCGGCAAGTGCCTTGACGCACTGGGTGCAGGTGACGAAGGGCGTGTGAAGAAGCTTGATGCTCTTCGTGATCGGACGCTTACAGGGCGTGTGCGTGTCGGTGCCCTTTGCGGCGTGGCCAACCTTGCCCGCACCCATGCTGAAGACCGTGTATCCGGCGGGTGCAGTGTAGCTAGCCATGATCCCTTGCCCTTCGTCGCTGTCGGTGTCTTGCAGGAACCAACCTACTCACGCGAGTAGGCACGGCGCAAGCCCACAACGAAAAAATCCCCCTACCGGCCACCCGAAGGCAGTCGATAGGGGGAGGAATTGTCAACGCGTGCGCGGAACGAGCAAGCTGTCAACAATGTCGTTCAGCTCACCCAGCGTCCCAGCGTTCGAAATCGTCAGCGCTGTCGGGTAGTTGGCCAACTCGGTTTCGCTCTTGTGCCGTCCGGTCTCGTCCGCCAGTCCGGCACCGGGCCGCGTAACCCGGATCAGCTCGAAGCCACGGGCAGTGAGCGCCTGGGCTTCGTTCTCGTACCGCACGTCAGTAACAACGACCGGAAGCCCCAGACGAGACGCGGCAACGATCGCAGGGAAGGCGGCACGTACCCAGAAGTCGGGGTCAAGCTCCCGAACGGTCTGTCCGACGTGCTGAAGGGTGCGCCGCACTTCCGGGTATTCCGTCTTGCAACGGTCCCAGCCCCACTCATCCACCAACTCAGAGAGCCGACGGCAGAGCACGGGGCCCCGAACGGCAGAGGCGGCGTCCACCCACGGGTTCAGCTTCAGCGCCGCCGCCTTGAGCGGGTCCGCGAACGCCACACGCTGATATCCGTAACGCTGCCGGAGCCGAGACCCGATGGAGTCCTTACCCGACTGGGCGGGACCGATAAGCCCGATGCTCTTGTAATAGGCCACGCGACACCCTTCGTAGGTTGCTTACGTTTCCCACGAAGGGTGTCGGTGACCCTGAGCCGGCTAAACCCCTAGGACAGCGTGGACGGCAGACACAACGGCAGCGCCCGGGAACTCCGGCTTCACGGCCGAGACGACGCCCACGACGCCCACCACGACCGCGCTGACGATCTTCGGGTGAGCCTTCGCCCAGGACAGAACGCCACCCAGGCGACCCGGCTTACTGTGATCTCCCATGTGCACCCCTTAGACCTTCGGGACCTTCAGCTTGTCCCACGATGACTTACCGGGCCAACCGTCAGCGTCGGCACCCGTGAACCCACACTTCCGCTGCCACTTCGCGTACGAAGCCTTGTCAGCGTCCGACCACTGAGCGCCCGGACCGACCTTGTACGCGGAGCACTTCACCGCAACAAGGCGCTTGCCCATGGCGGTAACGATTGCCGACTTCGGCTCACGCTTGAAGAAAGCCGCACCCGGGAACGGCTCGTACGCCTTCGGCTTCGCGGGCTTCCCGCCCAGATCGCCAACCTTGCCGGTCGCCTTGTGCTTATACCCGAACTTCGCGGCGTTCGGGTCAGCGCTCACACTGCCACCCTTAACATCCGGGTAGCCGTACCCGTACAGGTACGAATCCCGACGCGCGCGCTTCTTCAGGTACACGCCGTCACCCTCAGCGCTGCCGTTGCCGTTCGTGTTCCCCTCGATCGTGTATGCGTAATTGGCGTCATAGGCGTACACGATGCCCGTGTGACTGCCCCCGCCATTGCCGAAGAACACCTGAGCGCCGACCGCCGGGTACGCCGAAAAGCGCCCCTTGTTCTTGAACCAATTCGTTCCGGTCCAACACGAAGCCGTGCGCGGGTAGGCGTCAGCAAGACCAGCCTTCAGCGCAAGCCACGAAGTGAAGGTGGCGCACCATGCCTGATTCTGCGACCACTCAAGCCCAGGCACGGCCGGCGAGAACTTCTGAAAGTTGTTCCAATGGCCGTTTGCCCGACCTTCGCGGTATCCGACTTCGGCGTGGCCGAGAGACAGAAGCTTCGGAATGCTCAAAACGATTTCCTTTCGCGCATCAAAGAGGCCCCGGAACCGTGTTGCTCCGGGGCCGTACCTACTCACGTGGGTAGGCTGAGTTAGACGTAGGCCAGTGCCGCAATCGGGATGTCATGGTCAGCGCGTGCACCCGCCGCTGTCTGGCTCACAGTGGTCGGAAGTGCCGCGTTGTTCTGCCCTTCCGTGAACCACGCCCGCGCGAACGGCGTACCCGGCATCCAAAAGTTGGCAGTCGCGATGGGGGACTCGTTCTGAACGTGGAAGAACGCGAAGTCAGTCGTGCCACCCGTAACAAGCGAGAACGCAACCCAGTAGCGCCCAGGCGTAAGCGCGGTCTGAGTGATCGTCACAGGAACAGCGCCGATATGGTTCGTCTTCTGTGCGGGCATGGACCCGGCTTCCTGCCCAGCCATCGTCAGCGCGACGCCGCCAGTCTCGACAACCTTCGCGCCGTTCTCCCGGTAGATACCCGCCCGGTACCGGTTCGACGTCACGCCGCCATAGCCGCGCGCGTACAGAACGATTCGGTTGACCGTTGTCAGCTCCGTGATGTTCAGCCCCACGAAGTAAAGCCGCTGCGGAGTCAGGTACTTCGCAACCGGGTTCGCCACTGTGTACGGGTCACACGACCACGCTTCAAAGCCCAGTGCTTGAGGCGTCCACGTGTTCTTCGGCGCGCTCGACGTCGCACCGACCGTGAAGACAGCGCCGCTCGACTCTTGCACCTTGAGCTGACCGCCTTCGGCGTACACGTTGACGCCGTTCGGGTTCACCGCGCTAGGTCCGGTCCCGTGGTCAACGGCAAGAACGCCCGTGACAGCGCTGCCCATGCCCGATGCGCTAGCAGCGCCGCCAACGCGAAGGTTCTTGTCGGCGTACAGGTTTCCCATCGGAAGCCGCACGCTGCCCGTTTTGCGGACCGACATGATTTCGGTGTTGTCGGCAAGCGTCACCCGGAACGGATCGGTACCCGCGCTGTCCGCGCGCACCCACATACGCCCGTTGAACGAAGCGGACACGTTCGTAACAAGCGCTCCGCCGGTCGTGATGCTCGTGTACGCGGAGCCGTCAGCGCTGGAAGCCTTGAAGACGTCGGTAGCCGCGCCGGCCGCAACGACGTTGAGACTTCCGGCAAGCTGTGCGTCCCCCGTGGTGGAGAGAGCGCCCACGTTCACCGCAGTAAGCGTGACGTTGCCGTTCGCGTCGGGCGCGACCGTGTTGACAGCCGTAACCGTTCCCGCGCCCGTACCGTCTGCACCCGCCGGACCGGTCGCCCCTGTGTCTCCCTTATCGCCCTTGTCGCCCTTCGGGCCCTTGATGTTGCCCTTCGACTCCCACAGCGACGCGCCGCGCTGGAACAGGTCTCCGCTGTCTGACCGAACGAGAAGATCCCCCGGACGGGTTCCCGTGACTGGGGTACCCGTTGAGTTGTTCACGTAGATCGCGGAGCCGCGAACCGGACCGCCAACGGTGGCCCAAGCGCCCCCAGAACGCGCCCAGTTGGTAACCGTGGTGGACGGTACCCCCAGGACCGTAGTCGTCTCGTACTGGGCGTATACGTCGCCGTCGATACCCAGCGCCGAAGTGGGGGCAGCGGAACCGGTGAACACCTGAGAGCCGCGCACTCCCCGAACGCCCTGGGGACCTTCGAGGGACGCGACCCATTCCGCTTCGGTGCCCGTGTACCCGCCCGCCACTGCCACTTCATAGGCGCTAGGTCCAGGAACGGCAACGTAGTTGGGAGTTGACGGGTCAGCCGGCGCGACGTCCGCAAGGTCTACGGTGTTGTTCAGCGTGTCTTTCGGCAGCACCATGGAATAGGTGCGCGCCCCCGTGACGCCGGTCAGATTCTCCTTAACCGTGTACGTCCACGCGGACGGGTTCATGTCGGGGGAGTCAGTGGCCGGAAGGCGGATACCGACGTTGCCGTTGGCGTCCACGATCCGGCCCAGTTCGTCAAGCGTGGCGACAACCGGACCGGCAATGAAAAGGTCCGACTCAGGGAACGTCACAAGCCCCGGACCGGTAAACGTGACCGTGCCCTTAAGGGCTCGACCGTCCCAGCCCAGATAAGTTCCCGTTACGCGGACAGTGGGAATCTCATTCGGAATCGCCACGTGCGCCCCCAATCAAGTTGTCAATGTGCTCACGAAGCTCAGAATTTTCTCTGCGCAGCGACGCCACCTCTATACGGAGCGCTTCGTTTTCAAGGCGCAGCGAACGGACCTCAGAAATGAGTGTCTGCACCTGAGCGTCAAGAGCCTCAGCACGCGCTGTCTGGGACTCCGCTACTTCCCGCCACGCATCCCGCGCGCCGGTCCGAACCTGCCGGTAGACCAGCAACAGGAACAGGCACGCGCCCCCCACGACTTCGGCCGTGCCGACAATGTCAGCCATCACGACCCCGGAACGGGCGTCAGTTGTCCGTCGATGCGCGGGTTACCGTCCGTGGACTCTTCCACGTACGTACCTGCCGGAAGCCCCGTTGCGAGCTGGGGTTCCCCGATACCGACCGTGTGGCTGATCCCGTTGACCGTTACGCGCTTGTTGACGCGGTAGTTGATCTCGAAGCCCTTCCACTGTTCGGCGTCGTCAAAGCCGATCGGCTGAGGGTGAAGCCACGTGAAGGTGAGCTGACGCGTAAATCCGTCCGGCGCACTCGTCTTGTCGAGCGTGATTTCCTTCGTCTTGCCGCCCGTGATCATGTCTGTCATCCACAACGTCACGGACACGTCGAGCCGCGCGCCGTCTGCGCCCCCGGGAAGGGAAAACGGGATCGCCAGAAGAAGGACCGGCTGATTCAACCCCGTGGAATTGATGATGCCCAGCAGATGCCGGAAGTTCGGCCCAACCGTGCCTTCAACCGAAGGCGACTGATAAGACCCGTACGGCAGGCGCTCATTCACGCTGCCCAACTTCGGTTTCCGCTCAAGGGCAGTCAGCCGGCGCTTCATCTCATTCAGCTCAGCCAAAAGAGAAGGCGGCAGCGCATTAGCCTGAATCGCCACTTACAAACACTTCCTTACTCGCCAGAGACAGCGTCGCCGTCTCGGTTCCATTCACGTCTACGGCTATCTGTCGCTCACTGATCACGAACTCTTCGAGCAACTGCACATAGCCGGAATCGACATTCACCGTTCCGTGCGCGCCCAACATGTGCGTCCCGGGGCTGTACACACCCGGGTAAAGCTCAACCGAAGGAATCGCAATCACCTGACGACCGACAGCGCCCAGGGCTCCGGCTTTCGGTAGCAGCTCCGCCGTTGACCGAAGGTCCGCGTACGTGACGACCTGTTGCAGCGTCGGTGTGTCGAGCGCGTTGACCGACGAAGCGAAAGGCTTGACGCCCGTACCGAGATCCGCCCCGAAGGCATAGGCGCGCGTCGCTAGCCGGCTCCCGTCGTAAGAGACTGCTGTCACGTTCGCGTTCACGCCATGAGTCAGCGACGGGAAGGCGAGCGAAACGCGCGCCGACTTCATGAGCCGGTTACCCACCCGGGTGCGCGCTGTGTTCGCCCAGAACGTTTCGTACCGGAAATCGAATCCGCCGTCTTCGTCGGCAAGTTCGTTGACCGCCTCAGCGATGTTCTTGAACTCCGAGAAAGCCCACGTGCGGGAACGCGTACGCCCCGTGTTCGTGAGCCCCGTGACGACCGTGCCGATTCCGTCGTTCGTGTTCGCGTACCCGATCCAGTCCCGAAGAAGCTGAGCCTGATCCTTGCTGCCCTTGTACCCCTTCGCGGCGTTCAAGTACCGGGCGGCGTAGTAGCTGTGCCACCCAGCGGCGTTCAGCGTGAGCACTCCGGCGGCAAGGTCAGCGGAAGCCGTCCAGACCGGTCCGCCCCACACGGGGACGTCGTCACGCGTGACCACAAGGCCCGAACGCCCAGGCTCCAACGTGGCCGGATTGGCAGCGTCGAGCGGTACACCAACGGAGCACGTCCCGGCGGCGTTCAACGTCTCCGTGTAGCCAATTCCCGTAACCGGCAACGCCGTTACAACGTTGCCGGTCTTCACGTCTACCTGCAAAACCTGAAACTCAGACAAGGCGCACCCCCTACTTACACGAAGGGAGTCGGTGACGTCGCGTCATCAAACCCACCTGTCTACCCACGACACAACGGCCGTTGCCTGAAGGTTCGCGTTCCCAGTGGTCAGCTTCAAGCGATGGTCACCCGGGGCGAACTCCGGCCACGTCGAACCCGGCTTGATCAGCCCAGCGATAGACGCGCCTGCCCCATCGGTAACCGTCTGCGCCTGGGAGTCGACACGGACCGTGCCCGTGTAGTTCACGCCGAAGAACTCACCCGTTGCTTCGTCGGTCAGCGTCGGGGAAGTCGCCCCGTGAATCTCGACCGCTGGGCGCGCGTTGAACGTCCCGTACTGAGTGAACCGGCTGATTGGCGTGAAGCCCGGATCGTCGGGGCCGGCTGACCGCACGGGGATGGTGCGCGGCGCGTCCCCCTCGATAAACGGAGACGTCGCGAAAAGCTCGACGACCATGTTGCAGGTGCGGTAAGCGAAGCTCAGGTCCAGCGGAGCGCTACGCCGACGCACACGCGCCATGACGAAAGCTGTCTGGTCGCCCGCTGCGCCCGGGAAACGGAACCGGAAGGGGAGTTCATCGGTGCAGGGCTGAAACGCCGCCTGAAGGGCATTGAGGGCCGCTGTGTACTCTTCGCGCGTCGAGCCGTAGACCTCAAGCGTCAGCGTGACCGTGCGCCCGTTCATGTAGTCGCGCCCAGGCCAAAGCCCGTTCCGCTGGACAAGGACAAGGTCAGACGTACGGATCTCCGGGGCGGACAGAAGCCCATCAACCCCGACGATGGATATAGCAGACTCCGGCAAGCCCATGACAACGCCGTTGTACTCACACGTCCAGTCGCTCAACTCAGCCACCGGGCAACCTCCTTAGACATGGAAGCGCCCCCCAGCATCATCACTGAGGGGCGCTTACCTACTTACGCGAGTAGGCTGGATTACGCGGGACTTGTGCGGAGCGCCCAGGCCACTTCACGGCCGATAGCGAACGGGTCCGCATTGGTCTGAACGTTGACCGTGACGCCCCCGCCGGAGCCAAGCCGATGGTTCGGGATGACCGTTGAACCGGTCGGCAACACGACCTCTTCCGGCCCGCGCTCACCGACACGCACCCGACCGCTAGCCGGTCCACCCATGGCACGAATCTTCGGGATTGGGTTATCGGGAATGTCGATGCTCAGCGGCCCCATGCCCAACCGGTTCGGGATCGCCCAGTTCATCAGGCTGATAACCCCGTTGATCGCACCCTTCACCGCGCGGGTAACGGTGGCTCCCAACGATTGCGCGAAACCGCCCAGCTTGGAAAGCCCGTTCTTGATGCCGTTGATCACGTAACCGCCGATTGCCTTACCGGCGCTCAGCAGTCGAGACCCAGCAGAAAGGAGGCGTCCCGGAAGGCCCATGACGAAACTGACCACGGCGTCAAGTGCGTTCTTCGCTAGGTTCTTCACCCAGTTGAACGCGCTTCGTGTGGCGCTGACGATCTTGTCCCAATGCTTGATGATCAGGCCCGGACCGGTGAAATTCAGGAAGAGATCCTTCAGCCACCCGAAGATTTTCTTGACCCAGTCCCAAACCCACTGGAACGCGGCGAGCGTCTTTTCCTTGATGGTGTCCCAGTTGGCGACGATGATGACGACAAGCGCCACAATCCCAGCGATCACCCAACCGACCGGCCCCATGGCGATAAGCCACGCTGCCGCCATTCGCGCCGCCTGCAAAAGCGACTGAGCGCCCATGAGTACCCAGCCGGCTACCACGATCGCCGCATTGGCAACCGCCGTCGCTGCCGACTTGATCCACCCGCCCACGACTGCCCAGTGTGCGAGCACCTGAGTTGCTGCCGAAGTGGTGGACGTCGTGGCGGACGTAATCCACGCCGTCACGTTGGCTATCGCTGACGTCGTTGCCGTCACTCCCCAGGCGACTAGCGCGGGCAGCAGGATCACGGTAATCAGTCCCGCGATGGTGCCGAAAATGCCGCTGTGCTGACTGATGAACCCAGCCGTAGCCGCGAAGGCAGAACCGACCGTGCTGAGCTTCCCGGCAACCGCCGTAACGGCCGGAATGACCAGCGTCCCCAGGACGTCAGTAGCGAAGCCCGTAAGTGCCCGGGTGAATTGCTTCACCTTCGTGGCGGCGTTGTCGTGCATGGTGTCGCCTGCCGCCTTCGCCGCGCCGTCCACCTTGCCCAGCGACTCAACAGCCTTCGAGGGGTCGAGCGAGAAGAGCGCGTCTTGCATGTCCTCAGCCTGGGTACCGAAAAGCTTCACCGCTAGGGCTGAGCGCTCCGCCGGGTCCTTGACCTTACGGAGTCCATCAAGCGTCTGATCAAGCGCCTTCGCTGCCGCCGGACCACCTTCAGCAATGGCCTTCGTCATGTCCTTGCCGCTCAGGCCAATGGCCTTATATGACGCGTCCACTTCTTCGCCACCCGCGCGGACGATAAGCCCGAATTCCTTCAGCGAGTCGGCAACAAGGTCAGCGTCACGCGCGCCACCCTGAAGACCCTGAGACAGCAAGCCCATTGCGGTCTTACCGTCGAGCCCCAGCCCCTTGAACTGGACACCGTATTCGTTGAACGTGTCCAAGAGGTCTTCGCTCTTGTTCGCGCCTTCCTGGGTGCCCTTGACGAGAATGTCAAAAGCCTCAGTCGCGTTCTTCGCAAGGCCCGTCTTCAACATCTGGCCGACAGCGGCAGACGTCGGACCGACTTCGTCACCCAGGACGGTAGCGACGTCCATAGCCTGTTTCGAAATGTGCGCCATTTCGTCGGCAGTGGCACCCGCCGGAACTAGACCTTGCTGCCACAGTCCCTTAAGCGCCTCATTGGCGTCAGCCACAGATTCGCCGTACCCGTCGCTGTACACGGCTCCGGCCGCTTCGCCAAGCTTCTTAGCCTCAGCCGGCGACGCACCCAACTGGGCGGCAAGTAGGTCGTTGCCCACTTCCTTCTCAAGGGCCGACGCGATGCCCGCACCGATGCCGATAGCGATAGCGCCACCCGCAGCAAGAGCAAGCCCCTTCGCGTGCTCACCGAACGCGCTGACCTCTTCGGACGCTTGGTCAAGCGTCTGCGACAGTTGGTCGGCGTCGCCCAAAATCGTTACCTGAATAGGTCGTGCCACAGCGCCGCCCTTAAGTCATGACCGGCGTACGCCGTTCCCCACCCTGAGCGTTGCCGCCCCTGCCACGTCCGGCGCGCTGAACTTCCTTGCGCTCTGCCTCGACGTCTTCCGTCATCTGCTCAACCAACGCGTTGAAATCGCGAAGTTCCATGCTGCGCACGTCTGACCACGTAAGCCCCTTGAAGTGGCCGATCAGACGTGCGCAAGCAATTACGCGTTGGTCGCGGTAGGGTCCGCCTTGCCCTTGCCCTTCAGGTTGATACGGAGCGCCCCAGCGTCCTCAATGGAGAATTCCGGGTGCTTCCGCTTCATGACCACGAACGCCATCGCCTTGAGCATCGGAGCGCGCCGCGAACCAGGCTTGTTCAGCGCGTCGAGCGGCTGACCCGTAATCTCCTCAATGGCGTCGATCTCGTCAATGGTCAGAGACTCAAGCTTCAGGTCAAGCGTGAAGTCGGTCGGGGGAACGAAAGCGGGCTTCTTCGCGGGCATATCAACTCTCCAAGAATCTCTGAACGACCGCGTGGATTCGCCGCTCATACGTGGCGGCAACTTGGTCGGAGCGTCGCGCCATAGCGCGGAAAAGGAATCGGTTCGGGCGAATGTTTCGCTTCCGGAAACCGAAGTGAATAGCGGCGGCATAGGGCACACGTGCCGCTGAGCCGGCCTTAATGACAGCGCCCTTCGCGGACGCCGTGACCTTGATGGACTTATCCAGCTTGCCCGGACGGTACTTCTTCGACGACTTCGCGTCGCGCTTCCCGTCCGGACTTTCGTGCTTCGCCTGAGGGACAAGGATTTCCCCGGAAGCCTTGTTGGCTTCACGAACTGCCTTGTTCAATTCCTTGTCCCTCAGCGAACGCACGTTGCGCTGAAACTCCCTCAGTCCATCGACACGAACCGTGTACGCGGACCGCTGCGCCACTACGGCTCTACCGGCGTACCAGGCTCGACGTACGTCAGCTTCACAGCGGCGGTACCGTCGCCCGGGTCGAGCACGCGGAAGGGGAGATTGTGAACGGTGACTTCGTCGGTAGCCGCTTCGGGAGACTCACCCGTGAACTGAATCGCGGGGCACTCAACGGTGAGCGACGTACCGGGAAGAACACCCGCGAAGGTCACCTTCAGCGCGCACAGCTCACCAGCAATGAACGCCTCATACAGTCCCAGGGACGCGGCGCTGAACTCGCCCTCAAGGTTGCCTTCGTACGTCGGGACAGCGTTCCGAATCGGCTTCTTCTTCAATTCGTTCGCGCGAAGAAAGCGCCGGTCGGTCTTCATGCCCAGCTCGCCAGTCAGCTCAAGCGACGTGGCGTCGAACGCAACCGCGCTGCCGTCCCGGGACAGAACAACCCCGGTACGAGTCCAGTCGTACGGGTACGCCTCAACCGGGTACACGGGAGCGACGATCTGACCCGCAACCGAAGTGTGCGTGACGTCCTGAAAGTCAAAGCTGACGTTGAGCTTGACAGCCTCTTCGACCTCAGCGGTAAGGCTCCACTCAGTAGCGACACAACCCAGATGCTTGTAAGCAACCTTGCTGCCATCGGTACCCGGGCGAACCATCTGAGCCGAGAATGACGGAGCCTCAGAAACGTCGGAAGTCTCGAAGACCGTGGTTCGGACGCCGGCCGAATCGGTGACAGTGGCCTTGTCGAAAGCCGACTTCAGGAGGGACGCGGCTCCGGCGTCGAGAACATCGACTTCGACCTCCCCCTCACCGCCCATATTGACGATGTTCCGGCGGTCAGCGCGCGCCGTCTGCATACCCGCGCGGAAGCCAACCGACTCAATGAACTCGCGGGTTGTCTTCCATGAATCCGCCTGACCCTCGTATCCCTCAACGACAGCGGACAGAACTCCGTAAGCGTCTTCCTGCCCAATGCCAATGCTTGCGTCAAGCGCCATGCGTGCGCCCCCTTCTATTGGTAGACGCGCCCACGAACACGGACGCGAACAGTCAGCGCCGAGTAAGCGCCGTCAGTGGTTTCGGTTGACTCGACGGAAGCCGACTCCGGCCGCACGTCGAGAAGCCCAGGCACCGAAGCAAGGTCAGCGTTCATCGCTGCGCACGCTTCCTTGACGTAGTCGCGAATGCCGTACACGGCGCGCTCAGCGTCAATCGGGTTGCCCGGGGTTGTGACTACGGCGTGCGCTTCCACGTAGCCGGTTACGTTCGTCGGCTTCGCTCCGGCGCGCATCGCCACGGGGGCAAGGTCGTCATCAACCGTTGCCCCTAGCCATACGGTCTTGCGTCGGGAGGTGTCTCCCGTTTCCGCGAAGGTGCATTGGACGTCGCCCGGAATCACAACCTTCAGCGCGTCGAACAGTCGCACCTTCGCGTCAAAAATGAGTGCCACGCCCGCCCCTTACATGAAGATGAACGGGAGCCTGGCCCGGTACAGATTCAACTTCGCGTTGACTTCGGGCAGCGACGTCGGACGCCAGTTGCCCCCCGCCTGGGCGAGCTGAATGGAACCGAATTCCGACTGCACCTGAAGTGCCCGATCGGGAATGCGCGACATGTGGTCGAGCACGTATTGCCGCGCGAGAGTGCGCACGCACCAACGGATAACTTCCGGCGTCGGGTTCTCTGCCGTGTCCCACTTCCGGCCGCAGTACACTTCGACGGTTTCCACGCTGAAGTCAATTGCGTCTGACAGAAGTTCGTCAGAAAAGAGCTGGGCGTCATCCAGCCCGTCAAGCGCGCGAAGCTCTTCAAGAGTCGCGTACGCCACGCTGCGCCCCCTTCCAAGAGGCCCAGGGGAAGGGGCTCAACCTACTCGCGTAAGCAGGCTGAGCCCCAGTCACCTAGGAAGGATCAGGCACCCGGACCAACGGTCAGAACCTTCGCGCCACGGGTGTCAACAAGAAGCCCGTCCGCGCGCTGAAGGAACCGGTAAACGATCTCGTCAGTGGAGAACTTGACGTCAGTGGAACGGTCCACGCGGAGCGACCCAGCGAAGCGGACCCGGTACTTGCTCAGGTCGGCAAACAGGATCTTGTCAACGGGCATACCGTCGTCGCTCTCAACGATCTTGCCGTTGAAGGAATCCGGAGCACCGACCGTCAGACCCGACTGCCAAAGGTACTGACCGTTCGAGTCCTTCAGCTTGCGCATCTGAGCCGCGCGAAGGTCGTTGACAACGTACTTCGCGTTCTTGCGGTACGAAGACGGGACTTCGTGGAACAGGTCAATCAGCGCGTCGGAAACCTTGCTGTCCGTGTCGGTCAGGGCGAAGGTCGCGTTGGCCGGCGAAGCGTCGGTGAGGATGCCGCGCGGCTGACCCGTACCGGTGCCGGTCAGGAAGTGACGTGCCATACCGTCACCGATCGCCGGACCCGCGTCCGAGACAAGGAAGCCGATAAGGTCGAGAACCTGATCAGTCGCGAATTCGTACGAGACGACCGCAGCGTGACCGTACTTGAAGCCGCCCATGCTCCGCTGGATCGTGGTCGGGTAGGACTCCGGAACCTCCTGACCCTCCCCGACAATTGCGGCGGTAGACCGCCCCGTGATGACCGTGAAGTCCATCGGGTTGGCGTCCGACGTGGTGAAGGTCGTCGCGCCGCCACGCATAATCGCGGAGCGCTCAACAGCCTGGGCAATGAGCTGACCGTAAAGGGTGCGCGACAGGACGTTAGGGTTACCCGCCTTCGTGCCGTCGCGCTTCTCAGGCGCGAACTCGAACGCGCGCGACTCACCCAGATTGCCGGACCGAAGGGTGTCGGCGTCGTCTACGTCCGCCGAACGCTGAACGCCGGAGCCGGAGCCCTGAAGACCAGCGAGAAGCGAAGTGACAGCGTCGGTCGCCTTGATCGCCTCAATGCCGCGCTTGATCCGGCCGTCAAAGTCGGCAACCGCAGTAAGCAGACGCTCTTCGGTCTGCCGCGCGTCAGCGGTCATGTCCTTACCCGCGAAGTCGTCAGCAAGCTTGCGAAGCTCAGCAGTGGCCTTCTCGCGCGCCTCAAAGTTCGCGGACAGAGTAGTTGCGTCCATGTGGAGCCCCTTACTGGGAAAGAGCGCGGACAAGGGCACGCGCGTCAGGGTGAGAAACCGGGGCGTCGTCGCTCGCCGGCTGGGAATCGCGCGCTTCGTCAGAAGCCGGGGGCGCGAACTCCCCGATACACAGCGCCTCTTCGATCGAGCGAAGAGAAGCCTGAGTTGTGAGATAGGCAGGGTTGGTAACCGGGCCCAGCTCTGATACATCCATGGCAGTGATCTCACGGACGGGAAGGCCCGTTTCCGGGTCATCCTCAGCCGCTCGACGCTGCCCGCCGTCAAGCACGCGGAAGGTGAAGGAAGAACCCTTCAGGTCGCCACGCTTCAGAAGCTCAGCGACGTCACGACCAACCGTCGTATCCGGTAGATCGATCTCATAGAAGCCGCCTTCGCGGTCTTCACCAACCCGCAGCGTGCCGGACGAAGTACGCCCTAGCAGTGCCGAAGCGTTGTGGTTGAAAGTTGCGTATACGTCGTTCTGACGTAGCGACGGAGCACCCGCCCCAGGAACAATGCGCTCCCGGAATCCGCCGAGATCCTGACTCAGTTCGTTGAACCGGTAGGCGTACCCGCGCATAGAAATGCGCCCGTCATCAGACGCGCGCTCTTCGAGTGCTCCAACGGCAACGCGCAGTTCACGCGTCGTCGTCATCCTCGGTTTCCCCCTTATCGTCCGGGTCGCCTTCGGCGTTATCCGGCTCTTCGCCCGGTTCAGATACCGGGGCTTCAATGGCTGGGGGAGTGGGGGCCGGCTCAGGTTCGTCAGTGACTTCACTGAGATTCATGGGCACCCGGTACGACTCGCCCAACCCGTCGGGGAGCGGGGGCATATCTTCAGCCGCACGCACTTCGTCAATCGAGTAAATGCCGTTCTGAAGGCCCAGGCTCCAAAGCTCCATTCGTTCCTTCGGAGCCCCGCGCTTGATCTCGTCCAAGTTGAACTTCACGAACTTCATGCGGTCCGCTGTCTCAGCGAAAAGCAGTCGGTTAAAACCCGACTCGATACGCTCAAGCCACGGACGAAGGCTGAACATCGTGAAGGCAATATTCTGCTCAGCAAGGCCGGAGCCCCACGAAGTTGAGTTCGTGGCGTCGCTGATCAGGTGCGGCGGAACGCCGAAGATGCGTGCAATCTCTGGCACCTGAAACTGACGAGTCTCAAGGAACTGGGCTTCGTCGGGGCTCATAGCCACCTTCGAGAACTTCGCGCCTTCAGTCAGCAGCGCCACCCTGTGAGCGTTGTCAACGCCGGAGTTGGCAGCGCGCCAAGCCTCACGCGCGCGGGCAAGCCCCTCTTCGGACATGGTGCCCGGAACCTCAACGATCGCGCCCGGCATCGCACCGTTCGCGAAAAACTTGCTGCCGTACTTCTGAGCCGCAAGGGCAAGCCCGATGGACTCACGCGCGTAGGTAATGGGCGAGCACCCGACGAAGTCACCAGGCAACATCATTCCGGGAATGTGAAGGACGTCGCGCGGCGTGAACCACCCAAGCAACACTTCGTTGCCGTCGTCGTCAATGTCGTACGCCTCAAAAACCTTGCGACGCATTCCGTCCACCATGACCATGTGAACGTGAATCTTCGTTGGGTCCAACACATCAAGACCCGCGATGTTCGGGCCGGCCCAGCGCACGGCTATGAAGGCGTTGCCCTGAAGGAGAAGGGAAAGAACCGTCTGGGACAGAATGTCAATCCGACCCATCCCACCCGGTTCGGCGTTCGGGTAGTCCAGCCAATCAGGCGACGTGATCTCTCGACGCGCTCCGCCCCTCTTGCTGTACGACGTCAGCGGAAGGGTTGCAATCGTTTCTGAGAGCAGACGGACACACCCGAAGACCGCAGACACCTGAAGAGCCTCATGGGGCGTTACACGCTCACCTGACGCCGCCGCTGACCCAAAGCTGTACAAGGTCGGGTCGTACGGCTCCCACGCCCGGGACTCCGCAGCGTCGAGCGCCGGAGAGTTCCCACCCCCGAAGAGAGCAGACCAAAAACCCATAGTGCCCCCTTCGAGGGTGCAGCCCACTCACGTGAGTGGACTGGAATCAGATGTCAGAGAAGTAGGCGTCAGCGTCGGGCAGACCGGACGTGAACACGTGCCCGTCGTCGCCTTCCCACGTGGCGAGAATCGCCGTATCGACGTGGGCCCCGTTGTCTTCGCGCCACATGATCGCGCCGTGAACAGCAAGGATCATCGCGATAGCAAGGTCAATCTTTCGACGGCTTGCGGCGTATTCCTTCGTTACTCGCGCGCCGTTCTTGTCTTCCTTCAGAACGGCATTTCCGATGTGGCGAGCTAGCGCCGGATTCCCGTCGTGGCACAACCGGCCATCGCGGCAGGCGTCGTAAATCGCCTGGGTCGCTGGGATCATGCGCTTCAGGGAGTTGGTGGGAAACGCCTCAACCGGGAAGCCGTCAGCCTCAAGGTTGTCTAGCGTCTCTTCCCAGCGGTACGGGTCGGCAACAAGGTTCCGGACCCGGTACGTGTCGAGCGCGACGTGAAGCGAATCGCGGACGTCCGCCATGGGGACACGCCAATGCACATCGTCGGCCGGCGCTTCCCAGTGGCCCAGGACGGACACCTTCAAGTCCCGTACGCGACAAGCGACTAGGGCCGTGCTGTCGCCCTTCCAGGACCCATCGAAGCCCAAGACAACTTCGTCCCCAGGCTCAAGCGGGTCGTCCGTCGAGACGAGAGAATCCCAAAGCCCATGCGGAAGCCACGTGGACGCGCCACGGACGAACTGACTCAGTCGGTAGATGCGGAAGCTAGCTTCCGTGCTCCGCTGCGCTGCCGCCTTGAAGTCATCTGGGTTCAAAATCTCGTACGACGGATTGCACGCCGCCCACACTTCGGGGTCGAGGTGATCCACGGTCTGACCCAGCTTCGGGCCCCACGACCGATAGAACAACGTCGGGTCGTCAGCCTCACCGGAGTTGACCCGCTCACCTTGCTCACACAGCGCGGCGAAGGGTCCGTCCGGATCAGGCCCAGCGGTCGAAATGATCAGAAACATCGGTTGGTTACGCGCGGCGGAACCCAGCGTCAGCGCGTCGAACAAGTCGGAGTTCTTCGAGAACGCGTATTCGTCCAGACTCACAGCGGAAGGGTTGAGACCTTGCTGACGTCCGGCGTCCGCAGACACGACCCGGTAAGTGTTGTCCTTGAACCGGATCACGTCGCGCTGAACGGTGCATACCGCGCTCAGCTTCGGAGACGCGTTAACCATTTGCTTCGCGGAGTCGAAGACCATGCGCGCCTGATTGCGGTCATTCGCAGCGGCGATGATCTGCCGCTGAGCGTCGCCCCGATCGGCCACAAGGTGATAGAGCATGATGGCAGCGGCAATCGTGCTCTTGCCGTTCTTGCGCGCCACGCACACAACAACCGTGCGGTGCTTTCGACGCCAACGCCCGAAGGTGTCTTGCGTCAGTTCGTACGAGTCAATGAGTAGCTGACGCTGCCACGGGAGAAGCCGGAACGGTTGGCCGGCGAAGCTCCCAGTCAGGTAGCAAAACTCTTCAATCCACTTCGCCACCCGGTAACCCTCAGAAGGAAACGGGGCGTCAGCGGGGATGTGGCGAGCGATGACCGGATCAATTCCTGTCACCGGTCATCCCCCCTTTCAGTCTGAGTGACGGGAGTCGAACCCATGCCCCGGGGTCTGAAACCCCGTGCGCTTGCCACTGTTACGCCACACTCAGAAATCTTCCGGACCGGCGGACACCTTCCGGGCCTCAGCGGCAACGATGCCCAGGCGCAAGCGCGACTCAGGCGTGAAGCCAATCGCCGTTTCAATCGAGCGGAGTTCCTTCTCCGTCGACTCGACATAGCGGAGCATCGGGTGTGCAACGGGCTGACCGTTGTACCCCTCAGACATGAAGCCGTCAGCGTCGACAAGCGCGAGTAGGTCAGCGCGTCGGTCATGAAGTTCGCAGTACCGAAGGATTACGTTCCGGTCAGTTTCGGGGGAGTAGGCACCCATGCCGGCTGACCAGACATTGCGCCAAACGTCCTTGCCCGTGGCCTTCAAATGGGCAGGCACCCGGGGCGCTCGACCCTCATACACGATGGGGGCAGCGTCCACGGAAGCGGCGGTATTCGCATTCCCGGTTCGCATGTCTGGGGACTTCGCGCGGCTCATTAGCACCCCCTTAACAGGTCGTTAACTGACCCATTCTCAGCGTGCCGAAGTGCCGATTGCCCAGTGGTATCAAGGGTCGTGGTCGCTGGGGGGCCGGGGTCCGGCGTCACACCTAGCGCGCGTTTTCCGAGCTGGGGCCGGGATCGCTGTAGGGAAAGTTTCCGAACTTTCGGACCGCATTCCCCCTAGAACGGGCGCTTTCCGAAATCCATTGCGGTCTTCGTCTTGTGGCAACGCTTGCAAAGAGCCTGGACATTCGATTCAACATCTTCGCCACCCAATGCAAGGGGCTTGATGTGGTCGATATCCAACTGACTAGGCAGGAAGAAGCCCATGCACATGCGGCACTCAGCACCCACAGCCTTACGCACAGCGCGCCGAAGCTTAGCCGCAGCGTTGTTCCCCCGTGCGATGGCAGCACGCCGCTTAGCGTGGCTCTTCACACTGCGCTGTGCGTTGTAGTTCGAGTGGTGCAGCGCGCAACGCCCGTTGTGGGTAGCCCACCCCCGGCAATCAAGGCAACGTGTACGCATGGGCACCCCCCCCTATCTCAAGGGGGCGCGCCCCAGGCAGGCACCCCCCTACCCTTCGAGCCGATCCAGGCTACTCACGCGAGTAGGTTAGAAACGGCCCCCAGTCAGGAAGTGCACAGTGAGCCAACCCATGAAGGCGAGAAGGCTGAAACGCCGTATGCGGACCCAGCCGCTAGGCGTACCGGTAGAACCCTGGGCAGTAGCGAACCAACGCCACACGTGCTCGCTCAGCGTGTCCCCAGGGGACTTGTTGAAGAGCGCCTTACCCTCAATGGCAACGAACGCGCCCAGCCAACCCAGCCAAGCCCACGTGTACCCGCTCATGGGCCCAGCCCCTTTCAAGTGGTCGAGCGCGCCGCCACGATCAACGCCGTACGCGCCCCTGTGCGATAGTCCGGATTCGAACCGGTCAGGCATCCGAAGATCCCTGCATACGCTCACGCGCAACCGACCACGCCATAGTCGGTACTCCGTATCGCCATGAAGGCAGGCGAACCACATCACCCCTGCCACGGGCACCCGACCACAATACGCAAGTCGTGCCGTTCCTGACGTGCTTCCGGTTGGACTCGAACCAACGACAAGCCGGTTAAGAGCCGGCCGCTCTACCAACTGAGCTACAGAAGCTTGCGCCGGACGCTCAACCCTAGGAGAGAAGTAGGGGGGCGACCGGCCGAAGGGTGCGCACTCTGACCGCCGTTGCGTTTCGCGACTAGATGCGCGGTGCGGAAACACCCTCCTACTTATATGAAGGGAGTCGGTGACTTCTGAGCAGCGAACCGGGCGTGCGACGCTGTGACGAAGTGTTGTCGATTCTGGGTTGCCCTTAGAGTTTTCTTATGTGTTTCAAGAAAATGGATCACTACGTCACAGCGTCGCAACTTGCTGGTCAGACGGCTTGCCCCTGGGCGCTGACGTGACGGAGTCACTATTACTTAGACTAACTAACGATTATGAAGGCAGAAAAAGGGCCGAACCTCAGCCGGCTCGACCCTTCCCGCTGTGCGTTACGCCGCTTCGTCCTCGGTGGCGTCTTCGTCTTCGTCCTTCGGGGGAGTCGCGAACGTGATCGTCACGCGGTCCTCAACGGGAGTTCCCGCACCCTTGCCGGTCGGGGCCTTGATGACCGTGATCCGGTCAACGAACAGTTCCACGAAGACGCGCTTGTCTTCGACCGTGGCAGCGTGCCACCAAGAGCCCTTGCCGGTCGGGTCAAGGTTCGGGTCTTCGGGCACCCATTGCCGGATGGGCAACACGGGGGCGTCGTTGGCTTCCAGCTCCGTCAGGCGCTCTTCGGCACCCTGTAGCCGGAGCGTTGCCGCTGCCTCAGCCTTGCGGAAGTGCTTCCGGCCGATGGGTCCGCCGTAGGAACCGGCCGCACGGTCTTCGTACAGCTCTTCTAGCGCCTGGGCAGCGTCGGCGCGCTCCGCCACAAGGGAAGCACGCTCACCGGACGTCTCAGGGGCTTCTGTGAGCTTCCCGAAGCGTCGTGTCGCTTCCCACAGCATCGCCAAGGTTTCTTCGTCGCCCTCAGCGGTCTTGATGCGGGCAAAGACCTTGTCGGCAACGTGCTTGTCCAGCGCTGCCATGGAAATGGTGCAGTCGCCTTCGTGCTGACCGGGAAGCGCCTTACGGCGACGGCAGCGGTAAGAGTCCTTGACGGAGTTCTCTTCCTTCTTCGACGTCATCGTGTTCGTGCACTCGCAGTAAAGCCGTTCCATGGCGGACAGTACCGATTTCCCACGGCTGAGCCCCTTGCCGCGTCCCCTGCCCTGTAGCCATTCCTGAAGTTCGTGCCACTCAGCCGGCGGGATGATCGGGCCACATTCGAGCATGACGGGCCGGAGCGTTACCGGGTCGCGCTGGATTCGGTATCCCGCAACCTTGGTGGTCGGTGTCCCATCGGGCTTTTTCTTGTACAGGACTTCAGCGGCGAATCCAGCAATGCGCGGGTCGGACAGAATCCGCTTAACAACGGCAGCGTCCCAGATGCTAGCCGCTGTCCGCTTCCCGATTGTCTCGCCCCGGGTAGGGACTCCATCGACGTGCATTCGCTTGCACAGACCGGTCAGACTGCCCGGGTGAATGCTGGCTTTTGCTCCCTGGGTAAAGGGAAGGTCGCGATGCGCCTTGATTTCGCGCCACCACCAACGAATCGTGTCCGGCTCATTCTCGAAGGGGCCGGAAGTCGGGGTGTCGTCGTGGGCGAGTTTCTGAATCACGATCACGGACGTTTTGCCGTTCCGCGTGATCTCGACGGGCACGGAAACGAACTTGAAACCGTAAGGCGGCTTTCCGCCTACGTACCCGCCCAATTCGCGGTGAAGGTTCTTCGTGTCGTGAATCTTCTTCGATTTGGTGGACGATTCCTTATGCGCCTGATCAAGCCTCATGATCAGGTGGATAAGGTCCATGACGTTGCCCTTGCGGAAGATGCCTTCCGTAACGGACACGATGGTTACGCCCAGTCCCAGCAATTCCGTCACGATGGGAATTGCGTCCATGACGTCAAGGCGTGAGAAGCGGGACACGTCGTAAACGATGATCATGTTTACGCGACCGGCGCGGCATTCGTTCAACAGGCGCTCGAAGTGGGGGCGCTCAGCGGTACCGAAGGCGGACGTTCCCGGGGCTTCGGAGAAATGGCCTATGAACCGGAACTGTCCGCCGTCGCGCTCGACTTCGCCCCGAACGGCATCCGCCTTGTCTTCGTTGGCGCTACGCTGGGTCGCTGGGCTTGCTGCGCTTCGGTTTTCGCGTTCTGCCGATTGCCGGTCATACGCCGCTGCATACGTGTCCACGCCGGTCACGACTCCTGTTGTCATGGGGGAGATCCTACGCCCCCAACTGGGGGAAGTGAAGGGCACCCCCTGGCACCCGCACCGCGGCTTCGAGACGGTCACGTACCTGATCGACGGGTCCTTCATCCACCAGGACTCCAACGGTGGCGGCGGCACCATCGAGAACGGCGACACCCAGTGGATGACCGCCGGGTCGGGCCTGCTGCACATCGAGGCCCCGCCGGAGTCGCTCGTCATGTCCGGCGGGCTCTTCCACGGCCTCCAGCTCTGGGTGAACCTGCCCAAGGCCGACAAGATGATGGCCCCGCGCTACCAGGACATCCGCGGCGGCGAGGTCCAGCTGCTCGCCTCCCCCGACGGCGGCGCGCTGCTCCGCGTCATCGCCGGTGAACTCGACGGCCACGAGGGCCCCGGCATCACCCACACCCCGATCACGATGATCCACGCCACCGTCCGGCCCGGCGCCGAGGTGACCCTGCCGTGGCGCGAGGACTTCAACGGCCTCGCCTACGTCCTGGCCGGACGCGGCACGGTCGGCGCGGAGCGCCGCCCCGTCGCGATGGGCCAGACCGCGGTGTTCGGCGCCGGCGGCTCGCTGACCGTCCGCGCGGACGAGCGGCAGGACGGCAACACCCCGGACCTGGAGGTCGTCCTCCTCGGAGGCCGCCCGATCCGGGAGCCGATGGCGCACTACGGACCGTTCGTGATGAACAGTCAGGCCGAGCTGAGGCAGGCCTTCGAGGACTTCCAGGCCGGCCGCCTGGGTACGGTCCCCGCGGTCCACGGCATGTGACGCCTCCCGCCGCTTCCGTCAGGTGACTCGCCGTCACCCGTACGGGGGCGGCGGACGGGCCGTGCGCCACGCACCGTGATCGGGTGGGAGGGTGCCCGCACCCCAGCCCCTCCTTCCCGAGAGCGCCCGCCGCGCGGCTGCCTGGTGCGGTGTCGTCCTGCTCGTCGTGGGCGTCGCCGCCGTCGCGATCTGGCTGGTCGTCGTCCTCAAGACCGCGGTCACCCCGGTGCTGCTCGCCCTGCTCGGCACCGCGCTGCTCGGGCCCGTCCACCGGTGGCTCATCGCCCGCAGGCTCAACCGGTCGCTGGCCGCGGGGCTGACCTGCGCGGCCCTCGTCGCGGTGGTCGGCGGCGCCGGATACATCGTCGTCACCGCCCTCGTCGACTCCGGTGCCCAGATCGTCGACTCGCTGAAGGACGCTGGTCAGTGGGTCGTGGACCATCTGGACATCGCCGGGGCCACGGACGTCGACGACCTGGCCGACAACGCGAAGAGCCTGTTCGAGAAGTTCGGGGCGAGCGCGGCGGGCGGTCTGCTCAGCGGCCTCAGCCTGGTCGGTTCGCTGGTGGCGACCAGTGTGCTGGCCCTGCTGCTGACCTTCTTCTTCCTGCGCGATTCGGACCGGGCGGTGAACCTGGCCCATTCGGTGGCCCCGCGCGGTACTGGGGAGCAGGTGGAGGCCATGGGCCGCCGGGCGTTCGAGGCCGTCGAGGGCTTCATGCGCGGCACCACGTTCATCGCCCTGATCGACGCCGTGTGCATCACGGTGGGCCTGCTGATCCTGGATGTTCCCGGGGCGGTGGGGCTCGGCGCGCTCGTGTTCGTCGGCGCGTACATCCCGTACCTCGGGGCGTTTCTCTCCGGCGCGGTGGCGGTGCTGGTGGCGCTGGCCGACCGGGGGTTCGTGATCGCCCTGTGGGCCCTGGGGGTGGTCCTCGCGGTCCAGGTGCTGGAGGGCCATGTGCTCCAGCCGATGATCCAGAGCCGTACGGTCCAGATGCACCCCGCCATGATCATGATCGCGCTGACGGCGGGGGCGAGCGTGGCGGGCCTGCTCGGCATGCTGCTGGCCGTGCCCCTGTGCGCGGCGGCCTTCGGGGTCCTGGGCGAGCTGCGAAGGGGGTACGAGGCACGGCCCGGCCCGGCGGCCCCGGGAGGCACCGGCCCGCCCGGCGGCGGATCCGGCCCGGCCTCGGGAGGAGTCGGCCCGCCCGGCGGTGGATCCGGCCCGGCCGGCGTTTGAGGACGGAACCGCTACGGGGTCGGGCCCGGGCGGTCCGGAGGCCAGGGGCGCGGGGCCACGGCCGCGAGGATCAGGAGCACGAGGGGCGCGGCTCAGGACGCGGCCTCCGCGAACTCCCCCGGCTCCCCCGGCCTGTCCAACCCATCCGACGGCTCGTCCGACTCATCCGACTCATCCGACTCATCCGACTCGTTCGGCTCATCCGGCTCGCCCGATTCGTACAGCTCGAACCAGATCGACTTCCCCGCCCCGCGCGGATCCACCCCCCACGCGTCCGCCAGCATCTCCATCAGCACCAGGCCCCGCCCGCTGGACGCCATCTCGCCCGGCCGCCTCTTGTGCGGCAGTTCGTCGCTGGCGTCGGCGACCTCGACGCGCAGCCGCCGCTCCCCCCGTTCGCCGGAGACCTCCGCCACCATCAGCGCGTCCCCGTCCGTGTGGACGAGCACGTTGGTGGCCATCTCGGAGAGCATCAGGACCGCCGAGTCGACCTGTTCGGGATCGCTCCAGTCGTGCAGCAGTTCGCGCACGAGCTGCCGGCCGACCGAGATCCGCTCGGGTTCGGCCTGCGCGATGGTCATGACGCTGCGGCGCGGCGGCGTCTTCCGGGCGGGGGTGCTCTCCCGCCGCAGCACCAGGACCGCGATGTCGTCCTCCCGCCGGTCCGCGAGTGGCCCCGTCGTGTAGTGCGAGGTCGGCCCGTGCACGGCCTGGACCAGGGCGTCGGCCAGCTGTTCCAGGTCGTCGGCGGGCTCTTCCAGGACCGGGCGCAGCCGGGACCAGCCGGTGGCCATGTCGTGCCCGCCGGTCTCGATGAGGCCGTCCGTGCACAGCATGATCGTCTCGCCGGGCTCCAGGACCACCCGGGTGGTGGGGTAGTCGGAGTCCGTCTCGATCCCGAGCGGCAGCCCGCCGGCCGTCTGCCGGATCACCGCGGTCCCGTCGGCGCTGATCACCACCGGGTCCGGGTGGCCCGCGCGGGCGATGTCCAGGGTTCCGGCCTCCGGGTCCACCTCCGCGTACAGGCAGGTCGCGAAGCGCGGCGTCGCGGGATCCGCGTCGCCCTCGACGCTCTCGTACGCGTCGGTGAGCCCGGACAGGAAGCGCGAGGCCCGGGCGAGCACGGCGTCCGGGCGGTGCCCCTCGGAGGCGTAGGCGCGCAGGGCGATGCGGAGCTGGCCCATCAGCCCGGCGGCCCGCACGTCGTGGCCCTGGACGTCGCCGATGACCAGGGCGATGCGGCCGTTGGGCAGCGGGATCATGTCGTACCAGTCGCCGCCCACCTGGAGCCCGCCGCCGGTCGGCACGTACCGCGCGGCCACCGTCATGCCGGGGATCTCCGGGCCCAGGGTCGGCATCATCGAGCGCTGGAGTCCGAGCGACAGCTCGCGTTCCGTCTCGGCCACCCCGGCACGGGCCAGGGCCTGGGCGAGCATGCGGGCGACCGTCGAGAGCACCGCGCGCTCGTCCGGGGTGAACGCCACCGGATGCCGGAACGCCGCCATCCAGGCGCCCATCGTGCGGCCGGAGGACACCAGGGGCAGATAGGCCCAGGACTGTCGTCCGAAGCGCCGGGCGAGCGGCCAGGTGGCCGGGTAGCGGCGGTGGTACTCGTCGGGGGAGGGGAGGTAGATCGCGCGGCCGGTGCGGACGACCTCGGCGGCCGGGTAGTCGGTCTCCAGGGGCATGTCGGTGAAGGGCTCCTCGTCCCCCGCGTTGTGCCCGTGCTGCCCGATGATCGTCAGCCGCTCCCCGGCGGAACCGAACACCGCGAGACCGTCCGGGGAGAAGCCCGGCATGGAGAGCGATCCGGCGACCCGCAGCACCTCCGCGGTGGACCGGGCCTCGGCCAGCGCCCGGCCGGCGTCCAGCAGGAACGCTTCCCGGGACCGCCGCCAGTCCCCGGTGATCGGCGTGTGGGCGGCGTCGGTGGAGCCGGGCTGCGGCTCGGCGACCTCCTGGAGCGTGCCGTAGAGCACGTAACTCCCGATGTCCCGGCCCGGCGGGACGACCGGCTTGGAGCGGCTGCGCACGGTACGGAGGACCCGGCCGCGCTCGTCCACGATCCGCAGCCGCGCCTCGGCGAGGGTGCCCTCGGTGACCGCGAGGTTCACCACCGCGTAGATCTCGTTCCAGTCGACCGGGTGGAAACAGGAGCGCACGGTGGACTCCCGGTAGCTGCCGGGCTCGGCGGGCAGCCCCAGCAGCCGGGCCGCCTCCGCGTCGAGCGTGACCGTGCCGGCTGCGTTGTCCCAGCGCCACAGGCCCGTCGCGATCGCGGCCAGGACTTCCTCGGTGCGCATTGCCCCACTTTAGGAAGATGTGCTCGGCGGACGCCACCGAGGGTCCGCCGCCTGCTCCGGCATCCGGCCGGGGCCGCCGCGTCAATGGAAATGAAGCGTCCCGTCCCCGGGCGGTAGCCTGGGGACGCTCGATCCACTCCCAGGGGCCCTGATCCGCCGGGCACCCCCGAACCGCGAAGACTGGATGAACGACGATGCATCGGTACAGGTCCCACACCTGCGGCGAGCTCCGCGCCTCTGACGTCGGCACCGACGTCCGGCTGAGCGGCTGGCTGCACAATCGCCGAGACCTGGGTGGCATCCTCTTCATCGATCTGCGCGACCACTACGGTCTGGTGCAGCTCGTCGCCCGCCCCGGTACCCCCGGCAACGAGGCGCTGGCGAAGCTCACCAAGGAGACCGTCGTCCGGATCGACGGCAAGGTCTCCGCGCGCGGCGCCGACAACGTCAACCCGGAGCTGCCCACCGGCGAGATCGAGATCGAGGTCACCGAGGTCGAGGTGCTCGGCGAGGCCGGCCCGCTGCCCTTCACGATCAACACCGAGGACGGCGTCAACGAGGAGCGGCGCCTGGAGTACCGCTTCCTCGACCTGCGCCGCGAGCGCATGCACCGCAACATCATGCTGCGCTCGGCCGTGATCGCCTCCATCCGCTCCAAGATGGTGGCCCTCGGATTCAACGAGATGGCGACCCCGATCCTCACCGCGACCTCCCCCGAGGGCGCCCGTGACTTCGTCGTCCCGTCCCGGCTGAACCCCGGCAAGTTCTACGCGCTGCCGCAGGCCCCGCAGCAGTTCAAGCAGCTGCTGATGATCTCGGGCTTCGACCGCTACTTCCAGATCGCGCCCTGCTTCCGCGACGAGGACGCCCGCGCGGACCGCTCCCCGGGCGAGTTCTACCAGCTCGACGTCGAGATGTCCTTCGTCGAGCAGGAGGACGTCTTCCAGCCGATCGAGAAGCTGATGACCGAGCTCTTCACCGAGTTCGGCAACGGCCGCGAGGTCACCTCGCCGTTCCCGCGCATCCCGTTCCGCGAGTCGATGCTGAAGTACGGCAACGACAAGCCGGACCTGCGCGCCAAGCTGGAGCTCGTCGACATCTCGGACGTCTTCGCCGACTCCGGGTTCAAGGCGTTCGCGGGCAAGCACGTCCGCGCGCTGCCGGTCCCGGACACCGCGGGCCAGTCCCGGAAGTTCTTCGACGGCCTCGGCGAGTACGCCGTCGAGCACGGCGCCAAGGGCCTGGCCTGGGTGCGCGTGGGTGAGGACGGGGCGCTGGCCGGACCGATCGCCAAGTTCCTCACCGAGACCGACGTCAAGACGCTCACCGAGCGCCTCTCGTTGGTCCCGGGTCACGCCGTCTTCTTCGGCGCGGGCGAGTTCGACGAGGTCTCCAAGATCATGTCGGCGGTCCGGGTCGAGGCCGCCAAGCGCGCCGGCCACTTCGAGGAGGGCGTCTTCCGGTTCTGCTGGATCGTCGACTTCCCGATGTACGAGAAGGACGAGGAGACCGGGAAGGTCGACTTCTCGCACAACCCCTTCTCGATGCCCCAGGGCGGCCTCGCCGACCTGGAGGAGAAGGACCCGCTGGACATCCTCGCCTGGCAGTACGACATCGTCTGCAACGGCATCGAGCTGTCCTCGGGCGCCATCCGTAACCACGAGCCCGAGCTGATGCTCAAGGCCTTCGAGATCGCCGGCTACGACCGTGAGACCGTCGAGCACGAGTTCGCGGGCATGCTCCGCGCGTTCCGTCTCGGCGCCCCGCCGCACGGTGGCATCGCCCCGGGCGTCGACCGCATCGTGATGCTGCTCGCCGACGAGCCGAACATCCGCGAGACGATCGCCTTCCCGCTCAACGGCAACGCCCAGGACCTGATGATGGGCGCTCCGACGGAGCTGGACGAGAGCCGCCTGCGCGAGCTGAACATCCAGCTGCGCAAGCCGGTTGCCGCGAAGGGCGCGGGCGCTTCGGAGAAGCCCACGGAGAAGTAGTTCCGGGAAGCGGCCCCCGCGGCTCCTCCCGTTCTGCGGATGTTTCACGTGAAACAGCCCCCGATCACTCGATCGGGGGCTGTTTCGTCGCACGTGGCGGAAAGCCGGTGAGCAGCGGGGTTACGCGGTCAGGGCTACGCGGTACAGCCGGATGGCCCCGGATCGGGTTCGGCCGGGCCGGGCCCGGCAAGGACTGGCACCGAGACACCCCTCTCGCGCCCCGCCTTGTCGCGTCGCCCGCCGCCACCCGAGGAGCCCGCCACCGTGTCCGTCCCGCGCCGCCCGCCCGCCCTGCTCGCCGCACCGCTCCTCGTCCTGGCCCTGCTGCTCACCGGCTGCTCCTTGGGCGCCGCTCCCGCGAAGGCTCCCGCAGGAGTTCCGGGGCTGGGCGCCGCGGGCCCGGAGTCGGGCGACGCCTCCGTACGCGGGGCGTCACCCAGCCCGGAGCCCACGCCGAGCCCCGCCGGTATCCCCGGCCTGGGGCCAAAGACCCAGGCCCGGATCCCCGCCGAGACCCGGCAGGTGTTCGTCGTGACCGGCGAGGCGGCCGACTCCAACCAGTCGAGCGCTGTCCTGTACCACCGCGAGACCCCGGCGAAGGGCTGGCAGCCGGTCGCGGGGCCCTGGCCCGCGCACAACGGTATGGAGGGCTGGACCGACCACCATGTGGCGGGCGACCTGAAGTCCCCCGCGGGCGTCTACCCGCTCACCGACGCGGGTGGCCGGCTCCCCGACCCCGGGGCGCTTCTGCCGTACGACGAGCACCCCCGGTTCGCGGTGGACGGCGAGGGCTTCTTCGGAGAACCGCTGGAGGGCTCCTTCGACTACGTCGTCGCCATCAACTACAACCGCACGGCGGGCGTCAGCCCACTGGACCGCACCCGCCCGCTCGGCCTCGAACGCGGCGGCGGCATCTGGGTCCACGTCGACCACGGCGGCCCGACCCAGGGCTGTGTCTCCATCCCGGAGGCACGTATGGAGGAGCTGCTGCGCACGCTGGACCCGGCGATGCACCCGGTGATCGTGATGGGGGACGCGGAGAGGCTGGGGCGGTGAGGCGCTGATCGGACGTACGGGCAGGGGCCCTTGCCCGTACGCTGAGGGTGTTCCCCGGTACAAGTGACCCGGTGGCCCGGTGCAGGAGGAGGTCGTTGTGAGCGTGGTCGAGGACCGCGTCCTGACGCAGGACGTCTTCGAAGAGCTGGCCCGTAGCGCCATACGTGCTGAGGAGGCACTGAGGCTGGAGTTCGTGAACGGGAAACTGGGGGTCAAGGCTGTGCCGGACGGGGACCACGGGCGGATCGTCGCCTGGCTGACGCAGATCTGCATGCAGTCGGATCCGAGCCGGTGGCTCTTCGGTGAGCAAGGCATTCGCATCGAGTCCTACCGCAAGGGCAACGCCCGTCCCGATGCGAGCCTGGCTCCGATTGACGCCTTCGTCGGCCATGGCGAATGGGCCAGCCCCGATGACGTCCTCATGGTCGTCGAGGTCACCTCGTACGACGAGGACACCGACCGCCGCGTCCGCGTCGAGAAGCCGCGCGCGTACGCCGAGACCGGTATCCCCGTCTATCTGCTGATCGACCGGGACAGCTGCGAGGTGAAGGTCCACTCGGAGCCCGACGGCGTCCGCTACGAGCAGGTCGTCACCGTGCCGTACGGCAAGACCGTCACCCTCCCCGGCCCGGTCGGGATCGAGCTGGACACCGAGCCGCTCAAGAACTGGACGCGCTGACCCGAAGCCGGAACGCGATGAGCCCGGGACCGTTGTCCACGGTCCCGGGCTCATCGTGCGTGACAACGCGCTACGCCGGCTTCTCCTCCAGGCGCGGGAACAGCACCGCGCCCTTCGTCACCGTCGCGCCCGCGGGCAGTACGCCCCAGGTGCCGGCGTCCTGGACCCGCTGGTCGGCCAGCGCGCCCAGGGACTCCTCGGCGCCCAGGGACTCCCAGAGCTTCTGCGAGGTCTCCGGCATCACCGGGTTGAGCAGGACCGCGACCCCGCGCAGGGACTCGGCGGCCGTGTACAGAATGGAGGCCAGGCGGGCCTGGCCCTCCGGGCTGGTGTCCTTGGCCACCTTCCACGGCTCCTGCTCCGTGATGTAGCCGTTGACCTGCTTCACGAAGTCGAAGACCGCCAGGATGCCGGACTGGAAGTCCAGCTCCTCACCGATCTTCCGGTCGGCGGTCGCCACGGCCTTCGCCAGGCCTTCCCGTACCGCACGCTCGGCTTCACCCGCGGCCGTCGCCTCCGGCAGCGCACCGCCGAAGTACTTGCCGACCATCGCCGCGACCCGCGAGGCGAGGTTGCCGTAGTCGTTGGCCAGCTCGGAGGTGTAGCGGGCGGTGAAGTCCTCCCACGAGAACGACCCGTCGCTGCCGTACGCGATGGCCCGCAGGAAGTACCAGCGGTACGCGTCCACGCCGAAGTGCGAGGTCAGGTCCTGCGGCTTGATGCCGGTCAGGTTGGACTTGGACATCTTCTCGCCGCCGACCATCAGCCAGCCGTTGGCGACGACCTTGCCGGGCAGCGGCAGGCCCTGCGCCATCAGCATCGCGGGCCAGATCACCGAGTGGAAGCGGAGGATGTCCTTGCCGATCAGGTGCACGTCCGCCGGGAACGTACCGTCGAACTTCTCCTGGTTCGCGCCGTAGCCCACGGCCGTCGCGTAGTTGAGCAGCGCGTCGACCCACACGTAGATGACGTGCTTGTCGTCCCACGGAACCGGGACGCCCCAGTCGAAGGTCGAGCGCGAGATCGACAGGTCCTGGAGACCCTGCTCGACGAAGTTCACGACCTCGTTGCGCGCCGACTCGGGCTGGATGAAGCCGGGGTTCGCCGCGTAGAACTCCAGCAGCTTCGGGCCGTACTCGCTCAGCTTGAAGAAGTAGTTCTCCTCCTTGAGGAGCTCCACCGGCTTCTTGTGGATCGGGCAGAGCTTCTGCCCGGCGAACTCGCCCTCGCCGTCGATCAGATCGCCGGGGAGCTTGTACTCCTCGCACCCCACGCAGTAAGGGCCCTCGTATCCGCCCTTGTAGATCTCACCCTTGTCGTACAGGTCCTGCACGAACTCCTGCACACGGTCGGTGTGCCGCTTCTCCGTCGTCCGGATGAAGTCGTCGTTGGCGATGTTGAGGTGCTCCCAGAGGGGCTTCCACGCCTCCTCGACGAGCTTGTCGCACCAGGCCTGCGGAGTGACGTCGTTCGCCTCGGCCGTGCGCATGATCTTCTGACCGTGCTCGTCCGTGCCGGTGAGGTACCACACCTTCTCGCCGCGCTGGCGATGCCAGCGCGTGAGCACGTCGCCTGCGACGGTCGTGTAGGCGTGGCCCAGGTGAGGAGCGTCGTTGACGTAGTAGATGGGGGTCGAGACGTAGTACGCCGTCGCCCCCTGCTTCTCGGATCCAGTGGCCGCCATGGTCGAAATCCTAACGGCCAGATCAAGATCCACTCACATCGATAAACGCGGGCCCCGCGCGGGCGGAGCGACGGCCTCCGGTGGAGAGCTTTGCGAAACATCCGTTCCCGTAATGGTTCCCGTAGGAAAGTCGCATCCTGGGAGGGAGCGGACAAGCGTGCACGAGGCAGGGGACATCACCATGCGGGTACTGGTCGCCGAGGACGAGGAGATCCTCGCGGAACTGGTCGCCACCGGACTGCGCCGGGCCGGCTTCGCGGTCGACACGGTGTACAGCGGAGACGCGGCCCTCGCCTACCTCGGCCTGTACGACTACGACGTCGTCGTGCTCGACCGCGACCTCCCCCGGGTGCACGGCGACGACGTGGCCCGCCGGCTGGTCGCCTCCGGCTCCCGCACCCGGATCCTGATGCTCACCGCCTCGGGCACCATGGAGGAGCGGGTCGCCGGGCTCGACCTGGGGGCCGACGACTACGTGGCCAAGCCGTTCGAGTTCCCCGAGCTGGTCTCCCGGGTACGTGCCCTGCGCCGACGCAGCGCCAGACCCGTGCCGCCCCAGCTGGAGCGGCACGGCATCCGGCTCGACACCGTACGGCGCTCAGCGGTCCGTGACGGCCGGGAGCTGGACCTCTCGCCCAAGGAGTTCACCGTGCTGCAACTGCTCCTGGAGGCCGACGGCGGCACGGTCAGCGCGGAGGAGCTGCTGGAGCGGGCCTGGGACGCCAACGCCGACCCGTTCACCGGGGCCGTGCGCGTCTGTATGAGCAAGCTCCGCGCCAAGCTCGGCGAGCCCGCGCTGATCCGCACCGTGCAGGGCGTCGGGTACGCCCTGTGAGGCGGCCGTCCCTCCGGCGCCTGGTGGACGCCTCGAAGCTGCCCCACTCGACGATCAGGACCCGGATCGCCCTCGCCTACGGCGGTGTCTTCCTGGTGCTCGGCACCGCCCTGCTGGCCACCGTCAACCTGGCCTCCCGCGCGGGCACGGAGACCGAGGCCCGCTCCATCGCCTCGTCCGCCGCGGTCGCCCAGCCCGGCTACGCGGTGAACGGCCCGCTGATCTCCCGTCGGCACCTGGGGCCGCCCACCGTCTACGACCTCACCGACAACGTCAGCAACGCGGCGGGGCAACAGCTCCTGTACTGGTCGGCCGCCGCTCTGCTCGTGATGACGGGCTGCGCGGTCGCGGTGGGCTGGTGGACCGCCGGGCGGGTGCTGCGCCCCATCCACGACATGACCGAGAAGGCCCGCCGGCTCTCCGCGCACACCCTCCACGAGCGCATGGCGCCCACCGGCCCCGACGACGAGCTCAAGGAGCTGGGCGAGACGCTGGACGCCCTGCTGGCCCGGCTGGAGAAGGCGTTCGACAGCCAGCAGAGATTCATCGCGAACGCCTCGCACGAGCTGAGGACCCCGCTGGCCACCCAGCGCGCCGCGATCCAGATCGGCCTGGACGACCCGTCCCCCGAGGACCTCGTGACCACCCGGCAGACCCTGCTGGACACCAACCGGCGCAGTGAGCGGCTCATCGAAGGGCTCCTCGTGCTGGCCCGCAGCGAACGGGGGCTGGCAGCGGACGAGCGCGAGGCGGTCCGGCTCGACCACGTGGTCAGGGAGGAGGCGGCCCGCCATCCGGCGGTACGGGGCGCGAGCGGTGGCCCTGACGGCCGGGGAGCGGGAGGCGGTCCGGAGGGCGGCCGGGGGCCGGGCGGCGGACCGGCCGTGAACGTCGCGGTGGCCGCCTGTTCCGTGCGCGGCAACCGGCTGCTGCTCGCCCAGCTGGTGGCGAACCTGCTGGCCAACGCGGTCACGTACAACGTGCCGGGCGGCTCGGTGGAGGTCTCGCTGACCGGGGAGGGGGCCCTGCTGGTGCGCAACACCGGACCGGTGGTCTCCGAGGCCGATATCGCGGGGTTCTTCGAACCGTTCCGGCGGGGCGAGGGCCGGGACCGGATGGGCCCGGGGTCGGGCCTCGGGCTGTCGATCGTCCGGTCGATCGCGGTGGCCCACGGCGGCACGGTCACGGCGATACCGGGCCCGGAGGGCGGCGGTCTCGCCGTGACCGTACGGCTGCCGGTCGATCAGGCGTCGGAGCCGGCCGCGCGCGCGGCGGTCCAGGCCGGCAGCCCGGCGAGGATCTCGCGGTAGAGGTCGGCGTCCGCGATCTCGCGGGGCGCCGGTCCGGCGTGGAAGAAGCCGGTGTTCGGGGCGTCGAGCTTCCGCAGGAAGTCGAAGCCCTTCGCGTCCTGCTCGCCGAAGGCGACGAACTGGAAGAACAGCGGCAGCCGCGCCGCGTCCGTGAGGGCCTGCCGGGCGGCCTGCCTGGCGTCCGGCGGGCCGTCCGTCTGGAAGATCACGAGAGCCGGGCCGGTGGCCTTCGTCGTCTCGTAGTGCCCGACGACCTCCTCGACCGCACGTTCGTAGTGCGTCCGGCCCAGTCGGCCGAGGCCCGCGTGCAGCTCGTCGACGCGGCCCTCGTGGCCGGAGAGCTCGATGGCGCCGGTGCCGTCGATCTCCGTCGAGAAGAAGACGACCTGCACGGTGGCGTCCTCGTCCAGGTGCGCGGCGAGCGCGAGCGTCCGGTCGCCCAGATGCTGGGCGCTGCCGTCCTTGTAGAACGGCCGCATCGAGCCGGAGCGGTCGAGCACCAGATAGACGCGGGCGCGGAGCCCGGTCAGCCCGTGCTCCTTGAGCGCTGTCTGCGCCGCCTTGTACGGGGTGACGAGCTGCGGAGCACGCGACTTGACCCGCGCGAGCGCGGTTGCGGGCTTGCCGGGGGCGGCCTCCGGTGCGGTGACGGCGGGCTCGGGCGCGGTGGCGGCCGGTTCCGACGCGGCGGCGGCCGGTTCCGACGCGGCGGCGGGCTCCGGGGCGGCAGGGGCCGCCGGGGTCTCCGCGACGGCAGGCGTCTCTGCGGTCTCCGGCGTCTCTGTGGTCTCCGATGTCTCTGCGGCTGCCGGTTCCGGTGCCGCTGAAGCCTTGGCCTTGGGTGCCTCCTCGGGCGTCCCGGGTGCCTCGGCGGCATCAGGGGCGGCGATCTCCGCTGCTTCGGGGGCGGCTTCCGCTTCCGCCACCGCTTCCGCCACCGCTGCCGCTGCCGGTTCCGGTGCCGGCTCGGCCTTCGGCTCCGGTGCGGGTTCCGGGGTCTCGTCGAGGTCGAGGTCGATCGTGATCGGCTCCGGCGTCGACTCGGGCTCCGACGCGGCGGCGGGCTCCGGCGTCGACTCGGGCTGCTCGGCCGTGACGGGCTCCTCGGCCGTGACAGGTGCCTCGGCCTGGGCGGGTTGCTCGGCCTTGACGGGCTCCTCGGCCTGGGCGGGTTCCTCGGCCGCCACCGGCTTCTTGGGCTCGACAGGCTCGACGGGCTCGACGGATGCCGTCGGCTCCTCGGGCTGGGCGGCGGCTTCCTCGGCGGTCACCGGCTCCTCGGGCTTCTCCGCCTTCGAAACGTCTTCCGGGCTCGACTTCTGCGCGGGGACGGTCGGCGACGCAGGTGCGGCGGCCGCCTTGTCGAAGGCCTCCGCCACGAGGTCGGCGGCCCGCGAGTCGTCACGCTCCGTGGAGTCGGCGGGGGAAGCCGTGGACGCGGCGGACGGCGTCTCGGCGGCGGACGAGGCGGGGGACGAGGGCGAGGCCGGGGCCGGGATCGACGCCTTCGGCTCCGCCGCGGGCTCGGCCGCCGAAGTGGTCTCCGGCTCCGGCTCCTTGGGCTGAGTGCGCTCGGCCTGGGGCGGGACGGTGGCCGTGGTCGGCTCGTCCTGCTCCGTGCGGCCGAACACCTTACGCAGCAAGCTCCGAATGCCCATGGGCGAGGCCTTTCGCATGAGTTGGGTGCGGTGAATGTCCGACCTGGGTGAATTCCTCCCTGGCCAGGACGGATACGTAAGGTTAGCGGCCGGATCCGGCCGTTCGACGGTGCGGCCCACCCCTGCGTCAACCGAGCCGAAACCGTTCCCGGACCGAGTCCGCGACGGTGTCCGCCTCCGGCCCCCAAGGAAACAGCGGTGGCCCGGACTTCACCCGCCGTTCACCGGGAGTCCCTCGGACCGCGTGGAGGCACACATACCGTCACGCACGACACCAGACGGAGGGAATCCACGTGCGCAACCTGCTGCCGTTCATCAGCTCGCATCCCGGTGGGCGTTCCGCGCTGACCTGCCGCTTCCGCTGCGGGGACGCCTGCTTCAAGGAGACGCCCAACAACAGCGACAACGAGTACGCCGGCGACATCATCGCCGGTGCCGTGTCGCGCCGCTCGATGATGCGCGCCGCCGCCGTGGTCACCGTCGCCACCGCCGCCGGTACCGCGGCGCTGACCGGCCCGAGCGCCCCGCAGGCCGAGGCCGCCGCGCTCGCCGGACACGGGCACAAGCCCGGCCACCCCCACAAACCGGCCCCGTCCGGCGCGCGGGGCCTGCGGTTCTCGCCGGTCGCGCCCAACAAGGACGACAAGGTCACCATCCCCGACGGGTACGCCCAGAACGTGGTGATCCGCTGGGGCGAGCCGATCCTGCGCGGCGCGCCCGCCTTCGACCCGGACAAGCAGACGGCGAAGGCCCAGGCCGGCCAGTTCGGTTACAACAACGACTTCCTCTCCCTGCTCCCGCTGCGCGGCGAGCGCGGCCGGCAGGTCATGGTCGCGAACCATGAGTACACGGACGAGATCCTCATGTTCCGCGGTTACGATCCGGCCAACCCGACCCGTGAGCAGGTGGAGATCGCCTGGGCGGCACACGGACTCTCCGTGGTCGTCGTCCAGGAGGAGCACCGCACCGGCAGGCTCGGGCCGGTCAACCGGCACCCGCTGAACCGCCGTCTGACCGCGACCAGCGAGTTCCGCATGACGGGCCCGGCCGCGGGGAGCGCCCTGCTGCGCACGTCGGCGGACCGGTCCGGCCGCAAGGTGCTCGGCACCCTCAACAACTGCGCGGGCGGCACCACTCCGTGGGGCACCACGCTGCACGGCGAGGAGAACTTCAACCAGTACTTCGCCCACGGCACCACCGACATGCACAAGCGGTACGGGATCGGCACCGGCGCAACCGAGCGCAAGTGGGAGCGGTTCGACCGGCGGTTCGACCTGGCGCAGGAGCCCAACGAGGCCAACCGCTTCGGCTGGGTCGTCGAACTCGACCCGTACGACCCGGACTCCACCCCGCGCAAGCGGACCGCGCTGGGCCGGTTCAAGCACGAGGCGGCCGAGCCCCGGCTGACCTCCGACGGACGCCCGGTCGTCTACATGGGCGACGACGAGAAGTTCGACTACCTCTACAAGTTCGTCTCCAGCAAGCGGATGAAGAAGGGCAACTCGCGGGCCGCCCGCGAGCACAACCTGACGCTGCTGGACGAGGGCACCCTGTATGTCGCCAAGCTGACCGGCGACTCACCGGTCACCGAGATCGACGGCACCGGAAAGCTGCCCAACGACGGCGAGTTCGACGGCAGCGGCGTCTGGATCCCGCTGGCCACCGGCACCACGTCGCACGTGCCCGGCATGACCGCGGACGAGGTGTACGTCTACACGCGGCTCGCCGGTGACAAGGTCGGCGCGACCAAGATGGACCGCCCCGAGGACGTCGAGCCCTCGCCGCGCACCGGCCGGGTGTACGTGGCGCTCACCAACAACACGGACCGCGGCAAGGCGGGCAAGGCCGGTGCGGACGAGGCCAACCCGCGCAACAACAACAAGCACGGGCAGGTCCTGGAGCTGGCGGAGAACTGGGACGACCCGACGAGTGACGGATTCGCCTGGCGCCTGTTCCTCGTGGCGGGCGACCCGGACGACCCGTCGACGTACTTCGCCGGCTTCCCCAAGGAGAACGTCAGCCCCATCTCCTGCCCGGACAACGTGGCGTTCGACGCCCACGGCAACCTGTGGATCTCCACGGACGGCAACAAGCTTGACTCCCACGACGGCCTGTTCGGCGTGGCGACGCAGGGTGAGCGGCGTGGCGAGCTGAAGCAGTTCCTGACCGTCCCGGCCGGGGCCGAGACCTGCGGCCCCGTCATCCAGGACCGTCGTGTCCTGGTCGCGGTCCAGCACCCGGGTGAGATCGACGGAGCCTCGGTGGAGAAGCCGGCGAGCATCTGGCCCGACGGTCCGGGCAAGATCGTCCGCCCCTCCGTCGTCGCCGTCTGGCGCAAGGACGGGCGCGACATCGGCGTGTGAGGCCCGCGGGCGGGGGCTCAACGCCTCCCGCCCGCGGCCCGGTCCGGACTAGAGTCGAGGCATGGTTTCCGGTGACACGCCGCAGGCGGAGGGAAGCGTCCGGGTCGACGTGTGGATCTGGTCGGTCCGGCTGACGAAGACCCGTGCCCAGGCGGCCGCCGCCTGCCGGGCAGGACATGTGAAGGTCGGCGGCGAGCGGGCCAAGCCCGCGCAGGCCGTACGCGTCGGCGACGAGGTGCGGCTCCGGCACGCGGGGCGGGACCGGGTGGTCGTCGTCTCGAAGATCGTGAAGAAGCGGGTCGGTCCGCCGGTGGCCGTGGAGTGCTTCGTCGACAACAGCCCGCCCCCGCCGCCCCGCGAGCTCGCGGTCCAGGTCCCGGTACGGGACCGGGGCGCAGGCCGTCCGACCAAGCGCGACCGCCGGGAGATGGAACGTCTTCAGGGGCGCCCGCCGGAGAGCTGAGGCCACGGCGCGGCCCGGCTGTACGGCTCCCGGACGGGCGGCTCCCGGACGGGCGGCTCCCGGACGGGCGGCTCTCGGACGTGCCGCTTTCGGGCGTGCTGCTCCCCGCTCTGTGTTTCACGTGAAACACCGAGCGGGGAGCCTCTGTCCCGCCCTGGGGCTGTGGTCAGCTCCCTGGGGCGGTGGTCAGCTCTGATCCCCCTCCACCCCGTCGGCTACCGATCCACTCCGTCGGCGGGGCGGCCGTCGACCGTGGACCGCCTGCCCCGCAGGAGCATCCGGGCCACCACCGCCCCCACGAGCAGGACCGCACCGACCGCCAGCACCGCCCACACCGTGGTCCGCAGCGAGGCGGTCAGGGCGTCGACCACCGCGGCGGCCGCGTCCCGGTCGCTGTCCGGCGCCTCCTCCAGCACCCGGCCACGGCCGACCGCGACCAGCACCCGGAGCACGATCGCGCCGAGCACGAACCCGGCTCCCACGGTCGCGGTGGCCCACAGCCCGGCCCGCAGCCCGCGCCGTACGGTCGCGATCCCGACCACCAGGACGAGGAACACCAGAGTGGCGACGGCCGGCCAGATGCTGCAGTAGCGCAGCCACCGGAACGAACTCCTGAGCTCGTCGGCCTGACCGGGGCCGAGCACGGTGATCTCCGTCCGCTCGACCGGGATCTGGTCCGCGAACGGCACTCCGTCGCGCACCAGGTCCTGTTTGACCTGGTCGATCACCGGGGCCAGATCGATCGTCACAGCCTCCCCGCTGTCGCCGTCCAGGGCGGCTGCCACCGCTTTGTGGGCGGACCGGTTCGCGGCGTCCCACGCGTTCCGGAAGGCCTCGGTGGTGGTGAACGACCGCACGGTCTCGTGCAGGAACTCCCGGACCGTGTCCTGGAGCGGGCCGAGGTCGACCTGTCGCATCGCCTCCTCGGTGACCAGGTCCGCGACGGTGCTCTGTACCGCCGGGTCGGAGGAGAGCGGCGACACAGCGGCGACGTACCGGTCGGTGTCGTCGATCTCCAGGTCGACCCAGGCGGAGAGCGCACTCAACGGCACGAGGACGGCGAGCAGAACGAGCAGGACCGCCGAGAAGACCGCGGTGGTCGCCGAGAAGGCCGAGGCCGCCGAGGTCGAGGTCGCCGAGAGGGAGGTCCGCACTCCTCCAGGGAATCCCGTACGCGGCCGGGCCGCTCCGGGCCGTACGCCATTCGAGTTGCCGGGCGGCGCGGTCGGGTGTGCTCTGGAGGAGCGGGGGCGTGCGACGGGGGCGACGGAAGGAGCTGTCCGCGATGGCCACACACGCAGCCATGCCCGGCCGAAGCGGTTCCCGCGCCCATGCGCGGACCCGCCATCACACCTCGCTCGCCTGGGCGCTGCCCCTGGTGCTCGGCGTGGCCTACGGGTTCTACGCGGCGTTCATCCGTCGCGACGGCGGCCCCAGCACCGGTGGGCAGGTGCTGCTCGGGCTCGTCTCCGGTGCCGCTCTGGCGGTTCTCTGCTTCGCGGTGGGCCGGGTCCAGCGCTCGCTGCCGCGCGAGCTGCGGGCAGCCGTGTACGGCGCGCTGACCGCGTGCGCGATCGGCTTCCTGGTGAGCCTCACCGACACCAGCGTGCTGAGGTCGACCGTTCTGGGGCTGGTGGTCGGTGCGGGCGTTTTCTGCGTCTCGTTCTACGTCTTCTACACGCGGGAGGCCTGAAGCCCGTCCGATGTCCGGGGCCGGCGTAGGGCGGCTCCGGCATCGGGTTTCCGGCGTCTCCGGCCGGGTGCGCGACCGCCAGATTCAATCTGGCGGTCGCGTCTCCGCGTCTGGCGCCCCTGAGGTGAGGGAGCGGAACGGCCGGGGCCGGACGAGAGGGCCCGGAAGCCGGGAGACCCGGGGAGGCCCGGGAAGCCCGGGGGGCGGCGGAGGTCGCGGGAGGAGGATCGAGTGATGACGACGGACGAGAGTGCCGGCGGGGGCCGGGAAGCGGACGCGGGAAGCGGCCTTCCCCTGCGTGTCGCGGTGATCATCGGCAGCACCCGCGAGGGCCGTATCGGCGACGCGGTCGGCCGCTGGTTCGTGGAGCGGGCCCAGCACCGGAGCGAGCTGGACCTCGCCGTGCTGGATCTCGCCGACTACGACTTCCCCGTGCACTATCCGGGACGGGCGACCGAGCAGATGACGGAGTTCACCGAGGAGATCGCCAGGGCCGAGGCCTTCGTCGTGGTCACCCCGGAGTACAACCGCTCGTTCCCCGCCTCCCTGAAGCAGGCCATCGACTTCGCCTACGAGGAGTGGCAGACCAAGCCGGTCGCCTTCGTGAGCTACGGGCACGGTTCCGCCGGGCTGTACGCCGTGGAGCAGCTGCGTTCGGTCTTCACCGAGCTGCACACGGTGACCCTGAGAAACGGGGTCGCGCTCGACTTCCTCCGGCAGCCGCTGGAGGGGCCCTCCGACGACACCGGCCGGGACCGGTCCATGGGGCTCATGCTCGACCAGCTCGGCTGGTGGGGCTGGGCACTGCGCGAGGCGCGCGCCATCCGCCCGTACGTCTCATGAGCTCCCGGAATCCGCGCGGATCGCAGACTCCCGACCGACGACCCACAAGGAATGGATCATGAGCACAGAACTGGCCATCGAGACCACGGGGCTGGTGAAGGTCTTCGGTGACAACCGTGCGGTGGACGGCATCGACCTCGCCGTCCCCACCGGCACCGTCTACGGCGTCCTCGGGCCCAACGGCGCCGGGAAGACCACCGCCGTCCGTATGCTCGCGACCCTGCTGCGCCCCGACGGCGGCACGGCCAGGGTGTTCGGCAAGGACGTGGTGAAGGACGCCGACGCGGTCCGCAGCCGGGTCAGCCTGACCGGGCAGTACGCCTCGGTGGACGAGGACCTGACCGGGGTGGAGAACCTCGTCCTGCTCGGCCGGCTGCTCGGGCACTCCAAGCCCGCGGCCCGCGACCGGGCGGCCGAGCTGCTCGAAGGGTTCGGGCTGAGCGAGGCGGCGGGCAAGCAGGTGAAGAACTACTCGGGAGGCATGCGGCGGCGCATCGACATCGCCGCGTCCATCCTCAACACCCCGGACGTGCTGTTCCTGGACGAGCCGACCACCGGACTCGACCCCCGCAGCCGCAACCAGGTGTGGGACATCGTGCGGGCGGTCGTCGCCCACGGCACCACGGTGCTGCTGACCACCCAGTATCTGGACGAGGCCGACCAGCTGGCCTCCCGTATCGCGGTGATCGACCACGGCAGGGTCATCGCCGAGGGAACCAAGGGCGAGCTCAAGGCCTCCGTCGGGGCGGGCACCGTCCATCTGCGGCTCCGGGACGGCGCTCAGCGGGCCGAGGCGCAGCGGGTGCTGGCACTCGCGCTGGACGTGGAGGTCCAGCTGGACGCGGACCCGGTGGCCCTGACCGCCCGGGTCGACGGGCAGAGCACCGAGCAGGGGGCCGCCGAGCAGGCCGGACGGGCCCTGGCCGAGCTGGCCCGCTGCGGCATCACGGTCGACAACTTCTCGCTGGGACAGCCCAGCCTCGACGAGGTCTTCCTCGCACTCACGGACAAGAAGGGAGTGGCGGCATGAGCACCGCGACCGCCAAGACGGAGCTGGAGGGCGTCGCGCTCGCCGCGCCGGACAAGGAACGCCTCTCGGCGATCCTGGTGGGCCAGGAGCGCCCGCCGAGGCCCAGTGCCCTGTCGGCATCGATGACCTTCGGCTGGCGCGCCATGCTGAAGATCAAGCATGTGCCGGAACAGCTCTTCGATGTGACGGCTTTCCCGATCATGCTGGTCCTGATGTACACGTACCTCTTCGGAGGGGCGCTGGCCGGCTCCACGGAGGAGTACATCCAGTTCCTGCTGCCCGGCATCATGGTGATGAGCGTCGTGATGATCACGATGTACACGGGCATCGCGGTGAACACGGACATCGCCAAGGGCGTCTTCGACCGGTTCCGTACGCTGCCGATCTGGCGGCCCGCTCCGATGGTCGGCTATCTGCTCGGCGACGTTCTGCGGTATCTGCTGGCCTCGGTGGTGATGCTCGCCATCGGCATGATCATCGGATTCCGTCCGGGCGGCGGTGTGCTCGGCGTGCTGGCCGGTGTCGCCCTGCTGGTCCTGTTCTCGTTCGCGTTCTCCTGGATCTGGACGATGTTCGGGTTGCTGCTGCGCTCCGAGAAGTCGGTGATGGGCGTCAGCATGATGGTGATCTTCCCGCTGACGTTCCTCAGTAATGTCTTCGTCGACCCGAAGACGATGCCGGGCTGGCTTCAGGCCTTCGTGAACAACAGCCCGGTCACCCACCTCGCCACGGCCGTGCGTGAGTTGATGGCGGGCAATTGGCCGGCCTCCGACATCGCCTGGACGCTGGGCTGGACCGGGGTGCTTCTGGTGGTCTTCGGCGCGGTGACGATGCGGCTCTACAACCGGAAGTGACCTGCGGGCGGGCCTGCCCGCGTGGGGGCCGCGGACGTATCCGCCGTGCATCCTTGACCTTCCCCGCAGGGGAAGCCCCAGCATCGGTGGGGCCGGGCGGAAGGCGCCCGGTACGAGGAGGTACGGGGTGGGACGCGAAGGCCGCGCGGTGGACGCCGCGAGCGGAGAGCTGGTGACGATCGGGGAGTTCGCCCGGTTGTCCCGGCTCTCCGCCAAGGCGCTCCGGCGCTACGACGAGCTGGGTCTGCTCCGACCCGCCCTGGTCGATCCGGTGAACGGTTACCGGTACTACGACCCGGCGCAGGCGGAGGGGGCCCGGCTGGTGGCGTGGCTGCGCAGGATCGGCATGCCTCTGAGCCGGATCGGCCGGGTGGTCGCGCTCGACGCGGGCGCCGCGGCCGTGGAGATCCGGGCCTACTGGGCGCGGGTGGAGGCCGAGACGGCGGCCCGGCGGGATCTCGCGATGTACCTCGTCGACCATCTGTCAGCGGAGGGCAGGGCCATGTCGCGGATACCGGGAAGCACAGGCAGTACGGGAAGCACAGGCGGTACCGGAAGCACGGGGAACGCGGGGAAGGCGGGCGGCGCGGAGTGCACGGGGGGCCCGAGCGGGTGGGGGAGCCCGGGTCCGGGGTTGCCGGGCGGACCGGGGGCGGTGCCGCTCGCGATCCGGTGCGCCGCGCTGACCGATGCCGGGGAAGTGCGTACGACGAACCAGGACGCGGCGTTCGCGGGGCCCGGGCTGCTGGCGGTCGCCGACGGCTTCGGGGAGGGCGGGGCCGAGGCGAGCGCTGCGGCGATCGAGGCGCTCAAGCCCTCCGCGTGGGGCGCCCGGGACGGTGCGCTGTCCGCCGCGGATCTGCTGAACGCTCTGGAGGACACGGCGGATTCCGCTTCGCGGGCGGTACGGGACGCGGTCGCGCCCTGTGCGGCCCCGGACGGTTCGGGGACCACGCTCACCGCGATGCTGTGGACCGGATCGCGGCTCGGGCTCGTGCACATCGGGGACTCGCGGGCCTATCTGCTGCGGGGCGGGGAGCTGTTCCGGATCACTCATGACCACAGCCTGGTCCAGTCGATGATCGACGACGGTTCGCTGAGCCGGGAGGAGGCCGCTTCCCACCCGGGGCGTGCGCTCTTGCTGAAAGCGCTGGTCGGGGAGGCGCGGCCTGCCCCGGCGGCCGTGGCGTGCCGCCCCGACGTCCGCTTGCGCGAGGCCATGGCCGGGGACCGCTATCTGCTCTGCTCGGACGGGCTGTCCACCGTGGTGGACGAGGCGGAGCTGAGGGCGGCGGTCATCGCGGCGGAGGACCCGGAGGAGGCCGTGCGCCGGTTGGTCGGGCTGGCCCGCGAGGCGGGCGGACCGGACAACGTGGCCTGTGTCGTCGCCGATGTCGTCGCCGAGGAGTAGCGGCACCGGGGCGGGTACGGGGCCGCGCGGCGGGTACGGGGCCGGCCGGGCGCCCGGGGTGCGCGGAGAACGGCGGAGCCGGGCGGCCGGGCGCCCGGGCCGCTGGGCCCGACTGGCGCCCCGGCAGACCGGGCCAAGGGGCGGGTGTTCCGGGGGCCGAGGGGGCGGGTCAGAGGTGCCAGTCGGGGGTTTGTTCGGGGCGGTAGGCGCAGGTGGTTCCGGTGGTCACGGAGGCCTTCAGGTGGGCCGCCAGTGCGGGGTGCAGGGTGTCCAGCTTGCGCAGGGTGTCGCGGATCCGGGCGGTGACCGTCTTGCGGGCCCGCTCGGTCTGGTCGCCCAGCCGGCGGGTTCGGCCGCCGAGTCCGGCCGCGGTGCGGAGCTGGTCGAGGAGGGCCTGCCGCTCCCGGTCGTACTTCTCGACGCTGCGGGTGTCGTCCAGGGCGGCGGCCCGGTCGATCTCGGCGTCCAGCCGGTCCAGGTGTTCCTTGTAGCGTCGCTTGGCCTCCTCGTCGAGCACCGGATCGCCGCCGAGCTGCCCGGCGGCGACGACGAGGTCCCCGCCCTCGGGCGCGAGGAGCCGGACGGCCGGGACGTCGGCGCCGGGCAGTCCCAGCAGGCTGTGCAGGTCCCGCAGGCCCTTGGCGTCCGGGACGTGCACGGTCACCCCGTCCCAGCGCAGCTGCCACACCGGCCCGTTCCGCCGGAACTCGGCGGACGGCACGGCCCGGGGCCCCGCCGATGGTCCGGACGCTGTCTCTGCCGCTGCCGATGACCACGCCGGTGCGCCTGCCTTGCCCCGGTCGGGAGACGAGCCCCGGGCCGGCGAGACGGAGGGACCGGGTGGGCCGGAGGCGAGGCGGGGGGCGGCGGGGGCGTCGCTCGCGGTAGGGGCAGGGGCAGCGGTGACGGGCGGGGCCGCGCGGAGGGCCGCGGCCCCGGTCTCCACGTGGGCCAGGGCCAACTCGCCCGCCTCCCGCTCCACTTCGCCGAGCAGCCGACGGGCCTGCCCGGCGTCACCGGCATCGGCGCTCCCGGCACGGGCTGTCCCAGCACCGGCCACGCCAGTACGGGCCGTCCCGTCGTCCACCGCGTCGCCGCCGGTCGCGTCGACGCGGGCGATCAGAGAACGGGCCAGGCACAGCCGGGCGCGTACGGCCCAGGGGCGGGCGCCGAGACGGTCCGAAGAGGCGGCGGCCTCGGTGAGGGCCGCCACCGCCGCGTCCTGGTCGTCGCGGGCGGCGGCGAGCATGCCGAGCCAGAGGTCGACGGGGCCGCCGATGTCGCACCCGTACAGCGAGACGATCCACTGGCCCGTGTAGGGCGTCAGCTCGTCCTCCGCGCGGGTGATGAGCCGTGGGTCGCCCGTGAGCGCGGCCGTCTGGGCCAGCAGCCGGAGCCACAGCGGCATGAACGCCCGAGGGTAGGGGGCGGGGCGGTCCGCCTGTTCGGCGATCAGGCGCAGACCGGGCGTGGCGTCGCCCTGCTCCACGGCGGTGACCGCCTCCAGCAGCCCGGGATAGGGATACCCGGCGCCCGGAAGCGCGCCGAGGACCTCCTCGGCCTCGGCGAAGTGCCCCTGGAGCAGATGCAACGCCCAGCGCAGGTGGTGCCCCATGAAGCCGAAGGCCACGTGCTCATCGCTCTCGGGGTCGAGTGCGTCGTCCTCCAGCGCGGTGGACGCCTCGGCGAACCGGCCCTGAAGCGAGGCGATCAGACTGGTGTCCACGGCGACTCCCAGGGCGAACCGGGGCAGCCCGGTCTGCTCGGCGAGCCGGACGAACGCCCGGAACTGGTCGATGAAGGCCGGGTCGCCCAGCTCCAGCAGCGCCACCCAGCGCATGGACGTCGCGTGCAGCTCCATGTCCTGGTTCTGGGAGCGCCGGCCGACAACGGTCATCTCGTCGGTCAGCCCGAGCCGCTCCACCGCCGAGCCGAGGCCCCACACGGAGTCGTGGCGTGCCCAGAGCGAGAAGGCGAGCGCCTCGTCGTCCGAGCCGCTCCGGGCCAGCGCCATGATGTGGATGGCCAGCTCCTGGGCGAGCCGGTCGTCGGAGAGGCTTTCCTGGCCCTCCTTGCCGGTGAGCCTGCGGTGGGCCTCGGCGAGGAGTCCCATCGTGGGCACGTCGTGGCCGCCCAGGGAACGGTCGCGGTGGAGGGTGATCGCCACCCGGGCCAGCAGTTCCGGTTCGTCCAGCTCCCGGGCCAGGGCGACCGACCGGTCCAGCAGACGCTGCGCCTCGGCCGTCTCCCCCGCGTGCCGGAGCTGGCCGGAGAGGTCGAGACCGATCAGCGCGGCACGCCGGAGGTCCGGCCCCCGGCCCTCCGCACCGGCCTCTCCCGTCCCGTCTGCCTCTCCTGTCCTGCCGGCCTCTCCCGTCCCGTCTGCCGAGCCCGGCCCGTATGCAGCTCCCGGCCCGCATGCCGGGACTCCGCCTGGCCCCCTGGGCCCTGCGGATTCCCCCGGGCCTCCTGGCTCGCCCGACTCACTCGACTCACCCGACGCCACCGCGAGGGCGCGCCGGTAGTGGCCGACCGCCTCCTCGTCGGCCAGGCGGGCCGCGGCGTCCCGGGCGGCCGTCAGCAGCAGGTCGATCCGGCGGTCGCGGTCCAGCGCACTGCCCGCGAGGTGGGCGTGCCGGGCGAGGGCGCCGGGCCGCACCGCGTCGCCGAGGCCGCCGTGCGCGTCCAGGGACCGTACGGCGGCGGCATGGCGTTCACGGGCCTCGGCGTCGTCCAGCGAGGCGTACAGCGTCTCGCGCAGCAGGTCGTGGGCGAAGGCGTACTGCCCGGACGGGCGGGGGACGACGACACGGGCGACGACGGCCGGCTCCAGCAGCCGGTCCACGTGGGGGACCGGTGAACCGTGCACCACGGCCAGGACCTGCCGGCGGAACTCCCGGCCGAGCAGGGCGGCACTGGTCAGCAGGGAGACGACCGGCTCGGGCAGCAGGGCGAGCCGCTGCCGGACCGCTTCCCGCACGCCGGGCGGAATGGTGGAGACAGGGCTCCCGCTGTGCCAGAGCCGGGCCGTCTGCTCGACGAAGAAGGGGTTGCCGCCGGTGCGCCGGTGGACCTCGTCGACCAGCGGCGGTGCGGGCTCGCGGCCCGTCGTCACCGTCATCAGCGCTCCCACCTCGTCCCGGCCGAGGCCGGTCAGCGTGAGGGTCGCGGCGGCGCGCGAGACCAGGGGGAGGATCAGCTGCTGGAGCGGGTGCCCCGGCGCCTCCACCTCGACGTCCCGGTAGGTGCCGATCAGCAGCAGCCGCTCGAACCAGGCGTGCTGGGCGGCGAATTCGAGCAGGCGCAGCGAGGCCGGGTCGGAGCTGTGCAGATCGTCGAGAACGACCACCAGCGGCCGGCTCTGGGAGACCGTGACGAGGGCCGTGGTCACCGCGTCGAAGAGACCGAAGGCCTCGGCCCCCTCCGGCGGACCGCCGCCCGGGAGGCTCGTGGCCGCTTCCGGGCCGGGCTCGCCGCTCCGCGCCCGGTCGGAACCCGGGCCTCCGGCGGCCCCCGGGGCCGATGGCGCGCTGGGTCCCGGCCCGTCCACACCGCCCTGGGCGACCCTGACCGGATCGCCCAGGAGCACGGCGAGCCGGCCGTCCGACGCCTCCTGGGCCGCTGCCCATTCGGCCGCGGTGGCGGACCGGCGCAGACCGCGCAGGATCTGGACCCAGGGCCAGTAGCCAGGGGTGTTGTCCGAGTCCCAGCAGGAACCTCCGACCACCAGAGCCCCGCGCCGCCGTGCCTCGTGCGCGGCATCGGTGACGAGCGTGCTCTTGCCGATCCCGGCCTCGCCGGTGACCAGCACGAGACCGCCGTGGCTGTCCGTGGCCCGGGCGATCTCCGAGCGGAGTACGCCTGCGGGGTGGTCGCGCCCGAAGAGAGCAGGGGTCATGACCACACGATAGGAGTACCCACTGACAACGGCCTTCCGTTTACCGCCTAGAGGCGCCGTCGGGGGTACCGCCGAGGGGTGCCGTCGGGGGTGCCGCCGAGGCGGTCGCCCAGGCGGTCGCGTCGGCGGTCGTCGCGCACCGTCGAGCCACCTAGCGAGCCACCGCGCCCGCCCCCGCTCCCGTCAGCCGTGCGGACGGGAGCGGGCCTGCGGACGGGGCGCCGGCCGCGTACGACGGTTCAGTCGCGCACGACCGTCACCGGGCACGGCGCGTGCTGGGTGACATGGAGGCTGACCGAGCCGAGAAGGGTGGCTTTCAGACCGGTGTGGCCGCGGGCTCCCACGACGAGCAACTCCGCGCCCTGGGCGCGGTCCAGCAGGGCCTGGGCCGGATTGCCGATGACCACGACCTTGCTGACCGCCGCGGCTCCCTCGGCGCCGAGGGCCTCCTCCAGCGCCTCGGTGAGGGAGACGGTGGCCAGGGCCTGCGGGTCGAAGTCCTCCGGCATGCCCGGCATCATCGACGCCCAGCTGGTGGCGGGGTACTCCCAGCTGTTCACGGCCTCCACCGTGGCACCGGTCAGCCCGGCCTGGCGCACGGCCCAGTGCAGTGCCTTGATCGAGGAGTCGGAGCCGTCCACGCCCACGACGATCCTGCCCATATCTGCCTCCAGCTCGGTACGGCTCGTACAGCTCAGTAGGTCGGGACGGCGCGGTCCCTTTCCGTCCCGCTTGTACAGCGTTTGATCTCACTGTAATCACATCGGACAAATAGAGGCGTGCCGGGGCGAACCGCCTCCACGGTGTCAGTCCAGCCGCAGGTCCGCGAGCTGCTGCTCGAACGGGACGACCGCGTCCTCCCCGTCGTCCGGGGCCGGGGCCCGGGAGGCCCCGGAGGCCGTACGGCCCAGGACGGCGGAGGCCAGCTCGCCGCCCGCGCGCCGGATCCGGGACGGCAGGCCGTCGGTGTACTCGTCGCCCGCGGAGCCCCAGTCCTCCGAGGCCGCGTAGACGGAGGTGGGCACGGTGACGGCCCGCAGGTAGGCGAAGAGCGGGCGCAGCGCGTGCTCCAGGACCAGCGAGTGCCGGGCCGTGCCGCCCGTCGCGGCGAGCACGACGGGCTTGCCGGTCAGCGCGGTGTTGTCGATCAGGTCGAAGAACGACTTGAACAGACCGCTGTAGGAGGCGGTGAACACCGGCGTCACGGCGATCAGCCCGTCGGCCTCCGTCACCGCGTCGAGCGCTTCCCGCAGCGCGGCCGAAGGGAAGCCGCTGAGCAGGTGGCGGGCGATGTCCACGGCGAGGTCGCGCACCTCGATGACGCGGACCTCGATGTTCCGGTCCTGCTCGGCCGCGAGACGCTCGCGGGTGGCGGCGGCCAGCCGGTCGGCCAGCAGCCGGGTGGAGGACGGCTGGCTGAGCCCGGCCGAGACGGCGACGATGCGCAGGGGAGGGGTGGCGAACATCGAGGTCAGGCCTCCTTCTCAGTGGTGCCGGTGGTGCCGGTGGTGCCGGTGGTGCCGGTGGTGCCGGTGGTGCTAGGGGTGTCAGTGGTGCCCAGGGTGCCCGTGGTGCCCGTGGTGCGGGTGGCGCGGGCCGCGGCGACCGCCGGGTGGACGGGTGCGGACTGGGGCACTCCGGCCGGCCGCAGGTTGGCGAACTCCTTGCGCAGCACCGGTACGACTTCCTCGCCGAGGAGGTCGAGCTGCTCCAGGACCGTCTTCAGCGGGAGCCCCGCGTGGTCCATCAGGAACAGCTGGCGCTGGTAGTCGCCGACCGCGTCCCGGAACGTCAGCGTCCGCTCGATGACCTCCTGCGGGGAGCCCACGGTCAGCGGGGTCTCGCGGGTGAAGTCCTCCAGGGACGGGCCGTGGCCGTAGACCGGCGCGTTGTCGAAGTACGGGCGGAACTCCCGTACCGCGTCCTGCGAGTTCTTCCGCATGAACACCTGGCCGCCCAGCCCGACGATGGCCTGTTCGGCGGTGCCGTGCCCGTAGTGGGCGTAGCGGCGCCGGTAGAGGTCCACCATCTTCCTGGTGTGCTCCATGGGCCAGAAGATGTTGTTGTGGAAGAAGCCGTCGCCGTAGTACGCGGCCTGCTCGGCGATCTCCGGGGAGCGGATGGAGCCGTGCCAGACGAACGGCGGGACGCCGTCCAGCGGGCGCGGGGTGGCGGTGAAGGACTGGAGCGGCGTACGGAACTTCCCCTCCCAGTCCACGACGTCCTCGCGCCACAGCTTGTGCAGCAGGGCGTAGTTCTCGATGGCCATCGGGATGCCCTGGCGGATGTCCTTGCCGAACCACGGGTAGACCGGCCCGGTGTTGCCCCGGCCCATCATCAGGTCGACGCGGCCGTCCGCGAGGTGCTGGAGGGTGGCGTAGTCCTCGGAGATCTTCACCGGGTCGTTGGTGGTGATCAGCGTCGTGGACGTGGAGAGGATCAGGTTCTCGGTGCGGGCGGCGATGTAGCCGAGGGTGGTCGTCGGGGAGGACGGGACGAACGGCGGGTTGTGGTGCTCACCGGTCGCGAAGACGTCCAGGCCGACCTCCTCGGCCTTCTGCGCGATGGCCAGGGTCGCCTTGATGCGCTCGTTCTCGGTGGGGGTCCGGCCGGTGGTCGGGTCGGTCGTGACGTCCCCGACGGTGAAGATCCCGAACTGCATGGCGTCCGCCTTCCTGAGTGCCGGCCGGAGGTCAGGATTCCGGGTATCGGTTCCGGAGTACGGAAACCTCGGCCGAGATTTGGTTGAACGTTGAACTACACCCTACAACGAGGCCCCCCACCGTCCTATTCCACGCGGACGGACACCCTTACGGATCGCACGTACTCTGAAACGGTGAACAAACGGACGAGTGACAGCGAGGAGTGGAAAGCGCGCGGAGTGTTCCTGCGCGTCTTCGTCTACGTCTTCGCGACGCACTTGTTCGCCGGGTTCATCTGGCTCCTCTTCTACGTGGGCGGGCACGCCCCGAAGTAACGCGGGCCTCCTCCACGCCCGGCCTGTGGCCGCTACACTCGGCCCATGACCTCTGTCCTGTGCCGAAACTGGTGGCGCTCCTCATAGGAGCGGCCACAGCATCTGCACGGAACCAGGGCCGTTCGACATGGACGGCCCTTTTCGCTGCCCTCGTACGGCGCGGACACGGAGACGGAGCGCAACGGCGCTCACCGGCGGGGCCGTCCTCCACGCATCATCCACGCGAGGAGAGACCCGATCCCATGACCAGCACCGCACCGGCCCCGACCGCACCCGCCGACCATCACGGCGCCGAACTCCCCAGCACCGAGCTGGAGCGCCGCATCGCCCAGGACCCCGGCAGCTTCCGGGTCCTCACCGGGGACCGCCCCACCGGCCCCCTCCACCTCGGCCACTACTTCGGCTCCCTGCTCAACAGGGTCCGCCTCCAGAACCTCGGCGTGGACGTCATCGTCCTCATCCCCGACTACCAGGTGATCACCGACCGGGACACCGCGGAGCGGCTGGGGGAGTACACCGACGGGCTGCTCCTGGACTACCTGGCCCTCGGTATCGACCCCGCCCGGTCCACCGTCTTCTGCCACAGCGCCGTCCCCGCGCTCAACCAGCTCATGCTGCCCTTCCTCAGCCTCGTCTCCGTCGCGGAGCTGAACCGCAACCCCACGGTCAAGGACGAGATCGCGCACTCCAGGCAGTCCACGGTCAGCGGACTGATGCTCACCTACCCGGTCCACCAGGCCGCCGACATCCTGTCCTGCAAGGGAAACCTGGTTCCGGTCGGCCGGGACCAGGCGCCGCACCTGGAAGTCACCCGGACGATCGCCCGCCGCTTCAACGAGCGGTACGGCGACGTCTTCCAGGAACCGGACATCATGCTCTCCGCCGCGCCGCTGCTGCTCGGCACGGACGGCACGAAGATGAGCAAGAGCCGGGCCAACTCCGTCCCGCTCGGCGCCACCGCCGACGAGACGGCCCGCCTCATCAAGGGCGCGACCACGGACGCCGACCGGCACATCACCTACGACCCCGACGCCCGCCCCAACGTCTCCTCCCTGGTGCTGCTGGCCGCCCTCTGCCTGGAGCGGGACCCGCACGAGGTCGCGGCGGAGATCGGCGACGGCGGAGCCGCTGTCCTCAAGCGGAAGGTGACCGACGCGGTCAACAGCCACCTGGCCCCCTTCCGCGCCCGGCGGGCGGAGTACGCGAAGGACCTGACGTACGTGCGGTCGGTGCTCCGCGCGGGCAACGAGCGGGCGAACGCACTGGCGGAGGCCACGCTGGACGAGGTGCGGGAGGCGATGGGCGCGTTCAGGTAGACGGGCACCGGGTGCAAGGCGACGGGTGCCGGGTGCCGGGTGGCACCCGCCCCGACCGCCTCGACGCCCGCTACCGGCTCGACGCCCCCCGGCCCCAGGCTCCCGGTGGTGCCCAGGCGCTACTGCCTGGGCACCACCGCCCGCTGCCGCCGCAGCAGCTCCGCGAGGCCCCGGCGGGTGGCGGCGATCACCACCCGGTCCTGGGCGCGCAGGACGTAGCCGGGGTGCAGGTCCCAGACCAGGCCGGAGGGCGGCGGCGCCACGTCGCCCTCCGGGTCGAACGGCAGCGGGGCGGCGAGGTCGGGGTTGCGGTCGGCGGGCGGGGTGGCGTCGATGGCCAGGACCCGCCAGGCCCCCGCCCGGAACGCCTGCTCGACCGTGCGGCCCTCCAACTGCGGGTGCCCCGCGACCTCCAGGGCGGCGAACAGCATCACCTTGCGCTCGACCGGGATCGCGCCGAGGACCTGGCGGCCCATCATGGCGCCCGCGAACGCCGGCGCGGCGAGATGGGAGACCGAGCGCGAGCGGGTCAGGGCCTGGGGGTGCGCGGTGCGCAGGGTGCGGTAGACGGCGGTCGCGAACTCGTCGTCGTACAGCCGCAGTGCGACCCTCAGGTCCGGCTTCACCGAGCGGGCGTACAGCGCCGCCTCCAGGTTCGTCGTGTCGATGCTGGTGAGTGCGAGGAGGGCGCGGGCGCGATAGATCTTGGCCGCTTCGAGGACGCCTTCCTGGGTGACGTCGCCGATGACGGTCGGCACGTGCATCGAGCGGGCCAGCGGGATGCCCCGCGCCTCGGGGTCCTCCTCGACGACGACCACGGGGATGTCGAGCTCGCGGAGCCGTACGAGGACCCGCGTACCGATCTTTCCCAGCCCCAGCAGCACCACGTGCCCCGACAGACCGCGCGGTGGGCGGCGCAGCGAGGACGCGGTGCGCAGGGTGCCGAACGCCTCCAGGACGGCGGCGACCAGCAGGGGGAGCAGGAGAAGGCCGGCGACGCCGGAGAGGAGCTGGATGATCTGCCGGGCGTCCCCTCCGCCCTCGGCCGGGTCGCCCATCGACAGCAGGTCGAGCAGCGTCAGGTAGGTGGAGTGCACCACGCTGTCCTTGGTGGTCACGACCGAGGCGATCACCAGGGCGACCACGGAGGCCGCGACGCCGAGGGCCGACCAGCGGAGCCTGCGGGAGAAGACCTGCGAGAGCGGGGCGCCCCTGCCGCCCATGCGGGTGGCCGGACGGTCCGGGTCGGCCCGGCTGACCGTTTCGAGGACCACCGTGCCCCGGCCGGTCGCGGCGGCGACGGCGCTCTCGTCGGGCAGCAGTTGGGGGGCCTCGTCGCCACTGCTGTCCGAACCCTCGGCGCCCGCCGGGTCGTTGGTGGTGGAGGAGAGCAGGGCGAGGGTGCACAGGCCGGGGTCGGCCGCCTCGCCGGGGCGGGGCGGGGGGCGTTCGGCGGCGCGCAGGAGCAGGCCCTCCGCCTGGATGACCTTGCTGCTGCCGGTGAGCGCGGTGGCGGCGAGGGCCGGGGCGGCGGTGTCGGCGTCGGACAGGACGGTGGTGGAGGCGTCCAGCAGCGCCGGGTCGATGCCGGGCATGGCGACGGCCGCCGCCTGGTCGAGCAGCTCCTCCAGGTGGAGCCCGAGCTTGCGGTTGTAGAGCCGGATGACCAGCCGCAGACGGGGGTTGAGGCGGCGGGCGGTCAGGGCGGCGCGGATGTTGCGCTCGTCGTCGTCGTAGACGAGCGCGAGGGCGGCGGCCCGGTCGACGCCCGCCTCCTCCAGTACGTCGTCGGAGGGTTCGGGCGCCTCCATGATGCGGACGGCCTCGACTCCGGCGTTGGTGTCGCTGCTGCTGGTGCCGCTGCCGGTGCCGCTGTTGCCGCCGCCGGCCGTTCCGGTGCCGCTGCCCGCGCGGTTCATCGCCGCCGACATCCGGCCGAACAGGGCCGCCGCCCTTCCCCGTTGGGTCAGCGGCGTCTCGGGGCTGTTCGCGTCCCGGCCCGGGGGCAGGAGCAGGGTGACCCGTTCCCCGTAGACGTAGCGCAGCTCCACGGCGAGCCGGCGCGCCAGGGCGTCGTCACCGCAGACGATCATGTGGCCGGTGGACGGCGGGCGTCCCGGTTGCTGAGGAAGTGGAGGCACGAAACCCAGCATGCCGTGATCCTTCCGGCTGGTCTTCCCGATCAGTGTGGAGTGCTGGTGATCTTCGCACGACGGTCGGGCGTGACCTGGTGGTTCACCGCGCCGGGCGGGTTCGCCGAGGCCGTCGGCCCCGCCAGCTCCGCAGGCCCCGCAGGTCCCACCGACCCCGCAGGCCCCGCAGGGCCCGCCAGCAGGTGCCGGGGGTCCGCCGCGCGCTGGATCGCGGTCTCGACCGCCGCGATGCGGTCCGCGAGCAGACCGAGCGCGGCCACGGCCCGGGTCATCGGGTCGCCGTCCGGTCCGCCGAGCGCCTGCGTACGGACGTAGGACGCGGTGATCGCCGCCCACCGCTCGGCCTGTTCGGCGGTGAGCGTCCCGCGCAGGGCGGCCAGCTTGAGGAGGTTGGCCTCGGCCCCCGTGGTGAGCGTCTGGGCCTCGCCCGCGTAGTGGTCGTCGACGACGGCGGACAGCTCCTCGTCGTTCATGACGGGCACGATCCGCTCGGCGATCTTGTTCATGTTGCGGTAGGAGCCCTGGAGCCGGAACGGCGGCTCGGTGCGCGTGGCATCCGTCCGCGCGGCCGACGCGATGTACGCCGCGTTCACCGCGAGCACGGTGTCCCGGGCGGTGAGCAGATGGCGCAGCACGGCCAGGACGCGGTCCAACTCGGCAGCACTGTAAGGGTGTTCCAGGTGCTCCGCGCGGGCCGCCGGGTCGCTGCCGCCCGCCAGCCGCACCAGCAGCGCCAGGTCCTCCCGGGACCGGGCGGCCAGCGGGGCGAGGACCGGGTTGGCGGTCAGGGCGTTCTCCACGAAGCTCAGCGCGAAGACGTCGTCCCGGCCGCTGAGGACCTCGCCGAGGTTCCAGACGTCGGCCCGGTTGGCGAGCATGTCGGGGATCCGGAACTGCTCGCCGGACTCGGTGTACGGGTTGCCCGCCATGCACACCGCGAACCGCTTGCCGCGCAGGTCGTAGCTGCGCGGCTCGCCGTCCCGCACACCCTCGATACGCCGGGTGGCGTCGCACAGCGGGATGAACTTCTGGAGCAGTTCGGGCGAGGTGTGCTGGATGTCGTCGAGGTAGAGGAGCGTGTTGTTGCCCGCCTCCAGCGCGAAGTTGATCTTCTCGATCTCCTGCCGGGCGGTGGCGCTCGGGGCCCGGTCCGGGTCGAGCGAGGTCACGTCGTGGCCCAGGTTGGGCCCGCTGATCTTGACGAGCACCATGCCGAGCCGGTCCGCGACGTACTCCATGAGCGTCGTCTTGCCGTAGCCGGGCGGCGAGACGAGCAGCAGCAGCCCTTGTGAATCGGTGCGCCGGTCGGCGTCGGCGGTGCCGAGCTGCTTGGCCAGGCTGTCGCCGATCAGCGGCAGATACACCTCGTCGAGCAGCCGGTTGCGGACGAACGCCGACATCACGCGCGGCCGGTGGTCGTCCAGCCGCAGCCGCCCGCGCTCGGCGGTCACCAGGGAGGTGCGCAGCCGCTGGTAGGCGCGGAAGCCGGGCACGGTGCGGGTACGGAACTCAGCGGTACGGGCGAGGAGTTCGTCGATCCGTACGGTGAGGGCCCCGCCGTCCGCGATGCGCGGGTGGTCGCCGAGGAGGCCCTCCAGGCGCTCGGTGAGCGGAGCGTCGCAGGCGTACCGCTCCAGCTCCGGGCAGAGCTCCACCGCCACGGCCTCCGCCAGGTCGCCGCCGTCGAGGCCAATTCCGCCGCCGGCCGCCGCCGTCTCGGCGTACGGGGCGAGCCAGCCCTCCACGAGCTGCTGCCGGGCGGCCCGGTCGTCGCCGAGGGCCGCGAGATCGTCGCCGTACGCGTCGGGGCCGGCCTCCCGGTGGAAGGCGTCCAGGAAGGCGCGGACCGAGGAGCCCACGACGAATCCGGCGGGCCCGGTAGTCAGCTCCTCGAAGAGGTACGCGGCGACGGCGTGACCCGGCGCCGACGGGGACGGGGAGCCGATCGCCGCCGCCCACTCCTCCTGGAGGGCGTCGATGGCCGGGGCGAGCCCGAAGGTGTCGCGGGCGCGCGCCAGGGACACCGCGCGCCTCGTCCAGGAGGCGCGCAGCGCCTCGTCGGCCCCGTACGCCCAGAAGAGCTGGGCCGCCGCGCGGACGGCCGGCTCGTGGCGCAGCAGTCCCGCGTCCGCGTGCAGGCGCAGCAGCGCGGTCAGGATCGCGGTGGCGTCCTCGTCGTGGACGCCCCGCGTGTACCCCTCGTCGTATGCCTCTGCGGCCGACTCCCGCACCAGCCGGGCCAGTTCGGAGTCGGTGAGTGCGGCGAGGCGCCGGGCCCCGTGCTCGTCGAGGAGGCGGGCGGCGAGGTGCTCGGCACGGTAGACGGAGGCGTTCTCGGAGGGGAGCAGCTGCTCCCAGTACGGCCGGGCCTCCGCGAACGCCGGGTCGGTGACCGGGGCCCGGTAGTCCGTCCCGGTCAGGGCGAAGGCGAGGCTGTCCCCGGCGGGTACGAGCGTCAGGTCGAACGGCTGGGTGTTCACGGCGAACCGGTGGCGGCCCAGCCTGATCACGGACCCGCCGTCCGCGTACAGCTCGGTGCGGTCGCGCAGGGCGCGGCCCGCCTCCTGGCGGGCCGCCTTCAGCCGCCCGTCCAGCTCCTCCGCCCGGACGGGATCGCCCAGTTCGCGCAGCTCCTCGGCCGTGCGGCGGACCTTGGCGACCATCGGGTCGGAGGCGAAGTAGGTGTGGACGGCGTCGAGGTCCTCCAGCGAGGCCACCCGCCGGGCGATGGTCTCCAGCACCCGGCCCGCCGACCCGGCCAGCCGCTCCGCGCGCCGCGCCCGCTCGTCCTGGAGGGTCTGCTTGCGCGCCGAGAACGCCTCGTACACCTCGGTGCGGCGCTCGGCCAGCTCGGCGAGGAAGTCGTCGAACTCCGCGAACCGCGACTCCAGGTTCTCCAACTGGAGCAGCAGCCGCGCCAGTTGGTCGTCGCACGTCTCCGGGGTGCCGGCGGCGGCCAGCGCGCCCGTGACGGCCTGCCCGAGCAGCGCGAACTCGGCGGCGAACTCGGCCCGCCCCTCCTTCGACAGCAGCTCCCGGCGGCGCGCGTCGAGCGTGGCGCGGGCCCGGTTCGCCCCGCCCAGCACCTCGGCGATCCGCTCCAGGATCGACGTACGTACGGTGGCGTCGCCGATGTCGAGACCGGCGACCACGTCCGTGACGGTGGCCAGCCCCTCCGTCATCGCGGACAGCCGGTCGGTCACGGCGGACGCGTCCCGGACGGTCTCCAGCGCACCCGCGTCGGCCACGAGCCCCGCGATGTCCTCGTGGTAGCCGTCGAACGCGTCCTCGCGGGCGAGGAAGGAGACGGCCCGCTGAGCCGCCGAGGCGATGTCGTCCTCGGTCCGGGCCGACAGCTCCGCGACGCGCTCGACATCGGCGTACCGCATGTCGCCGACCGTCGCCAAGTGACCGTGGACCTGGCGCAGTTCGGTCAGCCGCTCGACCCACGCGGACGCGGACCCGGGCACCTCGCCGCGCACCCGGCGCACCAGCGCGGTGATGCGGGCGGCGGTCTCCTCCAGCGCGTCGGCGGCCCGCCGGGTCAGCTCCTGTACGGCGGTGAACTCGGCCAGCACCTGCTGTGCGGTGGCCCGTAGCTCTCCCAACGGCTCGGCGAGAGAGCCCAGTTCGGGGTCGGCCAGCCAGTGGTAACGATCCTGGGCGCGGGCGCAGTCGGCGGCGAGCCGCCCGTACACGGCGGTCGTCGGCGTCATGTCCCGTACACCGTGGGCCAGGGCGAGGCAGTCGGAGATCCCGCGCACCAGGTCGGCGTTGCCGGTCCGGGCGAGCGGGCCGGTGCCGACGGGGCGGGCGGCGGCGTAGGTGTCGGAGACGTACGGCGTCTGCCAGCGCTGCAGGGGGTGCACGCGCGCGGGCCCGTCCGGGGTGTCCCGGAGCAGGATCAGCGTCCCGTCGTCCAGCAGCGCGTGCCCGCGCCCGGTGAGCGGGGTGGCGACCTCCTGGCGGATCAGGTTGTAGGGGAGGAGGAGGCTGCGCAGCCCGTCGCGCGAGCGGAAGACGTAGAGCACGTCCTCCCCGTTGGGCGAGCGGACCGCGCCCTCGAAGACCGGTTCGGCCAGTTCCTCCGCCGTGTCGAAGGTCTTCGCGGTGCCGGTGGTGAGGTAGTAGCCGCCGGGGAAGATGATCCCCTGGTCCTCGGGGAGCCGGTGGCACGACGGGCCGATGCCGTCGAGCCGCTGGACGGTGGCGAGCAGCGAGTTGAAGACCAGGTGCCGCCAGGTGTCCTCCTTGTACGGACGCACGCGCAGCAGCACCAGCGGCCCGACCTCCGCGTACTCGACGTCGGCGTCGGCCAGCGACTGCAACGGCTCGTCGACGGGCTCCTCGTAGATCCCGTCCGGGGACTCGGTGTCGTCGGTGACCTTGACGGTGAGGGTGCCGCCGAGCGTGTCGACGTAGAGCCCGCCGCCCTTGCCGATGGCGATGTGCGGGTGCCGCCCGGGAACGTGGGCGTCCCGCCCGGCGACCGTCCAGTCGAAGTCGTGGGAGGGCGGGAAGACGTGGTCGCGCTCGCCCTGCGCGTCGAGGAACGCCCCCGGAGAGCCGTCCGGCCCGAGCGCCCAGCGCAGCACGCGGATGTCCTCGGCGTTCTCCCCGGTCCGGAAGACGGCGAGGAGCCTGCCGTCGACGCGGCGCAGCCGCAGCAGGCGGGCGTCGCGGAAGTAGCGGTGGAGCGAGGAGAACTCGCGCCGGAAAGCCTCATCTTCGAGGAGGGCGCTCTCCGCTCCGGGAGCGCCCTCCTCCGGCGCGCAGTCCCGTACGAGGAGGACGTCCTCGACACCGGCCTCGCCGCGCGCGCCCGGCCCGCGCTCGAAACCGAAGAGCAGCTGCCCGCCCACCGCGACGAGGTCACGCGGCACGGAGGCCCGCTCGGTGCGCACCTGCTCGGTGGCCAGCAGCCGCAGCCCGGTCGACCCGAACTCCTCGGTCCGCCGCACGTTGAGGGCCTCGGCCCGTCGCACCAGCTCCCCGGCCTGTGCCGAGAGCCGGCGCCGCAGCACCTCGTAGGCGCCGGCGTCCACATCGCCCGTGCCGCTCTGCGTGTCCTGCGGCGCGGTGGAGGTGGCGGTGGTGTCGCTGTCCATGCGTACGGCTCCCTACGTGTTCCATCGTCTTCAGCCGGCCCGGCGCTGCCTGGGCGGCCTGGTGTTGCCTGGGCGGCCCGGTGCTGCCGGGCCGGGTCGGCACTCCCTGGCGGGCCTGGTGGCCGGGCCGGGCCTGGTGTTACCGGGCCGGGCCGGTGCTACCTGGCCGGGCCGGTGCTGCCGGGCCGGGGGGCCGGTCTCCTCGCGTGCGGGGCAGGCAGGTCCTGGTGCGCCCACCCCCGTGGGACGCACACGCAGACCGCCGGCCCCTCCCGGCCGAGGGTTCCGTCCTCAAACGCCGGACGGGCTGGGTGGGCGCCGGGCCCGCCGGACTGGCGCCGACCCCGCCGGACTGGCGCCGGCCCCCGCCGGACTGGTTCCCGGCCGGCCGTCAGCGTGCTACCCGACCGGCGTGGGCTCCGCCCCGTTCCGGGACACCGCCCCGCCCGCGGGAGCGGCCTTCGCGCCGCCGGTCAGCGACGACACCGGCAGATCCGCGAGACCCAGGTCCTTCGCCGCCGCCAGCAGCTGCCCCATCTGCCCGGACGCCGCCCCCGACGAGCCCGGCCCCATGAGCCGCATCAGCAGCGCCGACACCGTCAGGTTCTGCACATCCCCCGTGGAGACCGAGCCCAGTACCCGTGTGAGGTCGTCCGTGAACGAGGACGACCCGTCCAGCCACGGCCCGGCCAACGTCTGCGCGGTCCCCGAGTTCTCCACGAACCCGTCCACCGCCTTGCCGAGCGAGATCGACGAGACGATCCGGTCGAAGAAGACGGAGTCGCCGCCGACGATGTCGATGTCGGCGTTCTCCAGGCCCGTCGCCAGGACCGTCGCCTGCGCCTCGGCGACCTGCCGCTGCACTTCGAGGCCGGCCAGCCGGATCTCCTTGTCCGCCTCCAGCCGCAGCCGGTACTCCTCGTGCCCACGCGAGGCCTCGTCCAGCGCCGCCATCGCGGCCGCCTTCTCCGTCAGCCCCGCGGCCTCCGCCTTCAGCTTCTCGCCGATGACCGCCGCGTCGGCGGTCGCCTGGGCCGCGGTGCCCTCCGCCGTGGCGAGCGCCTTGAGCCGCGCGCCCTCCGCCTCGGCCTTCAGCCGCGCCTCCGTCGCCCCGGCCTCCGCGAGACCGGCCTTCTCGATGACGTCGGCCTCCGCGTCCCGCACCTGTACGGCGGCGAGCCCGGAAGCGGCCGTCTCGGCCTGGATGCCCTCGGCGAGCCGCAGCTTGGCCTGCGCGTCGAGGTCCGCGGTCTTGAGCCGGGCCTCGGCGAGCGTGAGCTGCTCGGCCGCCAGGTGCGTGGACGCCGCCTCCGCCGCCTCGGCCGCCTTGATGTCCTTGACCAGCTTCTCCTGGGCCTCCGCCTCGGCCGCGATGATGACCGACCTGCGGGACCGCTCGGCGTCCTCGACGGCGCGCAGGGTGAGGATCGACTCCTCCTGCTCCGCGACCGTGCGGTCCACCGCGATCCGCTCCCGGATGACGTCGGCGACCTCGCGGCGCTCGGCCTCGACCTCCTTCGTGGCGGCGATCCGGTTCAGCTCGGTCTCGCGCTCGCGCCCGATGACCTCCAGCATCCGGTCCTTCTCGATGCGCTCGCTCTCGACGGCGATGACGCGCTCACGGTTCTTCTGGGCGACGGCGATCTCCCGCGCCTGGTTCTCGCGCTGGATGCCGAGCTGCTCCTCGGTCTTGATGAACGCGCTCTGCGAACCGAGCCGCTCCTCCTCCTGCACCCGGGCGGTGGCAGCCTCCTCGCGGGCCCGCAGGACCTCCACCTCGCGGCGCTGCTTGATCTCCGCCTCGGCCTGCCGGCGCTCCAGTTCCAGGATCGTCTCGCGGGCGTCGACGTCCTGCCGCGTGATCTCCTTCTGCTCGGTGCGCTGGAACTCGTTGGTGCGCACGTGCTCGATCGCGGTCAGTTCGGTGATCTTCCGGATGCCCTGGGCGTCCAGGATGTTGGCCCCGTCGAGCTGGGCCATCGGGGTCTGCTCAAGGAAGTCGATCGCGGCGTCGTCGAGGTGGTAGCCGTTCAGGTCGGTGCCGATGACCTGGATGATCCGGTCCCGGAACTCCTCGCGCTTGGTGTACAGGTCGACGAAGTCGAGCTGCTTGCCGACGGTCTTGAGCGCCTCGGAGAACTTGGCGGCGAAGAACTCCTGGATGGCGACCTTGTCGCTGGCCCGGCCCGTACCGATGGACTGCGCGACCTTGATGACGTCCTCGACGGTCTTGTTGACCCGGACGAAGAAGGTGATCTGGATGTCGGCGCGGATGTTGTCCTGGCAGATCAGGCCCTCGCGCCCGGCGCGGCGGATCTCGATCGTCTTCACCGAGATGTCCATCGTCTCGGCCTTGTGGAGCACGGGCAGGACGACCGCGCCGGTGAAGGTGACGTCCACCTTCTTGGTCTTGGAGATGATCAGCGCCTTGCCCTGCTCGACCTTGCGGAACAGCCGGGTGACGACGAAGGCGATGGCGATGACGATGAGCAGGACAACGGCGATGAGCACGCCGATGCCCAAGGAGATGGCATCCATTGAAGAGTCCTTGGCGGCTTGTCGGTACGGAAGTGGCACAAGCGAAGTAGGGGTGGCCGGTCGTCACGGTGACGGCCGGGTGGCCGGTCTGCGGCGGTGGTTCCCGGCGGCCGGAAATCCGGGTGTCCGGGTGTCGGGGTGTCCGGTGGCCCGGTGGGCCTGGTGTCCCGGTGGCCCGGTGGTCCGTCCGGTCAGCCGTGCGCCCCGCCCGGCAGTTGGCGCGGTCTGGTGGCCGGGCCCGGATCGAGCGCCGTGTCGTAGGGCGAGACCCAGAAGAACTCGCCGTCCTCGTCGTACGCGTAGAGGAGTCCGGAGCCGCCCATGACGAGCGGGGCTTCCTCGGTGGCCGGCCCGGAGAGCCGGGAGGCGGACGCGAACGGCCCGGCCGTGCGGACCTGCACGATGGCCGTCGAACCGTCGGGCGACACGACCTCGGCCTGGCCGAACGTCGCGGTGACGGAGCCGGTGCGGATCGTGCAGAGGCTCCCGACGAAGTCCAGCCGCGATGGCGGCGGTTCCGCCGGGAAGTGCCGGCGGAAGCGGCGGACGAGGAGGCGGACGGCCGCCCAGGAGAGGACCAGCGCCCCGGCGAGGACGGCGACGGAGAGGACGGCGCGGGTGGCGCCGCCGGTCTCGCCGCGGCGCAGCAGGACCGTGCCGGTCAGGCTGCCGCACCAGGCGAAGACGACCAGCAGGGAGACGGAGACGGAGACCGGGACACCGCCGAGACCTGCCGGGCCGGTGTCGAGGTCCCCGTCGAAGGAGTCGTGGCCGGCGGCCCCGGCGAGCACCAGCAGCCAGAAGCAGACGACGACCACCAGCGCGGCGCCGAAGATGACGGCGGGGAACGCGAGTGCCGCGCTCAGGAATTCGTCCATCGGTCCCGCCCCCTGCGGTTCTGCGCACGGGCCCTGGTGAGGCGGTGCGCGTCCGTGTGATCCGGTACGGGGGCGGTGAGCGGCCGGTCGGCGGGCGGGCGGGGCCCGGCGCTCGCGGCGTTGTCGGAACCTGCCGCGGTGGCCGGAGCGTCCCCCTCGGGACTCCCCCCGTCGGATCCCGGCTCCCGGATTCCGCATCGCCCCCGATCTCCGTGGACGGTGCGGGATCCGGGGCCCGGGAGGGGCCTGCGCCCCCCTTCCCCCGTGCTCCCCCGTGCTTCCCCCGTGTATTTCCCCCGTGTTGTTGCTGACCTGATCGTGACATCCTGGGCCCGCACATCGCATTGCCGGATCCCGGCAATCTTCACGCTTCGCTAGTGCCGGGCACCGGCACCGCCCGATGTGCGTTGGGGAAATGACCAGACTGTTGCAGGGCTGAAGGAGATCGCGTGGCCGAGCTGACGATTCCCGAGGAAATGCTGGGCGATTATGCCCACATCCTGGGCGAAGTCGCCCTCACTGGCCGACGTCTGACGCGTGACGAGCTGGAAGCGCGCCGTGCGTTGGGCCGTGCGGCGGCGGACGCGGGCCATCAGCTGCGCGCTCTGGTGACGATGCATCTGGCGCAGACCCGTGAGGCCTGGCCACGTGCGGCTGCCGGAAACTCCCCCGCCGCAACCGACGCGGTCCTGGCCGCCGTGGAGCAGGCGGTCGACGCGTTCGCCGAGGGGTTCGAGCGTGCCCAGCGGCTCACCGTGCGGCGGGAGGAGGCGGCGCGCCGGGAGTTCATCGACGACCTGCTCTACGGGCGCAGCGATCTGGTGCGGCTCGCGGAGCGGGCGACCCGCTTCGGCCTGCGGCTCTCCCGGGCGCACGCGGTGGCGGTGGCGTCGGGCCCGGAGGCGTACACGGAGACGGACGTGGTGCCGCGCAGTGTGGAGGCGGCGCTGCTGGCGCGGTTCGGCGGCCGCAAGATCCTGCTGACGACGAAGGACGGCCGGATCGTCTGCATCGCGCCGGGCAGCCAGCCGGACGTCCTGCGCTACTTCGCCAAGCAGGCGCACGCGGCGACGGACGGCGGCCAGGTCGCGGTCGGCCGCCCGCACAAGGGTCCCGGCGGGGTGGTCCACTCGTACGACGAGGCGCTCCAGGCGCTCGACCTGGCGGACCGGATGGGGATGGACGACCCCGTCCTGTACGCCTCGGACCTCATGGTCTACCCGGTGCTGACCCGGGACCAGCAGGCGATGGCCGATCTGGTGCGCAGTGCGCTGGGGCCGCTCCAGAAGGCGAGGGGCGGCGCGGAACCGCTGCTGAACACGCTGGCGGTCTACTTCGACGCGGGCTGTGTCGCCGCCGAGACCGCGCGCCGGCTGGCGCTGAGCGTACGGGCGCTGACGTACCGCCTGGAGCGCATCCACCAGTTGACCGGCTCGGACCCTTCGGACCCGGTGCACCGCTACAGCCTGCAGACGGCGGTCATCGGGGCCCGGCTGCTGGACTGGCCGGCCAAGGAGCTGTGACCTGCTGGACTGGCCGGCCGAGGGGCTGAGACCTGCTGGACTGGCCGGCCGAGGGGCTGAGACGGCCGTCTGCCGGAGCGGCGGGAGGGCAGGGGGTGGCCGGGGGTGCGCTCAGGGGGGTGACGTACCCCCGGCCTGCCGGTGGGGACGGGGACGCGGACCGGTGGTCGGCCGGACCGCGCGACCGCACCGGCGGTCCTGGTGGGTGCGCCCTACAGGTCGAACTCGTGCGGCGGCAGGTCGAGCGCGAAGCACGCCTCCCGCACGACGGCCTGCTCGGATGCGTCGAAGTCGCCGTCGGCGCCGCCGATGACGATGCCGATCTGGATGACGGCACGGGCCTCGGCCGGCTTCTTCTTCGCCTTGGCGATCTCCTGGACCACGCTGACCTTGCCGAACGCGAAGTCGGTGGTGAGCTGGTCGACGTAGGCGTTGAAGCGGCGCTGAAGGTCGTCCGCGGGGAAGTTCCGCAGGACGTCGTTGGTCGAGATGAGCGTCGCGACGCGCTGGCGTTCCGACGGGTCGATGGAACCGTCGGCGGCGGCGACGAGAGCGCACATGGCCATGCTCGCGTCCCGGAACGACCCCGACTTCAGCTCGTGCTTCTTCGCCTCCAGCTGCGTCTGCATCGACGACGCGGATTCCTTGATGCGATCCCACAGAGCCATGACGTCTCCCTACGTTGCGGTGCGAATCCGGAACCGAACCGGAACCGGTGCAACTCTACAGTCGTGTAGATGTTGATGGTGGGCACCTCCCATGCCGAAGCCCCCGGACACGACGCGGGTGTCCGGGGGCTTCGGCGGAGGGGGTGTGCGGCCGGGGCGGCAGCGGCAGAGCAGGGCGGGGCGGGGGCGGCTACTCGCGCGTCTCGCCCGCCGGTTCGGGGGTGAGGTCGTCGTGCGACAGCAGCCGGCGCTCGGGAGCGGACTTCGCGACGGGTTCCTTCTCCGCGAGGCCCGCGTCCGTGCCCGGGCCCGCGTCCGTGCCCGCGACCGTGCCCGTGCCCGGGCCCTTGCCGCCGCCGCGGCGGGCTTCGATCCTCGCCACGACGGGCTGCGTCCACCGGGCGGTGAGCGGGCCGATGATGACGAGGATCAGGACGTACGCGGTGGCGACGGGGCCGATACGGGGCTCGGTGGCCACGGCCAGACCGGCGATGACGATGGAGAACTCGCCGCGTGCCACGAGGGTGCCGCCCGCCCGCCAGCGGCCGCGCGAGCCGATGCCGGCGCGCCGGGCGGCGTACCAGCCGGTGGCGATCTTGGTGAGGGTGGTGACGATGGCCAGCAGGGCCGCGGGCAGCAGCACTGGCGGTATGTCGGCCGGGTTCGTGGAGAGCCCGAAGAAGACGAAGAACACGGCGGCGAACAGGTCCCGCAGCGGGGTGAGCAGCTTCCGGGCACCCTCGGCGACCTCGCCGGAGAGCGCGATGCCGACGAGGAACGCGCCGACGGCCGCGGACACCTGGAGCTGCTGGGCGACACCGGCGACCAGGACGGTGAGGCCGAGGACGACCAGCAGCAGCATCTCCGGGTTGTCGGAGGAGACCGCGCGGCTGATCAGGCGGCCGTGGCGGAGCGCCAGGTAGAGGACGAGTCCGACGGCCCCGAGCGCGATCACCAGCGCGAGGCTGCCGCCGGCCAGGCTGACCCCGGCGAGCATGGCGGTGAGCAGCGGCAGGTACACCGCCATCGCCAGGTCCTCCATGACGAGGACGCCGAGGATGACCGGGGTCTCGCGGTTGCCGAGGCGGCCGAGATCTGTCATGACCTTCGCGATCACCCCGGATGACGAGATCCAGGTGACACCGGCGAGCGCGACGGCGCCCGCCGGCCCCCAGCCGAGGACCAGGGCGGCGACGGCGCCGGGCGTCGCGTTGAGCACGAAGTCCACGGCGCCGGACGGGTACTGCGTCTTGAGGCTGGTGACCAGCTCGGACGCGCTGTATTCGAGCCCCAGCAGGAGAAGCAGCAGGATGACGCCGATCTCGGCGCCCACCATGGTGAACTCTTCGCTGGCCTTGAGCGGAATCAGCCCTCCGTGTCCGAACGCCAGCCCGGCGAGGAGGTAGAGCGGGATCGGGGAGAGGCCTATCCGCCCGGCGATCCGTCCCACGAGCCCCAGCCCGAGGATGACGGCTCCCAGCTCCACCAACAACGCGGTCGTGTCATGCACGGTCAGCCCTCCGCAATGATCTCGGAGAGCGCGTCGACGCCCTCACGCGTACCGACGGCGACGAGTGTGTCCCCGATGGCCAGTCGAAAATCCGGTTCCGGGGACGGGTGCGCGCTGTGGGTGCGCAGCACCGCCACGATGGACGCCCCGGTCCGTGTCCGTGCCCGCGTCTCCCCGAGCAGCCGCCCGCCGTACGGGGAGCGGGCCCCGAGCGGGATGTGCTCGGTGACGAGGTCGATGCCCTTGGTCCGTACGGCGTCGATGGGCGCGGCGTCGATGAGGTGCGCGAGCGCGGTGGCCTCGGACGTCGTCAGGGGGACGGAGAGTTGGCACGCATCAGGGTCGTCCTGTTGGTAGAACCCGATGAACCGGCGACCGTCGTGGTGGACGACGACCGAGATGTGCTGGCCCGTCTCGGTGGTGAAGTCGTACTGAGCTCCCACTCCGGGCAGTGACGTGCGGCGGGTTCCCATGGCTTCCTCCCGAGACGTGCGGCGGTGCGCGCGCACTTGGTGGCCTTTTTATCCGGCCATTACCTTATCGGGTGGCGAAAATCCGTCAGAGGGCTCCGGCCGGCGGCCGTACGGGGCGATGTGACCAGGCACCCTCGTGCGTTCCTGCCAGGACCGGCCTCACGGTCCTGGCCGAAAACTGCCCCAGGGTGCTCGTGTACGGGTGTTCGTGTACGGGGGGCGAGCCGGAGCCGCCCGGGCCCCTCCCCCGCGTACGGTCAGGTCCGCGCGGGGAGCACGGGCGCGAGCAGCTCCAGGGCGTCCTCCCACGGGAAGGGTGCCGTGTCACCGGACGTGGGCGTGTGCGGTGTGCGGGTGCTGACGAGGACGCCCATGCCGCGCAGCCGCCGCAGGCTCTCGACGTACGCCGGGTGCGCGGCGAGGGCGGAGTTCACGGCCGGGAGGACGGCGGTGGGGACGCCGAGCCCGTACGCCTCGCAGAGGATGCCGAGGGCCAGGGTGTCCGAGATCCCGGCCGCCCACTTGTTGATGGTGTTGAACGTGGCGGGCGCGACGGCGATGGCATCCGGGTCCGGCAGCGGGCGGGGGTCTCCGGGGGAGCGCCAGGCGGAGCGGACCGGGTATCCGGTCCGCGCCTCGACGGCCGCCACGTCGAGGAACCCGAGCCCTTGCGGGGTGGCGATGACGCCCACCTCCCACCCGGCGTCCCGCGCGGCGGCGAACAGCCGGTCGACGTCACGGGCGACCCCGGCCGCGCAGACGACGACGTACAGGAACGGTTTACGGGCCTGGCGGCCGGACTGATCGCTCACGAGGACTCTCCTGGATCGCTGAAGCGCGGGCGGTGTGATGGGGTGGTGAGGAGACGCGAGGTGGTCTCCGCCCCCCGACCGATGAGTTTTCCCTCTCCGTGGGGTCCCACCACCGTCGTTGACCGCACAGAAGCAGGGGAAACGCGTGACTCAGCTGCTGAAAGTCCAGAACTTCACCGTCTCCGGCGACGGCATCGCCGCCGGGGAGGAGCAGTCGCTTGAGCGGCCGTTCGGTCATGTCGACCCCGGGCGGCTCTTCTCCTGGGCCGGGGCGACGGCGAGCTGGCCGAACCGCGCGGAGCCGGGCGGGAGCCGGGGCCTGGACGACTACTTCACGCGGGACTTCGCGCACAACATCGGCGCCGAGATCATGGGCCGCAACAAGTTCGGCCCCCAGCGCGGCCCTTGGGAGAACCACGAGTGGCAGGGCTGGTGGGGCGAGGAACCCCCGTTCCACACACCGGTGTTCGTGATGACCCACCACGAGCGCCCGTCGTTCACGCTGTCGGACACCACGTTCCACTTCGTCGACGGCGACCCGGCGACGGTCCTCGACCGGGCGCGGGAAGCGGCGGAAGGCAAGGACGTGCGGCTCGGCGGCGGAGTGACCACGATCCGTGAGTTCCTCGACGCCGGCCTGGTCGACACCCTGCACGTGGCGGTCGCGCCGGTGGAGCTGGGCACCGGCCTGCGTCTGTGGGAGTCGCCCGACGAACTGCTCGACCGGTACCACATGGACGTCGTTCCGAGCCCGAGCGGCATGACGCACCACCTGTTCTGGCGGAAGTGACGGCGAGGGGCGGCCGAATCCACGAAGTGCGGGGCGAGGCCGCCGGGGATCGTGGAGACTCATCTGCGTAGTCGTCCGAGTGCGCAGAGGTACGAAGTGCGCCCCGGATCCCGCACGCTGCCCACCGCAGCCTCCCCGAAAAGGACTTCCGCCGTGTCGCCTTTCGAACCTCGACACGCTCCCGCCGGCGATGTGGGCGCGGCGCTGATGCTGATCGACTCCCGGATCAGGACCGTCCACGCGGACGAGAGCGGGACCGACCCCGAGCAGGAGCAACTGACCCAGCAACTGCTCTCGTCGCTGGGCCCGGAAGGCGTCGACGACGTGCTGGACGGGACATGCACGCTCATCTACCTGTACATGAAGTGGCTCCGGGAGGCCCACGAGGCGCACGGGAAGGATGTCGTCGAATACGTGGTCCCGACCCTCGTCACCTCCCTGAAGATGCTGCCGAAAAGCGTCCCGCCCGAGGCCGTACCCACGATGGCGGGCATGGCCATCGCGGCCGCCACCGGCCTGAGCCCCACCCTGTGGCGCAAGCAGTACGGAGACTGGACGGACGCGGAACTGACCCCGCTGGAGGCGACGGCGTTCCTGCTCGCCGAACACATCAACCGCATGACGGACGACCAGAACTTCGCGACCCGCATGATCACGGAGGCGATGACGCAGGTGGAGTCGGGGGCGGAGTAGGAGGGGCGGGCGAGGACTGGCGCTCCGGCCCCCGCCGGCCCGGCGCACGCGGACATCACCGAGATCGACCCCGGCCCCTGGGACGGCACTCCTTCGGCTCACGCGAGTGGAGGCGCGGTTCATCCGGCTCTGCGGTGTGCGTGCCAGGCGGTGGCGGCGGTCGCGAGACGCAGGGTCCACGGGCCGGGGTCGGCTGTGCTGATCTCTGACCAGAGCGCGGTGTTGGCGGTGGCGAAGGCGGTGATGCCCTCGGCGGGGGCGGTGTGCCAGGCGGGGATCTCGGCGGCCCACTGCTCGGCGGACGCGGGGGTGTGGCCGGAGGCGATGAGCCAGATGACCCAGTAACCGGCGTCGAGCCAGGCCGCTCCGCGGGTTGCCCAGGCCCAGTCGACCAGGCGGGCTCGATCGCCCCGGGGGGCGTGTTCGTCGACGAGGACGTTGGTGTTGTTCAGGTCGGTGTGCAGGAGATGGCTTCCGGCGAAGAAGCGGAGGTCGTCGGGGTGGGCGGCGTAGTGCGCCAGGCGTTGTCCGGCGTGGCGCAGTTCGATGCCGGGGCAGGGGGTCTCGCCGAGGCGGCGCAGGAGGGCGGCGACTTCGGGGAGGTCGGGGGAGCCGGGGGCGTAGTCGGCGTGGTGGCCGTCGAGGGCTTCGAACCCGAGGAGGTCCCATCCGGCGGTCTCGACGCGCCAGCGGAGGGCGGGGGCCAGGCTGGTGAGGAAAGGGGCGACGGCGGCCTCCCGGCGCTGGGTCCAGGCGCGGGGGTGGTCGGTGCGCAGGCCCTTGATGTGCCAGGTGCCCGTGGCGGAGGTGACGCGGGCCGCGATCTCGCTGTTGAAACCCCCGTCCGTCTCCTTGACCGCGAAAAGGGGGCCGGTGTGCTCTTCGACGGCGGCGCGGGCAGCGGACGGCAGCCGGTCGAGGCCGATGCGGACGGTCGCCATGGGGCTTCACTCTTCCTCGGGTGCGGGCAGGTGGGTGCGCGGTGGTGCGGGGGCTTCGGGTGGAAGAACGTCCCGAGGCCCCCGCGGTTCTTTCCGGCCGGTTGTCTACCGGTAGGGGTTGTCGTCGTTGCAGCCCGGGATTGCGCCCTCGGCCAGCACCTCCAGGTCGTCCAGGAGGACCACCCCCTCGGGCTCCTCCGTGGCCGGCGGCCGGGGGCCGATCTCCACCATGACAGCGGTCATGACGCTTCCTCGCTTCCGTGTTGGCAGTAGGTGTTCAGTGATGCCTTCGCCTCCTGGTACGCCTTGGCAAGCGGTCGGCAGACCCGGCAGGTGCCGGAGAGCTGACAGCCGCCGCAGCCACCGGTGCGAAGCATCTGGGCATCGGCGATGCCGGGCAGACGGAGGAGTCCGTCAAGGCCCTCGGTCATGAGGTCGATGGGATTCTCGCGGCCGACCTTGCACATGGTCGCCAGACCGTGCGGGTCGACGTGGAAGAAGGTGTGGCCGGCGGGGCAGCCCTTGAAGACGCTGCTCTTGTCCAGGAAGCCAGGGGCCTGCGCGGCGAGGGGTTCGGGCGTGCCCGTGTACGTGGGGGAGATCGTTCCGTACTCCTGACGGCTCGCCCCGTACCGTTCGGCGAGGGCCCGCATGGCGTCCAGCTCATGGGCGTTGTGCCGGGTGATGATCAGCGCCAGTTCCAGCGCGATGTCGGCCTCGCGTGCCGCGACAAGCCCCTTCTCGACCAGCTTGAACGCTCCCGGCTTCCGGGTGAGCGAGTCGAAACTGTCGGGGGTCGCCCCATAGAGGGAGACGGTCACCTTGTGCGGCGGCAGGTCGCGCAGGAGCTCGATAATCTCGGGGCGGTGGAGCCGGGAGCCGTTGGTCAGGATCTCGATCAGCATCCCGGACCGATGGGCGAGCGCGTACGCGTCCACGAAGTCCCGGTCGATCAGGGGTTCACCGCCGGTGAACTGGAGCCACAGCACCCCGGCATCCCGCAGCAGGCGCAGGAGCCGGGCCTTGTCCGGCCAGGGCAGCCCCTCGAACCTCCGCTCCGCGAGGTAGCAGTGCTCGCAGTTGAAGTTGCAGCCCTTGTTGATTTCGTACGTGGCCCGGCCGTAACCGAGACGGGTCTCAGGGCGTACGCGAACGGAGTCGCGCATCACCGCGTCGGCCAGGTCCAGGCCCCAGGCCGTACGTGCGTGGGCGAGGAGCCAACTGGGCAGAGGGCTGGTGCTCTCGGCAGACGAGGCCAGTTCTTCGTACAGCACTCGGGGGATACGCATGCCGCCCTTGGAGCCGGGGCGGGCGATCAGGAACGTTCCGTTGTACGGGGTCGCGATCAACTGGTGCACAGGGCCTCCTCCGAGGCGTCTCTCCAGGTGTGCTGCTCGGTGTGGCCGACGAACAGACAGCAGCCGTCACCGTCGGGACCCGGCCCTGCCACCGGGCAGTCCCGCAGTACGACCAGGTCCACGTAAGCCCCGCGCCAGCGGAGCCAGAGGGCGGTGCCGTACGTGTCGAGTTCGGCCAGGAGGCCGTAGTGCTCGTCGCCCTCATGGACCGACAGCTGGCACTGGGCAGCCCTGTCGACGCATCCGGCCGGGGCCTGCTGCCGAGCCTCCCGCGCCAGCTCCAGCGGCACCCGGCGCCAGTGAACGCACCGCATCACGACACCATCCGCAGGCGGTCGATGGAGGTCCGCTCCGTGCACTGCCCGCATGTGCAGGGCGGGAATACGCCGGAGTTGTCGGCGGGTACCGGGTTGTCACCCACGCGTACCTCGGTGAGGGGCCCCCACGTCCGGCCAGAGTCGCGTGAGACCCGCAGCGTCATCCGTACTTCGGCAACCTTGAACGGCGGCATGAGCACCTCATGTAGAAGAGAGCATCTCCGTCACTCATGTACATGAGTGTCTCTTGAGAGAATGCAGCACTCCTGTACATGAGTCAAGCGGTCGGCGGCGATGCCTGCTCGCGGGACGATCTCCTGATGTCGGATCAATCAGCTGCGGGGAAGCGGTAGTCCAGCACGAACTGGTCGGCGGCCATGACGGTGTCGCACACCTCCACGACCCGTCCGGCCTTGGTTTCCGCGTTCCGGACCAGGTGGATCACGGGAGAGCCCGGGCTCAGTGCGAGTGCGGTCGCCTCGGCCTTCGTCGCGAGGCGTGCCCGTACGGTCTCCGTGAACTCCGCGAGAGTGTGGCCGTGGTCTTCGAGGCGGGCGTAGATCCCGCCGCCGCCGGGATTCTCGGCGAACATCTCCGGGATGTCCTTCGCCACGTCCCACGGGAGGTAGGAGGTGGCCTCTTCCGTGGGCACGCCCTCCCTGAAGTAGCGGCGCTTGCGGGCGAGGACCTGGGAACCGGCGGGAACGCCCAGCCGCTCGGCGATCTCCTGCGGTGCCTCGGTGGGGCCGATGAAGAGGACTGTCACGGACGGCTTGTCACCGCTCTGTTCGGCTTCCGCGAGGTAAGCCGCCTTACCCGCCTTCCGGTGCGTGCGGCGGAACCGGTCGGAGGACTTGCGCTGCACGGGCGGCCGGGACCGGACGAACGAACCCCGGCCGTGGTGGGTTTCGATCAACTGCGTCGCCCGTAGCTCGGCCACCGCCTTGCGTACGGTGCCCGAGGCGACGCCGTACCGCTCCATGAGGGCCGTCTCGCTCGGTACGGCAGCCCCGGCTCCCAGAGCGCCGGACCGAATCTGCGCGGCAAGGTCGTCGGCAATCTGGAGATACTTCGCCTTGGCCGAAGAGGTCACATCGCTACTCGCCATAGTCCTTCTGAGTCTCCTATTCTCATGTACATGAGTAACATCCGTCAGGAAACCCCGTCAACGCCGCTCCACTCCGTCTCCGTAGCCGGGGTGGTCGTCCGGGAGGACGGCAGGGTGCTCACGATCAAGCGGGCGGACAACGGAACCTGGGAGCCGCCCGGTGGGGTGCTCGAACTGACCGAGGCCCCCGAGGACGGCGTCCGACGTGAGGTCTACGAGGAGACCGGCGTCAAGATCAGGGTGGACCGCCTGACCGGCGTCTACAAGAACACTGCCCGAGGCATCGTCGCCCTGGTTTTCCGCTGCCGTGTCGAGGGTGGCAACGAGCAACTGTCGGACGAGTCAGCGGCAGTCGAGTGGTTCACCCCCGATGAGGTGGCCAGCCGCATGGCCGAGGTCTACGCGGTCCGGGTCACCGATGCCCTGCTGGACGGTGCGCCCCGCGTGCGTACCCATGACGGCCGAAAGCTCTCGTGATTCATGAGCCGGCCTTATCGCTTCGGCGGCCCGCAGGGGCGAACGAGGCGAGCCCTCTGCCAAGGACCTGGAACATCCAGGCGTGATTCTCCGGGATTCCTCACGGGCATTCCGCACGCGGTCATCAACCGGCCCACCCCGACCCGCATCGGCCGGCTGAGGGCCGATGCTCCCGTTCCGGGTGTGTGGCCGTCGTCGCGCATGCGCCCACGGAGTCAGTAAGTCACCTGGTCGGGTGGGGTGTTCCGTCTTTTGGTCCGCATGCCTTCACGACTGCGGTACCGTGATCGCGTCATCACGCTCTGTGTGTTCCCGCACATGGGGCGGCCCCCGGTGGTGTTCGAGCACCGTGCCGAGGGCCTTCACCCAACGAGTGGAAATACAGGTCCCACCGGGATGCTTTGGCATGCTATCGCGCCGTCTCGGCGCTACACGAAGGCTTCGCACGATGTCGTGCGTCATCCGCGTCTGTGCAGTGACGCGAAGGTTCTGATTCTTTACGTTCAGGGGTTGCCGGACGGTGCCACGGATCTGGCGTTGTCCGAGCATGCCCGGAATCTGGGTATCAAGGGGCGGGCGTTCCAGCGGGCCAAGGAGCAGTTGGTCCTGTGCGGGTTCGTGCATGAGCGGCGGGTCTGCGGGGAGCGTGGGCGTTGGGTCACCCAGCAGGTGTTCGCCAACGTGCCGATGGCCGAGGGGGAGGTCCTGGCGCTGTGGTGCGACGCGGGCATCGGCGTCGGTGTCGGTGTCGCCTCGTCTCCGAGTGCGCGGTTTCCGACCGTCGGTCAGCCGGGGCCCCGGACGGCCGGTCATCAACTACCGGTGGACGAAGAACGGGAGAAGAACTTTCCCCACCCACCCACCGAAACCCCGGGCGCGGACGCGGAAGTGCCTGTGGCACCGCTGACGGCTGAAGAGGCGGAGGCCGAGCGGGTGTTGTTGTCGCTCCGGGACGTGAGCCGTGGTCTCCGCCTCGGTGTCGCCGAGGCTCGTTCGCTCATCGCGCAGACGGTGGAGTGGCTGCGGCGCGGGGTCTCCGGCGGCGAACTGCGGCAGGTGCTGAGCAGCAACCTGCCGCACGACGGAGTGCGGTGCGCCGTGGGGTTCCTGCGGCACCGGCTGGAGCAGAAACTGCCCGAAGCCGCCATCCCCGCACGCCCCGACGCCGAGCCGCAGCGTCCGCCCTCGAACCCCCCGCCCCCGCCCGCCGCCCGGTACGTCGCGCCCCTCGTCACCTGCACCGGGCCCGGGACCGAGCACGTCTTCCGTTCCATGGCCGGGGAGACCGAGTGCCCCGACTGCCAGCAGGCCGCCGCCTGGGCCCGCTGGGCCGAGCGCCGGGCCGCGGACCTCGGCGTCGACCTCGCCGACGACGCTGCCGCCGCCGTGGAGGCCGGGCGCGACCCGGACGGGTGGCGGGGACGGCTTGCTACGGCTGCTGCTGCGGGGGTGCCCGGGGGGTCCGGTTCTCTGTAGTGGGCTCTGCCGCAACCGAGTGGGCCGTAACCGGCGGGAACCCGTGGGCGGATCACGCATTCGGGCGGAGTGCGGACGGCCTGCGGGGGCCTGCGATCAAGGAGGTCGTTGCCCGTGCGCGGTCCTCCGGATCCGGATACATCGTCCGTAGACTCCGAAAGCTGTACGGCGAGTTCGGTCCCCTGAGCCGTGACCTCCGTGTGGCGGAGCGGGGGGCGGACATCGCCGCGCCGGGTACACCGTGACGAGAGGGAATGGCATGCCGCAGACCGAGGGTGCACGACTGTTCCGGGAAGCCTGGATCGCGGGAGTGCGTCGCCATTTCCCTGGTGAGCCGAAGGCCGGTTACGTCACCCCGTGGGAGGGCACCCCGCAGTGGGAACGCGAGGAGGCCGGGGCTGTGTACGAGCAGGTGCGCCAGTTCGTCGAGATCAGCGGCGGGCATGTTTCCCGGCTTTCGCGTGAACAGCGTGGTCGCTTCGTCGCGCTGTGCTGGACGGCCCAGATGTTCAAGCACTTCGATGATCCCAAGCCGGGCTACGTCGCGGACTGGCCCGACCTTCCGGTCTGGCAGCAGGAGACCGATGCCGACATCTTTGACGCCATCGAGAAGAGCCAGCCCTGAACCGACCGGTTTCGGTGTTCGGCGTCAGGTCCGGTCCGTGTCCGTGCTTGGCCGAGGGCCTGCCCTGACGGTACGCGTGCGGCGAGAAGGCCGACGGAGAGGCAGGCCGGACGGAGCGCTCCCGGGACAGGGCAACGTCAGCGACCGGGCGGACGGGGGATCTTCCAGTCGCTGACGTCCGCGATGAACTCCTGGTAGGAGCGATTCGTCCCCTTGGGCTCGGTGAGCAATCCTTGTGCCAGCGCTGCGGACACGATCTCCGGCCCGTCGCTCTCCCTGAAGCGAGGGCTCGTGAGAAGACCTTCGAGGTCTTCTTTCGGATTCTGGCGACGCCCGCTGTCCTTGCCCTTCCACGCCGTCGGAATCTTCCAGGAAGCCCGGTGAAGCGTGAACGCCTCGGGAAAGAGGAGGAGCCAGGCTTCGGACTCGGCGGCGGCCAGCGCGTACACGGATGAGGAGTCGCCGGCCGCCTTGCCCAGCGCGGCCGAGACCGACTTGCGCGCGGCGTCGTAAGCAGGGCCGGGGCAGGCATCCATGTCTTCGTGAACGGCGATCCCGACGAACTCGCCGGCTTTCAAGCGGGCCTTGCCGCGCGCCTTGCTGACCAGGGTGTTCGCTGCTGTGGCCAGTTCAGCGCCCGACTTCTTCCGCAGGCGTACGGGGTCGGTGATCTCGGTGAGGGTGACGGCGGCGGCAAGGGCCGGATGGGCTGCCTTGATGAACGCGGCGAGCATACGGCGGTCGTTCGCGCTCTCGCCCGCAAGCACGACGATGCCCCGGACGGACGGCTTCGATATCCGCCTGCGACTCACAGCTCGTCCTCTGTCAGGTCGCCCCCCAGCACGCCGGAGAACCACAGCTCGCCGAGTGGCTGGTCACCGGTCTCCGCGACGATCGTCTGGATCTCGGTCGTTGTCAGGGCGGGAATGATGGACGCTCCGTCCTCGTCCCGGTCACACACGATGAATTCGTGAGGCTCCAGTCGGTCGACGAGTGCGGGGGAGTGCGTTGCCACGATGAACTGCGTTCGCGCCGAGGCTTCCCTCATCCGTTCCACAATGAGTTCGAGGGCTTGGGGGTGCAGGCCGTGGTCGATCTCTTCGACACATGTGAGGGCGGGGGGCTGTGGGTCGTAGAGCATGGCCAGGAGACCCAGAAGCCGTACTGTTCCGAATGAGGCGTCGGCCAGGGGCGTGGGCCGGCGCAGGCCGCGTTCGCGAAGCACCACCGCGAGGCGATCGGCGAAGCCCCCGACCTGCTCGAACTCGATGGCGTCCAGCTGCGGAAGAATGCGGCGGGCATCGTGCGTCAGATGCCCCCAGCGTTCCTCGTCGGTGCTGAGCTGGATCAGGAACGCCGCGAGGTTCCTCGCGTGCGGCTCCAGACGGCCGGCATTGATCGAGTGGGTGCGGGTGGGCTGTCGAGCGGCAGTGACGTCCACGTCGAAGACCCTGAAGGACGACAGGCGCTCCGCGACCCTCGTCACTTCCTCCCCACCGTCCGACCGTCCCAGCCGAGGCAGGGTGGACAGGCCGCTGCTCAGCCGTTGGATACCGAACTTGCCTCCGTCGGACTCACGACCGGCCCTCTCGTCCACGACGCGGGCCGCATCGCCGGAAATCGTGATCCGACGGCCCCGGCCCTGAGTCCGCTTGAACCGGAAACTCTCCTGGCGTGACAAGGTGTAGGAACCGCTGCGGCCAGGCAGGGAACGCCTGCGAATGGTCAGCGAATACTCGTCCGGAGCTTTCGCGCTCGCATGCGTGGTCCAGTCCGCTGTGAGGCGAATCGCCAGGGAGGTGGGCGGTTTCTCGCCACCCCAGAAGGCTACTTCGTCGAATCCGCCGCGCTCGTCGAGCGCCGGCTGCAGGTCGGTCCGGATGATCGCGGCAAGGAAGTCGAACACCTTGAGTACGTTCGACTTGCCCACACCGTTGGGGCCCACCAGGACGGTGAGCGGTCCGAGAGGGATCGTCACATCACGAAGGCTGCGAAAATTCTCGACATGTAGTTCCAGAAGACGGCCGGACATGGGATGAACCTATCGGGTAGCAGATCGCCGGGTGGCGCACGTGCCCTGAGCAAACAGCGTCCAGCCTGATGCGTGCGGGCTGCGACAGCCTCTGTGCAGCGTAGACCGTGCGGCTGACACGTCCTCGATGGTGCGATGTGTGGGTTCGATCGTGCGATGTGTGCGAGCCCGTTGCTCCGCCGCCCTACCCCCGCCCCACCACCACCCCCGCCCGGTCGACGCAGATCACGTCGACCTCCACCGGCGCGCCCCGCAGGACCGACAGGGCTTCGTCGCGGGCGCGGGCGGCCACCAGGTCTCCCAGCGGGACCCCCGCCGCCTCGCAGAGGCGCAGGGCCTCCAGGCCCGTGTTGGCGGTGGCGATGCGGGTGGCCAGCTCCTCGTTCGCGCCGCCCGTCCGGGCCAGGTCGGCCAGGAAGGACTTGTCGACCTGGGAGCGGGCCGAGTGGAGGTCCAGGTGGCCCGCCGCCAGCTTGGAGAGCTTGGCGAAGCCGCCGCATACCGTGAGGCGGGCGACCGGGTGACGGCGTACGTACTTCAGTACCGCGCCCGCGAAGTCCCCCATGTCCAGCAGCGCGATGTCCGGCAGGCCGTACTCCGCCACCACCGTCTTCTCCGACGTCGAGCCCGTGCAGCCCGCCACATGGGTCAGCCCCGCCGCCCTCGCCACGTCCACGCCCCGGCGGATCGAGTCGATCCACGCCGAGCAGGAGTAGGGGACGACGACTCCCGTGGTGCCCAGGATCGACAGGCCGCCCAGGATGCCGAGGCGTCCGTTCCACGTCGAGCGGGCGATCTCCTCGCCGTGATCGACCGAGACCGTGATCTCCACGTCCCCCGTCCCGCCGTGCTCCGCCGCCACCCGCTCCACGTGCTCGCGCATCAGTTGGCGCGGGACCGGGTTCACCGCGGGCTCGCCGACCTCCAGGGGCAGGCCGGGAAGGGTGACCGTGCCCACGCCCGGGCCCGCCCGGAACACCACGCCGGAGCCCGGCGGCAGTCTCCGTACGGTCGACCGGACCAGCGCCCCGTGCGTGACGTCCGGGTCGTCGCCCGCGTCCTTCACCACTCCGGCCATCGCCACCGCCCCACCGGGCCCGGCGGTCAGCTCCTCCACCGCCAGCGCGAACGCCGGTGTCTGCCCCTTCGGCAGGGTGATGGTCACCGGGTCCGGGAAGTCGCCCGTCAGCAGTGCCGTGTACGCGGCCGTCGTCGCCGCCGTCGCACAGGCCCCGGTCGTCCAGCCGGGGCGCAGGCCGGTGTGTTTGAGTTGGGCACTGCGACCGCCCCGCGCCTCAGCGTTCAAGAGAAGAGTCCGTTCCGATGCCTGTGCAGCCTGTGCGTGTTCTTGTTCTGGGGGGTACGACCGAGGCGCGCCGACTGGCCGAGCACCTGGTCGCCTCCGAGCCGGGGGTCCGGGTCACCACCTCGCTCGCCGGGCGCGTCTCCGCTCCCCGGCTGCCGCCCGGTGACGTGCGCGTCGGCGGGTTCGGGGGGCCCGAGGGGCTCGCCGCCTGGATCAGTGAACACGGTGTGGACGCCCTCGTCGATGCCACCCACCCCTTCGCCGCGACCATGAGCCGGAACGCGGCCGAGGCCGCCGCACAGGCCCATGTTCCCCTCCTCGCCCTCCGCCGCCCCGGCTGGGTCGCCCAGGACGGTGACCGCTGGCACGCCGTCGGGTCGCTCGCCGAGGCCGCCGAGCTGCTGCCCGCACTCGGTGAGCGGGTCTTCCTCACCACCGGGCGGATGGGGCTCGCCGCCTTCGCCGGCCTGGACGACCTGTGGTTCCTCGTGCGGTCCGTCGACGCTCCCGAGCCGCCCTGCCCGGCCCGGACGGAGGTTCTCCTCGACCGGGGGCCGTTCGACCTCCGGGGCGAGCGGGAGCTGCTCCGCCGTCATCGCGTCGATGTGCTCGTCACCAAGGACAGCGGCGGGGACGCCACCGCCCCCAAGCTCACCGCCGCCCGGGAAGCCGGGATTCCCGTCGTCGTCGTCCGGCGGCCACCGGTACCGGAAGGGGTACCGGTGGCCCGTACGCCCGACGAGGCCGTGGAGTGGGTGCGTCGGCTCTGAGACCCGGTGTCTCTACGCCTCCGGGTAGCGGCGGGGCGTCCACACGATGGACCGGTCGGCGTCGGAGCCGCCCCTTCGCACCCACCGGGTCTGCGACGAGCCCACGATCAGCAGCGTCCGCATGTCCACCTCCGCCGGGTCCAGGTCCGCCAGCCGTACCGTCCGCACGCTCTCCGCCGGACCGCCCACGTCACGGCCCAGCACCACCGGGGTGTCCGGCGAGCGGTACTCCAGGAGCAGGTCGCGGGCCTTGCCGACCTGCCACGTACGGGACTTGGAGCCCGGGTTGTACAGGGCCAGCACCAGGTCCGCCGAGGCTGCCGCGCGCAGGCGCTCCGCGATGACCTCCCACGGCTTCAGCCGGTCCGAGAGGGAGAGCGTGGCGTAGTCGTGGCCCAGCGGCGCACCCGCGCGGGCCGCCGCCGCGTTGGCCGCGGTGACCCCGGGCAGAACCCGTACGGGGATCTCCGCGTACGCCTCCTGCGAGGCCACCTCCAGCACCGCCGTCGCCATCGCGAAGACCCCGGGGTCGCCGCCGGAGACCACCGCGACGCGGTGGCCCCGCCGGGCCAGGTCCAGGGCGAACTCGGCGCGCTCCGACTCCACCTTGTTGTCCGACCCGTGCCGCGCCTGGCCGGGGCGGACCGGCACCCGGTCCAGGTAGGTCGTATAGCCGACCACGTCGTCGGCGGCGGCGAGTGCCCCGCGCGTCTCGGGCGTCAGCCACAGCGGGCCCGCCGGGCCGGTGCCGACCACCACGACCTCGCCGCCGGCCGTCCGTCCGGAAGGGCGCGGCGCGTCCACGCGGCTCGGCAGGACCGCGACCGAGAAGTACGGGACGGACGCCGGGTCGATGTCCGCCAGGTCGCCCGTGCGCTCCCCGGCCATCGTGGCCCGCTCCACGTACCGCGCCTCCGCCAGCCGCCCCGACGCCTCGAACGCCCCGCGCACCGCCGGGAACGTACGCCCCAGCTTCATCACCACCGCCGTGTCCGTGGCGGCGAGACGGGCCGTCAGCTCCTCCTCCGGCAGCGTGCCGGGCAGGATCGTGAGGATCTCCTCGCCCTCGACGAGAGGGGTGCCGAGCCGGGCCGCCGCCGCGCTGACGGACGTCACGCCCGGGACGACCTCGGTCGGGTACCGGTCGGCCAGGCGCTTGTGCATGTGCATGTACGAGCCGTAGAACATCGGGTCGCCCTCGGCGAGCACCGCGACGGTCAGGCCCGCGTCCAGATGCGCCGCGAGACGGGCCGCGGCCTTCTCGTAGAACTCCTCCAACGCGCCCCGGTAGCCGCCCGGGTGGTCCGTGGTCTCCGTCGTGACGGGGTAGACCAGGGCCTCCTCGATGTGGTCGGGCCGCAGGTGCGCCGCCGCGATGGACCGGGCGATCGAGCGGCCGTGCCGGGCGCTGTGGTACGCGACGACATCGGCCTCGCCGATGGCCTGGACGGCCCGCAGGGTCATCAGGTTCGGGTCGCCGGGGCCGAGCCCGACGCCGTAGAGCCGGCCGGGGCCGGCACCGTCGCTCTTGGTCCCGTTCACTGGAGAGGTCACAACTCTTCCTCGCTCGCGATGGCGTTGAGCGCCGCCGCCGCTATCGCGCTGCCGCCGCGCCGGCCGCGCACGATCAGGTGCTCCAGGCCCGAAGCGTGCTCGGCCAGGGCCTCCTTGGACTCGGCCGCGCCGATGAAGCCGACCGGGACGCCGATGACGGCGGCCGGGCGCGGGGCGCCCTCCTCGACCATCTCCAGCAGGCGGAACAGAGCGGTCGGGGCGTTGCCGACCGCGACCACCGCCCCCTCCATCCGGTCCCGCCACAGCTCCAGGGCCGCCGCGCTGCGCGTGGTCCCCATCTTCGCGGCCAGCTCCGGCACGGACGGGTCGGACAGCGTGCACACCACGTCGTTGCCGGCGGGCAGCCGCTTGCGGGTGACGCCGCTGGCCACCATCGCCACGTCGCAGAGGATCGGCGCCCCGGAGCGCAGGGCCGCGCGGGCGTCGGCCACGGCGTTCGGTGAGAAGGCGAGGTCAGTCACGAGGTCGACCATGCCGCAGGCGTGGATCATCCGGACGGCGACCTGGCTCACGTCGGCGGGCAGCCCGGACAGATCCGCCTCCGCGCGGATGGTGGCGAAGGACTGGCGGTAGATCGCCGGTCCGTCCTTCTCGTACTGGTGCACAGTGCTGTCGCTTTCTTCTGCCGGTCGGGGAGGGATGGGAAGCTGGGGGAGCGTGCTCAGGAGCGGGCCTCGGCCACCGCCGCGGCGAGTGCCGCCGGGTCGTTCCCGGCCACCGGCCGGGGGTCACGGTGTTCGCCCCGTACGTGCGAGATCCGGTGTCCGTCGGGCGTGACGACCACGTCGATCCACTCCCCGTGGGGGTGGCCGCAGCGGCGTTCGCACCCGGACCAGTACACAGGGAGCCGCCCGACGGGTCCGACAGCGGCCCCCGCTTCGGCCCGCACGTCGGACAGCGACTTCGCGCAGCCGGGGTGGCCGATGCAGGCGCTGACGCCGGTCCACGGGGAGTCCGGGCCGGTGATGAGCCCGGCCGCCGCCAGGGCGTCGAGCGCCTCGGTGGCGTGCTCGGATGGAGTTGTCCGCCCGTTCCGCCCGATCTGACCGTTCTGACCGGTTTCCCTGGTCTGCTCGGTCTGCCCGGTTTCCTCGGTCTGCTCGGTCTGCCCGGTCTGCTCGGTCTGTTCGGTTTGCCCGGTCTCTCCGAAGGGGCCGGGGAGGACGATCCCGCGCCACGGGGTGAGCCGCAGCTCGTTCCCGTACCGCCGGGCCGTATCGGTGAGCAGCCGCCACTGGGCGGGGGCGAGCCGGCCCAGCGGTACGCCGACGCTGATCGCCGTCACGGTCGTGCCGTTGTCCGGCGCGGTGACGAGGCCCGGGGCCGGACCCTTCGCCGTACGCGGACGGGGGCGGTGAACGGCCGGGCCCGCCGCCGCCCCGGTGGCGCGGACCAGCGCGGCGCGCACGTCGTCGGGCAGGTCCTTCACCCGCCACGCGCCGGAGGCCCGGGCGGCGAGCAGGAACGTCTCGGCGGCCAGCAGCGCGGCGCGCGGGCCGTCCGCCGCGGGCAGGCGGAACACCTCGTCGGCGGCCCCGACCCGCAGCAGGCAGTCGCCGCCCTCCGCTATCAGGGTCACGTCCGCGCCCAGCGCGTCCGTGTCGCCGCGGCCGGAGTCCAGGGCGAAGAGGAAGCGGCCGGAGAGCGCGGCGGCGGCGGCCGAGCCGCACACCAGGCCGTCCAGCCGGGACAACCAGCCGCTGACGGAGGGCGATCCGTCGAGTCCGGCGAGCGGCGAGGCCACGATGTTGCGGGCCCGCTCGTGCGCGGCGGACGGCAGCAGCCCGGCGGCGCCGAGCAGTTCGGCCGGCCCGCCGCCGCACTCCGCGTCGAGGCCGCGCAGCTGTACGTTGCCCCGCGAGGTGAGATGCAGCTCACCGTCCCCGAACCGGCCGGCCACCGCGAGCAGCGCGTCCGCCCGGTCCGGGCTCAGCACCCCGCCGGGGACGCGCACCCGGGCCAGCGCACCGTCGTCGGCCCGGTGCAGCCGCAGCGTTCCCGGGCAGGCGTCGCCGCCGTCGCGGGGGGATGCGCCGCCCGGGGAAAGGGGCGGGGGGGCGGAATCGGGCATGGCGGCGAGCATACCGACCGGGCCGGTCCCGTCGACGGGCTCGCTCCTGTGACCTGCGGGACAGGAGGCGGACCGGTCCGGGGGGAGGGGAGGGGAGGGGAGGGGAGGCGGGCCGGTCTGCGGGGCGGGAGGCCGACCGGCGTTGGGGCCGGAGGCCGGAGGCAGGCGGTCCGGGGGCCGTGAGGTGCTGAGCGACGCCGTGATCCGCTGCCCGTGATCACCACCGCACCCCCGCCCCCTGCCCCATCCCGCCCCCGCCGCTTAGGATGCAGGCGGTGGTCCGTTCAGGCCGCCATCGCCAGACGGCGACAGGGGAGGAAGCCCGGTGAGATTCCGGCGCGGTCCCGCCACTGTGAGCACGGCCGCCACCACCGGCCGGGCGAGTCAGGAACTCCCTTCCCCGAGCGCCCGGTTTCCGAGCCGGACGTGGGGAGACCCTCCGACACCGCCCGGGGCGTGGACACCCCGAGGAAGGCCTGACGCAGCATGATCCTGCTCCTGTCGACGTCCGACACCGACCTCCTGAGCGCCCGCGCTTCCGAGGGACCCGTCAGCTACCGGTACGCCAACCCCTCCCGCGTCGACCTCGACGGACTCCCGGACCTGCTGGACGGCGTCGACCTCGTCGTCGTACGGCTCCTCGGCGGGGTACGGGCCTGGCAGGAGGGCCTGGACGCTGTGCTGGCCACCGGCCGCCCCGTCGTCGTGCTGACCGGTGAACAGGCCCCCGACGCCCAGTTGATGGCCGCCTCCACCGTGCCGATCGGCATCGCGGCCGAGGCGCACGCCTACCTGGCGCACGGCGGGCCCGCCAACCTGGAGCAGCTGGCCCGGTTCCTCTCCGACACCGTGCTGCTGACCGGTCACGGCTTCGAGCCGCCCGCCCCGGCCCCCGCGTGGGGGCCGCTGGAGCGGGAGGCCCGTGAGGTGGCCGAGGGCGCGCCGACGGTCGCCGTTCTCTACTACCGCGCCCACCACATGAGCGGGAACACCGCGTTCATCGACGCGCTGTGCACCGCCGTGGAGGACGCCGGGGCCCGGCCCCTCCCGCTGTACGTCGCCTCCCTCCGTACGCCCGAGGCCGAGCTGATCGACGCGCTCCGCGCCGCCGACGCCATCGTGACCACCGTCCTCGCGGCGGGCGGCACCAAGCCCGCCGAGGCCTCGGCCGGCGGCGACGACGAGTCGTGGGACGCGGGCGCGCTCACCGGGCTGGACGTGCCGGTCCTCCAGGCGCTCTGCCTCACCAGCCCGCGCAGCGCCTGGGAGGAGAACGACGAGGGCGTCTCCCCGCTGGACGCGGCCACCCAGATCGCGGTGCCGGAGTTCGACGGCCGGCTGATCACCGTCCCCTTCTCCTTCAAGGAGATCGACGAGGACGGACTCCCGGCGTACGTCGCCGACGCCGAGCGCGCGGCCCGGGTCGCCGGGATCGCCGTACGGCACGCGAAGCTGCGGAACATCCCGAACGCGGAGAAGCGCATCGCGCTCGTCCTCTCCGCCTACCCGACCAAGCACTCCCGGATCGGCAACGCGGTCGGGCTGGACACCCCCGCCAGCGCCGTGGCGCTGCTGCGGCGGCTGCGCGCCGAGGGGTACGACTTCGGCCCGGAGGCCGACATCCCGGGGCTGGTCTCCGGCGACGGCGACGAGCTGATCTACGCGCTGATCGAGGCGGGCGGCCACGACCAGGAGTGGCTGACCGAGGAGCAGTTGGCCAGGAACCCGGTCCGTATCCCGGCCGCCGACTACCGCCGCTGGTTCGCCACCCTCCCCGAGGAGCTGCGCCTCGCGGTCGAGCGGCACTGGGGCCCGGCCCCCGGCGAGATGTTCGTCGACCGGTCCGCCAACCCGGAGGGCGACATCGTCCTCGCGGCGCTGCGGCGCGGCAACCTCCTCATCCTCATCCAGCCGCCGCGCGGCTTCGGCGAGAACCCGATCGCGATCTACCACGACCCCGATCTGCCGCCCTCGCACCACTACCTGGCCGCCTACCGCTGGATCGCCGCCTCCGCCGACGACAACGGCTTCGGCGCCGACGCGATGATCCACCTCGGCAAGCACGGGAACCTGGAGTGGCTGCCCGGCAAGAACGCGGGCCTCTCCGCCGCCTGCGGTCCGGACGCGGCCCTCGGCGATCTCCCGCTCGTCTACCCGTTCCTGGTCAACGACCCGGGCGAGGGCACGCAGGCCAAGCGCCGCGTCCACGCCACGCTGATCGACCACCTCGTGCCGCCGATGGCCCGTGCCGACAGCTACGGCGACATCGCCCGGCTGGAACAACTCCTCGACGAGCACGCCCAGATCGCCGCCATGGACCCGGCGAAGCTGCCCGCGATCCGCGCGCAGATCTGGACGCTGATCCAGGCCGCGAAGCTCGACCACGACCTCGGCCTGGAGGACCGGCCGGAGGACGAGGGCTTCGACGACTTCATCATGCATCTCGACGGCTGGCTCTGCGAGATCAAGGACGTCCAGATCCGCGACGGCCTGCACGTGCTGGGCAACCCGCCCGCCGGGAACGACCGGGTCAACCTGGTCCTCGCCGTGCTGCGCGCCCGCCAGATCTGGGGCGGCACGGCGTCCCTCCCGGGGCTCCGCGAGGCGCTCGGCCTCGATGAGTCGGCCGCCACCCGCACGGACGCGGACGCGGTCGAGGAGCAGGCCCGCGCGCTCGTCCAGGCGATGGACGACGCCGACTGGGACCCGGCCGCCGTGGCGTCCGTCGCCGCCGGGCTGCCGGAAGCGGTCGCCGACATCCTCACCTTCGCCGCCACCGAGGTCGTCCCGCGCATGGCGGCCACGACCGACGAACTCACCCACGCCGTCCACGCGTTGAACGGCGGCTTCGTCCCCGCCGGGCCGTCCGGGTCACCGCTGCGCGGGCTCGTCAACGTCCTGCCGACCGGGCGCAACTTCTACTCCGTCGACCCCAAGGCCGTCCCCTCCAAGCTGGCCTGGGAGACCGGTCAGGCGCTGGCCGACTCGCTCCTCACCCGCTACCGCACCGACAACGGCGCCTGGCCCACCTCCGTCGGCCTCTCCCTCTGGGGCACCAGCGCGATGCGCACGGCGGGCGACGACATCGCCGAAGCCTTCGCGCTGCTCGGCATCCGCCCCGTCTGGGACGACGCCTCGCGCCGCGTGACCGGCCTGGAGCCCATCCCGTACGAGGAGCTGGGCCGCCCCCGTATCGACGTGACGCTGCGCATCTCGGGCTTCTTCCGCGACGCGTTCCCGCACACGGTCGGGCTGCTCGACGACGCCGTACGGCTGGCCGCCTCGCTGGACGAGCCCGCCGAGCAGAACCACGTACGGGCGCACACCCAGGCCGACCTGGCCGAGCACGGCGACGAACGCCGCGCCACCACGCGGATCTTCGGCTCCCGCCCCGGTACCTACGGCGCGGGCCTCCTCCAGCTCATCGACTCCCGCGACTGGCGCACCGACGCCGACCTCGCCGAGGTCTACACGGTCTGGGGCGGCTACGCCTACGGCCGCGAGCTGGACGGCCGCCCGGCGCGCGAGGAGATGGAGAGCGCCTACAAGCGCATCGAGGTCGCCGCGAAGAACACCGACACCCGCGAGCACGACATCGCGGACTCCGACGACTACTTCCAGTACCACGGCGGCATGGTGGCCACCGTGCGCGCGCTGAAGGGCAAGGCCCCCGAGGCGTACATCGGGGATTCCACCCGCCCCGAGACCGTCCGCACGCGCACGCTCGTCGAGGAGACGTCCCGCGTCTTCCGCGCCCGGGTCGTCAACCCGAAGTGGATCGAGGCGATGCGCCGCCACGGCTACAAGGGCGCGTTCGAGCTGGCGGCCACCGTCGACTACCTCTTCGGGTACGACGCCACGACCGGCGTCGTCGCCGACTGGATGTACGACAAGCTCACCGAGACGTACGTCCTGGACCCGGAGAACCGGCAGTTCCTCCAGGAGGCCAACCCCTGGGCCCTGCACGGCATCGCCGAACGCCTGCTGGAGGCCGAGTCGCGCGGCATGTGGGCCAAGCCCGACCCGGCGGTGCTGGACGCGCTGCGCCAGGTGTACCTGGAGACGGAGGGGAACCTGGAGGGCGAGGACTGATCTCGTCGTATTTTATACGCCGCCCCCTGCCCCGGATCGTCCCCGACCGGCACAATCACGGTCATGGGGACAACGGGGCAGGGGGCGGCGGAGCAGGACGCCGCTGAGATCAACGCGCAGGCTGTGCACGGCCGTTCGGTCCTGGGCGGGATTTTCGCCGGGCTGCGTCTGACGGTCACCTCGGGGGCGGCCGGGGCGGCGGTCGCGGCCCTCGTGGTCGGCGTGATCCTGGAGCGGGTCCCGGTCTTCCTCTCCGGCGGCGGAGTCCTGGTCCTCCTCATCCTGATCGGCTTCGTCGCGGGGCGCCGGCGCCCGGGGACCGTCGAGCCGCCGGCCGCCAGGACCGCCCTCGCCCGGATCGAGGACCTGCGGGCGACGAGCGGTGAATCGGCCGACGTACCGGTGGATTTCCGGCTGACCGTGGCGCCGGAGCCGGAGGACGGCAGACCGGCGTACCGCGTGAACACCACCCAGCACATCAACCTGGTCGACATCCCTGTCTACCGGCCGCGCTCCATCGCCGTGGTGGAGTACCGCCCGGACGAGCCCTGGGAGGTGCGGATCGTCACCCGCCCGGCCCCGGAGTGGAGCCGCCGGGCCGAGGAGGCGGAGATCGACTCCGCGCCCGAGTCCACGCTGGTGGAGAAGCCGGGGCTGAGCGAGGGCTCCTGGTGCCTGCTGGTGCTCTTCACCTTCCTGGCGGGTGCGGCGCTGCTGGTGCTCCTCTTCCGGGGCGAGCTGTTCACGTCCGACGACGACACGGGGTCCTCGGCGAATCAGCCCTCCGCCACGGCGTCCGCCTCCTCCTCCCGGACGTTCACCTCGTCCACCACCGTCTCCGGGCCCTCCTCCTCGCTGCTGGTCCTCGGGCGGATGCGGGAGACGGCCACGGAGCTGGAGGCCCGCGTGGGGACCTCGGAGGTCACCGCGATCACCATCGAGGAACGTCACATGAGGATCCGTGGCGACGCCGCCCGCCCGGCCGCCGGGACGATGCACGTCCAGATGCTCCCGTACGAGCTGTTCCCCACACTGGTCCACGAGGCCCGCACGACCCTGGGCGTACGCGAACCGAAGAGCTGGCGCATCGACGTGACGCCCGGAGCGGGCACGGGAGAGGGCCCCCGGGTCCGGGTCACGGTGAGTGGTGAGGAGGGCACCGCCCACCTGGACGCGGACGCGACGGCCCGGGTCGTGGACCGGCGGCCGGTGGGGGAGAAGGAGAAGGCGGGCTGACGCGGGGCCGCCGGGGCGGGCCCGTCTCCACCGTGCCTGCGCGCCCGTTCCGGTACGGGGCCGCCGGCCGGCCGCCCCGCAGCACGGACTTCCTCGGGCGGCAGGGGGCCGCGCCACCGGACGGCGGTCAGATAAGGATCTTCAGGAGGACGCCGATGATGAACGCTCCGAGGATCCCGGCGATGGTGGCCACGAACCAGGTTTGGTAGAGGAGACCTAGCTCCTGGGAGTCTCCGTCCTGCGGCGCAGGCGCGGGACGGATCGGCGTCGGCGCGGGACGGATCGGCGTCGGAGTCGGTGCTTTCCTCGGTGGAGGGGCGGCGGCCGACGCAGATGTGTACGAGAGCGGGAGGGGCACCGGCGGCTCGGAGGGGGCCGGCACGGCGGCGGGCGGCGCGGGTTCCTGGGACCGTGCCGGTGCCTGGGCCGGTGCGGAAGCCGGTGCGACGACGGGCGCGGGGCGGGCGAGAAGGTCCTGCACGATCTGCTGCCACACCTGCGGGGGCAGGTCGGGGGCCCGGCCGCCCGGGGGCGTGACCAGGAGGCGGCGCAGCCACTCCATACCCGTGTCGCGACCGTCCTTGAGGACGATGTTGAACAGCGGCCGGAGATCGGGGGCCTGGTGCGGGTCCCGTACGAGCGGGGCGACGGCCCAGGAGAAGAGATCGGCCGCACGCTCCCGCATCTCCGGGACGGACGGACTGTCCGCCTCGGGCCGGCCGGGCCGGAAGTAGAGGTTGTGCCGCAGCACTTCGGTGCAGAGCGCGTGTGCGGTCGCTTCGTCGCGGGTCCGCTGTCGCCCCTCGTCGGCCAGTTCGGCCAGGACGAGATCGCGGGAGGCCCACGGCAGCCCGTCGGCGCGCAGGAGGGTCAGCAGCGCGGTGTCCCGGAGGTCCCGGAGCCGGGCGGCCAGCCGTGCGGTCTGGGCGGCGTCGACGCGCTGGTGGACCAGCAACTCCTGGTGCAGCCGGTGGAGTTCCCGCTCGTGGCGCGTCTCCCCGTCCTGGTGCTCGTAACGGTTCACCTGGGGTTCCCGGCGTTCGTACGGGTCTTCGCGCCGGGGGCCGATCGCGTACGGGTCTTCGCGCCGGGGTTCGATCGCGTACGGGTCTTCCCGCCGGGGTTCGACCGCGTACCGGTCCTCCTCCCGGCCCCTGCGCTCGTGCCGGTCCCCCTGCGATTCCCGGCGCTCGTCGATCGCGTACGGGTCTTCCCGCCGGGGTTCGATCGCGTACCGGTCCTCCTCCCGGCCCCCGCGCCCGTACCGGTCCTCCTCGCGTACGCGGTGGTGGCGGCTCTCCTCCGGTGCGGGGGCGTGGCGGGCGTCCAGCATGCGGCGCAGGGCCGCGCGCCGTTCCTGCCGGGGCAGGCGGGCCCCGGAGAGGAGTTCACCGGTCAGATGGGGCACACCCGGAGGTGCGTCGGGGCGGTCGAGCACGTACTCGACCATCTCCTTCGCCGCTGCCATCTCGACGTCCCCCTCGGCGGGGGCGGGCAGCCGCAGCCGGATGCGGGCCAGCGACCGGGTGCCCGCCGCCTGGGACGACCACTCGGGCACACAGGTCAGGCGCAAGGAATGGGTGTCCACCGTGTCGTACGTGGCGTAGCTCCACTCCGTGCCGAACCAGTCGCCGAACACCGACAGCAGCCCCAGGTAGACCAGGGGGGCGTAGTTCCGGCGCGGCCAGCCGGGCAGCTCGTGCTCCTCGGCGAGGAGCGAGAGCCGCCGGGACGGGTCGCGCAGCCACTCGGCGGTCACCACCATCAACGGCTTCTTCACCGCGGGGAGTTTGTCGAACATGTCGCGCAGCTGCTCGGCCGCCGCCGCCCGCAACCGGGCCCCGTCCAGCGTCGGCAGGCCCCCGGCGGCCGTCTCGGCGACGGCTTGTTCGCTCCAGGCGGTGCCGCCGAGACCCAGGCACCGGCGCGGCGTCAGGGTGTCCGGGTCGCCGAACACCGCGTGGCAGGCCATGCTGGGCCGGCCGCCCCGGTCCAGGGTGGGCCACCGCTGGAGGAGCACGGTCCCGGCGGCCTGGGAGGAGACCCGGACGCTGCTCGGGCGGGGTGCCGAGCCGGGGCCCGGCACCCAGAGCAGCCCGCCGAGTTCGCGGCGGAGCGACTCCGCGCGCTCGGCGGAGCAGGAGTGCGCCACCGCCGCCATCCCCGCATTGGAGCGGCCCTGGTTCCCGTCCCAGCGGAAGACCACCTGGTCGAGCCGGCCGCCCGGGCCGCTCTCCTCGTGCCAATCGAGGGCGTCGTTCACTGCGGTTCCCTTCCCACGCCGAATGATGTGGCGCCCCCGGGCGCCTCGATGATCCCGTGCATCGCCAGCAGCGACACCAGGGGTTCCAGCACCCGGCGCGGCCCCGCGCCCGCCGGGTAGCGGCCCTGGCTCTCCTGGCCCCCGGTGGCGGACGCGATGTGCAGGGTGCAGCGGCGGAACGCGTCGAAGGGCCGCAGCCAGGCCTGTCCGGCGTACTGCCGCAGCAGCGCGTAGACGTCCCCGCTCTCCTCCCGGAACTGGTCCGGGCCGATCGCGGCGGGCGGCGGCTCGCCCAGCCAGCGGTCGACCGGCGGCTGGAACCGGAGCAGGTCGGACTTGCCGAGCACCATCGCCGCCGGGGTCTCCAGATAGGGGCCCCGGCGCGGCAGCCGGTCGAGGACCGTGCCGAACGCCGCGTCACCGTCCCGGTCCACCTCGGTGCCCCAGCGCTCGCGCACCCCGTCGAGCTGCGGCAGCGGCAGCGCGAGCGCCGGGTCGACGACGAAGACCAGGGCGTCGATGCCGAGCAGGAAGCGCAGCGCCCCGTCGGTGCGGACGAGGTCCTCGCCGCCCAGGTCGAAGAAGGCGACCGGGCGCACCCGCCCGCGCGCGTCGGTGAGCAGCAGCGACTCGACGAACCGCGCGAAGCCGTCCAGGCCGACCCCGCTCGTGTGGTCGAGCACCTTGCCGCTGCGCAGCGGCTGCACCCGCTCCCGGACGAAGCGGGCGTGCTGTTCCGGGTTGACGGACTGCCAGCCCACCCCGTACCGGTCCAGGCCGCCGTCGGTGATCTCGGCGATCATCTGGGTCAGCAGGTGGCTCTTCCCGGTGCTGGACTGGCCGATCATGGCGACGGTCAGCGGGCGGCCATGGGTGAGGTAGGGCACCGGGATGTGGTGCTCGGGGAAGTCCGGGTCTGCCGTGCACTGCTGGACCGCGCCCCGCATCACGTCCTCGCGCCGTACCGGGTTGCCGATACGGGAGAGGTCCAGGGGCCGGTACTGCATCTGGTCGTCCGTCACGAACAGTCTGTTCAGGTCGAGTTGGATGCCCTCCAGGCAGTACGGGCAGAGCACCTCCCCGGGGGCCCGGTCCTCGGGCGGCCCGTCCGCCGGGTCCTCGGCGGGAGCGGGCGCCCGCCGCTTGGCGTCGATGGCCCGGTCGAACGCCTCCTGATGCGGGCGGGAGCCGTCCGGCGGGGTCGCGGGCCCCAGCCGCCGCGCCTCCTCGGGGGCCAGCAGCTCCAACAGGGCCGCGGGCGTGGGGCGTCCGGCCGCCGTGGGGGCGAACGCGCGGGGCAGTGTCCCGGCGAGCACCCGGTGCCGGTCGAGGTCGGCGGGGGCCCGGTCGGCCGGGCCGGGTCGGCCGGTCACGAGCTGGTAGAGCACCTGGGCGGCGCTCCACACCGCGTCCCGGGGGTCGACGAGGCCCTCGCCCCGGTGCTGCTCGGGCGAGGCGAACGGGGCCCGGCCCCACGGCGTCCGGGGCCGCCCGGCGCGGTCGACGCTCTCCAGGCCCCAGAACTGCACCGACGTACCGTCCCAGAACACGGTCGCGGGCGAGATCCCGCGCGCCACGAGACCCTGGCCGTCCAGCAGGCACAGCGCCAGCGTCAGGTCCCGGGCGAACACCCGCTGGTCGCTCGCGGACATCACATGGGTCCGCCCGACGGGGATGCCGCGCGGGGCGGCGTACAGCAGGAACGGCTCGGCGGTGTCCAGCTCGTAGCCGATGACGGAGGGGAACAGATACGCGTGCGGGGTGTTCTCCAGGGTCCGGTCCAGGCGCAGGGCGGTGCCCGCCTCGGTGTCCAGCAGGGCGCGGGCCGCCGGGTTGGCGGCGTCGGCTGCCGACAGGAACACCTGGACGCACCGCTGCCCCCGGTCGTCGAGCAGCCCGTTGCGGATGCGCTGGGGCAGCGCCGGATCCCGCCGTGAGTCCGGGCCGAAGCGGGCCGGGGTGGTGCGCCGCCGCCCGGTGGGGTCGGCGAAGACGAGGTGGGGGCGCGGGGCCCCCGATGGCGCGGGACTGCCCAGCGGGGTGGTGCTCACCACCGGTCGTCCTCCCTGAACTCGGCGCGGACGGTGGGCTCGGCGTGGTCGGCGCCGGTCCGGGGACCGCCGCCGGTGCTCTGCCGGGGCAGGACCGTGTCGACCACGCCCATCCGCAGCGGGGTGAGCCGGATCAGCCCCGCGTACCGCCCGGAGGAGGTCCACAGGGCCTCCTCGGCCGGCGGCGAACCGCTCTTGCGCCAGGCGGCCTCGATCTCGCCCTGGAGGGTGCCCGGGGCGAACCGGATCCACAGGGCGGCCTCCGGGTCGCGGCTGAGGAGGGCCCCCTGTTCCGGCGAGGACAGCTGGACGACGGCCCCCCGGTCCGCCTCCCGGCCCACCAGCTCGGCGACCCGCAGCGAATCGGTGCCCAGCAGCCCGGCGGCCGTGGTGTGTGCCCGGTGGTCGGCCGGGTACGGCGGCGGGGCCAGCACCCCGTAGCGCCACAGGTGGTGGCGGGCGGCGGACAGCAGTTCGCGGACCCGCTCCTCGGTCCGCGAGAGCGCGAGCGCCCCGGCCTGGCCGCGCTCCACGGCGCCCCAGTAGGGGGCCATGGCGGCCATCGCGGTGTTGCGGAGGTCCCCGGCGAGGGTGGCGACCAGGTCCGGCCCGCCCTCGCCGGTCTCCCGGTCGAGCCAGCGGGGCGCGCGGTCGCTCTCGCCGCTCCCCCACGGGGCGTCGTCAGGTCCGGCGGGATACGGGGCCGGGGAAGACGCGCCGTACGGCCCGGGGGCTCCGCCGTCCCGGTCGTCGTACGGGTCGCTGCCCCGGTCGTCGTACGGGTCGCTGTCCCGGTCCCGGGTGTTGTCCCAGGCGTAGGCGGCGGCCCAGTCGCCGTCGTCCGCGCCCCCGTCGGCGGCGTCGGGCTCCGGGGTCTCCAGCGCGGAGGGCCCGTCGAGCCAGCCGTCGTTCCCGTACGGGCCGGAACCGCCCGCCCCGGCCGGGGCGAGGGGCTCCGGTGCGGCCTGGGCGTCGGCGGCGGTCGCGGTCGCCCGCAGCATCCCGGCCACCGAACGCGCGGCGTCCGCGCAGTACAGCCGCTCCTCCGCCGCCCAGTGCTCGCGGACCAGCTCCGCCAGCAGGGCGTCGAGCCCGTCCAGCGCGGTGCGCAGCGCCGTCGTGCCGCGCCCGGCGGCCCAGGAGTCGGCGGCGTCCCGCCAGAGCCTGCGGACCGCCTCGGCGGTGAGGCCGAGACCGGCCAGCAGCCCGGACCCGCCGAGCCAGAGCGGCGGGTCGGCGGCGTACGCGACCGCCGCCCCGGCCACCGCGCCGGCGACGGCGGCGACCCGCGGGCCCATCGTCCACCGGGCGGCGCGCCGGCCCGTGCGCAGCCGGTTCGCGCCCAGCAGCGCGACGACCACGAACAGCACCGGCACCAGCAGCGCCGCCAGGACGGCGGGCCACTGCCACAGGCCGCCCAGCAGCCCGGCCGCGCCCGCCATGAGCAGCACCGTGCCCGGGGTGCGGGGCGGTGCGGCGTACTCGGTGGCGGAGCCACGGGTCACCGACTCCTCGGAGTGGTCGGCGAGCCGGTGCAGCAGCGCGGTGCCCGGCACCGGCTCGACCCGCCCGGCCAGCGCGGTGAAGTGCTGGGCCACCGAACGCAGGGTGAGCCCGTCACCGAGGAGCGTGCCCGCCAGTTCGCGGAGTCCCTCGCCGACGCGTTCCCCGGCGCTGTCGGCCGTCGGCACCCGCAGTCCGAGCGCGCCGAGCCGGGCGGCGGCCTCCGCGGTGGGAGCGGCGCCGCCGCCGACCCGGAGGGCCCGTTCCACCAGGGCGCGGAACCCGTCCAGATCCTCGCGGGCCTGGTGCAGGTCCGCCTCCAGGGCCTCGCGCCGGGCCGGGTGTAGCAGGCCGGGGAAGGACCGCAGCGCGACGAGGTCCCGGTCCGCGCGGTCCAGGGACTCCGCGCACGTCCGGTGCGCGCGGTCCGCCACGTCGTCCGGCCGCCGGTGCCCGTGGCTCCGGCGGTCCCGCCCCGTCACGAGGGCGCGCAGCGGTTCGGGCAGCCGGGCGTCCGGGGTGATGTCGACCGGGTCGCCCGTCCCGGTGTCCTCACCCGCGAACCGGGTCAGCGCGTCCCGCCAGGCCCGGTCCCTGACCTCCGTCGGCAGGTCCTGCTCCAGCAGCCGTACCCCGGGCGCGGCGACGGAGTCGGGCAGCTTCCGCAGGCTCTCCAGGACCCGGACGAAGACGTCCGGGACCGACAGGAGGTCCACCAGGACGGCCAGCGCCGCGGGGTCGTCCGGCTCCGGCCGGTCCAGGGCGTTACGGGCGGACCGCAGATCACCGGCCCACACCAGGCCGGTCGTGGCGGCCCGCAGGGTCGTGGGCCGCACCAGCCGGCGGTCGGGGAGGTACGCCTCCTCCCCGCCGGCGTACGAACCGGGGGAGCTGCCCACCAGCAGCACCAGGATCCGGGTCTCGCCCACCGCCCGGTAGCCGGAGAGCAGTTCGTACTGGAGCTGGTGGTCGGTCAGCCCGGCCGGGGTGTCGGTGACCAGGAACAACGGGTAGTCCGGTTCCGGCAGTCCGGCCCGGCCCAGCTGCTCGGCCACCTGGTCGCGCACGGCCTGCGAGGTGGCCAGGGCCGCGGCCCCGGCGCGCAGGTCGAGACGGACCACGGCGGTGGTGTCCTCGGGAGAGGTCACTGCGGGCCCCCGTTCCGGCGCCCGGCGCCGCCCTCGTCGTCCGTGCCCCAGCTGTCGGCGTCCCAGCCGCCCTCGGCCGGAGGGCGGAGCGGTGGCCTGTCCTGTTCGCCGAACCCGTCGGCGTCGCCGTCGTCCCTGCCACCGGTGCCACGGGCGCCGACGCTCCTGCCGTCGAAGCCCCTGCCGTCGAAGCTCCTGCTGTCGAAGTCCCTGTCGTCGAAGTCCCTGCCGTCGACGTCCCGGGCGCGGACGTCCCGTGCGCCGTCGGGCTCGCCCCCGGTGTGCCGGTCGTCTCCCGGCCAGGCCTCGCCGGGGGTGGCGGCGAACCGGGCGTCACCCGCCCGCGACTCCGGGTACGAGTCGGTGAACCGTTCGTCGCGGGGCCGCTCGGCCGCGAACCGCTCGTCGCGGGGCCGTTCGGACGTGAACCGTTCGTCGCGGGGCCGTTCGGACGTGAACCGCTCGTCCCGGCGTTCCGCGCGACGGACCGGCCGGTCCTCGCGTGAGGCGTCCCGCCCGTGCCGCTCCTCCGTGTGCCAGGTGTCCGTGTGCCGGTCCGCCCCGTGCCGGGCGCCCCCGTGCCGGGTGTCCGTGTGCCGGTCCGCGCCGGCGTACCGCTCCTCCGTGCCGTACGGGGCCGGGGCGGGAGCCGAGCGCGGACCGGGCAGGGTGTCGTCGCCCAGGCGTTCGCCGGTGCTCGGGGCCGAGGTGCCCCAGTCCTCGTCGTCCGCCACGACGCGCCGGCGCTCCGGCGCGGGCCGGGCGGGGGGCGTCATCGGGACGCCCCCGCGCGCGTACTCCAGCAGCGTGCGCAGCGTGGGCTGAATCGCCTTCTGGTCGCCGAACTCCATGTCCAGCGCGGCGGGCAGGGTCTCCGCCCAGAACTCCCACAGCGGCCGGATCCAGCCGTCCACGCGCCGGCCGCCGAGCTCCCGGCGCTCCGTCAGGAGCTCCAGCTGGCGCGGGGCGATCCGCTCGACCAGCTCGACGAACATCGGGTCCGGTTCGGTGCCCGCCCGCCCGACCCCGAGGGGCTGGGCGCTCATCAGCTTGCCGCAGTAGTCCTCCACGGTCCGCTCGTCGTCCAGCACGGTCCAGCGTTCGTAGGAGCGCAGCAGCTCCGACCAGCTGGAGATACCGCCGGGGAAGTCCCCGAGCCGCAGCCGTACGCCCGGGACGCCCGCCCCCTTCTCCGCGAACAGCCGCAGCCGCACCCGGGAGGGCGAGGAGGGGTCGCCGTCCAGGATGTCGACCTGGCCGTTCCACATGCAGCACAGCAGCCGGTGCAGGATCGTGCGCCGGTCCTCCTCGCTGCTCACCATCCAGTCGTCCTCGAAACCGAGACGCTGGCGCCAGCGCAGCACGTCGTGGGCCTGTTCGTCGTCCTTGGCCCTGGCCCACTGGCGCAGCACCTTGCGGGCCTCGGGCACCTGGGTGAGGCTCATCTCGCTGCGGAAGAGGACCACGGTGATCGAGTCGCTCTCCACGCCCCGGTACTCGACGGAGTTCTTCGCGTCGGACGGCAGCCGCAGCGCCTTGGAGAGGTGCTCCTGCACCTCCTCCGCCGCCTGGACCCGCGGGTGGGTGACCAGGACCCGCAGCGGCCCGGTGCCCTCCGGGGTGAAACCGACCGGCAGCAGAGCGGCGAGCTTGCGGCTGAACAGGTCGAGCGCCTCCTTGCTGACCTGGTCGGTGGCGTCCGCGTCACCGGAGGCGGCCGCCAGCAGGGTGCTCATCGACGGCAGCAGGGGCCGCTCCTCCAACTGCGCGCCGCTCTCGGCGAAGAGCCGGGTGATCCGCCCCTCCAGCCGCGCCTTGACGGCTCCGACCGCCCCGTCGGGTTCGCGGTGGCTCCGGGCGTGCACCTCCCGCCAGGTGTCCCCGTCGATGAGCCGCAGCAGCAGCGACGCCTCGTCGTCGCTCTCGCGGAGGCCCTCGCCGCGCACGAGCCGGGCCACGACGTCCTCGTAGAAGTGGTTCAGGCTGCGCTGCGGCGGCAGGAGGTAGGAGATGCCGGTGCGCTCCGCGTACAGCTCCAGGCCCTTCTGCTGGGAGGACTTGGGTTCCTGGTGGGCGTGTTTACGGAAGGCCTTCACCAGCCGCGCCAGGTCGGTGCCCGCCGTGTCCGCGTGCGACTGCCAGCGCTGCTGCTGCTCCCGCCAGGCCTCGTGCCACACGGCCCGGCTGCGCCAGCGGTACCAGCTGTCCTGGGCCTGGAGGACGACCCGTACGTCGTCGTCGCCCCACCGGGCCGGGGCCAGCCCGGCGATGCTGCCCTTGATCCGGGGGGTCTTGGGCGGCTGGTCGGTGACGCCCGGGGGCCGCTTCGGGGAGCGGGCGCGGGCGGTGAGCATGCCGAGGAACCCGAGCCGGGTGATCTCGTCCTCGCTGTCCGGGACGCCCCGGACGAGACGTTCGGCGAGGAACGGGTCGACGCTCTGGAGGAGCTTCTCGATCGCCGGGCGCGGGCTGAACCGGGCGGCCATCGCGGCGGCCTGCCGGTCGGCGATGGACTGGAGCTCGGACAGCAGGCGCTGCATGTCCCCGAGCCGGTTGTTGAGCGCCTCCTCGATCGCCTTGCCGCCGCGCGGCAGCGGCTGCGGGTCCTCGACGGGCAACTGCTTGCGCTCCCACAGCTCTTCGAGCTGGGAGTCCGCGAACAGCTGCCGGACCAGCCGCACGGTGTCGTCCTTCACCGGGTTGCGCGGGCGCTCCGCCAGTTCGGTGACCGCGACCCGCAGCAGGCGCCCGGCCACCAGGTCGGCCAGCTGGTCCATCGGCGCGGTCATCGAGGCGACCAGGCTGGTGGAGACCCCTTGCCTGCCGATGCCGGTGGGGGAGAGGGCGCTGCGGTGCACGCCCCGGTTGATGAAGCTCGCGGCGAAGGTCTGGAAGTCGTCGTCGCCGGCCATGGGCCGGCCCTGGGAGCGGCTGTCGCCCAGTTCGGTGCCGATCAGCGACATCACCAGCGACACGATGGAGCGGCGCAGGTCGTCCTGGCGGATGCCCGCGGTCGGGCTGAAGAGGAACGCGGTCGGCAGGATCCCGGTGCGCAGCCGGACCGGGGTGGTGCCCGGGTAGCGGATGCCGAGGCCGGTCTCCTGGTCGAGTTCGCCAATCTCCGCGCCGGCGGTCGGCGCGTTCTGCCCGTCGACCAGCCGGAACAGGTCGACGAGTGAGCGGGCGGCGTTCAGCTCCGCCTCGCGCCCGCCACCGGTGGAGGCGGAGAACGAGGACGGCATGACGACCAGGGGGTAGATCTTCACGCCGTTGAAGCGGCGCATCTTGAACGCCTGGTTGATCAGGTGGAGATAGTCCAGGAAGATCCCGGCGCCGGTGCCGCCGGCGACGGAGAACGCGACGAAGACATCGCAGCCGGTGACCCGGCCGCCGCCCAGTTCGCTCAGCTCGCCCGCGGACTTGGCGATGGCGTCGATGGCTTGGAGGAGGGGTTCGAGGACCGGCTGGAGGGAGTGCCGCAGGGTGGCGAAGAGCGCGGCGCGGCCCACCGTGGGGAGCTGGCCCGCGCCGTTGTGCAGCGGCGTGACGCGCGGCTCGCCCTCGCGCGGGGGCAGCCAGCCCGCGACCTCCTCGCGCAGGCCGGCCCGCAGCATCTGCGTCACCTCCGGCGAACTGTCGAAGTTCGGCAGGAGGTTGTGGGTGGCCCGCGAGGTGCGGGCGTAGGCCGCGCGCAGCGAGGAGTCCACGTTGAACTGGGGCAGCCGCTGGAGGTCGGACTCGCTGAAGTCCGCGTACACGAACTGCAGGCAGTCGGGCAGCTGGTAGGGGGCGAGGCCGCCGATGTGCTGGAGGGCGGTGCCGTCGGGCCCGCACAGGTCCACGCGCAGTTTGCGTTCCAGTTCGGCGCCGACGAGGCCGCCGGTCCCGCCCAGGCCGACGAAGAGCATCGGCTGGAAGATCTTCATGGGGTTCCTCCCGCTTCCGGCCGGGGTGGGGCCGGTTCGTCCATGGGCGGCACCGAACGGCCGCGGGGCTCGCGGCCGTTCGGCCCGCCGGGGCCTCGCGCGCCGCCCGCCGGGTGGCGGGCGGCGCGCGCCTCACAGGTAGTCGTCGTTCCCGCCGGCCGGGGCCACCGGGTCGGGCCGCCCGGGGGCGGTGGCGCGTACGGAGTCCGCGCCGAGGGCGAGGCTCAGCCGGTCGGTGAGTCCGACCCGCCCGGTCGCCGTGAGACGCTCCCGGGTGCGGCCACCGTTCTTGCGCAGCACCGCGCCGCCCTCGGGGCTGCGTTGCACGGCGTACCGGCCGTTGGTGCGCCGTTCGATGCGCGGGTTGCTGTGCGCCTCGGCGATGTCGAACGCGTACCACTGCTTCTGGCCGTGTCCGGCGGTGTGGACGCCGAGCACGTCGCCGTCCTCGGAGAGCAGGTGGAGCGTCAGCCCGTGCGGGTCGCGGCGGCCCCGCCGCTGCCGGAGCCAGGCCAGCCCCGCCAGGACGCCGACGACGATCAGCGCGACGGCGCCGACCAGCACCCACCAGTACCGGTCCAGCAGACTGGGTTCGGGGGTGACCTGGACGGACAGCGGGGTGCGCACCAGGGTGCGGTCGCCGTCGGTGGCGTCCTGGACGGTGACGGTGCCGCCGATGCCGAGGGGGCCGTCGTCGAGCCGCCCGTCGAAGGACTTCTCCGGTCCGATCCCGAGCCTGATCTCATGGGTGGAGGAAGCGCCGGGCTTCACCACGATCTCGGCGGGGCTCACGGTGAGCAGCCCGGCCCGGACGTCCGCGAGGGACAGCTTCAGCGTGTGCGGGGCGTCCGTGGTGTTGGTGACGGAGAGGTTCGCGGTGACCGTCTCCCCGGGGTGGCCGTCGCCGCGGACCGGGCCGAGCGCCGTGGTGACGGGCAGGGCCCCGGGCGCCACCTGGCCGCCCTCGCTGCGGGTGTCGGCGCTGAGCCCGGAGGCGGTGAGGGTGCCGGTGACCTTCAGGGCGCCGTCGGCGCTCTTCGGGACGGTGACCGTACCGCTGAACGAGCCGTCGCTCCCGGTGGGGTCGGCCCCCTTCCCGTCGTCGGTGAGCCGCAGCGGCAGCGGGGCGAAGCCGTCGCCGGTGAGGCTGCTGCTGACCTTCAGACCGGCGTAGTCGTCCGGGTCCTTGATCTCGTAGCCCTCGCGGGTCTGGAGCCGCATGGTGACGGTCGCCTTCTCCCCGGCCTGCGGGGAGGGCGGGTCCATCGTGATGGAGCCGCGCAGCTCGCCCTGCCACAGGACGCTGACACCGACGGGCAGCGAGCGGTGGCCCTCGGGGGCCTTCACATCGACCTTCCACCGGCCGGGCACCGGGTCGATGATCTTCAGCGCCTCCACGGTGCCGCCGCCGCCCGCGAGTTCGAAGGTGGAGTCCTTGAACTTCCCCGTGGTGGGCACCTTGTTGCCGAGCGGGTCGGTGTAGGTGACGGTCACCTCGGGGGAGCCCTTGTCGACGACGATGCTCCCCACGGTCGCCAGCGGCGAGATGGTGACGGGCAGGGTGGCGGGCGGGCGCTTGCTCGGACCGGCCTCGTAGCGCAGGCAGTGCGCGGCGGCGAAGATCTTCTCCAGCGCCCGCCCCACGTCCTTGGCCCCGGAGACCTTGCGGGCGGTGGGGCGGGCGGACGGCAGGTCGACGCAGCCCTTCTGGAAGCCGCCCGCGGCGATCTTGTCGAGCTGCTCCTTGTCCGGGTCGGGACCGAAGCCGAGCGGCCAGATCTGTACGTTCTTGGCGGCGGCGTTCTTCAGCTCCAGCTCCAGCTGCCGCTTCCCCTCGGCCTCGCGGTGCGCCGGGTCGCCGTACTGGGGGCTGCCGGTGACGTCCATCTCCCCGTCGGTGAGCAGGAACAGCACGCGGGGGGCCGACGGGTCGGTGCCCGAGGTCAGCTCGTGCACGCCCTGACGGATCGCGCTCGGGAAGTCCGTCCCCGTGCCCTCGCTCTTCTTCCGGCCGCGCAGCTTCTCCACGCAGCCCCCGACCGACTCCCGTCCCGCCGCGTCCAGTCGGGTACGGGGGCACACGGGGTCCACCGCCCGCTGGTCGGCCGACTCGGCGGCGGCGAAGCCGAACACGCTGATGTGGGAGGTCGCCGAGACGTCGCCGAGCGCGATCCGGGCGGCCGCCGCCTTCTCCGCCTTGATGTCCGCGGGCGCGAGGCTCGCGGACTGGTCCACGGCCACCGCGTAGTTGACGGAGGCGAAGGCGGGCGCGGCGGCCGCCAGCGGCTCCGGATCGGCGGCGGCCGGCGCCGTCAGGGAGGCGAGCAGGGCCGCACCGGCCAGGACGGCCAGCGCCGCCCGCCCGGCCCGGCCGGTGCCGGCCGGGCCTCTTCTTCGGTCATTCCGCACGACCGTCCCCTTTTACTGTCGTTGCCGTGTCTGCGTGGTGTCGTGAAGCACCGCTGCGGTGCGATTGCTCGTGCGTGCTCCCGTCGGTGAGGTGCCCCTGGACGCGGCACCTCCGTGCGGGGCGGTCAGCGCGCGGCCAGGCTCCAGGCGAGAGCCAGCGCGGCCGCCGGGGCGAGTGTGGCGACCGCCCAGCGGATCGCCCGGTACTTGGCGGACAGGATGGCGCTGACGTCCACGGCCTGGACGAGCAGCCAGCCGACCGGGTCGCGGCCGGCCTCGTTGATCCGGGCGGTCAGCACGTCGTAGTCGAACGGGGCCAGCAGGTCCCCGAAGTAGGTCACCCCTTCCTGGTCGCGGACCGTGCCCGTACGCGGCAGGAGCGCGCGGACCAGGGCGGCCACCGCGACCACCCACAGCACGCCCGCGACGACCAGCGCCAGGTCGCCGGGGCCCCGCCAGTCGGGCGAGCCGTGCCGCCCGATGAGGAAGGCGGGCAGGGCGAGCGCCCCCGAGAGCAGTACGGCGGCCTTGGAGTCGGCCCTGCCGAGGTCCTCCCGGACGGTGACCAGGAGCCGTTCCGCGATGCGTTCCCCCGCCCTGTCCGGCCCGTGCTGACCCCCGTCCGGCACCGGCCCGGCCGGGGCGGGGGAAGTCCGTGTGGTCCCGTCGGCGCTCATCCGTCGCCCTCCGCCCAGCCCCAGCCGTCGTCGCGGTCACGGACCCGGTCGCGGTCGCGGTCGCGCGGCGCGGGCGGTCCGGGTTCGGCGTCCTGGACAGGCGGTCGGGGCTGCCGCACGGGAGGCTGGTCCGCCACCCAGTCGGGGGTGAACGGCTCCTCTCGGGCGGGCGCCAGCTCCCGGGGGGCGCGGCGGGCGGGCCGGGTGCCGATGGCGCCCTGGATGCCGAGGTGCTGCCTGCTGAGGTCGTCGAGCACCTGGGTCTCGATCTCGTCGGAGTGGATCCGGCCTTCGGCGATCATGGAGAAGAGCCGGTCGACGCGGTCCTTCTCGTCCTGCCGGCCCTCCTGGCGGATCTTCTCCAGGAAGTTGTTGGCCTCCTTGGGGTCAGCGGCCAGCATGTGGCTGAGCTGCTCCAGCTCACCGCCCCGCAGCATCCTCAGATAGTTCTCCTGCCGCATCCGCGCCAGCTCGGCTTCGCTCCGCTGGGTACGGACCTTCTCCGTGTGGCCGATCGTCCGGTCGTCCACCCGCAGCCGTACGAACAGCCGCACCCGCAGGCCGAGGCCGGTGCCGAGGTCGTCCCACCGGCCGGAGACGCACGTCCGGGTGATCTCGGCGTTGGCCTGCTCCGCCTGGTGCACCGGGTACTGGGCGGAGATCTCCCGCAGCCGCTCCAGGATCGGCGCGGTGAGGCTCCGGGCGATGTCGGTGACCACCTGCACCGCCACCAGGTGCGGGTCCTCGACGGTCCACTGGATGTCCACCTCCGCCTTGAAGAACGTCGTGCCGCCGGACGCGGGCAGCTCCATCCGCAGGGTGGTGACGAAGGTGCCGGTGGCGATCTCGCAGATGGTGTGCGGCCGCCAGGCCAGCGGCGGCTTGCCGTAGTGGTCGATGCCGGACACGCCGGCCACGCTGTAGCCCCGCCGGTAGAACAGCACCGACGTGGTGCGCGCGCCGCCCTGCCGGAACGGGCCCGTCGGCGTGTACTCCCGCAGGAACGGGCCCGCGGGCCGCGAGGGGCCCGCCCCTTTCTCCGCCGCCCTTTTCTCCGCCCCGCCGTTCTTCTCAGCCATGACTTCCCTCCTCCTCCGACCGCCGTTGCGGCGCGGGCCCAGCGAGCCGCCACAGGGCGAGCGCCCGTTCCTCGGCGAGCGGCTTGTCCTGATCCCTCATCATTCGGCGCAGCAGCCAGTCCAGCCGCCGCCGGTCCTGCTCCTCGGCGATCAGGGCGGGCAGCAGCGCGGCCAGCCCCTCCCGCGTCCACGCACGGCCGTCCTTGCGCGAGGCGGAGCGCAACAGGGTCTCCAGGGCGTCGAGCGCCACGTCCCGGGAGCGTGCGGTGTTGAGCGCCGTCCAGAACAGGTCGGCCAGCTTCCCGGTCAGTTCGGGCCGGGTCGCGGCCAGCGCGAGCAGCAGCGGCCAGTCCCCCCGGTCGCCCAGCGGGGTGCCCGGCTCGTCGTCGAGGACCTCGTCCACATCGGTCAGCGCCAGCCGGACGATGCTCACCAGCGCGAGGTCCTGGTACTCCTCGCGGCGGTGCCCGGTCCAGTCGGCAAGACGCCGCAGCACGGTGGTGCTCTCCGGGAGCGTCAGCAGCCGGACCACGTTCCACGAGGCCACGGCCAGCTGCTCCCCGTCGTCGCGGATCCCGATCCCGGCCAGTGCGTCGAGGGTGTCGTCCATCGAGTCGGCGCACCGGCCGTAGCCCAGCGCCATGGCCGCCGTCCAGCGCAGGGCCGGGGTGCCGTGCCGCGACCAGTTGTCGACGACCTTGCGCACCGCCCGGCGGTGCGAGGCGTGGCCTGCGGCCTGGTCCAGCGCGGTGGCGGCGAAGACCCTGCGGCGGGGCGTGGGTGCTTCGGCGAGCGGCCGGATCAGCTCCGCGTACCCGTGCTCGAAGTCCCGTACGGACAGCTCCCCGGCGGCCACCGCGGCGCGCATCGACACCTGGGGCCGGGGGTCGTCGGCGAGCAGCCGCAGCCAGCGGACGACCGGGGCACGGACGGGGAAGTGCCGGTCCCAGAGCTCGGCGAGCACGGCGGCGGGCAGCGCGGTCCCCCGGTAGAAGATCAGCCGCCCCGTCACCTCGGCGCCCGCCACGTCGACGGCCCCGCTGTCCGGCCGGGCGCGCGAGAGCGCCAGGTCGGACTCCGGGTCGTCGCAGAACAGGGGGCGGGCGGGGGTGCTGTCCGGATCGCTCTGTACGGACAGTTCCCAGGTCAGCAGGTGGGCGGCGGCGGACACCGCGCTGTGCGAGGCGCCGCCGAGGACCGCGAGCGCGATCCGGAACGCCACCGGGTGGAACAGGGCGGCGGTCCCGGAGCGCACGGGCGCCCGCCCGTCGCCGGGCGGCGGGACGGCCAGGGCCCGGTCCACACCGGCGAACCACTCGTACGCCTGGACGGCCGCGAGACCGCGGCAGCCGGACAGCAGCTCCGCACGGCCGACGGAGCCCAGGAGATGCCCGGCCAGCAGTGAGGCGAACAGCTCGGCTTCGGCGGGCCGCAGGTCGTCGAGGCCCACCGCCTCGATGACCTCGGGGTCCTCGCGGAGCTCCGCCGCGCGCTCCAGCAGCCGGTCGAGCGACCCGGCCCCGGCCCGGCCCCGGTCGTGGGCCCCGCCCTGGCTGCGGTCGCGGTCCGGAGCCCGGTCCCCGTCCCGGGCGGGGCCTTGGTTGCTGTCCCGGTCCCCGTCCCCGTCCCGGCCTCCGTCCTGGCTGCGGTCCCGGTCCCGGTCCCGGTCCCGGTCCCGGTCCCGGTCCCCGTCCCAGTCCCGGGCGCGGCCTTGGCGGCCGTTCCGACCCCGGTCCCGGTCCCCGTCCCGGGCGCTGCCCCCGCCCCCACCCCGGACCGGGTCGCCGTGTTCCTCCTCCAGCCGCTGGCGCAGCCGGACGGCGACCAGTTCATGGGTGGGGGCGGGCGGGCAGATCGCCCCGTACCGCCCGGCCAGCAGCGGGTTGGCCGCCGAGCCGACGCTCACCACGACCACCGCGTACGAGCCCTGCTCGGCCAGCGCCGAGGCCAGCTGGTCCAGGTCCATCCCGTCGGGCGGCAGGGTGCCCGGCCGGTCCAGGGCGGGCTCCAGCAGATACCCGGTGCCGCGCGGGTGGCCGCCCTCCCCGCCGCCCACCTGCGCGGCCAGCCCCCGTACCCCTCGCTCGGGGTCGGCGCGGCGCACCCGCTCGCTGTTCTGCCCGCCCTCGCCGTCGTCGCGGGTGACCTCCTCCAGCAGCGCCAGCGCCGTGCTGACGCGGCCGGTGCCGGGGGCCCCGCCCAGCACCAGCAGCCGGCGGGCCACCAGCGCCCGGCGCAGCCGTACGTACCCCTCCGGCTCGATGTGGGTCCGGCGGATGCGCAGCAGCTCCTCCTCGGGGACCGGGCCGTCGCGCATCGTGAGGCCGGAACGCCGGGCGTCGAGGCCGATGTTGATGTCGCCGATGTGGAGCTGGCCGACGTCGGAGCGGTCGAAGCCGATGAGGTCCCGGCCGCTGGCGAGGAGCTTCTGCCCGGACCGCCGGGCGCGCGTGGCGGCGGCGGCGTCGGTCGGCTCCTCCTCCCCCTGCTCCTCGGCGAGCGGGTCGCGGGTCCGGTCCTTGAAACGGTCCGCGGCGCGTTCGCGCTCCTTCTCCCGCTCGGCGGCCTCGTCGTCGGCGGAGCCGGACGAGGCGGCGTCGTCGGCGGAGCCGGGCGCGTCCGGGCCGTCCGGGGCGTCCTTGGCCTTGGCCTTGGGGTCCTCCCGCTCCCCGCCGCGCGGCGGGGCCTCGGGGGAGCGGTCGTCCTTCGCCTTCGGGGCGGCGGGCTCGGCGGGGCGCTCGGCCACTGCTTCGTTGGCCATGCTCAGTCCTTCCGGGGGCTGTCGCCGGTGACGCGGCCGATGTGCACGGGCTGCTGGTAGACGTTGTGCTGGTGGACGGACAGATCGCCCTGGGCGGTGTAGCGGGCAGGCGCCCCCCTGTCACCGTCGCCCCCGTCGCCCTCTTCGTCGTCCTCGTCGCGTGCGCGTTCCGGAGCGGCGGCGGCGGACGGAGCGGCGGCGGACGGAGCGGTGTCCGGCCCGCCGACCGGGCCGCTCGGCTCGTCCGGGGCGGCCGGCTCCTCCGGGCCGGCCGGTCCGATGTCCGGCGCGGGCCGTCCCGGCAGGTGGAACCAGGCGGAGACCTCCCCCTCCTTCAGGGCCAGCCGTGCCGGGGAGAAACGCTCGGGCTCGATGAACTTGCCCCCGGCGGAGACCACGTCGACGTAGAGCGAGTCGGAGGCGACGAGCACCAGATCGGCCCGTTCGCGGTCCAGCAGCTGCCGGGCGACGGAGGAGTCGGCGAGCCGGCAGGTCAGGTCGACCGCACGCCCGCTGATGCCCCGGCTGTCGTGGCGTACGGGACCGACGTGCATGGCCACCCGCAGCCCGAGCGGCACGAGGAGGGAGCGGTTCTCCTCACGCAGGTTCTCGTGGACCTCCACCATCCACAGACCGAGCAGCCGCGTCACCGCGATCCGGCCCGGGACCGACACCAGCACGCCGTCCCCGCGGTCCTCCGTGTGGACGGCGCCCCGGCCCACCCCGGCCTGGGCGAACGCGGTCTCCAGAACCCGGTAGATCCGCTCCCGCATCCGCGGCTTGTCCGCGTCGCTGTACTGCCCCGAACGTCTGGCGTCCACGCTGATGACCAGCTCGTAGCGTGCCTCACCGGCATCCAACGCGTCGTACTCCACCCCGTGCCCCCGTTCTCTCCGATCTCGCCGTCCCGTACAGCTTCCGGCCCGGGACGAAGGCCGTCTGTAGCCGTTTACACACGGCGGGGCTCTTCCTTAATCCCGGTGTCCCTCCGCGAGGAGAGCGAGCAGCGCGGGGTCGAGGATCTCCACCATGCGCGTCCCGGTGCGCACGATCTGCTGGGTGCGCAGCAGCCGCAGTGCCTTGGCGACCGCCTCCCGGGTCGCCCCGACGGTGGCGGCCAGTTCGTCCTGGGCGAGATGGACGACGGCGCCGGTGGGACCGGTCCCGGCCCCGGGTGCGGGTGCGGACGGCGCGTAGGGGCCGGTGGGGGCGGTCCGGGAGAGTTCGGTGAGCCGGCTCGCCAGGCGCTGGAGGACGGTCAGGGAGGCGAGGGCGGAGCGCTCCTGGTCGGCGCTGCGCAGCCGGAAGGTCAGCTGCCGGATCACCAGGCCGCTGACCCGGGGGTGGGTCGCGAGGAACCGGCGGAACGCGTCGCCGCCGATGACGGTCGCCTCGACGGTCCCGAGGGCCCGTACGGTGGCACTGCGCGGATGGTTGTCCAACGCGGCCATTTCGCCCAGCAGTTCGCCGGGCCCCCGTAACCCCAGTATGAGCCGGGTGGCGCCGCGGTCGGTGCTGTGGGAGACGGTCACCCAGCCGCGCAGCACGATCACCACATGGCCGGTCCTCTCGCCCTCGGTCAGCAGCGGGGTGTCGGCCGGGTACTCCTTGCGGTGCCCCAGGGCCATGACGCTCTCGTACTCCGGGGCGGTCAGAGCCCGCCCGAACGCCAGCTCATCGCCGAGCAGCCCCATGGCCACTCCCCCCGCGGCGGTTTGTATGGCCCGATCTCGTTGGCGTAGATGTTTCCAGAACTACCCCCTGAGGGGAGTGAATTGCGCCACACCTGCGCTACGCATGAGTAACCCATGCGTTGCCTGGTCGGCGGTGGTGTCCGCCGAGAGCGCCCTCCCCGCATCCGTGGCGCGGAGGGAAGCCCTCCGTGGTGCCCCGGGCACGGTGGGTGCGCCTGGCCATGCCCTTGACCGGCGGAGTCGTCGCGGAGCGGGGGGCGCGGCTGCGGAGCCGCGGTGGGGCGGGGCCGGGGTTACGGCTGCACGGGCGAGTTGGCGAGAACTCGGGTTTGGGCCCAGGCATGCCGCCGGCCCCGGGGAACACCTCCCGGGGCCGGCGGAACGTACGGAGCGGAGCGCGTCAACACGCCACCGCTGAGAACTAGTTGGCGTCCACCAGGTGGTGGGCGGGGACCTTCACGGTGCGGGCGCCCTTCTTCCCCCCGAGGACGACCTTGCGCAGCGCGCTGTTGTTGTTGTGGTTGGTCTCCTTGAGCCGGTTCTCCGGGTTGGCGAGGACCTGGATGTAGTACGTGCCGTTCGGCAGGTCCGTGATGTCGAAGGACTGGCCGGGCAGGTCCTGGGTGTAGGTGTCACCGGAGCCGACGTCGAGCACCTCGCGGACGGAGATCGAGTTCTCCTGGCCGCACGCGGTGGACAGGTCGGTGTTGTCCGGGTGCCAGTTGGCGTTCTTCACCGTGTAGTCGACGGCGTCGGTGTTGGCCAGGCAGAACGCCTCCTTGCCGCTGCGCACCGACTCCTTCTTGTCGGCCTTCAGCAGCCGGTAGCTGGCGAAGTCCGTGAAGTGCCAGTGCTCGTGGCCGGGGCGCGGGTCCCACTCCATGGTGCCGGTCGGGGTGTAGCCGACCTGCTTGCCGTCGGCGTCGTAGAAGTACTGGTACGCGTCCATCAGCTCCTTGCCCGGGGAGCGGAAGCCGTCCACGACCAGCTTGGCCGGGCCCGCGTTCCACACGTTGGCGCTGAAGGCGAGGTAGTCCTTGCCGGGCACTTCCTGGTACCCGTCGCTGACGGTGATGCCGTACGCGGGCAGCGAGCGCAGGTCCGGCTTGGGCACGTCGGGCACGGTCGCCTTGCCGGTGGGCCGCTTCGCGTTGGGCTTGGCCCCCGGCGCCTGCCGCGACCCGTCGGTCTGCCCGGAACGGTCGCCGACCCTGGCCGCCGAGAAGGACTGCCGCTGGAGCGACTCCTTCTTCAGCGCCCAGGGCAGGGCGGGCGGAGCGGGCGGGTAGGGCCCGTGGCCGACGTTGAACGTGGGGGCGGCGCCGGTCGTCCGGGTGGCGGGGGCCTCAGCACGGGCCGGGGCGCCGTGCGCGCCGTGCCCGGCCGCGGCGGAGGGCGCGGCGGCCTTCCCGTGCCCTTCGTGCCCTCCGTGTCCTGCGCTTTCGTGCCCCTCGTGTCCTCCGTGGCCCGCGTGCGCGGAGGCGGCGCTGCGGCTGCCGGCGGGAACCGGGGGCGGCTCCTCCCAACTGCGCTCCCGCACCGTCACCTTGACGGTGCGGGTCTCGTCGGCGATGCCGAAGAGGTCGCGGTACTTCTTGGTCACGTTGATCTTCGCGGTGTACGTGCCGGCGGCCAGCTGGACCGGCTTGGAGTAGTAACCGGCGTAGGTGTTGGACGCCCAGCCGTTCTCCACGCCCCAGACCGAGCCGAGGGTGAAGGGGTTCACCGGACAGCTCTGCGGATACTTCGAGTTGGCGGGAGCGTCCGGCCGGACGCGCCCGGAGGCGTTGTTGGGGCAGAACGCCTCGGTCTGGCTGAGCACCGTTTTGCCCGCCGCGTCGGTGAGCGTGATCTGCGCGAAGTCCGGCAGCCCGGAGAAGTCCTTCACGAGCCCGGCGGGAAGCGCCTTGGCCGTGGTCTTCTTCCCGTTCCGGAACACCTGCGAGACGACGACCGGGGCCTTGTAGGACTTCCGCGTCACCTTGAGCTCGAAGGCGCCGTTCTCGGAGGTGAGGTACGTCCCGAGATCCAGGTAGACGCCGGGATCCTCCTTCCACGAGTCGAGCGTCACCGAGGTGGTGGCGGCGATCAGGCTGAGCTTCGGCGTCGGCTCCGCCGTCTTGGCGTCGGGCGCGGCGGCGACGACGCCCGCGGTCACGGCGACGGCCGCGGCGACGGCGATCGAGGGGCGGGTCAGGCGGTTGGTGCGGCCCTGCGGGGATCTGGTCATCATTCCTCGTACTTCCGGCTTCCGGGTGCGTGCGGAACGTGGACGAGCAGCACGGCCCCAACTCACCTGTGGCGACGCTGTGTCCGGCCTGTGAGAAGCGGAGCGGGCCCCGCAGGTTGTCTGCACTCACCCGGACGGCCCACAGTTGTCCGAAAAGGTCCGCCCGGTCCGCCGTGCCGGAGCCCGCCGGGGACCCTCGCTACCGCTTCCGCGCAGCGGCTCTGCCGGACGCCGCCCCCGCGCGTCTTTCGGCCAGGGCCCGGGCAGCGGACCGGCTCGTTCCGTACGGCGCAGGGTCGTGCCGGGAGTCCGGGGAATTTGTTCACGGCCGCGGAGGGGTGACCGAACAAACTGTGCCGCGCTGAACTGGTCCTGCGGTGCCGGGGTCCGGCCTGCGAAGACCGAGTCACAGCACGGAGAGGGGTCGTCGGGATGTTCACGAGGGGACGCGTCGCCATGGTGGCCGCGGGGCTGGTGCTGGCCGTCGGCGGTTGCGGGGGCGGAGCGGACGGCGAGGCAGGCGCGTCGGACAAGGGGACGGCCGGCCCGGCGCCGGTACGGCCGCCGTCCGAGGAGCTGGTGCGGTGGGTCGGCGGCCTGTGCGAGTCGACGACCGCGATCGAGGATCTCCGGAAGGACAGCGAGGCGGATCTGCGGGAGATCCGGAGCCCGCGGGAGCCCGGCCCGTCGGGCCAACTGCTCGCCATGAGCTACCTCTCCCGGACGCCGAACGCGGTGGAGAGCGTGGACCGCGACCTGAGGAAGCTCAGCCGGTCGGGCATTCCCGCGGCTGACCGGCTGCTCGCCGCCTGGCTGAAGAAGCTGGCGGCTGTCCTGCCCGAACTCGACGAGGTCTCCCCGGCCGCGGCGATGGACGACGCCGAGGGCAGTGCGGCAGGGGTCGACAAGCTCGTACGGTCCCTGACCCCGCCCGAGCCGGGCCTGCCGGAACTGACGGAGAAGGACCCGCGGCTCGCGGCCGCGCACGAGCGGGCGAAGCAGTGCGCCGCCGGCCGGGAGCCCGGGGAGCCCGGGGAGCCCGGGGAGCGCGGAGCGCCCGGCGGGGCCGACGAGGGAGCGGACTCACCCGCGCCCGACCCCACCGGCCCGCTGCCCGAGGCGGCCGACGGCAAGAACACCGACGCCTGCTCGGACGGGGCGTGCGAGGTGCTGGTGACCTCCACGGCGCACATCACGGCGAACGGGGTGAGCGTGCATGTCATCGTGGCCGACGAATCCGTCACCTTCCGGACGGCGGGCACCGTGATGCAGCTGGGTGGCGTGGGCGGCGAGGCCGGGTTCGGTGACGAGCTGAAGGCGGTCGTCGTGGCGCACAACCAGGACGGCGCTGTCCTGAAGTTCAGCACTCCTTGAACCCCGGGGGCAGGGCCGGGGGCAGACGGTGCGGGCGTACGGCGAGGGGGCGACAGGCTTCACGTGGTCTCGCACACCGTCCGGTATCCGAGTCGCGGCAAACGCTCCTCCCATTCGGCGCGCGTGAGGACTCCGCCGGTGTGGTCGCAGACGTACTGCGCGGCGCGGTGCGTGTCCAGGAGCCATACCCGGGCCGTCAGGTCGTAGCCGGCGGAGACGAGGGTGTCGCCCTCCGGGCCGAACGCGACGGACGTGACGGTGTCGAGGTGACCGGTGAGTTCCCCGCCGGCGGGCTCGGCACGGGCCGGCTCCGCCACGTCCCACAGCCGGACCGTGTGGTCGCTGCCGCCGGTGGCCAGGGTCTTCCCGTCCGGTGAGTAGGCCACCGCCCTGACCGGCCCGCGGTGCCCGCCCAGCTCTTCCCCGATCTGCCGGGCACGGTCCGGTCGGCGTACGTCCCACAGCCGCACCGCGCGGTCCTCGCCGCCGGTGGCCAGCGTCCTCCCGTCCGGGGCGAAGGCGACCGCGTTGACCGACTCGTCGTCCCCGCCGAGAGCTTCGCCGGCGGCCCGCGCCCGTGCCGGGTCGCTCACGTGCCACAGCCGCACCGTGCCGTCCTCGCCGCCGGTGGCCAGCGTCCTCCCGTCCCGGGTGAAGGCGAGGGAGCGGACGGCGTCCCCGTGGCCGCGCAGCGGTGCGCCGATCGGCCGTACACGGCCCGGTCGGCGTACGTCCCACAGCCGCACCGTGCCGTCCTCGCCGCCGGTGGCCAACGTGCGGCCGTCCCGGGTGAACGCGACGGTGTTGACGCCTTCGTCGTGCGCCCTCAGCGGTCCGCCCAGCGGGACCGGGCGTTCGGGCGCGGAAACGTCCCACAGCCGTACGGAGCCGTCCAGTGCGCCGCCGGCCACCGTACGGCTGTCCGGGGCGAACGCGACACTCAGTACCTGGTCCTCGTGGCCGGTGAGCATCCGCGGGATCCGGCGCGGGCGGCCCGGCTCGTCGACGTCCCACAGACGGATCAGCGCGTCGTCGGTGCTGGCGGCGGCGAGCAGCAGGCCGTCGGGGCTGTGGGCGATGCCGGACACCGGGTTGGTGAAGTCCGAGAGGACGGTCGGCGGCCGGTGCCAGAGGCGGACGCCGCGGTCGGCGCCGACGCTGGCGAGGGTACGGCCGTCGGGGCCGAAGGCCACCTCCCACACGGCTCCCGCGTGGCCGGCCAGCGGCTCCCCGAGCTGCTGCGGATAGGCGGGATTGGCCACGTTCCACAGGATCGGCGCGTCGTCCTCGCCCGCGCTCACCAGGGTGCGGCCGTCGGAGCTGAAGGCCACCGACAGAACGGGCGCGGTGTGCTCGGTGAGCGGATCGCCCAGCGGCCGCGGGCGCCCCGGCTCGGTCACGTCCCATAGCCGTACGGTGTCGTCGAAGCCGGCCGTGGCGAGCGTCCGGCCGTCCGGGGAGAAGGCCACCGCCCAGACGGAGGCGGTGTGTTCGCGCAGCGGCGTACCGAGCGGCTCGATCCCGTCGTCCCGGTCGAACCGCCACATCCGTACGGAACCGTCGAAGCCCGCCGTGGCCAGGACGCCCCCGTCCGGGGCGAACGCGACGGCGCGGACGCTGCCTTCCTCGGACCCGTCGGCCTTGACGGGTCCGCCGAGCGGCGTGGGCCGGTCCGGGGCGCTCAGGTCCCACAGCCGTACGGTCCCATCGTCTCCGGCGGTGGCCAGCGTCCGGCCGTCGGGGGCGAACGCGACCGAGACGATGTTCTTCCCGTCGTGGCTCACCAGCGGCCGTCCGACGGAACGGGGCCGCTCCCGGTCGTGTACGTCCCACAACTGGACGCCGCCGCCCTTGCCGGTGACCGCCAGCAGGTCTCCGTGCGACGGCGCGAACGCGACCGCGCCGACCGGGCCCGTACGGAATCGCAGCGGTTTCCCCAACGGCTTTCCCAGGCCCCCGGCCGGGCCCGCGGACCCGGGCCGCGCGGCGGTGTCCCACAGCCGGACCGTGCCGTCGTGGCCGCCACTGGCGAGGGTGCGGCCGTCGGGCGCGTACGCGACGGAGCTGGCGAGACCGGCGTGACCGGGCAGCCGGGTGGCCAGCGTCCGGCCCGCGTCCGAGGCCAGGCGGGTCCGGGTGTCCGGGGTGGAGCGTATGCCGTGCGCGGCGACGTCGAGGCGGCCGGCCAGCCCGGCGCTGATCTCGCGGAGGCTGTCGGCTTCGGTGGTGAGGCGGCCGAAGACGGCGTCGTCCCGCTCGGTCTGCGCGGTGGCGCGCGCCCGGAGGGCGACGACGGCGGTGCCGGTGGCGAGCAGCCCGAGTGCGGCGAGCAGGGCCACGACCGTACGGCGCAGCCGCGCGGTGCGGTGCTGACGGCGGAGCGAGGCCGTGAGGAACTGCCGCTCCGACGGCGTGAGTTCGAGACCTCGCCGACTCTCCCCGTCGCCCCGGCCCTCCCCGTCGCCCCGGCTCTCCCCCTCCCTCGGGCTCTCCCTGCCCCTCAGGCTCTTCACGGCCCGCCGAGCTCTCGCCGTGGCGCCGCCGGGCCGGGCGGCGTCCTGCGGGAACGCGTCGCGAGCGGCGTCCAGGCGGGAGCCCGCGTACAGCGCGGCGCTCTCCCGGCCGAGCGCCTGCCAGGTGCGTGCCGCCTCGGAGAGCGCGCGGTGGACGCGCAGCCGGTCGCGTTCGGCGTCTATCCATGCGCGCAACCGGGGCCAGGCGGTGATGAGCGCTTCGTGGGCGAGGTCGACCGTGCCGTCGTCGAAGGTGATGAGCCGTGCGTGGACCAGGCGTTCCAGCGCCACCCGGGTGTCGGCGGGGCTGCCGAAGTCGAGCTCCGCGTGCTCGGTGGGGCGGCGCGTGTCCGCCGCCCCGTCGCCGGGCGCGACGAGCCGGAGCAGCACATGGCGGGCCACCTCGGCCTGCGACGGCGTGAGTTCGCGGTACACCTGCTCGGCCGTGCGGACGACGGCACCGCGCAGTCCGCCGGCCGCCTCGTACGCGGCCTCCGTCAGGACCCGGCCGCTGCGGTGGCGCCAGGTCTCCAGCAGGGCGTGCGACATCATCGGCAGCCCGCCCGGGGCGCCCTCGACCTCGTCCAGGAGACGGTCGGTCAGGGAGCGTTCGACGATCAGCCCCTCCGCCGCGGCCGGGCGCACGATGGTCTCCCGCAGCTCCGCGCGGCTCATCGGACCGGTGAGCAGCGTGGCGCCCTGCAACGCGGCGGTGAGGCCGGGGTGTTCGGCGCAGCGGCCGAGGAAGTCGGCCCGCACCGCGATGACGACGCGCAGCCGGCTGCCGACGTCGGTGGCGGTGACGAGGCGGTCGATGAAGGCGTCCCGGCCGGCCGGGTCGGCGCCGAGGGTGTACAGCTCCTCGAACTGGTCGACGATCAGCCAGGTGTCGGCGTCGGTGTCGGGCACGGGCACGAGCCGGTCGGCGTGCGTGCGCAGCGGGGCGGAGCCGGGCGTGAGGATCCGCACGGCCGCCGGAGCGGTCCCGCCGCCCCCACCGCCCGCGCCCTCGGGCGGGGTGCGCAGCCGAGGGATCAGACCGGCGCGCAACAGCGAGGACTTGCCGCTGCCGGAGGGGCCGAAGACGGCGGTGAGGCGGTGCTCGCGGGTCAGTGCGGTCAGCCGCTCCACGAGCCGGTCGCGGCCGAAGAAGATTTCGGCGTCGCCCGGTTCGTACCGCGTCAGGCCGCGGTACGGAGGCCGGGAGGTCTCGCCACCGGACGCCTCGGCGGCCAGCTCTGCCGACGCCTCGCGCCAGCGCCGCTCCCACTCGGCCACGTCCCCGCCGCACGCCTCCACATAGGCGAGCGTCACCGCCCGGGTGGGTAACTGCTTCCCGGCCGCCGCCTGCGACAGGGTGGTCACCCCGTACCGTGCCCCGTGAGCCATCGCCCGGTACGTGGGCTTGCCCGCCGCCTCGCGCAGCGCCCGCAGTCCGGCGGCGAACCGCGGCACCGGACCCGCCTCCGGATCCAGCTCGCCCTCGGTGCGTCCCGGTCCTTGGTGTCCCGACATCCGCCTGCCCCGCCCTCGGTACGTGGGTCTCCACCAGGACATCACCCGGTGCGGCCGTCCGGGCGCTCAGGGTAGGCAGCCGGGGGTACGGCCGCAGCTGTACTGCTGGGTATCCGCAGGCTGGGCACGGGTGTTCACCTGATCTTCACGATCGGCCGCGGCCGGTTCGCGCCGCCGGGTTGTTCGGGGCCGGGGCAGGGGCTGCCGAACAACGGCGTACGGCGTTGGAATTGCCGAGAAGGGCGGCCCGGACCGGCCACGCCGCGCGGCCCGAGCCCGGGCGATCGGGGGAGGGCTCGGGCCCCCGCCCGGCCGGCGACAACGGCCGCCACCGCGCGACGCGTGCGGTCCACGAAGCCGGCCGGACCCGGGTCCACGACCCGCCGGACACGAAAGCGTGAGGTGACTCCCATGCGGAACTTCTCCCCCCAGCGAGGCCCGTCCGAGCCGTCCGACCCGTCCGGCCTGCCTGGCCGGATCCCCGGGGCCCTCGTCTTCGTGCTCGTGGTCGTCGCCGCGCACGCGGTGGGCACCGCCTTGGGCGGCTGGGTGGTCCTTGACGAGAACTACAACAAGCAGGAGCACGGGCAGGACCTGATCCTGCCGATGGGCATGGCGTGGTTCGTGGCGCTGTTCTGCTGGGGTCTGGCGGCGCTTCAGGCCGCCTGCGTCGCCCTGAGCGGCAGGCGCCGGCCGTGGACCCGCGCGGTGCTGGCCGCCTGTCTGGCCCTGGTGGCGTGCTCGACGCTCATCGGCTTCCTCGGCTCACTGCTCTCCGGAGCGCCCAGTCTCCCGGTGCTGCTGGTCTTCGGTATCGACGCGGCGGCCCTGTGGGTGCTGCTCGGTGGGACCGCGCACCGCTGGTTCTCCGTACGCGGCCCGGCACCCACGACACCTCGGGGATAACGACCCATGGATCACTCGACGGACGAACACGACCCGTACCGGCGACCCGACGAGTCACCGATGTCACCGGAGCCACTGGAGTCACCGGAGTCACCGGGGTCACCGGAGCCACTGGAGTCACCGGGGTCACCGGAGCCACTGGAGTCACCGGAGCCATCGGAGTCGCTGGTGCCGCCCCGGCCGCCCGAGCCGACCGCGACCGCGACCGGAGCCCCGTGTGACGCCGTGGCGGCCGCGATCGGCAATGCCTCCCTGCTCGGCATCGGGTACCTGCTGCTGGGGCACCGGCGGTCGGCCGCGGTCGCCGCACTCGGCAGCGTCACGCTTCTCAGCCTCGCCGCCTCGACCGCCGCGACCTGGTGCGAGGTTCTGCTGCTCCTGTGGTGGGTGGCGGGCGTCGCCCACGGCTGGTTCCTGACCCGGCGACGTGAGCACGTCGTACGGCGGGTGCAGCGCTACGGCGCTCTCGTGGTCACGGTCGCGGTCGTGCTGACCGCCGTGGTGCTGCGCGTTGGCGCACACGGCATCGGGAACCGGGTGGACGATGCCCGCGAGGCCGGTGACTGCGAGGAGGCAGTCGCCGCGCAGAGCGAGGTGCGGTCCGGACACCGCGTGGTGGGAGCGACGCTGGTCGAGCCCGGCGACGCGGTGGTGGAGACCTGCCGGCGGCTGGAGCGCGCCGCGTCCACGCTGTACGACGCCGGGCAGGTCGGGGACGTCGAGGAGCTGGAGCGGGGCTTCGGCGTTCTCGCCCGGGTCCTGACGGAGCCCGGCCACGAGAGGGTCGTCCAGACGACCCTGGACACCTTCCTCGACACCCTGCCCGCCGAGGACGCCTGTGATACCGCCGAGACGGCCGGCTGGCTCCGCGACCGCGAGCCCACCCGTGACGTCCTGGACCGGTCGGCCGACGCCGCGACGCGTACGGAACCCGCCGCGCTGGCCGGATGCGGCGACGCCCTGATGGGCGAGGGGAAATGGAAGCAGGCACGCGCGCACTACCAGCGACTCCTCGACGCGTACCCGGACGAGCCGCTCACCGGCAAGGCGCGCAGCGGCGTGAAGAAGGCCGGCCTGGCCATCGAACTCGACGAGGTGCGCACTCTGATCGGCGCCACCTACAGCGCGGGATCCGGCTACTGCGACAAACCCGCCAAGTACAGCGCCGCCCCGCCGCCCCGCAAGGGGACCAACCGCGCGTTGTTCCTCGGCGACACCGACTACACCGGCAAGCTTCCCGCCGGCTGGCGCACCGATGACCCCGTCGAGGCGGCGCTCGTGGTCTGCGCGGACACGGCGAAGAACGGCGCCGCCGTCGAGTCCTGCTCCTACAAGAACAACAAGTTCAAGCACTTCCCCCACCGGGTCACCTTCCACAAGGTGAAGGTCCCGCTGAAGGTCTACGAGCTGCGCACCGGCAAGCGCGTCGATCCGCGCTCGGTGCAGATCGGCGGCAAGAGCTGCCCGGCCGTGCTGCGCTACGAGTACTACGGCACGTACGACTACGGGCCGGGCGACCAGTTCGTCTCCACCACCAAGTCCGGCATACGGGACGCCTTCCGGCCGGTCGTCACGCGCTGACCGGGGCCGGGGCCGGGGCCACGTCCGGGGCCGCGAAACGGCAGACCCCAGGCCCCTCCCGGTCGGCACGGGCAGCCGGTCATTCGGCGAAGCGCGGGACCACCAGGCCGGACTCGTAGGCGATGACCACCGCATGGGTCCGGTTCTGCGCGCCGAGCTTGGTCAGCACGTTCCCGACGTGGGTCTTGACCGTCTCCAGGCTCACCGTGAGGGACTCCGCGATCTCCGGGTTGGAGAGCCCGGTGGCCATCAGGCGCAGTACCTCCTCCTCCCGGCCGGTCAGGGCGGCCTGCGGCAGGGCCGCCGCGGAGTCCAGCGGGCGGGCGGCGACCATGCGGCCCAGTGCGGCCGGAAAGAGAACCGCCTCGCCGGCCGCCACCACCCGGACCGCCTCGGCGATCCGGCGGACCGGGAGTCGTTTGAGGACGAAGCCGCTGGCGCCCGCGCCGAGGGCGGCGGTGACGTAGCCGTCGTTCTCGAAGGTGGTGATCACCACGACCTTCGGCGGGTCGGCCGCCTCGGCCAGCAGATGGCGCGTGGCGTCGATCCCGTTGCGACGCGGCATACGCACGTCCATCAGGACCACGTCCGGCCGCAGGCTCAGCGCACGGTCGACCGCCTCGATGCCGTCGGCGGCCTCGCCGAGCACCGAGATTCCCGGCTGTGCGGCGAGCAGCATGCTCAGACCGCTGCGGGTCACCTCGTCGTCGTCCGCGATCAGGAGGGTGACGGCCGGGCCGGCTTCCGCGGGGAGGGCCGTGCCCCCGTCCGTCCCGGATCCGCTCACGCCGACGTCCGTGCCGGCAGCCGGACGGCGAGCCGCCAGTGCCCCGTTCCGTCCGGGCCGGACCCGAACTCGCCGTGCAGCAGCCGGACGCGCTCGGCCAGTCCGGGCAAGCCGTGGCCGGATGTCGAGAAGGAGCCCGGATCCGGCCCCGTCCGCGCTCCGGTCCGGTTGACCACAGCGAGGTCCAGCCCGTCCGGTCCGGCCGCCACCCGGACCTCGATGGGGCCGCCCGCGCCGTGGCGCAGCGCGTTCGTCAGCCCCTCCTGAAGGATCCTGTACGCCGCCCGGGAGAGCGTCCCCCGCACCCGCGCCAGGTCACCCGACAGCTCCGGTTCCACCACCGCCCCCGTGTGCCGCAGGCGTTCCAGCAGCTCGGGGAGGTCCGCCAGGGTCCGGGTCGGCGCCGTACCCGACTCCTCCTCGCGCAGCACTCCGAGCGCGTAGTCCAGGTCCTCCAACGCGGCCCTCGTCGAGTCCTCGATGCTGCGCATGGCGGCCCGCGCCGCGGCCGGGTCGCTGGAGAGCACCTCGCCGGCGACCGCCGCCTGGATGGTGGCGGCCGTCAGCGTGTGCCCGATCGAGTCGTGCAACTCGTGGGCGATCCGGTTGCGTTCGGCCAGCAGCAGCTCCCGCTCCGCGGCCAGCGCGAGCCGTTCGGCCGCCGACGGCCCCAGCAGCCGGGGCGCCGACCACCGCAGGGTTTTCGTGACCAGTACGCAGATGGCCACCGCCAGCAGCACGCACGCGGCGGCCACCACCCAGCTCCACCCGCCCGACACCCGGACCGACGTGCCGAACAGGCTCGCCCGCACCTCGCCGCCGAGCCAGTTCATGGGCAGGGAGAGGCCCATGATGAACAGCACCCCGCTCGCCAGCGCCCCCGTCCACCCGACGGCCGCGTGCAGCACCAGCCAGAGCGGGGTCCGCCAGCGGTCGAGGCCGAGCGGACCGGAGGCCGGGCGGACGGCAGCCGGGTTCGGCAGCGACACCCGCAGCAGCCGGCGGGCGGACACGACCAGCGCCCGCCGCACCGGACGCGCCAGTCCGACCACGCCGACCAGTGCCGCCCAGACCAGCAGCACCACGAAGACCTGCACGCTCTCGGGTGCGGATCGCCACGACAGCGCCGGCAACAGAGCGAGAGGCAGCAGCGGAAGGCTCGCCAACGCACCGCAATAGGCGAACAGCACACCCGAGTACGTGGAGCCGCGCAGCAGCAGCCGAATTCCCCTGTTCATGATCGCCAGTATCGCCGGGCGGCCCCCCTGCGGCCTCCCCCGATCGGGGGAGCGACTTCTCCCGCTTTCCCGCGATGCGGTCGAAGGGCCCCGGAAGCAACGATCGTGCCTCGACGAAACGACGTTCCAGGAGTTGCATCATGCGTGTTCGGACAGGACAGAACCTCCGTTCCTCGACCCGGCGGGACGGCCGGCGGCGACGGGGCTGGTCGGCCGCCGCCGCGGTGGCCGTCGGCGTCATGACGCTGGGCGTCCTCGCCCCGCCCGCCACCGCCGATCCCGCCGCCCCGGCCGCTGCTGCTGCCGCCAGGCCGGACGCCGTGCAGCGGGCCCTGAACACGCTGGTGCGCGACGACGGGATGCCCGCCGCGCTGGCGAGCGTCCAGGACCGCGACGGCCGCACCCGCACCTACACCGCGGGGGTCGGCGACCTGGCCACCGGCGCGAAGGTGCCCAGGGACGGCCGGGTGCGGATCGGCAGCAACACCAAGGCGTTCACGGCGGTCGTGGTGCTGCAGCTCGTCGGCGAGGGAAAGATCGACCTCGACGCGTCCGTCGACACCTACCTGCCGGGCCTCGTCCGCGGGAAGGGCATCGACGGGAGCCGCATCACCGTCCGCCACCTCCTCCAGCACACCAGCGGACTCCCCGAGTACGGCATCCACCTCGACGACACCGAGATCAGGAACCGGTACTTCGAGCCCCGCGAGCTGCTCGACCTCGCCCTGGAACACCCTGCCGACGCGGAACCGGGGAAGACCTGGGGATACAGCAACACCAACTACGTCCTGGCCGGCCTGATCGTCCAGAAGGTCACCGGCCGCCCGCTCGCCGAGGAGATGGACCGGCGCGTCATCCAGCGCGTCGGGCTGCGCCACACGTACTTCCCCGCCCCCGGCGAGATGACCGTCCGGGGGCCGCACCCCCGGGGCTACCACCGCAGCCCGGCGGACGGACCGCTGCGCGACTTCACGGAGATGGACCCTTCCGCGGGCTGGGCCGCAGGCCAGTTGATCTCCACCAACTCCGACCTCAACCGCTTCTTCACCGCGCTCCTCGCCGGCCGACTCCTCCCGGCGGCCCAGCTCGCCGAGATGCGCACCACCGTCCCCGCCGGGACCTCCGGCCTCCGCTACGGGCTGGGGCTCACGAGCAGGCCCCTGCCCTGCGGCGGCGTCTACTGGGGCCACGGCGGCGACATCGCGGGGTACGAGACCCGGGGCGGCGTCACCGAGGACGGCCGCGCCGCCAACGTCGCCGTCACCAGCATCCCGACGGACGAGACGGCCGCACGGCACGTCAGCGACGCCGTGAGCAGGGCCCTGTGCGGCTGAATCACGCCACCGGCGACCCGAACGACCACCACCGGCCCCCCAGGAGTCGACTCATGCGTGGACAGGAACGGCACCTGTTCCGGCCGCCCGGCCGGCGACACGGCACGCGGCGACAGCTCCTGCCCGCCGCAGCCGCGGTGGCCATCGGTGTCATGACGCTGGGAGCCCTGGCCCCGCCCGCCGCCTCGGCCGCCGGGCCGGACACCGTCCAGCAGAGCCTGAACGCCCTGGTGCGCGACGGCGGGCCGCCCGCCGCGCTGGCGAGCGTCAAGGGCCCCGGCGGCCGCTACCGGACCTACACCGCGGGGACCGGTGACCTGGCCACAGGCGCGCCGGTACCCGTCGACGGGCAGGTGCGGATCGGCAGCAACACCAAGACCTTCGTCGCGGTCGTCGTACTCCAGCTCGTCGCGGAGCGACGGCTGAGCCTCGACGCCTCCGTCGACACCTACCTCCCCGGCCTGGTCCGGGGGAAGAGGATCGACGGGCGCCGCATCACCGTCCGCCACCTCCTCCAGCAGACCAGCGGACTCCCCGAGTACACCAGCCGCCTCGGGGACGACGTCCGCTACTACGCCCCCCGTGAACTGCTCGCCACCGCACTCCGGCACCCGGCGGACTTCGCACCCGGGAAGCGCTGGAAGTACAGCAACACCAACTACGTGCTCGCCGGCCTGATCGTCCAGAAGGTCACCGGCCGCCCGCTCGCCGACGAGATCGACCGGCGCGTCATCAAGCGCCTCGGGCTGCGCCACACCTACTTCCCCGCCCCCGGCGACGCCGGCATCCGAGGGCCCCATCCGCACGGCTACTACCAGGAGTCGGCGGACACGCCACTGCGCGACATCACGGAGATGGACCCTTCCTGGGCCTGGGCGGCAGGACAGATGATCTCCACCGGCTCCGACCTCAACCGCTTCTTCGGGGCGCTCCTGACCGGCCGCCTGCTGCCCGCGGCCCAACTCGCCCGGATGCGCTCCACGGTCCCGGCCGAAGCGACCTTCGGCCCGGGCGCCCGCTACGGGCTGGGACTCGTCAGCAGACCACTGCCGTGCGGCGGCCTCTCCTGGGGCCACGGCGGCAGCTTCCCGGGCTACGAGACCCGCGGCGGCGTCACCGACGACGGCCGCGCCGCCACCATCACGGTCACCGAGCAGCTCACCGGCGAGACGGCCCGCAGAACTCTCGAACGCGCGGTGGACACCGCCCTGTGCCGCTGAACCCGGCCGAGGCCGTACCGAGAACGCCGAAGGGCCCGACCGTCATCCCGGTCGGGCCCGCGCGGGCCCGGGCCTTCCACACCCTGCCGCCCCCCGCCCGGATCCCCGCCGAAAACCCGCGGAACCCGGGTCCCGCACACCCGGCCGGAGCATGTAGCGGTGCAGGGCCCGGGTTGGCACCGGGGATGGTGCCGAACGTCGGTGAACGCAACCAAGACCGCAACCACGGAGCCGCCTCTTGCGGCACGGCTGCTGCTGACCCGTGCCAACTCGTCGATCGAGTCAGCGCGCCCTGAGGCGGTGTTCGACTTCTGAGGTGTCCCAGGGCCCCGGAGAACTGTCAGCGCTCTCCCGAGAGCGCGGCGGTCAGTCCGTGGGCGCCGGTGCGATAAAGGGCGTCGATGATGTCGAGGCACTGCGCGCGGACCTCTGTATCCCCCTGCCGGTACAGGCGGAGTACCGCCTCGATCAGATGCCGTTGGGTCAGCGCGTATCCGCGTCGCCCCTCTCTGGCGTCCCGCTCGGAGACCGCTGCCAGCGCCTGGCATGCCTCGATCGCCCGGGAGGGCAGCCGGGCGGCCGATTTGGCGAGAGCACGGGCCAGCGTCTCGGGGTGCTCAGCAAGGGCGGGACTGCCGAGGAATGCGCCGATAAGGCCGTCAGCGGCAGCGGGCGACAGCGACATCACGTCGGTCATCGCGCATGCCGCCGCTGTGCGTACCGCCGCATCGCTGTCATGCAACATGCCCTGAAGCAATGATGTGCCATACGCGGGGTCCTCAGCGGCCACCTCGGCGGCGCCCTGGCGTGCCGCCGTCGCGAGCCCGGCCGGGTCGGTGGGCAGCCCGGGGATCAAGCGCCCCTTCATGCTCAGGACCGCCCAGCTTGCTCCGGCGTGCCGGGCGGCTCCCTCCGGGCCGGCGAGCGCACGGAGGAGTTCCGGTGCGAAGCGCCGGGTGTCGCGGATCAGGACCCGGGTGAGCAGCCAGTGGGTGGTCCGGGCCTCGTGGAGGTCGACGCGTACGTCGGTGAAGAGGCGTTCCGCCAGGTCGAGGGCGGTGTCCGGGGAGTAAGGCAGGAGCCGGAACTGTCTCGTCGAATGTGAGTGCCAGTTGAACGAACCGTTGAGGCTCCTGCCGGGCCACGGAACGCAGCATGGAAGCCAGCTCGGTCGCTCCGACTGTCGGGGCGTCGCCTTCCCAGTTGGTCTGTTCCGTGTCGTACCGGTGCGGCCGACAGGGGTGATCACGGAAATCGTGCGATGCGGAACCTGATATTTCGTATCTCTGAAGGGCTGGGGCGCGGAATCGGCGTCAGAAGGATCCCTGCATGTCGAACGCCTGATTGCGGGGACGCAGTCACAGTACGGGGCCATGGGCTGCGCACTGGTTTCCCGTGCCCGAACAGAAGGAGGAAACATGAAACTTCGCTTTACGCGGCTGAACGACGGGCGACCGTGCCAGAATCTCCTTCAGGAGGCGGTCGAGGGGTAATTCGGCCGTACAGGATGCTGGAAAGGTGGAAGTATGGACGTCCCGTTACGTTTCGGTGCGGAGCTGCGTCGGCTGCGTGAGGACGCCGGAATGACGCTCAAGCAGCTGGCTGAAGTCACGACCTACAGCACCGGGCATCTTTCCAAGATCGAGCGGGGTATGAATCCCCCCACGATGAGTCTGGCCCAGTGCTGTGACGCCTATTTCAATGCCGGTGGACGGTTGCGCCGACTGTTCTCCGCGGAGGATCAGTCGGCCGGAAGCAGGCCGAGGCCCGCGCGCCGCCGCGTGATCCTCACAGGGGTGGGCTCCCTGCTCGCCGCCCGCATGGCGGACGGAGGCGGGACCGGTCATGTCGGCGACCAGGACCTGCCGCCGGGCGCCCTCTTCCAGGAACAACTGCACCAGATGAAGAGGTTGGGCCAGAGCCTTGCGCCCGCCGCGATGCTGCCCGTTCTCCGGTCGCAGACCTCCACCGTCACGGCGCTGGCCTCCCGCACCACGGGGTCCTCCCGGGCCGGCCTGCTCGTCACGGCCTCCCGTTTCGCCGAGTACATCGGGTGGATGGCCCAGGAGAACGGGGACGAGATCACCGCGCTGCGCGCCACGGCTGAGGCCGTGGAGCTGGCGCAGGCCGGAGGGGACAGGAATCTGGCGGACTACGCGCTGGTCCGCCGTGCGCTCGTCACCTACTACGACGGGGATGCGCCCCGGACGATCGCGCTCGCCCGACAGGCTCAGCGCAGCGCCGCGCCCCCCAGAGTCAGAGGTCTGGCAGCCCAGCGCGAGGCTCAGGGCCATGCCCTCGCCGGCGACGAAAGGGCTTGTGGAAGAGCGCTGGAACGGGCACGCGATCTCCTGGCGGCGGCCGTGGACCCATCGGATGGTCCGGTGCTCGGCACCACCCAGCTCAAGGACCCGGTCTCGATGGTGGAGGGGTGGTGCCTCTACGATCTGGGCCGCCCCCGGCAGGCTGCCGACGTGCTGGAGCGCCAGTGCCGGCGCATCGCACCCCATGCCCTGAACACCCGCGCCCGGTACGGTCTCCGGCACGCGCTGGCGCTCGCCGCGGCGGGTGAGATCGAGCGTTCCTGCGAAGCAGCCCGCGAACTGCTGGCCTTCATGAGCGTCGTTCCCTCGGCCACTGTCCGTACGGACGTGCGTCGGCTGGACCGTGAATGGTCACGGTTCCGTGGAAACCCGGCGGTGCGCGGGCTCCGGCCCGCACTTGCCAACGTACTCGGCGCTGGTCACTGAGGGCTGTTTCCGGCCACAGGAGTCTCGGCAGCACGGCAATTCGGCCGCTTTTCGTCATACCGGGGAGTTTCTCCGGATCGGGCCCTTCGGCTCCGGCCTTCGGTATCCCACTGGCATCACTTTGCCTTTCCGTCGCGCATGGGAACATCACACAGAAATGGAATTCCGCATGCCTTTGATCTTTGTGAATTACCGGACCAACGACGAGGAAGCCACTGCCACACTCGTGGAAAGGGAACTCTCCAGGGTATTCGGCAATGGCAATGTCTTCCGGGCGAGCAAGTCCATCCGGTTGGGAAGCCGGTTCCCCCAGGAACTGCTCACCGCGGTCCGACGCAGCAGCGTGCTGTTGGCCGTCATGGGGCCCCGCTGGCTGGAGCCGGGAGCCCCCGGCGGCCGGAGCCCTCTGGAGGACGAGGACGACTGGACCCGGCGGGAGATCCGGGAAGCGCTCGAAACCGGGGCCGTGGTCATCCCTCTGCTGGTCGGTGGCGCGAAGAGGCTGCGCACCGACGACCTTCCCGGCGACATCGAAGCCCTGGCTTCCTGCCAGTACCGGCGGCTCAGCCACCGCAACGCGGACGCTGACCTGACGGGGCTGGCCGACGACCTCGTGGAACTGCTGCCCGAACTGGGAAGCGCCGCGCGGAGCAACGGCTACCGGACCCGTTCGGCACCGTCGGACGACGACCGCGGTACCGACAGGGACGGGGCTGGAGACGCCCGGATGCAGGCCAGGGTGATCAAGCACCGCCAGAGCGGCGGGATCGGCAATCTCAACGGGGACTTTTCCGGAACCTTCGTCAGCGAGCCCCAGGGCCCGGTCCACACCGGGAGCGGGCACCTTTATCAGGCGCGTGAGCAGTACCTGGGCCCGCGCATCTCCGGCGACGGAGGCAACGTGCAGTACGTGGGCGAGAACCACGGGGAAGTCCGGCAGAGGGCGGACCGGAACGGGCGACCTGTGGACGAGGAACGTTGACCGGCACGGGTGGCACGGGTGGCACGGGTGGCACGTCGATCAGCGACCCGCAGGGACCGGTACACAGCGGTGGCGGTGACCAGAACAACACCTACTACTACTCGATCGGCCCCCGAGAACCTCTGGTCAGGGCCGGGGTCGATCGGCGGGAGATCGTACGCGAGCACCGGCGGCGGCTCGCCAAGTGCTTCGTATGGCCGGGCGGATACGCCCGGGCGGCCGACCGGCTGGCGCGGCCCGGTGCGGTGGTGCTCCTGGAAGGCCCGCCCGGGATCGGCCGACGCTCCACGGCGACCATGCTGTTGGTGGAGGCGTCGGTGCCGGGCAGCCGCATCGAGGAATTGCCCACGGCCAGGGAGGAGGAGCCCCCGGACCCGTCGCCGGACGACCGCTATCTGCTGGACCTGTCGAGCATCGGCGATAGTGACTACCCGACCGCTCAGCGCACGCTCATGTCGTACCGCGCGCTGGTCGAGGAGAGCGGTGCCCGGCTGGTCGCCGTGACTCCGTCCGGCCTGGAATGGATGCTCGATGCGGAACTCGCCCCTTTGGCCGTGCACCTGGAACGGCCGAACGGGCGGGCGGTCTTCAGCCGCCATCTGAGGGTGCGAGGCGTGAGGTTCGAGCACGAGCAGCTGGACCATGGCGACCTGCCCCATTTGTTCGGGACCGCTCCCATGCGGGAGCTGGACCGCTTGGCGGGCCTGGTGGTCCAGGCTCGGGACCGGGCCGGCCGCGGCACGAATTTCGAGCACTGGCGGGACGAATCCGTGGCCGCCGCGACCAACTGGTCGCAGCAGGTGGCCGGAGACCTGCGACAGCACCGAGGCGCAGAGGAACGAGCACTGCTGCTCGCGGCGAGCATGACGAGTGGCGGACCGGCGGACACGGTGCTGAGCGCCGCGCACAGCCTCCTGGGCGTCCTGGGGCATCCTCAGGACGAAACGCCCAGACTGGCCCGGGCGGGTCTGGGCGAACAGTTCGAGGAGTTGTCCCTGGCCCGGGAGGACGACGGGCGGGTGCGGTTCGTCAGGCTCGCTTACGACGATGCGGTCAGACGGCACTTCTGGGAGAACTTTCCCGACCTTCGCGCGGACTTCCGGGACTGGGTGGGCGAATGCATGGAGCTTCCCGGCCTCGGGGCGGAGGACCGCGCGCGTCTGGTCGCCCGATTCGCGGAACAGGCCCTGATGACCGATCGACCCGATGATCTGCACCTGCTCATCGAGAGATGGACCCACACCTCGGCAGAGGGCCGTCTGCGGGCCGAGGCCGCGGCGGCACTCGAACTGGGCCTCAGCCACGAACGGTACGGGTCGCGGTTCCGCTCGCACGTCTACCAGTGGGTGACGACGGCGCGCTTAGCGCCCGATCTCGCGCGAGTGCTGACGGTCGTGTGCCGGCAGGTGATGGCCGTCACCCATCCGGAGCAGGCCATGGTCCGGCTCAGGCATCTCGCGCTGCGGCACGAGAACCCCGAAGGCATCAAGGCGGCAGCCCGCTCCGCCCTCCTGGAGCTGGCGCGCGGCAACCGCCGGCTGTACGGGCGGCTGGTGCACCGCCTTCTGCCGCGAGCGGGACCGGCGGACGGCGGCCTGGAGGTTCTTCTGGCGCTGCTCGACCCTGCCGAACTGCGCGTCCACCCGCCCTGGAAGGCGTTCGTCTTCGCATGGCGGGCCGTGCTGGCGGGGAAGCCGGCGCGCGCCTGGTCCCCGCCGGTGCAGCGCTGGCTCGCCGCCCTGACGCTTCGGCAGGCGGGGGAGGAGGTCCTGAACGCGTTGCTGCTGGCTGCCTACGGCGATCGGGACCTGTTGAACCAGCTCTATGTGACGACGTGCGACTGGGCCGACTCGGAGCCCGTCGACATGCCTGAGGGGCTCCGGGCCCAGCGCGACGACCGCGCGCGGACCGCCGACCGGTTCTGCCGGGAGATCGATCGCGCACAAGGAGTCGGAGGCCTCACCTCCGCTTCGGGTGCGCGAGGGACAAAGGGAGGACCATGAGTACCCAGCACATCACGCGCCTCATGTCCGGCGGAATCGTTGCCACCGCCCTGGCGGTCGGAGTCACGCTCGGCCGTCCGCTCTGGGTGTGGTTCCTCCTGCCTGCGCTCATCGCCGGGGCTCTGCTGATCGATATGCGGGTGTCGCGTGCGGAGGGCACACGTGCCACGGCCCCGGACCTGGACGAGTCCGTTCCCCAGGCTCCGGCCGAAGTCCCTTACCAGGAGACGTCGATCGTGGTGGTGCCTGTCCAGAGCGCCGTTGAGGACTGCCCCTTCCTGTTCTCCGCCTCCGTCTGGTGGCGGCCCGCCGGGAGGTTCGTTCCCTCGTCGCACGGCAACCCGGCAGCCCTGGCCGCGACGTCCGTTCTGCAACGTGTGGAGAGCATGACGCTGACCGAGAACCCCGGCCGGTGCACGTTCCTGGAGCGTTCGCTGGAGGGAATGCTGGGAGCATCGGGCCTCGACAGTTCGGGGCTGGTGGAGGCCTTTGCCACGGACATCCGGCTGGTCCTGCGGCCCAGGGACAGGGAGCACCTGGAAGAGATGGACGGGCTGCGCAAGACCATGGGCAGTTGGGAGAGCCGACGACAGCACGAACGCAACCTCAGAGAATACCTGGGGGAGGATGCTCTACGGAGCCCCGGCAACGCGGTGGTCTGGTGGATGGCCCGCCACGAGGACCAGATCGAGCGTGCGGTGGACATGATCGCTCCTCTGACGGTCCTGTCCGCCGCCGCCAACGACGAGGAGATCCCCGAGGAGTACCGGGATCTGCTCCGGGGCCGCGGGGAGCCGGTGGAAGGCGAGCCCATGAGCGGGTTCGACCACCCGGATCCGGGCGCCGGGCAGACCCTGCCGTGCCATGGCCCGACCCGTTCGGCAGCGGGACAGGAACCTCCAGCGGATCTCCTGGCCGCCTGGCTGGACAGCGAGGGGTTCACCGAGGGGTCGGACGAGACGAGGGTGTTCCTGGACCGCCTCGCACGTACGTCGGACGCGGCGGGCCGGCCGGAGGCCGCGGAGAACATCCGCAGGCACATGCGCCGGAGCGACCACGAGGGCGGACGCCCTCCTGCCGAATCCTCGGAGACCGTTACGGAGGATCCGCCTCCGGCCACACCCGCCTCCTGGCCGCCGCCCCCACGCGGCGCAGACGCTGCCGACCACCCGGCCGACGCGGCGGAACCGTCGAGCACCGAGAGCCGGTCGACGGAATCGGAAGGCATCGCCGCCGAAGTGAACGGTCCCACCCGTCAGTTCGACCCCGGCGCATGGGCACAGAGCGGCCCCGGCCCGGAGTGGCCCGGGGGCGAGCGATGAGCCCGTGCCCGGTCCCCGATGTCTTCACCCGCATCTGCAGGTCCGTGGAGCAGCGGTACGACCAGATGCAGCCGCTGTGCAGTGGTTCGGGCCCACCCACGGAGCCGCACTGCGGTCGAGTGGGTATCTCACTGGACGATCTGCGCTCCCAGGCCCTCCGAGCAGCACCGGGCCACCCCGACCGGATCGCTCACTGGCGGCACATTGCCGGCCACATCCGGCAGGATTCGGAGGGCGAGGACGAGGGTGAGGGCGGACGGAGTTGGACGCTTGTCGCCGTGTGGCTGCTCGCACCCCGCTTGAGAGGAGCTGCGTACTCGCTTTCCCGCCGTACCGGGGCCGAGCACGCCGACGTGTGTTCCGCCTTGCTGCAAGGAATGCTGGAGGGCGTACAAACCCTTGGCCGGGCAGACACATCGCTCGCTGAGCAGTACCTGGTCGATGCGGCCTTCGCCGCCGGCTGGCGGACGGGCCGCCGCAGTCCGGAGGAGACCCCGGTGGGGGAGTGGGGAACCGTGCAGGAGCCGGAATGGTCCGATCCGTTGACGATCGCGGGCGATGAAGTCGTACGCGTCGAGAGGATGTCCAGGCCTCTCGCTCAGCAGGCACAGGGAGAACGCCTGGGCTCGCTGGCGTACCGACTGGGCTTGCTGGACCATGTGCGCCAGGTTCGTCAGCGTGGTCGCCGCCGAGCGGGCCCAAGCGTCCAGACCTCAGTGAGAGGGCAGTTGGGCCTGTTCGGGATGTGGGGGGCCGACCGATGAAGCGCCATCGTGATGAGTCGGTCGCCTTCTCCGCTGTGTTCGGGCTTCCGGCGGAGATGGGGATGCGCATGGCGGCGGACGCGCTGAGCCTGAGTCTGAGTACGGCGTACAAGCGGGCGAGAAACGGTGAATTCCCCTGTCCCGTAAGGAGAATCGGGCGTCGGTACGTCGTGCGGATGGCTGACCTGATGCGGACTCTCGGAATCCAGGACGTGCGCGTGCACTACGACGATTTCGAAACGGGTGCGCGCATCGCACGTGCTCGGTCCGACACCTGGTATTGAGCAGGGGAGGGGCCGGGGTGGTGCACGGTAAGGGACGTGCACCACCCCGGCCCGGCCTGCACCGCTACTCCGGCGGCCGGCTCCCCGTCGGTGCCGGTGAACGCCAGTTCCGCCGCGCGGAAATCGCGTACAGGGCCCTCGAACGTGAATTCCCAGTGTCCCGCACGCTGTCCCTGGAAGGTCGCTTCGTCCATCCGTGCTCGCTTGTAGTCCGGTTGTCGCGGCTCTGGGCCTCCACGGCCTCACGCCCGTGCCGGAGCGGGGCAGCGCCGGCGAGCGTGGCGACGTCGATCATCAGGTCCGCCGGCCCGGTCGGGTCGATGAGACCTTGAGGGGCCTCCTTCAGCCAGTATCCGGCGGGCGCCGGGGCGGGGGCGAGGCGCTGGTTTCCGGGGGCCGGTGCAAGGCTCTGACCTTCGACGAGGCGTTTCCGGAAGGGGCGTCGCCACGGGGTCACAGCAGGACGCCTGCCATCACGGCGGTGAGGACCACCACCGCGACCGCCGACCATCAAGCCGTACGCCGACGGCGTCCGCCCTCCCGTGCGGTGGCTGGGGGCTCGTCTTCTTGGCCGGGCGAGTGATTTCCGTTCAAGCCAGGCTAGTTGACAGCCATGTGGTAGCGTCCGTGTCGCCTGCGACGCATGAAGCGAAGCAGGGTCGCTCTGAGGTCACCTCGGGGTAGGCAACGTGGAGGCATGCTTCCTCACGCCGCAGGCCCTGTCGAGCATCATGTTGCCGCCGAAGATCACGTCAGGGCTTGCTCTGATCAAATCTGAGGGGATGCGCCTGACGGCAATTGCTGTCTGACTCCCGGGCATGGTCCACATCCGTGTGGCACCCCGGGAGTATGCGGACGCCTGTGGTTCTTCGTTCCGTGCCCTTTCGGCGTGCCTGAGTACGCCCAGGAGGGCGACCACATCATGACCGCGATCTTCGAAGAGACATCCGCGATTCACGACCATGTTCCGCCGCGGCCGGTGAACAGGCTTCCTGAGCTGGCGCCGATCGCTGCCCGTCGCAAGGCTGCCGAGAAGCTCGTGGACGCTTTTGGTATCCATTCAGACGCTGCCTTCTCCATCGCCAACGCCGTCGTGGACCCGGCCGAGCTTCGCCGCTCGATCGAGATCCCCACGGAACTGGCGATCACCGGTGGCATCCTTCTCGCAGTCCGGGCGCGCGTGTGGACACGGCGTACGCTGCCAGACATCCGAAACCCGCGTATCGGCGACGCCAGGCGCCACCCGGTGGCGGTGGAACCGGGCACGGACGAGGAGTCGCGGTTCGCCCCAGTCGATGACCCCACCAGCACCGGTACCACGCCGCACCTCGAAGTCACAGTCGAGTCGGCCGAGCACATGACGTGGGCTTCGGCGCTTGCGGCACGGGCGGTGCTGGACGCGAACGACTGGCGGTACTCGATCCGCAATCAGGGGGTGCTCACTGAGGTATGGCTGGTAGCCAACCGCTACATCCACACCGCCGAGGACATCCCCGACCTGTGGGCGGTGACCACTGCAGAGGGTTCGTCGCGTACCACCGCCGCACACGACATTCTGGGCGATGGCAACAGCGTCGACATGGTGGTGAAGGCAGAGGCTGATGCCTCCATGCGGTCCAGGATCAAGGAACTGAACACCGCTCTCGAGCAGGGGCCTACGGTCAAGCAGTCTGAGGCGCTGCGTTGCGAAACGATGCCGGCGTTGATTCTGGTCGGATACAAGCCCCTCCCGGGCGGGCCCGACCGGTTCTCGTCGGCAGTGAAGTCCCTGGTGGCCCTCCGTCACGTCGACGCCCCGAAGGAGTGGGGCGAGGGCCCTGAGTTGGAATCCCTCGCGGACGAGGCGCTGACCGTCATGGAGGACCGGCGCATCCTCACGCCCCTGCGTCGTCGATGGCTCGCTGGTGCGATCAGCCGTTCGGAAGCGGAGAAGGCCCATCTGCCCACTGACCCGGCAATCCGGGCAGCGGAGATCATCGCTCTGTTCACTCGTGATGACCAGGCTGTGCGTGACGCGATTCGCGATGCTGTAACCCGCCAGTCGACGCGCAAGCGGATCACGAAGAACTTCCGAGTCAAGCTGGCCGTGGCACTCATCGTGAGGTCGGTGGCGGGTGAGGGCACCAGCCCAGACCGTATCCGCCGCTACATGCAACACGGCTTCGTGTCGGTGCGCGACAACCACTTCAACCCTACGCACCGTTCCGCCGATGACGTACTGGCTGACGCCCTGGACGAGTTCGAGGACGATCCCGCAGGTACCCCCGGAGGGTCGCGTCTGGAACTCGCCGCACGAGCCGCCTACCCTCTTATCGCGACGCTGTCCTTGTGGGCCGACCGTGGTACCAACAACAATCCCAATGCGGACGATCGCCGGCGGCCCGGCGAGGTCATTGACACCATGCTCTCGTCGCGTCTTGGGATCCACCAGCTCCACCGAGCCATCGTTGACCACAGCGATGGGCGTCGTGGCCTCCGGGCTGTGAACGAGGATGGCACCATCCGTCTCACCGAGGACCGGGCACAGGACCAGACCCTCAACGACGTCTACCTGCGCTCGACGTTCCCCAAGGCCGGTTCGCCGACGCGCCCCTCTTCCACGAACACTCCGGATGACGCGCTGCGCGACGCTGCTGCAGTACTCGGATCTGCCGTGCGGAGCGTCGAGGAGGCCATGGCTGCCCTGCGGGCGGTGAAGGCTGCGGATGGGGCCGACCACGTCGAAACGGTCGGTGTTGACCTGAATCACGTTAGTGAGTGGAAGGGCATTCTGGACGATGCTACCGAGGATCTAGTTTTCTGGGGCCGAACCTGGAAGCGCCGAAACCGCAAGGGCGGTCGAGCCACGGCCCGGCGTGACGACAGTTGGACGGCGGAGTTCCTGGAAGACCCGGACGGTGCCGTCGAGGCGTGGGAGGAAGAGGATTCCGACGCCGTTGAGACCGCTTCATGAGGCCTCAGCGACTTGCCTCTCTCGCCGCGTACGCAGGAGACCAGCTGCACCGCGACGGGCCTTCCGGCCCCTACCCGTGTGCAGCCGACATCCCGGTCCGCCCTCGTAAGGCGGTCTACGTTGTGTGTGCCTGGTCAGGAAGGATCCTCTACGTCGGTTCAACCATCGTCGGCGTCCATCGGCGGATTGCCCAGCACCTCAGGGGCGTGAACAGAACCCTCGACTGGACGACCGTGTATGTCATTCCGCTGGATGACGCCACGCCGATCGAGACAGTCCGCCGGATCGAAGGCCGCGTCGGTATCGCCGCTGGCCCCATGCGGAACAAGGCGCTCCCGCGCATCTCCGGCCGTTGACGAACACCTGCTGGTCCTGGCGACGTGCCAGGACCAGCAGACGAGCCCTATCGGTCCGTCCTTGAAGCGCTTGCACCGCTCTGCCAGCGTCCATGGGGCAGTGCCAATTCAGCATGGTCGTTCGTGATCACGGTCTCGACGGCTGGGCCGACGCCGGACTAGGTGTCGGTGCCGCAAGCTTCCTTGAGGATGCCGATGCTCTCTTGGTCCTTTGGTCCTTTGGTCCCTTGGTTCGGAGCGTCGGAACTGAGCGGTGGCCAAGGTCGGCGCCATCACGGGCTGGGAGCCCGGCATGTTCGCCCGGATGCGCCGGCGCTACCTGCACCTGACCAGCCGCGTCCTCAAGGACACCGCCGACAAGTTCGGCGGCTTGCTCTGGGGGACGGAACCGCTCAGTCCACGTCGACCCCGGAGAGCTTCGCCGCTGGTGCGAGCAACACCACCGCTCCGGCCGAACAGATCGTGTACGTTGCCCGGCTCGGTGAGCGCCTCGTGGCTTTCGCCCACCGCTGGCTCGCGGAGGCAGTCACCACTCAGTGGGGTGCCGATCACCACGAACCCTCTTCCGAGGTGGAGGAGCGGGACAGGGAGAAGTGGAAGCACCACAGCCCAGAGAATGCGATGGCTGTACGTGATCAGATACCTGACCGTCGCGCCGGTCACCACGCTCAAGCGCTGTTCCTGGCTGGCGGGCACTGCGTGAACACCGGCTACCCCGAGCTGTGGTCCGTCCCGGCTTGGGAGTTCGAGGCCGACCTCTACACCGGCCTCCCGGTGCGTTGGCACACTGTGCGTCGCCGGGGCGGGTGGTCGAGGCCCATGGTTCCAGCAGCGAACCTGGCGGCAGCCGCGCACGGCTTCGTGGAGACATGTGCACAGGCTGTCGGCCGGGCTCAGAATCCTGGGGAATACGGCGATCTAGCTGGCTGAAGGGCCTGTGCCCCCCCCACGAACATGGGGTCCCACCACAGTCCATCAGATGCGCACTCCTGTCTGGCGACCGAGCCAGTGCGAAGTGGCCAGTCAGCTTGGCCGACTACCGGCCGAAGCCCTTCGAGAGTCCTCAGGGCTCTTGTGCGTCCTCGACGTCCTGCTCCCCGACGAGCAGGTACTTCCAGGTGATGTCGACATCGGGGGAGGAGTTTGCGGCGTTGGTCCACCTTCGTGCTGCCCGGCGGTTGCACCGTTTTTTCCGGGTGGCCACCGTGACGGACGGGTCACCTATCCGGACGCGAGGCCAACTGAGACTCCATACGTCGAAGGGCCCCACCGCAAGCGGTGGGGCCCTTCGACGTATTGCCCGGTGAGAGCAATGGCGGAGGATACGAGATTCGAACTCGTGAGGGGTTGCCCCCAACACGCTTTCCAAATGTTCGTACGGGGGTCCGGCGGGGGCCGTACCCGTCCTGACCTGCGGCGGAGCGATCGAGGCGGCCTCGTCCGGACGGGGGCGGACGAGGGTGAATGCAACCAGAACTGCAACCACGCGGCCACCGTTGGATCACAGCGAACCGTTCTCCAGCAGGTCGCGGATCGCGTCTTCCTTCCGACGGACCACGATGCGCCCATCTCCGTCGCTGTACACGACGACGGCTACTCCTGGCGACAGTCCGGCCTCCGCGAGTACCCCCAAGGGGATCTCGACGATGCCGGCTTCGGAGACGGTGGTCTCGGCAGGTTCCCTGATCATCCCGGCAGTGTGGCACCGGAACTTTCGCGATCTACGCCCGCCGCTTCGACTGCTGACTGCGGTGCTGGTCTGTGTCAGCTGGGTCAGTCATCCATCGACGGTGGCTCGGCTTCGACAACCCCCGCCGGGTCCGCCTCAGGCACGGCGCTGATGCGCTCGCCGTGGCGGTAGTACCGCCACGCGCTCCTGTACGTATTGGGACTGTCGTCGTACATGATCACGTAACCCATGAGGGCGGCGACCTGCCACTTGTCCGGTATCTCCGCCGAGATCAGCTGGAAGACCTCGTCGGCGGTCATCGCGGCCGATGGCACGTGAACGCTTCGAGCCTTGAACTCCGCCGACTTTCCATACCTGAAGATGTACGGGAGGCCGGCCTTGATCGCTTCTAGGAGTTCATGCAGCGTCGTCTCGCCAGCCTGCAGACCCTCGATCGGCCGGTCCAGGTCAATGGGAAACAGGACATCGAAGTGATTCCGCTTAAGGACCGTGCTGTCTCGCTGACGGCCCGGATCCTTGTTGCCGAAGCCGTTGTTGTTCCAGGGGATGTCGCCCTGTCCCTTGTGGTGTGTGATGAGCAGCTGCTCGGGGGCGAGGGCGGAGAAGTCCTCCGCCACGTACAGACACGAGAAGGCCATCTCATCCAGGGAGATGTTGCGACGCCCAGAGATCTTGCGCAGATGGTTGCCGAGGCGGGCCGGCAGCGACTTGTCGGCCTTGCCGACGTAGACGAACTTCCCGTTCAGGTAGAGCTGGTAGACCCCGGGCTTCTCTTTGAGTCGCGCGATGCTCTCTTCGGAGAGAGGCGCCCGGCCAAGCTTCTTCAGCGCGTACGCCAACTGGTCGCCGAGCGCCTTGGTGATGCTCAGGGTGAAGTCCTTGTGGTACTGCGTTCCGTCCTCGGAGCCCACCACCGGCACCATTCGTCCACTCCCTTGGTCGACATGATCCCGGAAACCCTATCGGTGGCCTGCACACGTGGCCGAACCTTCACCTCGAAATGGCTTGAAGATCTACAACTCCGCGGTATGCTTTTGGAATGGCTGAACTGCAAGAAGGATCAAAGAAGGACCGCACGGGCGTCGAGCTCTTCGCTGGCGCTGGCGGTCTGGCCATGGCTGTCCACCGCGCCGGATTCCGCCCCCTGCTCTTCAACGAGTTCGCCAAGCGGGCATGCGAGACCCTGGAGGCCAACGGGGCCCAGCGGCTGCCCGACGGCCAGAAGCCGACCCGAGCCCCCGGGCCTGGCGAGAAGGTGCCCCTCGTCGCGGGCGATGTCCAAGAGCTCGACATGGACTATCTGGCGGGCCAGGTGGACGTGCTCGCCGGAGGTCCTCCCTGCCAGCCGTTCAGCCTCGGCGGCGTCGCCAAGGGCGACGAGGACAAGCGGAACATGTTTCCCCAGATGTTCAAGGCCGTCCAACAGATCCAGCCGAAGGCCGTGATCTGCGAGAACGTGCGCGGCCTGCTCAGGCCCTCGTTCCGCCGCTACTTCGACTACATCCAGCGCGAGCTGGAGCTGCCCTTCGAGGAGCGAGGCGACCGTACCTGGGAGCAGCACTACGAGTACCTGCTGGAGCGGCGGGAGAAGGAGCCGGACGACCCCAAGAAGCGGTACGACATCGTCATGATGCCGGTGAACGCTGCCGACTACGGGGTGCCCCAGATCCGCAACCGCGTGATCATTGTTGCTTTCCGTCGCGACCTGAACGTCGACCTTGAGCTGTTCAAGGAGCTCGTGAAGCCGACGCACTCCGAGTCTGCTCTGCTTCGGTCCATGGAGGACGGGAGCTACTGGGAGCGGCACTCGAATGTGCCCACCCACGTGCGCGAGTGGGTCATGGCCCGGCTCCCGAAGACCATGCCGATGGACGACGGCCTGCTCCCCTGGTACACCCTGCGTGACGCGATCGCCGGCATCGGCGACAACAAGCCCCTGCCGGATGTGCCGGACGAGTGGCTGGACCGCACCGAGCACTTCCTCGGCGGGTTCACGGAACACATCGGCTGGCCCGGTGCCCGGATCTACGACGGGCACACCCCCAACGAACTCGACCGCCCGGCGAAGACGGTCAAGGCCGGCGTTCACGGTGTGCCCGGCGGCGAGTCGGTCATGCTCCTGGACGAGCTGGTGGCCGACAAGGCCGCTCAGGGCGGCGTCCGGTACAAGTACAGGTACATGACGGTCCGCGAAACCGCGCGCGTCATGACGTTCCCCGACACGTGGGAGCTCAAGGGCCCCCGGGGGGAGAAGATGCGCCAGCTCGGCAATGCCGTACCCGTTGCCCTTGGCGAGGTCTTCGCGAAGGCGGTCGCCACCGTCCTGGACGAGGCGGAGGAGCGACAGAAGTGACCGGGCCCACCAGCAGGGCGCAGAGCGGCTGGAAGCACGACTCGCCGCCGGACCGGGCGTGGAAAGGGCGGGCTGGTAGGACCCGGGCTGTCATCGCGGCCGAACAGGACCGGGCTGCGGGTGGTCGCCACAGGCGCTCTGTGGATCTTGGCGAGGGGCGGTTCGCCCGGGCGTCGGTGGAGTTGAAGGTGCTTCCCGACACGCGACGCATCCGCGCGTACCTGCGCTGGTCCGATGGCGGCAAGTCTCCGGCCCGCTACCTCGGACAGGTCGAGCACGAGACCCGGGCCGCGAACCTCGCCGAGGGCTGGAAGATGGCCTGGGAGAAGGGCCTTCTCACCGAGGAACCGCCGGCGGAAGGCTCCTGGGCTTCCTCGCCGTCCGTACGCGCGGTGATGCGGGCCAATCGGAGCAAGGACACCCGACCCGAGCTGAGGCTCCGTTCCCTGCTGCACAAACAGGGGCTTCGCTATCGGGTGGCGGCACGTCCGCTGCCCACCTTGCGCCGCACCGCCGATCTGATTTTTTCTGGGCCCAAGGTCGCGGTGTTCGTCGACGGCTGCTTTTGGCACGGCTGCCCGGACCACCTTCGGGAGTCACACAAGAACGCCGAGTTCTGGCGAAGCAAGATCGAGGGCAACCGAATCAGGGACGCGGAGACGGATCGCCTCCTGCGAGAGGCGGGCTGGACAGTCGTCCGTATCTGGGAGCACGAGGACGCTGACGCGGCAGCCGCGAGGGTGATAGGAGCCGTGCGAGGCTCGCCGGTAAGTCATCCCGAATCGGGGTGATACGCGCCTATTGTGCACAGCTTGCCCGGATCAGCGGCGCTCGGCGTAGGGCCCGAATCTGACAGGTTGTCGGTCCCTGGAGGTCGGGGCGTCTCCGCTCGTGGGTAGGATCCCGCCCATGGCTCCCAGCCCCGCATCCCCACAGTTCAATCCGTTGGGCCTTGACTTGCTCGGCCGTAATCTCCGGGAGGAGATGGACGGTCGTCCACGGGTGCCACTGGACCAGGTAGAGCCGTTCCCAGGTGCCGGGCTCTATGCGCTCTACTACAAGGGCGACCTTGCGATCTACAAGGGCCTGAAGGGTACCGATATCCCCATTTACGTGGGGAAGGCTTCGGCTGGTGATAGTAGCTACGGAGATCCGCCGAACCTGACTCAACGGAAACTGTTCGACCGGATAATCGATCACCGCAGAAGCATCAAAGAGCCTTCCAATCTCCAGGCTTCGGACTTCGATGTTAGGTGCCTGACCCTCGATGATATCTGGATCGTCTTGGGCGAACGGGCCCTTCTGCGCGCCTACAGTCCGGTCCTCTGGAATACCGTGATGACCGGATTCGGGGGGAACCCTCCAGGTCAGGGGCGGAGGAATGCTCGCTCGGTCTGGGACTCTATCCATCCGGGGCGGAAGCGGGCGGCCGGGCTTCTCTGTAACCGCAGTTACAGCGGTGTCGAAATGGAGGAGCTCATCCTGGATGGCATCGAAATCTCGCTGATGGATGCGGGTGACCAGCGTGATGCGAAGCTGAAAGAATTCCGGAATCGCCCTGCGGAGATCATCTGGAAGGAAGCTAAAGGTCCGGGAAAGGGGCCTAAGCCTGTTCTGGTGTTCCGTGAGGATGTGTTCCTGGAAGAAAATTTTCGATTCGGGGTCGACCTTGGTGATATCGAATGGAAGTCGAGTGGCATTCCAGAGCAGAAAACTGTAGAGGAAGCTGTTCTTGACACTCTCGAGGGATGAATTTTGAGGGTCCGATTCCGGCGGGGCTTTCCGCTCCTTGGCGCAGTGCTTCGTAGCGGTCGGTCGGGCCTGCTCCCCGATGAATCCCCATGGCCATGCCTCGCCGGACCGAGCCGTTAGCTTGCAAGGCTTCCTGCTCGTGCAGCTCGGCAAGCGGACTGGCTTCCTCACGACCTGCGGCGCAGTTCCATCAGCCTTGTTTCGGTGATGTCCGCATCGTGCGGGCAGGAGACCTGGCTCAATGGACACATGGAGTTGGGTCAGCACTGGGGCTTCCGAGCGAGGCCCAAGGAACTGGGCAGCACGGTTCGCAGGGTCGAGATCGTGCGTGTGGGTGGGCGTGGCAGGACTGGTTGGCTTCACATCCGGTTCCTCGAAGGCGATGACGCGGGGCTGCAGGAGTGGGTCAACCCAAGCTGTCTTGTGGCGCGCTGGGAGGACGTTGAAGCGTTTCGTGCGGACGATTCAAGTGAGCTCGCGCTGGCCGTGGCGTCGCGGGAGGTGCGTGGGAGCGCAGACATCGAGGCCGCGCGGATGGTCCTCGGATTCGTCCGTCCGAGGAGCAAGCTGCGACTGCGCCGAGGTGTCTCGGACGCCGGGATCCTGGAACTGAGCCGCCTCGAAGAGGGGGCCCGGCTGGTCGGGATGGATGCTGCGGAGCTGCGAAGCGACCCGATGGTCTACGAGAACCGCGACGGCCTCGGCCTGGCGGGGTGGCCGGTCACTGAGCGCATCGCGCGCGTCGTGGCCGTCCGCCTTGCCGAGGACATCCTTCCGGAGGTGGACCGCAGGCAACAGGCCATTGATCAGGAGCGCACGCAGTCCTCCTGGTACTCGTACAGCCGCCGGGACGACCGCAAGCTGGACGCGGAAGCGGCCGTTCTGCGGACCGTCCGGGAGTGGTGTGGTCAGGACAAGGCCGAGCGTTACGACGAGCTGGTCGCCCTGCGCGAGGAGGTTGTCCGGCTCGGGAAGCTCGTGGAGAAGTCGGTGAAGGCCCTACGTGACCGTGGGCACGGCGTCATCGCCTCCACCATTGAGCGCGACCTTGGGGTCCATATCTCCAGCCTTGGTCCAGACGTTCGTCGGTGAAGCCGCGCCACCGCTCCGGCTCCGGCTTGGGCGGTTCGGCCTCCGCCGTGGGTTCTTCCTGCTTCGGGGGCTTCTCCTTCTCTGGCCGCTGCGGGTGCCAGCCGTCGAGGAAGGGCCTTAGCTGGTCGTCCGTGGGTTCCGCGTGGAGGCTGTGGCCGGTCAGGCTCCTGCCGGCCACGGTCGGGTCGAGCCGGTCAGCCTCCGCTTTCCCCCACGCTGACCACTCGCGAAGCCGCTCGGCTTCGTGGGCGTTGTTCGAGGCGGAGGCGGCCTCGTCGAGCGCGGCGCAGAAGGCCCGCATCTCCCCTGCGGCCCGCCAATGCGCCAGGGCGGTGCCGAATCGGTCAACCCGTACGGCGTCCACTGCCTTGATCGTCGCGACGCCGACCGCCGCTTCCCATTCTCGCCGCGTACGCTCCTTCTTCTCCGCTTTCCGCCGACGGTGCGCCTCTTCTTCCTTTGCCTCTCGCAGGCGGCGTTCCTCCTCCTGCCGCTCCCGTTCCTCACGCTGACGCTGTTGTTCCGCCTCCCGCGCCAGCCGGGCCTGCTCCTCTTCCTCCGCGCGGGCCTTCAGCGCACGGAGGACGGCGTCGATCTGCTCCTCCAACGGCTTTTTGGCGGTGTCGGACCATTCCTTCGTCCAGCCGTAGCGGTAGCCGTAGCTGTACCCCGATTGCTGGGCCACCTGCAGCTCCAGCTCGCCGGACGGTTCGAGCCGGTGGGCCGGGGTGACCCGCTGCCAGTCGTACGTCCGTCGGCCCGGCTGCGTGGGCACGTACCGGACCTGTTTCTGCCGTTCCTTGAAGCTGATCTCGTACGTCCTGCCGTGGACCGTGAGAAGCGGTCGCACCTGCCTGCGCTTCTTCGACACCGCGATATCGCCGTGCCGCGCGAGGGCCTGCTCGGCGAGGAGCCGAAGGAAGGTAAGCACCCGTGGGAGGACCTCGTCCGAGATCTCGAAGGCGCTGTGGTCCGCGGTGACCGCAGCGATCACGTCCTCGACGTCGGTGATCACACGGCTGCGCGCCAGGCGGATCCGGTTCCACTCGGTGTCGTCCTCGCCCGTCACTCGGAGTAGTCCGAGGAAGAAGTCTCCCTTTGCCCGCCCGCTGTACTTCAGGTGGAAGCCGTCCGGGGCACACTGCCGCGCGGCGTCGAACGCCCGGCGATAGCGGGCCCGCTCCTCGGCGTCCGGATCCGGGATCCGGAGGAACCGGCCGGCCTTCTGCACCTCCGCGATCAAAGCCGCGCCGATTTCCGCCGGTGACTGCCGGGGCGGCTTCGCAGGGCGCGCTGGCGCCGGCTTTGCCGCAGGCGGGGGTGTCACCCGCTCTCGGGGAGGTGCCGCAGCCTCCGGCTTCGGCTCGGCAGCCACCGGTCGTTGCTTGCGAGGAGCTGGCTCGGGCCGGTCCGGGTGGTGGCCGTGTTCCAGGTAGAAGCGACCGTCATCGGTGATCTCCGCCTGCCACCTCCCGCCGTGCTTGGGCATGGTGATGAGCCCCCGACTCTTGAGAGCACGGGCGGTGACGGCGAGTTCCGGGCTCCCGGAGGTAACGGGATCCGTTCCCGCTTTGATCCGGGTGAGCATGGCTAACTGTCGATCGTTGAGCGGCGACCATCGGTACATGGGGACCGTCGTACCGGCCCCACCGAGCGCTCACAAGCGGAACGCTGACATTCCCGACCGTCAACTGCCTGAGCGTTAGGTGCCGAGCAGCATCTCCACCGCTGTCGCAGGAATCGCGCAGCGGAACCCGGTGTCGTCGTCGAGCATCTCCGTGGAGGCGTCGTTGAAGACGGCTGGGGTGGCGCGGGCGAAGGGGCTGGTCCAGGCGCCGGCCTTGAGCTCGTAGCGGCCAGGCTCGGAGCGGGTCGAGCACCACTCCCACGTGTTGCCGCAGAGGTCGTAGACGCCGTACGGGGAGACTCCGCTGTGGTAGCGGCTCACCGGGGTCGTGGAGCCGATTCCGCTCTCGCGGGAGTTGCACTTGGCCGGGGTGGCGTTGCTGCCCCACGGGTATGCATCGCCGCGCGTGCCACGGGCCGCCTTCTCCCACTGCTGGGCGGTCGGCAGTTCCTTCCCCGCCCACGCCGCGTACGCCGAGGCGTCGTGCCAGGTCACGAAGACCACCGGGTGATCGAGGATGGCCTCCGGGCACTTGCCGCGGTGCCAGTGCTGGGGCGGTTCGTGGCCGGTGGCGGCCACGAACCGCGCGTAGTCGTTGTTGGTGACCGGGAAGACGTCGATGTAGAAGGACGGGAGCCAGACAGGCTCGTTCTTCTCGCCGCACAGGAACGTGCCGGCCTCGACCAAGGCCATCTTCTTGCCGTCGCGAGGATGGCGGACCTGGTGCTGCTGAGGCTGGGGCCCTGGGCTTGGGGTTTCCTGCGTGGGGAGCACCGTGCCCAGCGAGCGGGCGAGGCTCGCGAACCGCTCGTGGACGTCGGGGGCGGAGCCGGCGAGAAGTGTGTCCAGAGCCGCTTGGTTCACCTGCCTGAGCCGGATCGTGTCCTTGCGCGATTCCCACTTGGACACCATGCGATCGCTGACACCGAGGCGTGCCGCGAACTCCTCCGTACTCATCCGCGATGCCTCGCGTAAGGCCCGGACCTCCAGTCCGGACCATCGCTCAACTGTCGCCACCCCAGGACTCCTTGTTGCTGGACGGTCCTGTCCAGCCTAGCCAGTGGGAGCCCGGCTTCGGAGCGTTACAACAAGTCGCCCTCGATCTCCATGTACTCCTTGCGGAGCGTGTCGATGATCGCGTGCGATTCGGGCAGCTCGATTCCGTCGATCGCGCTGACGGCGCGGACGCCGATCGCCGCGTTGGTCGCGAATGCGGCCCGCATGTTCGTCAGGTCGTCCAGGCGGACCGAGCGGGTTTCGTGGTCATGGGCGGCCTTCAGCAGGTCCATGGTCACGCCGACGAGGCAGTCGGCGTTCGGCCAGATCACGCGGCTTCCGTCGAAGAAGCCGATGTTCCAGGTGCCTCCCTCCGAGATCACGTGCTCCTGATCGACGAAGAGGGCGTCGTCGAATCCGTTCAGCTGTGCCTGACGGCGGTGGTGCAGGGTCGCGAAGAGGCCGACGCTCTTGACGCTCGGTACGTCGCGTACGTAGGTCGTGGACTGCACCTTGAGCGGCGGCAGAGGGAGGGCGCCCGCCGGCCGGGAGGTCACCAGGATGTGCGGGTCGTCGGCCTTGTCCGGGTGGCCGAGGTCGAGGCTGGGGTCGAAGACGGTGACGCGGACCGTGGTGGATCCGGTGGAGGGAGCGGCACGCCTGGCCAGCTCGCGTACGCGCTGCGGGTCGATGTCAGTGCCGAAGAGCGTTCGGCAGTCGCGCTGAAGTCGCTCCATGTGCAGGGACAGGCCACGTACGCGCCCGTCGTCCACTCGCATGGAGGTGAAGTGGCCGTAGTTGGTCAGGGCCAGGTTCTGAAGCTGGGCCGGCTCGACCGGTTCTCCGTTGAGTTCTGCCATGCGGCCAGCGTGCCACCTGGTTCACGCCTCTCGGCTATGAACGGCCTGGTAGGGCGCCTAAGTTCGGTGAAAGTTCGGTCCTGGGGCGGTGGGAGGACGTTCCGACGGGGCGGCCCAGACAGCAGCCTTGTGGTGTGAACACGAGCCCCCGCCGCCTCCTCGCTGGCGCCGGGGAGGACAGCTCCGTCTCCGGCTAGTACGCCACCTTCGCGATCTTCAGAAGAAGGCGATCACGGCCAAGGCCACCAACGTCCGATCTGCTTCGGAACAGCTCCGAACAGTCACAGCACGAGTGGGAGCAACGCGGATGAGAACCGACTCTCGAACGCCTCGGGCGACATCGACGCCGATCCCTATGCAGCCGACCCTCCGCTCTATCGAGGAGCCCAGGGGACGAGCTGCTGCTCCCGGTCCCCGACCCGCCACGCGCCGGCACAACCTCGTCGTGGTCGGCTTCGACGAGATCGTCGCCAACAAGTACTTGCCCTGCATCAAGGAAGCCATCGAGGCGGGCCACCTCGACTCGTACTCCGTCATCGACCTGGAGTCGGAGCGGCCGACGATCGAGGAGCGCATCCAGGGCGTCGACTTGAAGCCCCGGGAGGTCGTCTACCTCCCGGAGTCGGGCCGTGGCGTGACCGCGCAGCAGAAGCAGCCCGAGCTGATCAGAGCCGCATTACGGCGCCTCCGCCTGCCCGAGCTGCCGACGAAGGTGTACATCGCGACCGAGGTACAGGCGCACGAGGCGTACCTGCGCTTCTGCGTCGAGAACGGGATCGACTCCCTGGTGGAGAAGCCGGTCCTGGCGCCCATGGCGGATGGCCGGTTCGCGCCGTCCCGCATCACCGAGGTCATGCGGGAGCTGATCGCTCAGGCCGGTCGTACGGGTGCCAAGCATTCCGTGATGACGCTGAGCCGGTACCACCGCATCTACAACGGGGAGGTGCTGCGCTCGCTCGAAGAGCGGGTGCGGGACTGGCAGGCCCCCGTCACCTCGTTCCACCTGCGCGCCGCCGGCGGTGTGTGGAACCTCCAGCACGAGTACGAGACGCGGGACGATCACCCCTACCGGTACGGCTACGGGATGATGATGCACGGCGCCTACCACTACGTGGACCTCGCCGTGCAGTGCCTGTCCCTCAACAAGCTCGTGTTCCCCGACCGCCGCTTCCGGCTCGAAGTCAGCTCCTTCGGAGCCTTCCCCGCCGATCAGCACCTCCGGATCCCGAAGCCGGCCGCCAGCCGGTTCGAGGACGGACACCCCCGCTGGCCGCACTCCGCGATCCTGGAGAACGCCTTCGGCGAGACGGACATCACGGCCACGTTCCGCCTGGTAGACGTCGAGTCGGAGCGGACCCTGACCATCGGGACGCTGTCCTTCGAGCAGACGACGCCGTCCGTCCGCAGCTGGCGTGACCTCCCGGACGACGTCTACAACAAGAACGGCCGCACCTCCAGTGTCGACCTCGAAGCGCAGCTGTCGACCCTCTACTCCGCGCACGTCCACTGCTACGACGTGCCCCGCGGACAGAACGCGGACAGGATCGACGCCTTCGCCCGGCTGACCACCAGGGCGAACGCCTCCCTGTTGCCGGACGAGCAGTACACGTCGGTTAGGACGTTCGACGGGCTGTTCCACAGCGACAGCAACCGGCAGCTCATGGAGAACTGGCTTCGGGGAACCGAGAACCGGAGCTCGCTCGCCGCGCACCTGCTGCCGATGCAGGTCACCGAAGCCCTGGCGACCTCTCTGCTCACGCCCGGTCGGCCCGTCGAGATCGCCGACTTCTAGATGCCTCCCCTCGCTCATCCCTCCAGCCCCAGGCGGTGCCCCTTGCCCGTACAGCACTCGAAGGCGTCCCTCCACGCCTTCTACGCGGACGCGTTACGGAACGGTCGAAGCACCGGAGAGCAGCTGCATGCGCCCGTCTCGGCGCGGTTCCGCGCCCTGCTGACGTCCCTCCCCGCCGACATCCCGCGTCGCGCTCTCGACCTCGGATACGGCGCCGGGGCCTACACCATCGCCCTGGCGAAGGCCGGCTTCACCGTCGTCGCGGTGGACCAGGCCCCGGCCGAACCGCTGCTCCGGCGACTCTCGCCGCACGAGAACCTGGCGGAGCGCGTCACGGTGGTGGAGTCCCTCATCGAGCAGTACGTGGTCGAGGAGAACTTCGGCCTGCTCGTCGCCAAGGACGTGCTCCACTACCTGTCCCAATGCGACGTCGAAGCCGTGCTCACCCAGGCCGTACAGAGCTCCCGATCGGTCAACGTGCACTACCTGGAGGTCTTCACCGGGATCTCCCGGACGGACGCCCAGGGCAGTCAGATCCACATCGAGGGCGAGGCCCGGTACACGCCGGAGAACCTCAGCCGCGCGGTGGAGCGGATCTACGAGGGCTGGGACGTGACCGTGAGCTGGGACGACCACGCCGAGCAGGACACGCGCTCGCGGCGCACCTATTTCGAAGCGACTCGTGCGACCGTCACCGCGGTGCGGAGGTGCCGCGTTTCGGCCGGCACCGCGACCATGAAGGGACGGGAAGCCTCGTGACGACCATGGGCCATGGAGGCATCAGCTTCGTCATCCCTTGCCACAACGCCGGCGACTACCTCGTCGAGGCGGTGGAGTCGGTCGTCGAGCAGCCGCTTCGGCGTCCGTACGAGGTGGTGATCGTGGACGACGGGTCGGACGACGACACGACCCGGAAGGCCATCGACACCTGCGCCAAGCTGCCCGGCGTACGCGTCGTCCGCCTCGAGCAGCGCCAAGGGCACCACGCGGCCAGGAACGCCGGCCTGGCGGCCGCGCGGCTGGAGTACGTGATGCAGGTGGATGCCGATGACCGGCTGGCCACCGAGCCGTTCCTCCTGGCGGCCGGGTCCTACCCGGACAGGGCGGTAGCGATCCTCGAGTCCGACCCCGACACGGCGTTCGTGCACACGATGTCGTGGATGTTCGGTGCCTTCGAGGGCTTCACGATCTCCTCGTACCCCTGTCGCGAGGACCTCGTGGTGCGCAAGCATCACGTTCCGACGTCGATCGTCTGCCGCAGGGCTGACGCCCTGGAATGCGGCCTGTACGACCCGAGGGTGCTCAAGTGGGGAGACTGGGCCTTCGCCGTCAACCTGCTGGCCAGTCGGTACAGGCGAGGGGCGGCCAACACCATCCACTGCGTCGCCGGCCCGTTCTACGAGTACCGGGTGCACTCGCGAGTCGACCGAGTGTCCGATGCGGAAGTCTCGGAACTCGACATGACTCGCCTCGTCGTGGAGAAGAACCTCGACTTCTTCCGAGACCGGCTGGAGCGAAACGACAGCGCCGCCGAGATCGCCTTCGACGTGCTGGAACAGAAGCCGACACGCCTCGACGACCTTCTGTACATGGCGCAGTTCGATCTCCACCAGGCCCAGATCGTCGCGCAGCAGCGCGAGTTCTCTCTGTCGAGCCCGTACGAGGCGCTGGGGATTCCGTAGGGCCAGCGCCGGAGACCGAAGAGCCCGAAGGGGGCCCAGACCAGACGGTCTGGGCCCCCTTCGGGCGTGTTCCGGTGCCTACTGCGGCGGCAGCTTGTCCAGCTGTGCCTGGATGCGGGCGATGTCCTCGTCCGCCTTGGCGAGACGGCCCTTGATCTTGTCCACGACGTTGTCGGGGGCCTTCGCCAGGAACGCCTCGTTGCCGAGCTTGCCCTCGGCCTGAGCCTTCTCCTTCTCGGCGGCGGCCAGGTCCTTGGCGAGGCGCTTGCGCTCGGCGGCCACGTCGATCGTGCCCGACAGGTCGAGTGCGACGGTGGCGCCGGCGACCGGCAGGGAGGCGGTGGCGGAGAAGCCCTCGCCCTCCGGCTGGAGGCGCAGCACCTGACGGATGGCCGCCTCGTGCGGGGCGAGCGCGGTGTCGGCCAGCTCCAAGCGGGCCGGGACCTTCTGGCCGGGCTGGAGGCCCTGGTCGGAGCGGAAGCGGCGGACCTCGGTGACGACCCGCTGGACCAGCTCGATCTCCTTCTCTGCGGCCTCGTCGCGGAAGCCGGAGTCCTTCGGCCACTCGGCGATGACGACCGACTCGCGGCCCGTCAGCGTGGTCCACAGGGTGTCCGTGACGAACGGGACGATCGGGTGGAGCAACCGCAGGGTGACGTCGAGGACCTCGCCCAGGACGCGGGCCGAGACCTTGGCCTGCTCGCCGCCCTCGAAGAACGTCGTCTTCGACAGCTCGACGTACCAGTCGAAGACCTCGTCCCACGCGAAGTGGTAGAGCGCGTCGGCGAGCTTCGCGAACTGGTAGTCGTCGTAGTAGGCGTCCGCCTCGGCGACGACCTTGTTCAGGCGGGACAGGATCCAGCGGTCCGTCGCCGACATCGCGGAGGCGTCCGGCAGCGGGCCCTCGACCGTCGCGCCGTTCATCATCGCGAAGCGGGTGGCGTTCCAGATCTTGTTGGCGAAGTTCCGGGACGCCTGGACCCAGTCCTCGCCGATCGGGACGTCGACGCCCGGGTTGGCGCCCTTGGCCAGGGTGAACCGCAGGGCGTCGGAGCCGTACTTGTCCATCCAGTCCAGCGGGTTGACCGTGTTCCCGAACGACTTCGACATCTTCTTGCCGAACTCGTCGCGGACCATGCCGTGGAACGCGATCGTGTGGAACGGCGGCTGGCCGTCCATCGCGTACAGGCCGAACATCATCATCCGGGCGACCCAGAAGAACATCAGGTCGTAGCCGGTGACCAGGACGGAGTTCGGGTAGAACTTCTCCAGGTCCGGCGTCTGCTCCGGCCAGCCGAGCGTGGAGAACGGCCACAGGCCGGACGAGAACCACGTGTCGAGGACGTCGGTGTCCTGCGTCCACCCCTCACCCGTGGGCGCCTCGTCGTCGGGGCCGACGCAGACCAGCTCGCCGTTCGGACCGTGCCAGACCGGGATGCGGTGGCCCCACCACAGCTGGCGCGAGATGCACCAGTCGTTGAGGTTGTCGACCCAGTCGAAGTAGCGCTGCGACATGTCGGCCGGGTGGATGTTGACCCGACCGTCGCGGACCGCGTCACCGGCGGCCTTGGCCAGCGTCTCGACCTTGACCCACCACTGCAGGGACAGACGCGGTTCCAGCGTCGTCTTGCAGCGCGAGCAGTGGCCCACGGAGTGGACGTACGGGCGCTTCTCGGCGACGATCCGGCCCTCGGCGCGCAGGGCGGCGACGATGGCGGAGCGGGCCTCGAAGCGGTCCAGGCCCTGGAAGGGGCCGTGGGTGGTGATGATGCCGCGCTCGTCGAGGACCTCGATGGATTCGAGGTTGTGGCGCTGGCCGATGGCGAAGTCGTTCGGGTCGTGCGCCGGGGTCACCTTGACGGCGCCGGTGCCGAACTCGGGGTCGACGTGCGTGTCGGCGACGACCGGGATCGTGCGGTCGGTCAGCGGCAGCTTGATCTGCTTGCCGATGAGGTGGGCGTAGCGCTCGTCGTCGGGGTGGACGGCGACGGCGGTGTCGCCGAGCATCGTCTCGGCGCGGGTCGTGGCGACGACGATGGTGTCGTCACCCTCGCCGTACTTCATGGAGACGAGCTCGCCGTCGTCGTCCTGGTAGTCGACCTCGATGTCGGAGATGGCCGTCAGACAGCGCGGGCACCAGTTGATGATGCGCTCGGCGCGGTAGATCAGGCCGTCGTCGAACATCTTCTTGAAGACGGTCTGGACGGCCCGGGACAGGCCCTCGTCCATGGTGAAGCGGTCCCGGCTCCAGGCCAGGCCCTCGCCGAGGCGGCGCATCTGGCCGGCGATCTGGCCGCCGGACTCGGCCTTCCACTCCCAGACGCGCTCGACGAAGGCTTCGCGGCCCAGGTCGTGGCGGGACTTGCCCTCCTTGGCGAGCTCGCGCTCGACGACGTTCTGGGTGGCGATGCCGGCGTGGTCCATGCCCGGCTGCCACAGCGTCTCGAAGCCCTGCATGCGCTTGCGGCGGGTGAGGGCGTCGATCAGCGTGTGCTCGAAGGCGTGGCCCAGGTGGAGCGAGCCGGTGACGTTGGGCGGCGGGATGACGATGGTGTACGCCGGCTTCTCGCTCTTCGCGTCCGCCTCGAAGTAGCCGCGCTCTACCCAGCGCTCGTACAGCGGCCCCTCTACCTCGGCCGGCGTGTACTGGGTCGGCAGTTCGGTGGTGGGCGCTGTCTGCTGCTGAGTGTTGTCGGTCACGACGGCCATTCTAAGGGCGTGCCCCGGCTACTCTCGCCTGGCTTTTGCTGGCGTCACCGGGGCCCGATTACTCCCTTTACCGCCTCCGGCAGGTGATTCACTGTCGAACGGGGAACGCATTGTCGAGCGGTGGCACCAGGAGCTTGCCCGACTCCATGGCCTGCTGGACATCGTGGATGGTCACATAGCGTCCCTGCTGGATGACGGGAGTGATCATCTCGACGCTGCCCACCTCGGAGAGGAAGAAGATCGTCCACGGGTACGTGGTCCGATCCTCGCTTTCCCTCGTGCGCGTGATCTCCACGGTCTCGGGAGTCGTGGCCCGGGTTCCGGGAAGCTCTTGCTTGACGGTCTCGACGGCCGTGACCTCGAATACGCGACCGCCGCCGCCAGGGGTGTACATGACCAGAAATCGTGGCCGGGCCAGGCTCAGGTGGTTGCTGGTCGCGGGGCACATGTAGATGCCGTGGTCCCGCAGCTCGGCGAAGGCCAGCTCGTTGCCCGGAACGACGACCGCGTGGTCGTGCAGTGCGCGGAACCAGTCCATGGCCACCGACTTCTCCCAGATGGGCTTGCCCTGGTGCTGGTGGGTCGGTTCGGCCAGGAGGCCACGGCTGGCCATCTTCGCGACGCTCTTCGGCTCCCGCTTGGCGAGACCACCGAAATCGGCCCGGTTCAAGATCTCTGGCAGCTCGGGGCGTACTGGCATGTGGCTGTTCCTGTTCAGGTGTGATGTCGTGCGAGCTTTGTGGGGGCGATTCGGCCCGTACGTTAGTCGGTTGCCGTGTGAGTGTGCTCGGTCCCAGGAACCGCTCTAATCGCATGTTCGATCTGTCGGATGCACCACTGGGCTGTCGCTGGCGCGGAAGGATTCTGTGCGCCGGCTACCGACTCTCGCGGTCTGACTTTGCGGCCGTCCGGTGGACGACGGGTCGCGGCCGGTGGCGGGGAGCACTCCCGACCACCGGCCGTCGGGGTTTTGTGGCAAGGACCGTGCCTCTGCGCTCAGTCCTTGTACCGGCGGAGGCTGCCGGCGCCCGCAGCGACGACGGTTTCCAGTCGGCCGTACTCGAGCATGTCCTCGTGCGTCATGAAGGGGATGAGGGCTTCACGGTGCGGGATGACGTACTTGAACAGAAGCTCGGCCATTTCGTGCGCGGCTGTTTGGGCCTCGGCTCCAGCCTCGGGGTTGTGGACATGGACGCCGGCGGCCTGGAGCTCTTCGAGGGTGGCGTCATCGGCGAGGGCCTGTGCCTCGTCGGTGAAAGGGCGTCCGTCGAGGTGGCGGAAGGTGCGGGTGCCCGGGGGTCGGTTGAAGTTCGTGTCGAACAGCAGGGCCATGACGTGGGGGCGGATTTCGGGCTGGGGCATACGGATTCTCCTTGGAGGGGTGGGCTGGGGGCGTGTTCTATGTTGCGGAGAATTCCCGGTTTACCTAACCGGGAATTGTCTGCTATGTTCCGCGGCTCGGTTTTGCGGTCAGCGTCGCCGCGGCGAACTATTCGCGAGCCTGGTGCCGGTTTGCGCTGCCTGTTTCGGTGAGGTGACCGCGTACATGCCCCGGGTGCGCAGGCCCTGGGAGCTGTCGGGGGCAGCTGGGAGGTCGGCCATCCGCCGCAGTCGCCACACGAGCACATCGCTCACGCGTTCCGCCGTGCCCAGCTCCCGTCGTGCGGCTGCCTGGGCGAGCAGGGTGGCGGGACTGTGACCGGCTGCCTGGACCTCGGCGAGGGTGGCTGCGAGGGCCGGCCAGCCGGGTTCGGCGAGGATCCGGTCGGCCAGCTCGGGCAGGGCATGGCGTACGGCGGCGGAGTGGTGGCGTTGCCAGGCTGGAGCCAGGCGCCGGCCCCGGTGGTTGAGCATGGCCATGGGGTACTCGGCGGCGGCCTGGTAGGCGGCGCGCAGGTGTTCGGCGGCTCGGTGGGCGGCCTCGTCCTGCTGGGCGTGCTGCTTCTTGGCGTGCCAGTGTGCGGCGGCGGTGATCAGGAAGATCAGCATGTCGATGGCCATCGCGGCGGTGGCGCCGTCCTCGCCTCGGCCGAGGGCCGGGCCGCTGTGGACGAGGTTGCGGGCGGCTTGGCGCAGGGCGTGGTCGTGGCCGCGTGCGGCGCGGACGTGGGAGCGGGAGGCTCGTTCGAACGCGGTGGCGGCGGCCTGGAGTTCGTGGCGGGTGTGGGCGGCGGAGGTCTGGGCGAGGGCGTCCAGGACTTCTCCGGCGGCGGCGATCTGCGCGGCGATGACGCCGTCGTCGCCGTGGTCGATGATGAGCAGGGCCTGCCAGGCGGCGGCGCTGGCGCGTCGGCGTGCGGAGGCGGGCCCGGTCACCGACGGCTGGGCTGGTTCCTGGGCGGGGTCGTCCGAGGTCTTGGTCCAGCGGTCGCGGATGCGGGGCAGGGAGAGGTCCGGGGCGAGCTTGGAGCCGGAGTAGAAGACGGGCTCGCCCTTGGCGTTGCGGTCACCGGGGAGGGCGACGGTGTAGCCGAGGGTGTCGCCCGATGGCGCGACGCGTCGCCGGATGAGCAGGTCGGCCGCAGCGAGGCGGTCGAAGAACTCCTCCTCGCTCGCCGCACCGGCCGCCGAGAGGCGGACCGCCTCGCGCAGTTCCTCGCGCGGGGTGCGCTGCTTGCCACGGCGGTCGGCCTTGTGGCGTTCGGCGCTGGTGGGCCGCTTCGCGGCGGTGCCATCGCCCGGACTGACCCGGCGCAGGCCGTAGTCCGCTTCGATGAGGCGGGCCTCGGCCTGGGCACGGCGAGCCTCGTTGTGCAGACGGGGCCGTCGGCCGTCCTCGCGGACCAGCGTGGCGATGATGTGGATGTGGTCGTCGGCGTGGCGGACGGCCGCCCACCGGCAGGCGGCATCGTCGCCGTCGGGGGCGATACCGGTGGCGGCGACCATGCGGCGGGCGATGGCGGCCCAGTCGTCGTCGGACAGGACTGGGTCGTCCGGGCTGGCGCGTACGGACAGGTGCCACACGTGCTTCTTGGGCCGTCGGCCGGCGGGCAGGGCGTTGACAGGCTGGTCGAGCAGCCGCTGCAGCTGCCCGTAGGTGGCCTGCGGGTCGCGGCCCGGGTCGGGGGTGAGCGGGTCGAAGGCGGCCACTAGATGGGGGTCGGTGTGCTCCTCATGGGAGCCGGGGCCGTACAGGTAGCGGATCAGCCCGATCGTCTCGCTGCCGCGCTTGTGAATACGGGGGATCACGAGGCGGTACCACCGTCCCGGTGGGCGAGTAGGGCGTCGGTGGCGTCTTCCATGCGGCGAGCCGCGTTCAGGACGGCCTGGGCGGTGGCGTTGAGGTGGGGTGCGTCGGCGCCGGAGTTGAGGGCCTTGGCGACCTGGTTGAACAGGCCGTGGATGCGACCCAGGTGCCGGCGCGCGGCGAACAGCTCGCCGATGACTTCCCGTTCGGTGGCGATCTCGGCGGCGGTGCGGGTCAGGTCGAGGGCAGCCTTGTCGACGGCGTAGGCGAGGAAGGCGGCGTTGGTCATCTGGCACTGGGCGGCTGCGTCGGTGAAGCGCTTGTACTCGGCATCGTTCATGCGGCAGCTGGGCTGGTGCAGGCGCTTGCGGAGCTTCGGTTGGCGGGCACGCTGACGCCGCCGCGAAGGGGACTCGGCCTGCCGTCCCCCTCCAGGCTGCGGTCCGCCCTCGGCCGCAGCCTGCCGGTCCGGCGCCCCCCGGCGCCGGGACGCTCCCGCCACCCCTGGGGCGGGAACTCCGGGAGCATTGCTCCCGGGACAACTTGCTCCGCCTGATGCTGGGGTCATGGGCGGCTGCTGCTGGGATGTGGCGGGTGGGTGCTGCGGGTCGTGCATGGGTCTCCGTCTCGGGTTGTGGGGTGAGTGGCTGGGCGGAGTGGCCGTCAGCCGCGGCGGGAGGCATTCAGTTCGGCCTTGACCTCGCGGGCGATGACGCCGGCAGCGTCGCTGGCGACCGTGTATCCGTCTCCGCGCACGGTGTCCTCCAGGAGGTCGCGGGACAGGCTGCCGTGCTCGTCAAGGAGCCGGTGGGCGTAGGCGCGCAGGATGTCGTCGGTGGCGCGCGGTTTGCCGCCGGCCCGCTTCGGCTTCGGCGTGCGGCGCTTAGCGGGTGGGGGTTGCGAGCCGCTGCCCGTGGGCGGCGGAGTCGCCGCTTGTGGCCGGGCTGACCGATTCGGGCGGGCTGTCGATTCCGGGCCGGAGCGGGCAGTGGGATCCGGGCGGGCGGATCGCGGGCGGGCGCCCGGGTGAGGTTCCTCGTCGCCCGGATCTGATGGATGCGGGCGGGCTCGGCCCTCTGCCCGCCCGTCGCCGTCCGCCCGCCCGTTGGCGTCCGCCCGGGAGTGGTCGGGCTGTGCTGCGTGCTGCCCGGCGGGCAGGGTCCAGCGCCCGGGCAGTTCGATGGTGGCCAGGGCGGCTGCTTGGCGTCGGGTGGCGAGCTGGCGCATCAGCTGCTCGTTGCGGAGCGAGTCGGCGTCGATGCCGGAGCGGGCGAGGGCCTTGGACAGGCGGCGCACGGCGCGTCGGCCCGCCCATCCCGTCCGCTGCTCGGGCGTCATCTCGGCGAGGCGGGCGGCCAGGGCGACGGCCCGGTGCATGGCCCGGTCTCGGATGATCTCGGCGGCGCCCTGGTCCTGCTGGACGATCCCCAGGCGGGCGAGCAGCCGCTCGCGGGCCTGCCGTGTGAGGACGGCGGCGAGCCCGCGGGATGCGGCGTCGGGGGTCCGCTGGCGCAACTCAATACCCATGGCCAGGTGCCACAGCACGGCGGCCATCACCGGTCCGGTGAAGGCACGCACGGTGCCGCCGACCGGGCCGGCCTCGGCGTAGGCGGGGATGGTCTGCATGGCCGTGATCACCCAGACCAGGACCCCGGGCAGGCCGGCTGCCTGCCTCGGCCCGTGCAGGTTCTGGCGGGCCATCAGGGCCATCGAGAACAGGGCGAGCTCGGCGGCAGCGAACATCGCGGTGCGCTCGGTCGTGTTGCGCATGTCGAGGTAGTGGGCGGCGAACCGCCAGCTCGTATCCGCGCTGTAGGCGGTGCACACGATCGCCGCCACGGTCGCTGTGACGACGGCGGCCGAGAGACGCCGCTGCCGATCGAGGGTGCCGTGTTGGCTGCTTCGCGCCTTCAGGCCCCCGAGCAGTGCGCCGGCGGCGACGGCCAGGACGGCCACGGGCAGGAGCGGACTATCGGTGAACGGGAGCGAAGCGGTGGCGAGCACGTCGGTTATGGCAGGGGGCATGTACGGGGCTACTCCGGGGAGATTGAGGAGGCGATCACGGCGTTCACGGATGGGGGCGTACACGTGGGCCCCCTTCTAAAGGGGGCCCCGCGCGTGATCGCTTGGGTGTGTGTACGGCGTGGACGGTCGCGTGATCGCTCTACCTGCGGTTTTGCGGTGAGCGTGTGCGCTGTGAGCGGTTCACGGCGGTCTGCGGGCGCGAGGGCCGCGTGTACGGTCGCGTGAACGCTTTCAGGTGTCGGTGCGGGGCTCAGCCGACGGCGGTGAGGTGGCGGGCGGAGGCGTAGTAGCGGGCCTGCTGGCCCCCTCCGGCCCCTCCGGCCATGCCGTCGGCCTTGGTGGCCAGGCCGCTGTCGACGAGGCTGCCGAGGTGGCGTCGTGCCTTCTCGATGTCGGCACGTTCGGGGGCGCCGCCGCCGATGAGGATGGTCGCCAGTTCGCGTGCGCTCAGCCCGTTGGGGGCGTTGCGCAGCAGGGCGGCGGGGTCCTTGGTGGGGTCGACGGTGGTGGTGCCGCGCACGTGGTCGTGGGTGACGTCCAGGGGGCCGACCTCACCGGTGGAGGTCTTGAGGTGGTGCAGGGTGACCGCGGGGTCGCCTGCCCGGCCGGTGACGAACAGGACGCTGCCCGCGCCGGAGGTGAACCAGGTGGAGCCGTAGACCTGGTCGAGGCTGGGGCGCTGGCCGCGCGGTGCGTCGGCGGTGGCCTTGCGCTGGTGGTGCAGCTCCATGATCTCCACACCGTTGCGAATGGCGCGCATGCGGGCGTTGTGGAAGGCGACCGCGAGGCTGTCGTCGACCATCGTGCTGACCGCATCCTTGAGGCTGTCGATCACGATGGTGTCGGCCTGGTGGGCGGCGGCGAGGTCAGCGAGGAGGTCGGGCTCCTTGTCGAGTGTGGCGGGCAGCGGGCCCTCCCAGACCATGAGCCGCTCGCGCAGGATCTTCTCGTCGGTGGGGAAGACGCGGCGGGCCATGGCCTTGGCGATCTGCTGGGGGCGGTCCATCGCGAGGTAGAGCACGCGCCTGCTGGGGGCGACGGGCATCTCCAGGACGGTCTCCTGCAACCCGAGGCGGGCGAAGATCACCTGGTGGGCCAGGGTGGTCTTGCCGACGCCCGGAGCGCCGACGATCATCAGGCTCTCCCCGGAGGCCCAGAGGGTCTTCTCGCGCGTGCCCCACAGGGGCTCGGTGTCCGCACCGCTCTCCTTGACGAACGACCACCCATCGGTGGCGAAGCGGAACAGCCGCCCTTGTCCCGAGGCGAGCGCGCGCTCGCGTTCGGCACGTACCTCCGCTTCGAGGTCGCTGCGGATCGCCTCGGGATCCGCGCCGGGCTCCTGGGCCCGCTGGAGGGTGCGTACGGCGGAGGTCACCAGGCGGCGCAGGTCGGCTTTCGCGCGGACGATCTCCGCGTGGTACTCCGCGCTGCCGGTGCCGTAGGGCACGTTGGCGAGCTGGGACACGTACGAGGGGCCACCCACGCGTTGCAGGTCGCCTTGCTGTCGGAGCAGTTCGGTGATGACGATCGGGTCGGTCGGTTTGTCCTCGCGGTGCTGGGTGAGGAGCGCGCGCCAGATCGTCTCGTGCGCGGGCCGGTAGAAGGCGTCGTCCCCGAGGATGGGCCGGACCGCGTCGATGATGTCGGCTTTGTGCATGCAGGCGCCGAGGACCGCGCACTCGGCGTCCATGTTGTATGGAGGCTCCATCGGCATGGGGCCCTCGTCAAAGCGGGATGGCGTCTGGGGCGGCAGGGTCGTACCCTGAGGCATAGAGCTCCTCACCCGGCAGGCCATTACGGGGCGGCAACCCCGGCCTCCGGTTTCGATCGTTCAGGGATGGATGGTTGTGCGGTGGAGCCTCTACTTCGGCCCCGGTGTTCGTAGCACCGGGGCCGCTTGCGTGTGCGGATCCGTCCACCGCTGTACGGCGGACTACGACCATAGCCGAGATTTTCGGCAGCGCAACGCCTTGCATTTCACTCCGCAATGATGTTTAGTTGTGGATGCTGGCCCAAGTGGACCCGTTGTTGCGTGAAGGGAGGTGCGAGTGAGCGGTGAGGAAGGTACGGAGCGCGCCGGCCCCGGTCGTCCGATGCCGGAGGAGCACGTCGCTGCCCGCATCAAGCTGGAGCGCGAGGTCCGCGGTTGGAGCACGGTGAAGCTCGCCGAGGAGATGGCCGCCGTCGGCCATCCGATCAATCAGTCGGCGATCTGGCGCATCGAGAGCGGCAAGCCCCGTCGCAGGGTCAACCTCGACGAGGCGCTCGGCTTCTGCAAGGTCTTCGACCTCACCATGCAGGACCTGACTGGACCGCCGGGCGAGCTGGCCACGCCCCGCATTCGCCAGCTCGCCCACGAGTACGTCCAGATGACGCGGGAGTACCACCAGCTGCGAGCGGCGATCGACCGGAACCAGATGCACCTGCACGAGATCGACATGGAACTCAACGCATACGGGGACATGGGACCCGAGCAGAGAGGACAGGTCGACGAACTTCTCCGGCTCGAGGAGCGAGCGTTGATGAGAAGCATGCACCCGTCCCAGGCCCACCTGCGAAACCAGGGGCAGCCACCCGCCGGCGAATAGCCGGCCACTGCCCCTCCCGCGGCGCTACGAACGCCGAGAAGCACCACACGTGGCGACCTCCGTCGCCGACGACCAACCATCCATCCCTGAACGACACCACCGGCCAGGCCGACGGGAGTTGCCGCTCCCGTGACGCCGATATGCCGGCGCGAGGAGTGTCCCCATGCCGCAGCCCGCGCTGCCCATTTCCCAGATAGCCCAGCTCCTGGACGTCCCCGAAGACGCCCTGCGCACCCTGATGGCCGAGCGGCGACCCGCCGGCGACACGACCCTGGTCGCCCTGACCGTCGCCGAGGCCGCCCGCCGGATCGGCATCGGCCGCACCAAGCTGTACGAGTACGTCTCCTCCGGCGAGATCGCCTCCGTCAAGATCGGAAGCTTGCGCCGCATTCCAGCGGAGGCGGTGAACGACTTCCTGGCCCGCCGTCTGTCGGCGTCCGACTTCGGGGCCGCCGCGTGACGCGAGCCTCCGCACCGAAGTCCCGCCAGCCCAACGGCGGCTCCTCGATCTTCCAGGGCAAGGACGGTCGTTGGCACGGTTACGTTACCGCCGGGGTCAAGGACGACGGCACCCCTGATCGGCGCCACGTCAGCCGCAAGACCCGCCCCGAGGTCACCAAGGTCGTCCGCGAGATGGAACGGCAGCGCGACAAGGGCGCCGTCCGCAAGGTCGGCCAGAGCTGGACGCTGGAGACGTGGCTGACGCACTGGGTGGAGAACATCGCCGCCGCGCACGTCTCGGAGAACACCATCGACGGCTACCGCGTCGCTGTGAACCACCACCTCATCCCCGGCCTCGGCGCCCACCGCCTGGAGAAGCTCCAACCCGAGCACCTGGAGCGCTTCTACAAGAAGATGCAGGACTCCGGCAGCGCGGCAGGCACCGCCCACCAGGTTCACCGCACCGTACGCACCGCCCTCAACGAAGCGGTCCGTCGTGCCCATCTCACCGTCAACCCGGCCACGATCGCCAAGGCCCCGCGCCTGGAAGAGGAGGAGGTCGAGCCGTACTCGGTCGAGGAGGTCCAGCGCCTGCTCGCCGAAGCGGGCAAGCACCGCAACACCGCCCGTTGGGTCATCGCCCTGGCCCTGGGCCTGCGGCAGGGCGAGGTCCTCGGCATGCAGTGGGACGACGTCGACTTCGACCTCGGCGTTATCCGCGTACGGCGTGGCCGGCTGCGGCCCCGCTACAAGCACGGCTGCGGCGACCGCTGCGGACGCAAGCCCGGCTACTGCCCCCAGAAGATCAACACCCGGCGCGAGACGAAGAACGCCAAGTCCCGCGCCGGCCAGCGCCCCATCGGCGTCCCCGACGAACTCCTTCAGCTCCTGCGCCAGCACAAGGAGGAGCAGGCGCGCGAGCGCGCCCTTGCCCGCGACCTGTGGACGGAGAAGGGATACGTGTTCACCTCGCCCACCGGCGAGCCCCTGAACCCGAACACCGACTACCACAAGTGGAAGGAGCTGCTGAAGGCCGCCGGCGTCCGCGATGCCCGCCTCCACGACGCTCGCCACACGGCGGCGACCGTGTTGCTCATCCTCGGCGTTCCCGACGCGGTCGTCGACTCGATCATGGGCTGGGAACCTGGCAAGTCCGCCCGGATGCGCCGCCGCTACCAGCACCTGACCAGCCGCGTCCTCAAGGACACCGCCGCCAAGGTCGGCGGCCTCCTGTGGGGCACGGACCAGCCTGCGCGTAGCGCTGCGCCGGAGGCAGGCCAGAGCCCCGTCCCCGCCGAGCTGGTGGTTCACGTCGCCCGCCTTGGCGAGCGGCGTGTTCCCTTCTTCCACCGCGACCACGCCGACGAGGTCGTCGCACGGTGGAGCGAGGACTGGCCCGACCACCCTGCCGAGATCGAGGAATGGGACCGCTGGCGCTGGGAACAGCAGGGCCCGGGCGGTGCAAGCGCGATCCGCGACCGTGTACCGGAGCGGGCCGTGGTCTTCCACGCCCGAGCCCTGTTCCTTCCTGGCGGGGAACGCGCGGCGACCGAGGTCCCGGAGCAGTGGTCGGTGCCGGCCTGGGCATTTGAGACCGACCGCTACACCGACCGCGCCTCTGCCTGGCGCACGGCCCGACGACCCGGGACGGGCCAGGAGGTCGAGGCCCAGGTGCGAGGCACGGACAAGGACGCCGTAGAGGCTGCCTTCGCCGAAGCGTGTGCACAGGCTGTGGACCGCGCCCGAAACCCGGGGAAGTACGGCGACACCGACGACTGGTGATGGCGGACGCCTCCGTCGGGACGCCACGCGGCGGTGGAGGGCGCCAGCGGGAACTCCGCTGGCGCCCTCCACCGCGTGGAGACCGACTCCGTGTCGCTACAGCTGGTTCTTCCAATTACGGATGGCCTGGTCGAGCTTGGCGCGAAGCCGGTCAGCGGCCGTCGTGCCGGGGAGCAGCTGGGGGTACGCCTCGCTGTCCCTCCTGGCGATCAGAGCGCCGAGAGTAGTGGAGCTCTGCGACGGGAAGACCAGTGAGCACTTCTTCCCGCCCAGCTCCTGCGCCAGTCCCAAGAATCCGCGGCCGATCCCGAGGCCAGGCGAGGTGCCGTAGTGCTTTGCCTCGATCGCGGCGACGAGCCCCTTGCCCCGGGGATGGACCATGGCTCGGCGGCTCCGCTCGGCCTCCTGGTGGTCCAGTACGGCGACGTCGCATTCGTGCGCCACCTTCGACGTGGTCGCTGCAACGTATACGCCCAGGTGGATCTCCAGCTTCTTCTGCGTGTCCGGGAATCTCACCACCGCGCGGGTGAAATCGCCGGACCACAGGTTGCCGGGGGACCGGCGGAACCGCAGCGTGGCGGCTGGGTTCGTGCCGTCCTGCGTGAGGAGTGTGGTTCCGCCCGCACTCCTTGCGGCGTCGAGGCACACGACGAGCAAGGATGCCTCGTACAGGTCCGACTCATCTGCCTGGCCGCGATAGAGGGGCTCCAAGACGCCGATCGCCTGCTCGATGGCCTGCACCAGGCTGGGCTTGTTCACTGGATCGCTCCCACGGACACGTCCGTTCCCTCGGACAGCAGCGCGCGGACGGTCGCCAGCGCGGCCCGCGCGTGCTCGGTCTCGGCCTTGAGGTCGAGAGACGAGGGCGTCTCCAGCTCCGGATCACCGAACTTTACGGTCAGCCCCATCTCCTGCCTTGAAGCGATGTCCAGCACTGCTTTGCGGGACGCGTACATGGTCTCGGCAAGGGTGAGCACGGCCATCCGAGCGAGCTCGATGCTCTCGTCGTCGGTGTACGGGAGCACGGCGATGTCCGCCTTCCCGAGGGGCGGAAGATCAGCCGCCGCCAGCCGGCTGGCGCGCGCCTGATACTCCCCCACCTGCTTGAGCCGCTGTTCGGAAGCGACTCGCCCCTGCCGGACCTCCTGCCTCAGCTGGTCGGCGAGATCCGGCAGCCTCTCTGCGAGATACGCCATGAGGTCTGCGAACTGATCACTTCCGTCGACAGGCACGCTGCCCCTCCCTTGGTGTTCTAGGCAGGACTGTAGGGCGGGCCTCTGACAGTGGTGCTTCCGCTCACCCTCACCGTCGGTGCCGGGCGGCCTCGATGGTGAGCCAGCGGCTCACGCTGCCGCCCACTGGCGCCGCTATTGCTCAGGCTGGTCGGGCCACTGTCCCGTCGGGGAGTAGACCATAGAGACTGGCTTGTCGGGCGAGGTCACCCTTGCCTTGCTGGTTGAGCATCCGGACGAACTGGTCCCGGATGTTGAGGAGTCCCACTTGACCAGCTGTCACAGCTTCGGTGACGGCGTTCTCACCTTGCCCGTGGATCTCCAGCAGTTGTGCGAGGGCCCACCGAGACTGTGCATCACCGCTGTCGGCGGCGATGCGCATCTCAATGACTGCTTGGTCAACGTCTCCCATCTGCGCGTACATGAAGCCGCGTTGGGTCCGTGCCCAGGAGTCACCAGCATCGGCCGAAGCTTGCAGGCTGTCGATTGCCGCCTGCAGTTCGGCATGGGCCGCCTCATGCTCCCCGCGGGCTTTCAGGAGGCGGATCAGATCGTCGCGCGCGGGCACGGAGCCCGATTGGGCGGCCAGACGGTATTCGCGCAGGGCTTCGGCGGTTCGCCCGTCCTGTTCGAGGATGCGTCCGAGCTCGCGTCGAGCAATGAGGTCGCCGCGGTCGGCCGCAGCGCGCAGTTCCGTAACCGCCTCGTCCTTGTTCCCCTGCCGGATCAGCAGCCGCGCAACATGGGTGGCGTCGCAGTTGAGGTCTTCGGAGCTTGCGGCACGAAGCTCGGTCAGGGCCTCGTCGATCATCCTGTGCCTGGCGAGAAGATGGACCAGGTTGCTGCGGGCGAGCCGGGATCCGGCATCGATGTCCTTGCGCAGTTCGGCGACGGCCATCGGGAGCCTTCCGTGCCTGGCAAGAAGGCTAGCGAATTGTGTGCGGTCGATGAGAAGTCCGGCGTCGCTGGCCGCTTGCCACATGGCGATCGCCTCCTCCACGCGATCGTGGCGGCTGAGCATCTCCGCCATCTCGAGACGCGAGTGGATGCCCGTTCCGATTCCGAAGGTGCTGTCGCATGCGTCGGCTCCTGCGGAGTAGGCGGCCACGGCGTCGTCAACGCGCCCTTGCCGGGAGAACCGACGAGCACGGTAGACGTGGGCATACGGTTGAGTGGGAACAGCCAGCTGCAGTACCTGGTCGCTCTCGTCGTGCCGCTCCTGGTCGGTGAGGAGGTCGGCCAGCTCCAGGTATGCGGCCGTAGCCCCCGCCACGGCTGCTCGCCGTAGGAACTGCTCGGCAAACCCGTACAGCATCCGGGTGCGCGCAATGGCCCCCAGGCGGTGAAGCGTCTCTGGATCATTGACATGGGCAGTCAAGTCGATGCTGCCAGGCGCAAAACCGACATTGTCTTCCGAACTGAGCGCGCTCCACAGGGAAGCCGGGATGCGTAGGTGTTGCCGCGTCCGCTCACCGTGCTGTGCGAGGTATTCATGGAGGACGTACCCCTCGGCTTCGCCGATGCCGGGGGTGTGGCGCACGGGGGTGAGAGGCGCGACGCCGTTGACTTCCTCGCTGGCGTACGACAGCGCGTGCTCAAACCAGTCTTTGCCTCCGACACGCAGGGAACCGTCGGGAAGGTAGCCGTCGACGGCGGTGCGGAGGAAAGCGGGGGTGTAGGGGCCGTGGACTCCTAGCCTCCGCGCGTCCATGGCCACGGAGATGACCGCCGTACCGTGTCGGTCATCGCCTCGCTCGTACCGGCTCACGAGTTGGCGGCCACCGGACAGCACCTGGGTGATTCGCCACTGTTGACCTGCTGTCTCATAGGCGATGGACAGCCTGGGGTCGCGCGCGGCACGGCGCCGCAGCAGCTCCTGTGCGGCCGAGTCCTGGGCGAAGGAGTCGGGAACAGCGATTTCCTCGACGTGATTCTCGAGGAACTGCCGGGCCGGCCGATGATGGTCAGCACCTTCTGCTGGTCGACGCATGAGCTCGTCCCAGTGGCGCGGCCACATGGATCCGATGATCAGGTATGGGCCTGGTGCCTCCATGAGCTCGCCCAGCGCCCGCGCGGCTGCGGACCCGGCTGCGGAGTCAAGGAGGTACGAGTGGAGCTCGTCCAGCCACACCACGGTGTTTGGGCCGATGTGCGCGGTGCTGAGGTGCGCGAGATCGGCCGCGCTGTTCGGGTGGATCAACGTCCAGTCGGCGCAGCACTTAATTGCCGCTTCCCACATGGTGCGGGTCGTGCCGCTCGACGAGTTCCCGGTCACCACCACGCAGGTGTTCGCGGAGGAGCGGGCCAGGAGGGCTCGCAGCCGGCGGTCGTGGCTGCGCTCCACGTACGGAGGGAGCAGTGGCAGGTCCCCGCTGACAGGCACTCGAAGTGCCCCTTCCGCAGGGCTGCACGGTCGGCCGAAATCGGTTGGGGCGACGGTGATGGCCCGGCGGACACCGAGTCGGAGAGGGTCCCACTGCCGCACCGGCAGCCGCGCGTTTCCAGCCAGACCTGATCGGGCGGCCTCCCGACGCTGAGAGCTGAGCTGCTCATGTAACCGCTCAAGCTGTCCGTGTTGCTTGCGCCACCACTTGATGTCCACCGAGACGGACAGAGTCCTGCCGCTGGCTCCTGCACGGTCCTGGCACGCCGTGACCCATTTTTTGACCATGTAGAAATCCGGAGGCGTGGCGTGGCCTCCGTTCTGCGTCTTGGAGATCGTCGAGATGCTCACGTCGAGCACGTCGTGCAGGTCGCGCACCGTCAGCCCCGCCTCCTCGCGCAGCTGCCGAAGAAGGCCACCGAACTCCTGGAACGCATCGGCCGGCACTGACGGTGTGGTCACCCGTACATCCTGCCAGGCGGTCGAGCTGTGCCGTGGCCGCGGCAACCCACCTTCCAACCGGGCAGTCCCGGTGCACGGGTGTGGTGTTCGCGCTCCGTTCGCGAACACCACACCCCTTCCTCTCCGGACGGGATCGTCATTCCCGTTCACGGCACAGAGAAGGGGAAGGATATGAAGGATTTCACTGGGATTCTCATGGAGGTGCTGACCGGGGCCGTGGTGTTCCAGAGGGTGGGGCCGTCTCCCTTCCTGGTGGCCGCACTGGTCGGCAGTCTTGTGCTGGTGTGCGTGGTCATCCGCCCGGTGGCGAAGGTGCTCGGGGGCAAGATCTCTCCGGAGGGGGCTCGTCGCGTGCGGCGGTTGGTGGCGCTGGCGTTCCTGAGTGGCGTGGCCAAGGCGGCGGGCAGCCTGGCGGTGGTGGCCGTGCTCTGGTGGGCCGCCCAGCACATCAGCTGGATCGGCTCGTGAAGCTGGAATGATCACAGGTAGACAGCCGGGGCCCGGCTCGTCGGGCGCCTATGTAGGAGGTGCCAGCACGCCGCCGCCGTGACTGCTGCGGCGAGCTGCTGAGGTGCCGCTCGGAGGAGAACCGGGCTCGACACCCAGCAAGGTGACGTCTGCCGGATTTCGGGGCGAAGCCCGTCCGTCCAGGTCCACGGGCGTCCACGCTGGGAACTGCAACCAAAACTGCAACCACACAACGACGAAGGTCCCGGCCGCAGTGCGGTCGGGACCTTCGTTTCGGCTGGTCAGCCGTGGCGGAGGATACGAGATTCGAACTCGTGAGGGGTTGCCCCCAACACGCTTTCCAAGCGTGCGCCCTAGGCCACTAGGCGAATCCTCCGCCGCAAACAATACAAGACGTTGGAGGGTGCTCGCGAACACGTTCGCCGAAGATCGTCCGGAGAGGGGGTCGGGGGGTGGCTCGGCCGTCGTTCGGTGGGGAGGGCGGGTGGACCGGAGGGGGTGGGGATCCGCTAAGGTGGGCGTCAGCCCCTCACGTGGCGCTATCTGACTGAACTCCCCCAGGGCCGGAAGGCAGCAAGGGTAGGTCGGCTCTGGCGGGTGCGTGGGGGGCCCTTTGCGTTCCCGGGGGGCCTGGTGGGCGGGCGCTCGGGTGACGTGGGTTCCGTTGTCGGTGGGCCCCGATAACCTCGTAGGTGTGTCGTCCCTTGCGCTGTACCGCCGCTACCGCCCCGAGTCGTTCGCCGAGGTCATCGGTCAGGAGCATGTCACTGACCCGCTCCAGCAGGCCCTGCGGAACAACCGGGTCAATCACGCGTACCTGTTCAGCGGGCCGCGCGGCTGTGGAAAGACGACCAGCGCGCGCATCCTCGCCCGCTGTCTGAACTGCGAGCAGGGGCCCACGCCGACCCCGTGCGGGGAGTGCCAGTCCTGCCGGGACCTCGCGCGCAACGGGCCGGGTTCCATCGATGTGATCGAGATCGACGCCGCCTCGCACGGTGGCGTGGACGACGCCCGTGATCTGCGCGAGAAGGCGTTCTTCGGGCCCGCCTCCAGTCGTTACAAGATCTACATCATCGACGAGGCGCACATGGTCACCCCGGCGGGCTTCAACGCCCTGCTGAAGGTGGTCGAGGAGCCGCCGGAGCACCTCAAGTTCATCTTCGCGACGACCGAGCCCGAGAAGGTCATCGGGACGATCCGGTCGCGTACGCACCACTATCCGTTCCGGCTCGTGCCCCCGGGCACCCTCCGCAGCTATCTCGCCGATGTCTGCGGGCGGGAGAACAGCCCCGTCGAGGACGGCGTCCTCCCGCTCGTCGTGCGCGCCGGGGCCGGGTCCGTGCGTGACTCGATGTCCGTCATGGACCAGTTGCTGGCCGGCGCGGGCGACGACGGTGTGACGTATGCCATGGCCACCTCGCTCCTCGGGTACACCGACGGCTCCCTGCTCGACTCGATCGTCGACGCCTTCGCCGCCGGCGACGGGGCCGCCGCCTTCGAGGTCGTGGACCGGGTCATCGAGGGCGGCAACGATCCGCGTCGGTTCGTGGCCGACCTGCTGGAGCGGCTGCGCGATCTGGTCATCCTCGCCGCCGTGCCGGATGCGGGGGAGAAGGGCCTCATCGACGCACCCGCCGACGTGGTCGAGCGGATGCAGGCCCAGGCCTCCGTCTTCGGCGCCGCCGAGCTGAGCCGCGCCGCCGACCTGGTCAACGACGGGCTCACCGAGATGCGCGGAGCCACCTCGCCGCGCCTCCAGGTGGAGCTGATCTGCGCCCGGGTCCTGCTGCCCGCCGCCTACGACGACGAGCGGTCGCTCCAGGCCCGCCTCGACCGGCTGGAGCGCGGGGCCTCGGCCGCGGCGGCCGCCGGGTTCGCCGCGGCGCCGATGGGGTACGCACCGGGCCCCGACGCCCACGCCCCCCAGGCCTACGTCCCCCAGGCCGCGGGTCCGGACGCGGCCCGTGCCGCCGTACGGGGCGAGGCGCCCCCCGCCGCTCCCGCACCCGCGACGCCCCCCGCCTACCCACCGCAGGCCGCCGAGCCCGCCCCGCAGGCTCCCGCCGAGGCCCCCCCGACTGCCGAGCCCGCCCAGCGCCCCGGGTCCTGGCCCGCCGCGGCCGGCCCGGACCAGGCCCGTCGCCCCGGAGGCTGGCCCACCGCGTCCGCCCCCGGCAGCGGCCCGGCCCCCGCCGCCTCCCCGCCGCCCGCCGCCGCCCCGGCGGCCCCCGTCGCGCCGGCCGCACCCGAGGGCGGTCAGAGCATGGCCCAGGGCGCCGCCCAGGTGCGGAACATGTGGCCCGACATCCTGGAGGCGGTCAAGAGCCGCCGCCGCTTCACCTGGATCCTGCTCAGCCAGAACGCCCAGGTCGCCGGGTTCGACGGGACCACGCTCCGGATCGGCTTCCTCAACGCGGGAGCCCGGGACAACTTCGCGAGCAGTGGCAGCGAGGAGATCCTCAAGCAGGCCCTCGCCGAACGGTTCAACGCCCAATGGCGCATCGAAGCGGTCGTCGACACCTCCGGTGGCGGCGGGTCACCCCCGGGCCCCGGCATGGGCGCCGGACGCCCCGCCCCGCAGTACCAGCCCGCCCCGGCAGCCCCCGCCGCCCCGGTCGCGTACGAGCCCCGGCCCCAGCACTCCGCCCCGCAGCAGTCCATGCCCTCGTCGCAGGGGCAGCCCCCGCAGCCTCCGCCGCCCCCGCAGCAGCCGCCCGCCTCCGCGCCGCCGCAGCGCCGGGATGCCGAGCCCGCCCCCGAGGACTCCCACAGCGCGTACGGGACGGAGCCGCCGCGGCCCGTCGCCCCCGAGGACGACACCCCGGAGGCCGACGATCCGGATCTCATCGACTCCGCCCTCTCCGGCCACGAGCTGATCGTCCGCGAGCTGGGCGCCACGGTCGTGGAGGAGTTCACCAACGAGCAGTGACGAGCAGAGACGAGCAGTGACGAGCAGTGAGGAGGGGAGGCGAGCAGCGAGCAGGGGCCGCGAGCAGTGAGGAGGAGGGGCGAGCAGTGATGCGGTGGTGGCGGAGAACAGGAGGCCGCCTGTCCACGGACCGGCGGCCGTCGGGGCTCCTCGTGCCCGGCGGATAGGCTGCACCCCGTGAAGGTCCTCGTCATCGGCGGCGGCGCCCGCGAACACGCCCTGTGCCGCTCTCTGTCCCTCGACCCCGATGTCACCGCTCTGTACTGCGCCCCCGGCAACGCCGGCATCGCAGAGGTGGCCGAACTGCACCCGGTCGACGCGCTCGACGGTGACGCCGTCGCGCGCCTCGCGACCGAGCTGGGCGCCGGGCTGGTGGTCGTCGGCCCGGAGGCGCCGCTCGTCGCCGGGGTCGCCGACGCCGTGCGCGCGGCCGGCATCCCCTGCTTCGGCCCCTCCGGCGAGGCCGCGAAGCTGGAGGGCTCCAAGGCGTTCGCCAAGGACGTCATGGCCGGCGCCGGGGTCCCCACCGCCCGCAGCTACGTCTGCACCACCCCCGCCGAGATCGACGAGGCCCTCGACGCCTTCGGCGCCCCGTACGTCGTCAAGGACGACGGCCTCGCGGCGGGCAAGGGCGTCGTCGTCACCGAGGACGTGGACGTGGCCCGCGCCCACGCGCTGTCCTGCGACCGCGTGGTCATCGAGGAGTTCCTCGACGGCCCCGAGGTCAGCCTCTTCGCGATCACCGACGGCACCACCGTGGTGCCGCTCCAGCCCGCCCAGGACTTCAAGCGCGCCCTCGACGGCGACGAGGGCCCGAACACCGGTGGCATGGGCGCCTACTCCCCGCTCCCGTGGGCCGACCCCAAGCTGGTCGACGAGGTCCTCGAAACCGTCCTCCAGCCGACCGTCGACGAGCTGCGCCGACGGGGCACGCCCTTCTCCGGGCTGCTCTACGCGGGCCTCGCGATCACCTCGCGCGGCGTCCGGGTCATCGAGTTCAACGCCCGCTTCGGCGACCCGGAGACCCAGGTCGTCCTGGCCCGGCTGCAGACCCCGCTGGCCGGTGTCCTGCTGGCCTCCGCCAACGGCACCCTCGACGTCCTCCCCCCGCTGAACTGGCGCGACGACGCCGCGGTCACCGTGGTCATCGCCTCGCACAACTACCCGGACACCCCGCGCACCGGCGACCCGATCGACGGGCTCGCGGACGTGGCGGCGCAGGATGCCCCCGACGCGTACGTCCTGCACGCCGGGACTCGCGCCGAGGGTGACACGGTGCTCAGCGCGGGCGGGCGGGTGCTCTCGGTGACCGCGACCGGCAAGGACCTCACGGCGGCCCGGGAGCGGGCCTACACCGCGCTCGGCCGAATCCGCCTGGACGGATCCCAGCACCGTACGGACATCGCCCTGAAGGCCTCGCAGGACTGAGACCCGTGGCGCCCGTGCGTGGCGCCCATGCGCCCATGCGCCTGTGTGCCCATGCGCCCCGTGACGTCCCGCCGTCAGGGGCCTGCTGGTCATCAGGGGCCTGCTGGTCGCCGTCCCGCCGTCAGGGTTCCGCAGGCCGGGGGCGCTCGGCAGACCGCGGGCCGCGCAGGCCCGAGGGACCGTGGACCAGAGCACCGCAGCCCCTCCGCCCGCCCCCGTACGCCACCGGCGTACGGGGGCGGGCGCGAGGGGCTGCTCCTTGCCCGGGCACCCCGGCCGGTGCGCTTGCCTATGGACGCGAACACGTCAGCAGCTTTGCCCAAAGCCATTCCATCGGGTGACGACTGGGCCATCCGGATGACGGTTGCCGGGGCCCCAACTAGGGTGCGGCGCAAGTGTTCGGGCACTTGGCCCACCGGCATTGCGATGTCGGTGACGGGTGCCACAGTGGGGGAGTGACCAACACCGTCGAGGGGCAGAGGGGGTGACGTCCGGCCGTGTCCGGTATCGATGTGGGTGAGGAGCTGGGTGCGCGGGCCGCACAGGCCCGAGCGCTCTCCCTGCTGCGGATCCGCAGCAGGGCACTGGCCGTGGCGATCCTGCCCGCGGCCGTCGCCGTCGTGCTGTTCGCGGCGGGCGCGCGGGGGCACCTGGCCGGTCCGGCCTGGGACGCCGTGCGCTGGACGGTTCTGGGCGTCGCGGTCGTCGTGCTGCTGGTGACCGTCCTGGTCGCCGTCTCGGTGGCCCGCGCGCGGCCCGCCATGAGCCCGACCGTCGCCGTGCCGGAGGAGGGGGCCCCCGACCTCTACCGTCTGGTCCGGGACCTGGCCGACCGGCTCGACGTGCCCGCGCCCTCGGCCATAGCGCTGACCCCGGACTGCGACAGCTGGCTGGAGGACCGGACGCACCGCGCGCTGCGGAAGGGCGTGGGGGCCCCGGGGGCTCCGGGGCCCGAGGCGGGTGGCGGGGGCGGGGACGCCGCCCCCGTTCTGGTCATCGGCTCGCCGTTCCTGTGGTGGATGCGGGTCGCCGAGCTCCGCGCGGTCCTCGCCCCCGTGGTGGCGGGCACCGGCCCGTCCGCGCACCCCGACATAGCCGCCGCCCGCCGCTTCGTACGCGGTCTGGACGCCTCGATCGCCGATGCCTCCGCCCCCGGCCGGGGCGCGGTGCGCGGGGCGCCGCTCGCCTTCACCGGCTGGGTCTCCCGGCTGCTGCTGCGGGCCTGCCGGGACCACGCCGCCGAGATGGAGCGCTGTGTGGCGGCCGCCGCCTCCATGCGGGCCCAGACGGTCGACCACGGGCTGCGGATCGCCGCCCAGGAGCAGGTCGGCCTCGCCTATGCCGGCTGGGACCGGCTGCTGACCCGGGTGGCGCTGCCCGCCTGGCGGATGGGCCGCTGGCCCTCCCGGCTGGACGCCGGGGTCGTCTCCGCGCTCACCGAGCTCTCCCGCCGGGACCGGCTGGCCGAAGGCTTCGCCCTGCGCCTCGGCGAGCGGCCCGCGTGCGACCTGCTGGAGGAGCCCGGGGTCGCCGACGAGGCGGCGTCCCTGCTCGCCGCCCGGCTCTTCCACGGCGGCCCCGCCGAGAGCGGCCCGGGCTGGGCGCCCGTGGACTGGCAGCAGTATCCCGACGAGGTCGTCGACCGGAAGTGGCGTACGGAGGCGGCGCGGCTGCACCGGGTCCTGGACACCTTGGGCATCCCGCGCGCTTCCGCCCCCGACCCCACCGATCCCGCCGACCCCACCGACTCTCCCGCCCCCACCTCCCCCACCGATCCCGCCGTCCCCACCCTGGCCCGGGTCATGGAGCATCTGTCCGGTGCCGGCGGACCCGGCGGCCCGGGCGAGGAACTGGCGGCGGGCATCGGCGCCGCCGTCGCCCGAGAGGATGCCGGGGCCCCGGGGCACGGCGGCCCGGGGTCCGGCGCCGCCGACGACCTCCTCGACCTCTGGGGGCCGGGCCCGCTGCCCCTCTTCCCGCTCCAGCCGCCTCGTACGGGCACTGAGCTGCTCGCCGACCACGTCGCGGCCATGGTCTGCTGCGCGGCCGTGGACACGGCCGGCGCGGCCCCCGGCCTGGACTGGCTGGACGGCCCGGCGCTGCTCGTCGGCGGCGAGCGCCGGGCGGACCTCGCGACTCCCGTCCTCAGCCTCGTCGAGGACGGCGATCCGGATCCGCTGCTGTCCTGGCTGGCCGAGGTGGGAGTGCGCTCCGACAAGCCCGTCCGGCTGGTCTGACCACCCGCCCGGCGGTCCGACGACGAGCTCCGTTCGCTGGGATGACCAGGTTCGACAGGTGTCACCGACCCGGCCCGGCTGTTCTCCGCCCCCGTCAATTCGCGACGAAGGGTGACGAACCGCGTGCGTTATGTGATGTGCTGGGGACCGGCGCTGACATTCGGCGCACCAGAGTTGTCCGGGGATCACCCGGAGCTGTCCGGGGGATCACCCGGAGTTGTCCGGGGATCAGAGGGAGGGGCGCGGCATGGGGGCGGAGCAGATTCGACGGTGGGAGTCGGGCGCCCTCGCGCACGCGGTCAGCGATCCGTTCGGGCAGGGCCCGCTGCCCTGGCTGCGCGGCAGCGAGAACTACTTCGACGACACCGGCCAGGTGGTCCCCTGGTACGCCGACCTCGCCCGTTCCACCGGCGGCGGCACCCGTACCGCCGACGATGTGCACCGCCAGATCAAGGGCTTCGTCTCGCCCGGCGCGGCGGCCCCCGGCGAGGCCATCGACTTCCACATCACCGTGGACCCGCCCCAGCAGTTCTCCGTCGACGTCTACCGGATCGGTCATTACGGCGGCGACGGCGCGGCCAAGATCACCACCAGCCCGCGGCTCTCCGGCATCGTCCAGCCCCCGCCGCTCGCCGCCGACCGGACGGTCTCCTGCCACCACTGGTGGATGTCCTGGCGGCTCCAGATCCCGAGCTACTGGTCGGTCGGCGCGTACGTGGCCGTCCTGACCACCGCCGACGGCTACCGCTCGCACATCCCCTTCACCGTGCGCCATGACCACCCCGCCGACCTGCTGCTCCTGCTGCCCGACATCACCTGGCAGGCGTACAACCTCTACCCGGAGGACGGCCGTACCGGTGCCAGCCTCTACCACGCGTGGGACGAGCGGGGGCGGCTGCTCGGCGAGGAGGACGCCGCCGTCACGATCTCCTTCGACCGCCCGTACGCCGGGGCCGGCCTGCCGCTGCACGTGGGGCACGCGTACGACTTCATCCGCTGGGCCGAGCGGTACGGCTACGACCTCGCCTACGCCGACGCCCGCGACCTGCACGCGGGCCGCGTCGACCCCAGCCGCTACCGGGGCCTGGTCTTCCCCGGCCACGACGAGTACTGGACGCTGCCGATGCGCCGGGCCGCCGAGCGCGCCCGGGACTCCGGCACGTCGCTCGTCTTCCTCTCCGCCAACACCATGTACTGGCAGGTGGGCCTCGCCCCGTCGGCCTCCGGCGAGGCGGACCGGCTGCTGACCTGCCGCAAGCGCCGGGGGCCCGGGAAGTCCGCCCTGTGGCGCGAGGTGGACCGGCCCGAGCAACAGCTCCTGGGCATCCAGTACGCGGGCCGGGTGCCCGATCCCCGCCCGCTCGTCGTGCGCAACGCCGAGCACTGGCTCTGGGACTCCACGGGCGCGGTCGAGGGCGACGAGATCCCGGGCCTGGTCGCCGGTGAGGCCGACCGCTACTTCCCGCGCACCACCCTGCCCGAGCACGACAACCGGATCCTGCTCGCCCACTCCCCGTACGAGGACTCCGAGGGCGCCACCCGGCACCAGGAGACCTCGCTCTACCAGTCCCCCTCCGGCGCACTCGTCTTCGCCTCCGGCACCTTCGCCTGGTCCCCGGCCCTGGACCGCCCCGGGCACACCGACCCCCGGATCCAGCGGGCCACGGCCAACCTCCTCGACCGCATCTGCAAGCGCGACTGACCGTTCGAGGAACGCGACCGGCCGGATTCACGAACGCGACCGACGCCCCGCCGGGCCCGGCGCGCGCCGCGGGACATCCGTACGGGACAATCGGAACCGCTCCTGGATCAATCTACGCGGAGGCACCGTGTCCGGTTTTGTAGAAAAGCCCGAGCCCGTTCAGGTTCCGGGCCTCACCCACCTGCACACCGGCAAGGTGCGTGACCTGTACCGGAACGAGGCGGGCGACCTCGTCATGGTCGCCAGCGACCGTATCTCCGCGTACGACTGGGTCCTGCCCACCGAGATCCCCGACAAGGGCCGCGTCCTCACCCGGCTCTCGCTCTGGTGGTTCGACCAGCTCGCCGACCTGGTCCCCAACCACGTCATCTCCACCGAGCTGCCCCCGGGCGCCCCGGCCGACTGGGCGGGCCGCACCCTCGTCTGCAAGTCCCTGCGCATGGTCGAGGTCGAGTGCGTGGCCCGCGGCTATCTGACCGGCTCCGGGCTCGTCGAGTACGACGCCAGCCGTACGGTCTGCGGCATCGGTCTGCCCGAGGGCCTGGTCAACGGGTCCGAGCTGCCCGGACCGATCTTCACCCCGGCCACCAAGGCGGCCGTCGGCGATCACGACGAGAACGTCAGTTACGAGGCCGTCGCCCGGGAGGTCGGCGTGGAGACGGCCGCCGTGCTGCGGCGCACGACGCTCGACGTCTACCGCCGGGCCCGGGACATCGCGCACGAGCGCGGGATCATCCTGGCCGACACCAAGTTCGAGTTCGGCTTCGAGACCACCGAGGACGGGACCGAGCGGCTGATCATCGCCGACGAGGTGCTGACCCCGGACTCCTCGCGCTTCTGGCCCGCCGCCACCTGGCAGCCCGGCCGGGCGCAGCCCAGCTACGACAAGCAGTTCGTGCGCGACTGGCTGACCTCGCCGGCCTCCGGCTGGGACCGTGCGAGCGAGCAGCCGCCCCCGGCGCTGCCGCAGGAGATCGTGGCGGCGACCCGCGCCAAGTACATCGAGGCGTACGAGGTGCTCACCGGCACCAACTGGTCGTAGCCGCCAGGGATACGCGGAAAGCCCCGGTCCGAGAGGACCGGGGCTTTCCCATCCGGAGCGGACGACCAGGTTCGAACTGGCGACCTCAACCTTGGCAAGGTTGCGCTCTACCAACTGAGCTACGTCCGCAGTGCGCCGAAGCGCGATGCCTACTATACCCAACCCCGCTCGCGTGCGAGACGCACCGCCGTGTGCCGGTTCTCCGCGCCGATCTTGGTGGCGGCCGATGACAGGTAGTTCCGTACGGTCCCCTGGGACAGGGAAGCCCGCTCCGCGATCTCCGCGACCGGCGCCCCGTCCGCCGCCAGTTCGAGGACCTCGGCCTCCCGGGCGGTCAGCGGGGAGTCGCCGGCGGAGATGGCGTCGGCCGCCAACTCGGGATCCACGTAACGGTTCCCGGCGTGGACGGTACGGATGATCTCCGCCAGCCGCCGGGCGCTGACGGTCTTCGGGACGAACCCCCGGACGCCGGCGGCCAGGGCCCGCTTGAGGTGCCCGGGGCGGCCGTGACTGGTCACGATCATGGTGCGGCAGTGGGGCAGCTCGGCCCGCAGCGATGTGGCGACCTTCACACCGTCCGCGCCCGGCATCTGGAGGTCCAGGACGGCGACGTCGGGCCGGTGCGCCAGAGCCATCGCCAGGGCCTCGGGGCCGCTCGCCGCCTCCGCGACCACGACGAGGTCCTCTTCCAGGGCGAGCAGCGCGGCCAGCGCGCCCCGGATCAGGTGCTCGTCGTCGGCCAGCAGGACCCGCAGGGGCTGCGCGGTGGTCATCGTTCCTCCGGGAGGGCGGAAGGGGCGGGCGAGGGGCTGGGGGGCGGCGGTGCGGGGTGGCCGTTCACGTCCGGGCGGGACGCCGTGAGCGGCACGGTCGCCGTCACCCGGAAGAGATCGTCCCCGACGGCCGAGGCGGTGAGCGACCCGCCCAGCGCGCCGAGCCGTACCCGAAGCCCCGCCAGGCCCGAACCGCCGCCGTCGTCCGCGCCGCCGAGCGGGCGGGTGGCGCCGGCCCCGTCGTTCTCGACCTCCAGGACCACCGCGTCCCGCGTCCGCGCGAGCCGGATCCAGCAGTGGCGCGGGTCGCCGTGGCGCAGGACGTTCGTCGCGGTCTCGCGTACCACCCAGCCGAGCGCGCCCTGGACGGCTGCGGGAGCCCCGATGCCGGCCGGGCCGTCCGCGCCCTCGACCGTGCAGGTGATACCGGCGGCCCGCAACACGCCCTGTGCGCCCATGAGTTCGGTGGGCAGGTCGGCCTCCCGGTAGCCGCGTACGACATCGCGGACCTCCTGCTGGGAGGCGCGGGCGATCCGCTGCACCTCGACCATCTGGTCCATCGCCGCGGGGTTCCCGCGCTGGGCCAGCTCCACGGCCAGCTCGCTCTTCAGGGCGATCACCGATAGGTTCCGCCCCAGCACGTCGTGCATGTCCCGGCCGAACCGCAGCCGCTCCTCCGCCACCGCCAGCCGGGCCTGCATGTCCCGTGCCTCCTCCGCCTGCCACATCACCGACAGGCTCCAGGCGCTCGGCCGGGCCGACACGAGCACCAGCAGGGTGACGACGGTCAGCGAGACGACCGCCCCGAACAACTGCCCGCCCGGCACGCCCACGGCCGCCAGGAGGGCCGTGCCGGCCACCGAGAAGGCGGCGGCGTGGAGCAGGAACCGCCGGACCGGCACGATCAGGACGTACGGGATGGCGAACGCCACCGGCAGGTCCAGCACCAGCAGCACGAGCCCCTCGTCCCGCACGCCTCCCACCGCCGCGAGGGCCACCACGAGGGCGGTCATCGCCACCTGGAGAGCGGCGGGCAAGCGCAGCCGCCCGGGAGGAAACGGCGCCAGGCCCCGGTAGGCGTCGAAGGCGGGCAACAGGTTGCGGGTGCTCAGCACGGACTGGGCGATGTTGACGACGAGGAACCCTGCTCCCAGGGCGATGGCCACCGCTCCCTGGTCCAGGGTCTCGGCGAGCGGCACCAGCCCCCAGGACACCGCGAAGAGCCAGGTGATCGAGGAGAGCGTCACCCGTGTGTAGAGGTCGATGCGCTGGAGTTTGCTGCGCTCGTGCCAGTCGCGCCGCCAGCCCCGTACCCGACCGATCACGCCCCTCAGTCCCTTCATGTCAGCCGCGCGGATCCCAGCGGAACCACCGTCGCACAGCAAACACGCCGAAAGCGGTCCAGGCCAGCGCGGTCACCCCGGCCGTGAACAGGTCGCCGCCCTCCGCGCCGCCGAGCCAGCCGTGCCGGATCAGCGTCATCACGCCGGTCATCGGCAGCAGCTCCAGTACGGAGGCCAGCCTGTCCGGGAACACCGCCAGCGGGACGAACAGTCCGGAGCCGAAGAGCGAGGCGAAGTACAGCGGCAGGGTGGTGAGCTGCGAGGTCTGTACGGTCCGGGTGATCGCGGTGGTCGCCGCGGCCAGGGCGGACATCAGGACGAAGCTCAGCAGCAGTCCGGCCAGCAGGAGGTCGGGGCGGTGCGGGGCGCTCAGATCGAAGGCGATCGCGCCGGCCACCATCAGCAGCACGCACTGGGCGAGAGCCAGCGCGACGGACGGCAGCGCCGTGCCGACCAGGATCTCGCGGTCGGAGATCTCGCCGGTGCGCAGCCGCTTCAGGACGAGTTCCTCGCGCCGGGCGACGTACGCGGAGACGAGGTTCATGTAGACGACCTGGACGAGCACCATGCCGATGCCGCCGGTCAGGGTGGCGCCGGCGACGGTGAGCCCGGTGCCGCCGAGGTCGACCTGTTCGAGCGAGGACCGGATCGCGAAGATCATCACGAGCGGCAGCAGCAGGGCCACGACGATCGCGGTCCGGTTGCGCAGCAGGAGGATCAGCTCGGCGCGGCCGAGGGCGGTCAGCCGCCGGGCCACGGCCGCCGCGCGCGTGGGGGAGGCGGCGGGCGTCCGGTCGAGGGCGGGGGTCGTGGTGGTCGTCATGCCGTCACCTTCTTCGTGCTCTCCGTGCCGCCGGGGCCGCCGGAGCGAGGGGCGCGGTCCGGGACCTGGCGCGGGTCCTGGTCCCGGGGCGCGTGCCGGGTCTTCGCGATGTCGAGGAACGCCTCCTCCAGGGAGGCGGAGCGGGCGTCGAGGCCGTGCAGCCGTACGCCGGACTCCCGGGCCCACTCCAGGAGTTCGTGCAGGGACTCCTGGAGGGCGGGGGTGCGGATCTCGATCCGGGACCCCTCCGCCGCGGCCCGCAGCGAGAGCGGGAGCCGCGCCGCCGGCACGGCCTCGGGCAGGACGAACCGGATCCTGGCGGGCTGCCGCGCGGTCACCTCGGCGATGGTCCCGGTCGTCACGATCCTCCCCTGATGCATGATCGCCAGGCGGTCCGCGAGCGCCTCGGCCTCCTCCAGGTAGTGCGTGGTCAGCAGCACGGTTGTGCCGTTGTCCCGCAGCGCCCGGACGAGCTCCCAGGTCTCCTGCCGGCCCTCGGCGTCCAGTCCGGTCGTCGGCTCGTCGAGGAAGAGCACCTCGGGCCGGGACGTGAGGGCGAGCGCCAGGTCGAGGCGGCGCTTCTCGCCGCCGGACAGCTGCTTGACCCGTACGTCCGCCCGGAGGGACAGGCCGACCATCTCCAGGGCCTCGCCGGCGGGGCGTGCGCCGGTGGTGCACGCCGACCACATGCGGACGGTCTCCATGACCGTGAGGTCGGAGGGGAAGCCGCCTTCCTGGAGCATCACCCCGGTACGGGGGCGTACGGCGGCGCGTTCGCGGTACGGGTCGTGGCCGAGGACCCGGACCGTGCCGTCGGTCGGCGGGGCCAGGCCTTCGAGGAGCTCCACGGTGGAGGTCTTGCCCGCGCCGTTCGTCCCGAGCAGGGCGAACAGTTCGCCGCGGGCCACGGAGAAGGAGATCCCGGACACGGCCTCGAAGCCGCCGGCGTAACGCCGGCGCACCTCGTGCGCCTCGATCACGGGACCGTCCACGTGGTCGCTGAGAATGTCGTCGCTGGTCATGCCTCAAGGTTTCCGCCGCAACCGGTCCATGAGCAGTGCGCGCTGTCACCACTGCTCATGACAAACCTCATGAGGGCGCAGGGGACGGACGCATGAGGCCGCAGGGGATGAGAGAGGCGGGAGTACGACAAAGGCCCTGACCGAGAAGGTCAGGGCCTTTGATGCTGAGCGGACGACCAGGTTCGAACTGGCGACCTCAACCTTGGCAAGGTTGCGCTCTACCAACTGAGCTACGTCCGCAGTGCAGCCACTCGGCTTTCACCGGTGGAGCGAGCACTACTCTACCTGATCCAACGAAGTGGTCCGAAGAGTCGTGCAGAGCGGGTGACAGGAATTGCACACTGCGCCTTCCCCCTGGAAGGGGGATGTTCTACTACTGAACTACACCCGCACGCTGCGTGGGATTCGGCTTTGCGGCCTCGCCCCTCGGCGTGCTCCAGACTCTAGCCGACCTGCGGGGGTGTCGCGCAAGTCGGCTCCCCGAGGGCCTCGCGGAACGGGCCCCCGGGGCCCGGCCGGCGGGGCGTCCGGGGCCGCCTGACGGAGCGTCCGGCTGCCCGGGGCGGGGGCGTTCCGGCCCCGGGGTCGCGGACGCCTGACGGGCCGGACGCCCGGGAGCCGCCACGGCTCAACCCGTCGGCGCCCGGGCCCGTCACGGATCAACTCGCCGCGTCGAACGCCTCGTAGACCTTCTTCGGAATGCGGCCCCGGGCCGGCACCTCCATCCGGTGCGAGCGGGCCCAGGCGCGGACGGCCGCCGGGTCCGGGGCGAGGGAGGTGTGGTGGTAGGTCGTGGGCGTCCTGCCATGCTTGCTGGCATTTGTCTGCTTTCGACCGGCGGCAACGTAAGGAGCCAGGGTCTTCCGCAGTTTCTTCGCGTTGGCGGGATTGAGATCGATCTCGTACGTCTTCCCGTCCAGGGCGAAGGTCACCGTTTCCGCCGCTGCTCCCCCGTCGATGTCGTCGGAGAGCGTCACCACTACGCGCTGAGCCACGGATATCGGTCCTTTCCTACGGCACCGGCGCGTGTCGCGTGCGCGGATGCCGGCCTTCCGGCTGCCAGGCGGGCGGATGCGGATCGACGAGGTGTCGACTGTTCCGTTGTTCCCGGAGCAATGTTGCTTTCCCCGGTAATCATTTGTACAGCGGCGGGTGCCGCATTGTGAAGCCCGGCCAATTGCACCCGCGTGTCCGTGTGCAATCCGTGTGCAATCCTGGCGCGATTTTTCCCAGACCTTTTCCCGCACGGTGTCGCGGCCGATATCCCGGCGTGATCCGCGCAGGGCCTCCGCCCTGTCCGTCCCGCCCGATATCTACCCGCGTAGAAATTTTGGCCAGGTACGCTGAGTGGACCCGCGGGGGTCTGGGGAACCCCCCGGAGAGACAGCCGCACCACACCACCACACCGGGAGTGCCAGTGGCACGCGTCGTAGTCGACGTCATGCTCAAGCCCGAGATCCTCGACCCGCAGGGACAGGCGGTGCAGCGCGCACTGCCCCGTCTCGGCTTCGAGTCAATCGCGGACGTTCGTCAGGGAAAGCGTTTCGAGCTGGAGGTCGAGGGGCCGGTCGACGACGCCGCCCTCGCCCGTATTAACGAGCTGGCCGAGACGTTCCTCGCCAACACCGTCATCGAGGACTTCGTCGTGAAGGTGGAGGAGGAGAAGTGACCACCCGTATCGGCGTCGTCACTTTTCCCGGCACCCTCGACGATCAGGACGCCCTGCGCGCCGTCCGGATCGCGGGCGCCGAGCCCGTATCGCTGTGGCACCGCGACAAGGACCTGCACCAGGTCGACGCGGTCGTTCTGGCGGGCGGTTTCTCCTACGGGGACTACCTCCGTGCCGGCGCGATTTCCCGCTTCTCGCCGGTCATGGAAACCCTCATCGAGCAGGCGAAGGCCGGTCTGCCGGTCCTCGGCATCTGCAACGGTTTCCAGATCCTGACCGAGGCGCACCTGCTGCCCGGCGCGATGCTGCGCAACAACCACCTCCACTTCATCTGCCGCGACCAGAAGCTGCGGGTGGAGAACGCGGAGACCGCCTGGACCTCGGACTACAGCGGCGGTCAGGAGATCAGCGTCCCGCTCAAGAACATGGACGGCCGGTACACCGCCGACGAGCGCACGCTCGACGAGCTGGAGGCCGAGGGGCGCGTCGCCTTCCGCTACCTGGACGGCAACCCCAACGGCTCGCTCCGCGACATCGCGGGCATCACCAACGCCGCGGGCAACATCGTCGGCCTGATGCCGCACCCGGAGCACGCCGTGGAGCCGCTCATCGGCACCGGCCGCACCGACGGCCTCGGTTTCTTCACCTCGATCATCAAGAAGCTGGTCAACGCATGAGCCTGGATACGGTCAAGCACGCGGCCGAGACCCCGGACGCCGAGCAGCCCTGGAAGGAGCTCGGCCTCAAGGAGGACGAGTACGCCCGGATCCGCGAGATCCTGGGCCGCCGTCCCACCGGCGCCGAGCTCGCCATGTACTCCGTGATGTGGTCGGAGCACTGCTCCTACAAGAGCAGCAAGGTCCACCTCAAGCAGTTCGGCGAGAAGGTCCCCGCCAACGACGCCATGCTCGTCGGCATCGGCGAGAACGCCGGCGTCGTCGACGTCGGCCAGGGGTACGCGGTCACCTTCAAGGTCGAGTCGCACAACCACCCCTCGTACATCGAGCCCTACCAGGGCGCGGCCACGGGCATCGGCGGCATCGTCCGCGACATCCTCGCCATGGGCGCCCGCCCGATCGCGGTCGTGGACCCGCTGCGCTTCGGCGCGGCCGACCACCCCGACACCAAGCGCGTCCTGCCGGGCGTCGTCGCGGGCATCGGCGGCTACGGCAACTGCCTGGGCCTGCCCAACATCGGCGGCGAGGTCGTCTTCGACGCCTGCTACCAGGGCAACCCGCTGGTCAACGCCGGCTGCATCGGCGTGATGAAGCACGAGGACATCCACCTCGCCAAGGCCTCCGGCGCCGGCAACAAGGTGATCCTCTACGGCGCCCGCACCGGCGGCGACGGCATCGGCGGCGTCTCCGTGCTGGCCTCGGAGACCTTCGAGTCCACCGGCCCGGCCAAGCGCCCCGCCGTCCAGGTCGGCGACCCGTTCCAGGAGAAGCTCCTCATCGAGTGCACCCTGGAGATCTTCGGCGAGAAGCTCGTCGACGGCATCCAGGACCTCGGTGGCGCCGGGCTCTCCTGCGCCACCTCCGAGCTGGCCTCCGCCGGTTCCGGCGGGATGCGCGTCGAGCTGGACACCGTGCCGCTGCGCGACTCCTCCCTCTCGCCCGAGGAAATCCTCATGAGCGAGTCGCAGGAGCGCATGTGCGCGATCGTCGAGCCGCAGCACGTGGACCGTTTCCTGGAGATCTGCGAGAAGTGGGACGTCATCGCCACCGTCATCGGTGAGGTGACCGAGGGCTCCCAGCTGGAGATCTTCTGGCACGGCGAGCAGATCGTGGACGTGCCGCCGCGCACCGTCGCGCACGAAGGCCCGGTCTACCACCGTCCGTTCGCCCGGCCGTCCTGGCAGGACGCGCTCCAGGCCGACGACGCCGGCGAGCTCGCCCGGCCGAAGGACGCCGCCGAGCTGCGCGAGCAGGTCCTGAAGCTGGTCGCCTCCCCGAACCAGGCCTCCAAGTCCTGGATCACCGACCAGTACGACCGCTTCGTCCAGGGCAACACCGTGCTGGCGATGCCCGAGGACGCGGGCATGGTCCGCATCGACGCCGAGTCGAACCTGGGTGTGGCCATGGCGACCGACGGCAACGGCCGGTACGCCAAGCTCGACCCGTACGCCGGTGCGCAGCTCGCGCTGGCGGAGTCGTACCGCAACGTCGCCGCGTCGGGCGCGAAGCCGCTGGCGATCTCCAACTGCCTGAACTTCGGCTCGCCCGAGGACCCGGACGTCATGTGGCAGTTCGCCGAGGCCACCCGCGGTCTCGCGGACGGCTGCCTGGAGCTGGGCACCCCGGTCACCGGCGGCAACGTCTCGCTGTACAACCAGACCGGTGAGACGGCGATCCACCCGACGCCGGTCGTGGCCGTGCTCGGCGTGATCGACGACGTCAACCGGCGTACGCCGGTCGCCTTCGCGGAGGAGGGCCAGCTCCTCTACCTGCTGGGCGACACCCGCGAGGAGTTCGGCGGCTCGGCCTGGTCCGAGGTCGTCCACCAGCACCTGGGCGGCCTGCCCCCGAAGGTGGACCTCGGCCGCGAGAAGCTGCTCGCCGAGATCCTGATCTCGGCCTCCCGCGACGGCATGATCGACGCCGCGCACGACCTGAGCGACGGCGGCCTGATCCAGGCCGTCACCGAGTCCTGCCTGCGCGGCGGGAAGGGCGCCCGGCTGGTCGTGCCGGACGGCCTGGACGCGTTCACGTTCCTCTTCTCCGAGTCGGCGGGGCGCGCGGTCGTCTCGATCCCGCGCAGCGAGGAGCTCCGCTTCACCGACATGTGCGGCGCGCGCGGTCTGCCCGTCACCCGCATCGGTGTCGTGGACGGCGAGGAGATCGAGATCCAGGGCGAGTTCAGCATCCCGCTGAGCGAGCTCCGTACGGCGCACGAGGCGACGATCCCCGCACTGCTCGCCTGAGCCGCGCGCCGACCGGCGTTTTCGAAGCCCCCGCCCGGGTCCTCCGGGCGGGGGCTTCGGCCTTTCCCCACCCCTTGTCAGAGATTACGTAATTACGTAAGGTTGGTGTCATGGAGCTGGAGCAGCGGGTCGCCGAGCTGGAGAGGCGGCTCACGGCCCTGGAGCGGCAGGACCCCGGGTCCCCCCGCCTGGGCGACGGCGACTTCTGGGCGCTGGACGGGCTGAAACAGCAGCTCACCGAGGTCGGGGAGGCCGCAGCCGACGGGGGAGTGCTCTACACGGGCGCGGTCCGGCTGCCCACCGGAGAGAGTTACGAGTGGCAGTACGGCGCCCTCACCGAGGCCCTGTTCGACGGGGACTGGGCGGACGCCGCCGATTCGTTCGCCGCGCTGGGCCACCCGGTCCGGCTGCGCCTGCTCCGCGAGATCCTCGGCGGTCTGAGGACGACCGCCGAACTGGCCGCGCTCGACGCGTTGGGCACCACCGGCCAGATCTACCACCACCTGCGCCAGCTGACCGGCGCGGGCTGGCTGCACGCGGCGGGCCGCGGCAGGTACGAGGTGCCGCCCACCCGGGTCGTACCGCTGCTGGTGGTGCTGACGGCGGCGCGGCCCTGACCTGACGACGAGAAGACACGAAGCCCTGGGGGAGACATGTCCGTCCGCACCGCCGTCCAGATCGCCATGCGGCTGTCCTGGCTGGTCCTGTTCGCGCTGATGATCGGCGAGTTCTTCACGGATCTGCCAGGGCCGGGCTGGGCGACGACCTTCCTGCCCGCGGCGGTCGTCCTCGCCCTCATGGTGGCGACGACGGCAGGGCAGACCAGGGCCGCGGCACCGCAGGGCGAGCCGAGGTCCCCGGTGGAGGTCGATCCGCCGGTCACCGGCCGCTGGAAGGCGCTGAACAGCCCGGCGGACAAGGTGCCGAGCCATGGGACGCACGTCTACGGGCAGACGTACGCGATCGACATCGTGGCCGACCCGGAGACGGGGGAGGGCGAGCCACCGGCCCGGCCGGCGTTCGGTTGGGTCTGGCCGTTCTTCCGCCGCAACCGCGCCTTCCCGGCCTTCGGCGCCCCGCTGCTCGCGGTGGCCGACGCCACGGTCGTGCAGGCGAGCGACGGCCAGCGCGACCATCTGAGCCGCAGCTCACTGCCCGCGCTCGCCTATCTGATGCTCGTCGAGGGCACCGTCCGGTCGATCCTCGGCGTGCACCGGATCGTCGGCAACCACGTGATCCTCGACCTCGGCGACGGTACGTACGCCGCCTACGCGCACGCCCGGCGCGGCTCGATCCGGGTGAAGGCCGGGGACACCGTCCGGGCAGGGCAGCCGATCGCGCGGTGCGGCAACTCCGGCAACACCACCGAACCCCACCTCCACTTCCAGCTGATGGACGGCCCGGACCTGGACAACGCCCGGGGCGTCCCGTTCACCTGGCGAGGCCTCGGAGTGCCCGCGAACGGCGAGACGTTCACGGTCGGTGAGCCGGTCGGTGAGCCGGTCGGTGAGCCGGCCGAGGAGCGGGGCCGGGACCAGGTCGCGAAGGCCTGACCGGGCGATGTCAGTGGCGCCGGTTAGTCTCGGCCCATGCCCCCGGCCAAGAAGCGCCCGCGCGCCTACGATCACCTCAGGACCCGGACGGCGGTCCTCGCCCAGTTCGCCCATGTCCGCGACGCCGTCGCCGCGTTGACGCCGGATCAGCTCGACCGGCCGACCCGGCTCGGCGACTGGGCGGTGCGCGAGCTCGCCGTGCACATCGCGATCGGGCTGAGCAGCGTCACCCGGGCCCTGGCCCTGCCGGAGCCGCCAGGCCCCAAGCCCCAGGTCGCCCTGCTGGAGTGGCCGTCGGTCACCGCCGCGTACGCCGCCGGTATCGCCGAGGGCGTCGAGGAGGTGGCGGCCGGGGAGCCCGATCTCGCCACGCTGTTCGCGGAGGCTGAAGCGGGGTTCACCGGTTCCGTCCCGGCCACCGGCACGGGGGAACGGCTGCTGTCCGTCCGGGTCGGCTCCATGCGGCTGAGCGACTATCTGGCCTCCCGGACCGTCGAGCTGGTCGTCCACACGGACGACCTGAACGAGGCGCTCGGGCTGGAGATCCCCTACGACCGGCAGGCCCTGGCCGCCTGCACCCGGCTGCTGGCCGACGCCCTCGCGGACCGGGCGCCGGGCGGCTCGGTGGAGGTGCGGGTCCCGCCGTTCGCGGTGGTCCAGTGCATCGGCGGGCCCAAGCACACCCGGGGCACCCCGCCCAACGTCGTGGAGACCTCCCCGCTGACCTGGATCCGGCTCGCCACCGGGCGTACGGAGTGGGCGCGGGCCGTGGAGGACGCCGAGGTCAGCGCCAGTGGGGAGCGCGCCGACCTGGCCGCGCTGCTGCCGTTGATGGGCTGAGCGGGGCCGCCCGGCGGCCGGGGCGTTTCCGGGAGGCGGCACCCCGGTTCCGTACGGCCGAAGCGGAGCGGGCGGAACCGGATCCGCCCCTCGTTCCGTCACATCGCCATGCACACACAACGTATGGCCCTCAGCGTCGGTGTCCTGGCCCTCCTCACCCTCGCCGCCTGCGGTACGGAGTCGGGTTCCGGCTCCGGCGGCGGTGGCGGTGGCGGTGGCGGTGGCGACAGCGTGCAGAGCGACGTCCCCGTCACCGGGGTGGCGTGGAGCGTCGACTCCGTGACCGTCGGCGGGAAGAAGACCGAGGCCCCGGAAGGGGCCCGGCTGGAGATCGACCCGAAGGGCCGGGCCACGGCCCACTTCGGCTGCAACCACATCAGCGTGGACGCCCGGGTGCAGGGTGACCGGATCACCCTGGGCAAGCCCGTGACCACGCAGATGGCGTGCGAGGAGAACATCGAGAAGTTCGAGAAGGCCGCCATCGACGCCATGGGCGGCGAGCACACCGCGAAGCTCTCCGGCGACAAACTGACCCTCACCACCGAAGGCGGCGACTCGATGGCACTCAGCGAGGAGAAGCCCGCCGATCTGGTCGGCACCCGCTGGGCCGTGACCACGTTGCTCAGCGGCGAGACGGCCACGACCGTACCGGCGGACCTGCCCAAGGAGAGGGCGCCCTATCTGACCTTCTCCGAGGACGGCGCCGTGCAGGGCCACTCCGGCTGCAACTCCTTCCGCGGCCAGGCGACGGTCAAGGGCTCCACGATCACGTTCGGGCCGGTGACCGGCACCCGCAAGATGTGCCCGGAGGCCGAGATGGAGACGGAACGCGCCGTGCTCGCCGCCCTGGACGGCAAGGTCACGTACACGATCAAGGGCAAGGCCCTCACGCTCACCGCCGCCGACGGCAAGGGCGTCGGCGCCACGGCCGCATCCGCCGGGGCCGGGAACAGCTCCCAGCACGGCTGAACCCCGCCCCTCGGTGTGAGGCTCACCACGAAACGAGCGTTCGGCCAGGGGCCGGGGCGGCGATCGGGCGGGTTCACCGAGCGCCACGGCCGCCCGGCCGCCCCCACCGGCCCCTACCTGTCGGTAACCAGGCTCCGGGCCCGGAAGTGAGCGCCGCGTTCGCCTCGTGGAGCCCTCCCCGTCCGCGCGGCAGTCACACAGCGTCACGGGCCGAAGTCCCGCGAATCGCCCTCCCCGGGCGGCGGGCGGGCCCGTTCCCCATGCGCCGCCGTCGGTTTGCCCACCGGTCCCCAATTCGGACCAGTGGTCGATCTCGCCTACACTCGGTGCCGTGCCCCGTGGTGATGGACGACTCAACCACGACCTGCTCCCCGGAGAGAAAGGCCCCCAGGACGCTTGTGGCGTCTTCGGTGTCTGGGCTCCGGGTGAAGAGGTCGCCAAGCTCACCTATTTCGGACTGTATGCCCTGCAGCACCGCGGACAGGAATCCGCGGGCATCGCAGTGAGCAACGGGTCCCAGATCCTGGTCTTCAAGGACATGGGACTGGTCTCGCAGGTCTTCGACGAAACGTCTCTGGGTTCTCTCCAGGGCCATATCGCGGTCGGTCATGCCCGCTACTCCACCACCGGTGCCTCGGTGTGGGAGAACGCGCAGCCGACGTTCCGTGCCACCGCGCACGGCTCGATCGCCCTCGGTCACAACGGGAACCTGGTCAACACCGCCCAGCTCGCGGAGATGGTCGCCGACCTCCCGCGCAAGGACGGCCGCGCCACCCAGGTCGCCGCGACCAACGACACCGACCTGGTGACCGCGCTGCTCGCCGGACAGCGCGACGAGAACGACAAGCCGCTCACCATCGAGGAAGCCGCCTCCAAGGTGCTCCCCGACGTCAAGGGCGCGTTCTCCCTCGTCTTCATGGACGAGCACACGCTCTACGCCGCCCGCGACCCGCAGGGCATCCGCCCGCTGGTGCTCGGCCGGCTGGAGCGCGGCTGGGTGGTCGCATCCGAGTCCGCCGCGCTCGACATCTGCGGTGCCAGCTACGTACGCGAGATCGAGCCGGGCGAGCTCGTCGCCATCGACGAGAACGGTCTGCGCACCACTCGATTCGCAGAAGCGAAGCCCAAGGGCTGTGTCTTCGAGTACGTCTACCTGGCCCGTCCCGACACCGACATCGCCGGGCGCAACGTCTACCTCTCCCGGGTGGAGATGGGGCGCAAGCTGGCCGCCGAGGCCCCCGTCGAGGCGGACCTCGTCATAGCGACGCCGGAATCCGGCACCCCCGCCGCGATCGGGTACGCGGAGGCCAGCGGCATCCCGTTCGGCGCCGGACTGGTGAAGAACGCCTACGTCGGCAGGACCTTCATCCAGCCCTCGCAGACCATCCGCCAGCTCGGCATCCGGCTCAAGCTGAATCCGCTGAAGGAAGTCATCAAGGGCAAGCGCCTGGTGGTCGTCGACGACTCGATCGTCCGCGGCAACACCCAGCGCGCCCTGGTCCGGATGCTCCGCGAGGCCGGTGCCGCCGAGATCCACATCCGGATCTCCTCGCCGCCGGTGAAGTGGCCCTGCTTCTTCGGGATCGACTTCGCGACCCGCGCCGAGCTGATCGCCAACGGCATGACCGTCGACGAGATCTGCACCTCCATGGGTGCCGACTCCCTCTCGTACATCTCGATCGACGCGATGATCGAGGCGACGACGATTCCCAAGCCGAACCTCTGCCGCGCCTGCTTCGACGGCGAATACCCGATGGATCTCCCGGACCCGGAGCTGCTCGGCAAGCAGCTGCTGGAGACCGAGCTGGCGGCGGGCCCGGCGGCGACCGCCGCGGCCGACGCGCTGCGCCGTCCGTGACCCGGACGCGCCGCCGCATCCCCCACCAGCCCCGTATCTCCACACGAAAGATCCCAGGCCATGTCTGAGACAACAGGTGCTTCCTACGCGGCGGCCGGCGTCGACATCGAAGCCGGTGACCGTGCCGTCGAGCTGATGAAGGAGTGGGTGAAGAAGACCCAGCGCCCCGAGGTCGCCGGACTCGGCGGACTCGGCGGCTTCGCCGGGCTCTTCGACGCCTCGGCGCTGAAGCGCTACGAGCGCCCGCTCCTCGCCTCCGCCACGGACGGCGTCGGCACCAAGGTGGACCTGGCGCGGAAGATGGGCGTGTACGACACCATCGGCCACGACCTCGTCGGCATGGTCGTGGACGACCTCGTCGTCTGCGGCGCCGAGCCCCTGTTCATGACCGACTACATCTGCGTCGGCAAGGTGCACCCCGAGCGTGTCGCGGCCATCGTGAAGGGCATCGCCGAAGGCTGCGTCCTGGCGGGCTGCTCCCTGGTCGGCGGCGAGACGGCCGAGCACCCGGGTCTCCTCGGCCCGGACGACTTCGACGTCGCCGGAGCCGGTACGGGCGTGGTCGAGGCCGACCGCCTGCTCGGCCCGGACCGTATCCGCACGGGTGACGCGGTCATCGCCATGGCGTCCTCCGGTCTTCACTCGAACGGGTACTCGCTCGTCCGCCACGTGGTCTTCGACCGGGCCGGCTGGTCCCTGGACCGCGAGGTCGAGGAGTTCGGCCGTACGCTCGGCGAGGAGCTCCTGGAGCCCACCCGGATCTACTCCCTGGACTGCCTGGCCCTCACCCGTACGACCGAGGTGCACGGCTTCAGCCACGTCACCGGCGGCGGCCTGGCGAACAACCTGGCCCGGGTGATCCCGGACGGCCTGCACGCCACCGTGGACCGCTCCACGTGGACGCCCGGAGCCGTCTTCGACCTGGTCGGCAAGGCCGGTCAGGTCGAGCGGCTGGAGCTGGAGAAGACGCTCAACATGGGCGTCGGCATGATCGCGATCGTCCCGGCCGACTCGGTGGACGCCGCACTGACGACGCTGGCCGACCGCGGGGTCGACTCCTGGGTCGCCGGAGAGATCACCGAGCGCGGTGACCGCGCCACGGGCGCCGAGCTGACCGGCGACTACGCCCGGTAGACAGCGTCACGCCGTGGTGCGCCGGGCGGCCCGCCCCGGCGCACCACGGGGCCACGGCGAAGACCGGATCGGGACACACAGAACCCGGCCCGGGGCAGGCCCGGACCGGGTTGATGTGTCAGCGCGAGGTCAAGCGCCGCGGCGCTGTGACGACGGACCGGACTGATCGTCCTGATCCTCGTCATCGTCCTGGTTGTAGCGATCCGCGTACTGTGCGTACGGGTCATCTTCCTCGTCGTCGTCCTCGAACGGCTCTGCGTTCGGTGGCTGACTCGAAGGCGATGCGCCCAGCTCATTGGCCAGACGCGACAGGTCAGTCCCGCCGCTGCTGTACTTCAGCTGGCGGGCGACCTTGGTCTGCTTGGCCTTTGCCCGGCCGCGCCCCATGGCTCGACCCCCTCGGTGACGGGGCTCGACGGCCCCAGAGTCTTGACACGCGTTCATGTTTCAGGACGGACTCTCGGCAGAGAGACCGTGCCTGTAGAGCTTTAACGGTACCTGCTTCCGTGGCCATACGGTACGCCGCCCGCATTCCGGTCCCGGCACAGGGCCAGTGAGGAGCCCCGTCCTCCCTGGTCAACTGCGATTTTAACCTCTTGTGGAGGTACGACCCGCCGACCGGCGTGAGTCTTGTCTCGCCGGTCGGCGGGTCGTACGGGGTGGCCGAGGGCCGCCCCGTCAGCGGGCGTGCGCCTCCGCCATCCGCTGCTCGGCGAGCCGGTCGGCCGCCGCGGCCGGCGGAATCCCATCCGCCTTCGCACGTGCGAATATTTCCAGCGTGGTGTCGAAGATCCTCGCCGCCTTCGCCTTGCACCGGTCGAAGTCGAACCCGTGCAGCTCGTCGGCCACCTGGATCACGCCACCGGCGTTGACCACGTAGTCGGGGGCGTAGAGAACCGACCGGTCGGCCAGGTCCTTCTCCACGCCCGGGTGCGCCAGCTGGTTGTTGGCCGCGCCGCACACCACCTTCGCGGTGAGCACGGGGACGGTGTCGTCGTCGAGCGCGCCGCCGAGCGCGCACGGCGCGTAGACGTCCAGGCCCTCGGTGCGGATCAGCGCGTCGGTGTCCGCCGCCACGGTGACCTCGGGGTGTGCATCGGTGATCCGGCGCAGCGACTCCTCGCGGACGTCGGTGATCACGACCTCGGCGCCGTCGGCGAGCAGGTGCTCGACGAGGTGGTGGCCCACCTTGCCGACCCCGGCGACGCCGACCTTGCGGCCGCGCAGTGTCGGGTCGCCCCACAGGTGCTGGGCCGAGGCCCGCATGCCCTGGAAGACGCCGAACGCGGTGAGCACCGAGGAGTCGCCCGCGCCGCCGTTCTCGGGGGAGCGGCCGGTGGTCCAGCGGCACTCCCGGGCGACGACGTCCATGTCGGCGACGTAGGTGCCGACGTCGCAGGCGGTCACGTAGCGGCCGCCGAGCGAGGCGACGAACCGGCCGTAGGCGAGGAGGAGTTCCTCGCTCTTGATCTTCTCCGGGTCGCCGATGATGACGGCCTTGCCGCCACCGTGGTCGAGACCGGCCAGGGCGTTCTTGTACGACATCCCGCGCGACAGGTTCAGCGCGTCGGCGACGGCGTCCGCCTCGGAGGCGTACGGGTAGAAGCGGGTGCCGCCGAGGGCCGGGCCCAGGGCGGTGGAGTGGAGGGCGATGACGGCCTTGAGGCCGGTGGCACGGTCCTGGCAGATCACTACTTGCTCGTGACCCCCCTGATCCGAGTGGAACAGGGTGTGCAGGACGCCGTCAGTCACATCGGTCACTGTGGTGACTCCCAAGTACGAAGCGGCGGAGGCCCTCCTAGGGGTGGGGAGGGCCCCGGACCGACCGGCACGGCCGGTCCGATGGGCAAGAGCGTAAGTCCTCCGGCGGCTCGGATCTGCCCCCGCGCGAAGGATCACCCCCTGGGGGTGATCCGCCGTGACACGATGCGCTCCATGTCGGTGGTGTCTTCGGTGCTCGTCCCTTACGCGTCCTACCTCCGGATCTACGAGCCGCTCGTCGCCTTCGCGGAGCCCGAGCGCGGCCACTGGGCGCGCTACGCGCAACGTGAGCAGCTCCCCACGGCCCAGGACGAACTGCGTCGTTCGCTGGCCGACTTGGCGTCGACGCCGCCGGTGGGGGTGCCCGTGCACGAGAGCGGCGACGCGTTCGTGACGGAGCTGGACGGGGTGGTGTGCGTCTGCCCGTGGCGCACCAGGCTGCGGGGCTGGCTGGCCCTGGAGGAACTCGGGGGAATGTTTCCGGCCAACGTGCTCGACGTCGTGCTGCCGGCGGTGGTGCGCGGCCAGGCCGCGGCGGACCACGAGCGCTGGCAGCGGCTCCACCCGGACGCGAGGCCCTGGATCCGCACCACGGTGTGGCAGGTCCCGGTGCGCTGGTTCGTCCTCTTCCGCGACGAGGAGCGGGAGTACGCGGCGGCGGACGGCGAGGGGTCGGGGCCCGTACTGCGCTACCGCACCCCGATGGTCGAGGCCCGGCGGCGGCTGGCGCGGGCGCTGCGGACGCTGCGCGGACACGTTTCCGAGGGCCCGCTGACCGAGGGGCTGGTGGACGTGGGGCGCTGGCTGGAGGAGTTCCATCCGCGCTCCCTGGTCGAGCTGGACTACGGGGGCCTCGTGCACGCGTTGCCGGCGGAGAGGCTCGCCGGGGACCGCTCGGCGGCGGATGTGGCGGAGGGGCTCGCCGCGCTGCGGGACGGCGACAGCGAGGGCGCGGGGGAGGCGTACGCGCGCCTCGCGGAGCGTTGGCGGGCGGTCCGGGACCTCCAGTTCACCAATTGACGTGAAAAGACCCACAGCGGCATCAAGGTGACGGAACCGGGGCATCCTTCATCCAGGACGGCCGAGGGGCCGGCGGACCGGCCGCGAGGCCGGAGCGTACGGAAGGAGGAGGAGGCCGGGTCGCCTCGACGGAGGGCGACGAAGAGGGGCTCGACAAACAATTGACGGGTCGTGAACCTGTGCCCTGTGCGGTCCGTGTGATGGATGAGGCGGAAGTGTGTTCCGCCGGGTCCGGGACCTACGTCCTGAACCGGGCCTTTGCCTCAAGCGTGATGGACAGCACTTACAGGGCCCTTGCGCCTATCCCTACTCCTCGTGCCAAAATAGGACAAGGAGTCCGGGGAGGGCTCCTTCTGCCCAAGTAAGGGCGGGATGCTCGACATTGCACTCTATGGGTGGTCTGGCGGACTCCTGATCGCTCTGTGACTGATCGTCACTGGGGTGTGACTGTCCGCTATGGCATGGTCCATCGGCTTCCGTCGCTGATGAACACCTGGGAGGGCAATTCCATCGGTTTGGCCGACGTGGCTGGGCGGATGGTGTAGTTGTAGTGCCGAGGACAAGCCGTTCGTCCTATAACCGACTCGGCCCGCGTCCGCCATTCCGGGCAACGTGGGTCAAGGTGCAGAATTTAGAGGAAAGAACCGAGAAGGTTCGGTTCTCCCGAGGAGGCCGCTCATGACCGCTCGCACCCCTGATGCCGAGCCGCTGCTGACCCCGGCTGAGGTTGCCACGATGTTCCGCGTGGACCCGAAGACGGTCACCCGTTGGGCCAAGGCTGGCAAGCTCACGTCCATCCGCACGCTCGGTGGACATCGCCGGTACCGCGAGGCCGAGGTCCGCGCACTGCTTGCGGGTATTCCGCAGCAGCGCAGCGAGGCCTGACACACCCCTGTCTCGCGGCAGCACAGCAGCACAGCATCACAACCCGGGCAGCTGCAAGGTCCCCCAACCTCAGCCGCCCACCCATAGCTCCACTCGACGGACGCCTGCCCCAACGGGCGTCATACCTGTGTTCCACGGGTGCCGTCGTATCGATCGCGCTGGACTCCGCCGGGTCCAGCGCGATCTTTTTTGTGTCCTGCCCGGAGGGCGCCCCGGACGGCCCTTGCCCGGAAGGGTGCCCCGGACGGCCGCCGGAGGTCCCCCAACGGCCCTTCCGGGCCGCTCCCGGGCCCGTTCCCGGCCCTTTCGGGCCGACCGGGCCCAGAACCGGGCGGTCGGTCGGCTTCGGGGCCCCGGAAGGCTCTCCGGCGCCCCGCCGGCGGCCGGCCCGAGGAGGCGTTCTGCGGGCCCGGCCCCACGATGGCTCCGGGTGGCCTTCGTGGGTCTGTGAGCGGGTCTGTGCGGGAGTGGGGGAGAGCGTCCCGGACATGGTGGGGACGTGGTGGGACAGCCCCGGACGGAACGGTCCTCGGACACCTGCCAGCCTCGTGCAATTGCACATATTAAATTCATCAGTTGTAGGGGAGGTGTAAAATCCCCCGGTCGGAAAACTCCTTCGGTGACTACCGTCACACCGCGCGATGCTTGCCAACTCCGAGCGTGCCACTGTCCGGACGCGGAAGCATCCGGCCGATGGTCATGTCGCGGCAGGTCTTTCGGCCCCGGCCCGCCCCTCGCCCCGGCCCTCCTCCTCGCCCCGGCCGCCGGTCCCGTCCCCCTCCCCGGCCCCGCCCGGCCGCACGGCGTCCCGACGGGCCCCGGAGGGGTCCCCGGACGCTCTCCGCTCCCCGTCTCCCCCGGGCTCCATGGCGAGCCGCAGGAGGCGGTGGCAGACCGCGCAGTGCCGGGTGAGGTGGCGATAGGCGGAAGCGGCCGCCAGGTGGGCCCGCAGGAGCGCGCGGGTCTCATGTCGTGCTCCGGGCTGTCGTGCTGTGGGCGCGGACATACGAGCCACCTCCCGGTGAGCCCGGCCGTCCCCCGCCGTGAGAAGCGCCGAGGGAACAGGGACGGCCCCTGCTCTACGAGGTACCCCTGGCAGATGCCGCCGTCAAGACGCGAGAAAGCCCGGATCGAAACGATCCGGGCTTTCTTCTACTGCGGTCCTGACGGGATTTGAACCCGCGGCCTCCACCTTGACAGGGTGGCGAGCACTCCAAACTGCTCCACAGGACCAGGTTTTCGCCGCTTGCCTTGCGGCTTGCTGCGAAACCAGACTGTACAGGAGGTGGGAGGCCCAGGTCGACTTCACTCCTGGTGGTGACTCCGTCACGGTCTCCCGGGGCCCGCCGAAGCCGCCGTGTCAGGGCGCGAGGGCGTCGATCGCCTTCACGATCCGCTTGTCCGAGACGGGGAACGCGGTGCCCAGCGCGTGGGCGAAGTAGCTGACCCGCAGCTCCTCGATCATCCAGCGGACGTCCAGCGCCTCCTGCGGCACCGGCCTGCCCTGCGGGAACTGTTCGAGCAGCCAGGCGTACTCGTCCTGCATCTCGTGGACCTTCGCCATCCGCGTGGTGTCCCGCTGCACGGCCGTCGGCATCTGCTGGAGCCGCCGGTCGGCCGCCACGAGATAGCGCATCAGGTCCGGCAGCCGGCGCAGTCCGGTGGCCGTAACGAAACCGGGCGGTACGAGACGGGCCAGCTGCTCGCGTACATCGGTGACGTTGGCCACCAGCGTCAGGCTGTTCGTCGACTTCAGCCGGCGCTCGCAGGCCTGCCAGGCGGCCAGGATCTGCTGCACCTGGTCGATCGTGCGGACGGTCAGGTCCACCAGATCGGCGCGCACCTTGTCGTACAGCGTCCGGAACGCCTTCTCGTCCCACGCCGGTCCGCCGTGCGCGGCGATCAGCCGGTCGGCCGCCGCGGTGGCGCAGTCCTCGAAGAGCGCCTGGACCGAACCGTGCGGATTACGGGACAGGGCCAGCTTCTGCTGGTTGGAGAGCCGGTCCGAGGCGAACTTCGCCGGGTTCACCGGGATGTTCAGCATGATCAGCCGCCGGGTGCCGCGCCACATCGCCTGCTGCTGCTCGGCCTCGGTGTCGAAGAGCCGTACGGCGACGGTGCCGCCCTGGTCGACGAGGGCCGGATAGGCCTTGACCGGCTGACCGGCACGACGTGTCTCGAAGACCTTGTCCAGGGTGCCGATCGTCCAGTCGGTGAGGCCGGACCGCTCGATGGACTCGCCGGACGGCCCCGCGGTCGCCGCGGCCGCCTTGGAGAGCGCCTGCCGGGCCTTCGGCCGCAGCCGGAGCTTCAGCGCCTCCAGGTCCTTGTCCTCGGCGACCTTGCGCCGCCGCTCGTCGACGATCCGGAACGTGATCTTCAGATGGTCCGGGACCCGGGAGAGGTCGAAGTCGTCGGCCGTGACCGGCACGCCGACCATCCGCTGGAGCTCCCGCGCCAGGGTGAACGGCAGCGGCTCCTGGAGCGGGACCGCCCGGTCGAGGAACGCGTCGGCGTAGTTCGGCGCGGGGACGTAGTGCCGGCGGATCGGCTTCGGCAGCGAGCGGATCAGCTCGGTGACGACCTCCTCGCGCAGCCCCGGGATCTGCCAGTCGAAGCCCTCGGAGGTGACCTGGTTGAGCACCTGGAGCGGTACGTGGACGGTCACGCCGTCCGCGTCCGCGCCGGGCTCGAACTGGTACGTCACCTTGAACTTGAGCTTCCCCTGCCGCCAGGAGTCCGGGTAGTCGTCCTTGGTGACGGCCCCGGCCTTCTCGTTGATGAGCATGGAGCGCTCGAAGTCGAGCGCGTCCGGCTCCTCGCGCTTCTTGTTCTTCCACCAGGAGTCGAAGTGCGCCCCGGACACGATGTGCTCGGGAATCCGCTGGTCGTAGAAGTCGAACAGCGTCTCGTCGTCCACGAGGATGTCGCGGCGGCGGGCGCGGTGCTCCAACTCCTCTACCTCGCCGAGGAGTTTGCGATTGTCATGGAAGAACTGGTGGTGGGTGCGCCAGTCGCCCTCCACCAGGGCGTTGCGGATGAACAGATCCCGCGAGGCCTCCTGGTCGATACGGCCGAAATTGACCTTGCGCTGAGCGACGATCGGTACCCCGTAAAGGGTGACCCGTTCGAACGCCATCACCGCGGCCTGGTCCTTCTCCCAGTGCGGCTCGCTGTAGGTGCGCTTCAGCAGATGCCCGGCGAGCGGTTCGATCCATTCGGGCTCGACCTTGGCGTTGACCCGCGCCCACAGCCGGGAGGTCTCCACCAGCTCCGCCGACATCACGAACCGGGGCTGCTTCTTGAACAGCGCCGACCCGGGGAAGATCGCGAACTTGGCGCTGCGCGCGCCCAGGTACTCGTTCTTCTCGGTGTCCTTCAGCCCGATGTGCGACAGCAGCCCGGCCAGCAGCGAGGTGTGCACCGCCTGCTCGGGGACGGACCCCTCCGCCTTGGGCTCCTCGACGGTGATGCCCATCTGCTTGGCGACCGTACGCAGCTGCGCGTAGATGTCCTGCCATTCGCGGATGCGCAGGAAGTTCAGGTACTCCTGTTTGCACATCCGGCGGAACGAGGACGAGCCACGCTCCCTCTGCTGCTCGCGGACGTAGGCCCAGAGGTTCAGGTACGCCAGGAAGTCGGAGGTCTCGTCCTTGAACCGGGCGTGGTTCTGGTCGGCCTGCGTCTGCTTCTCCGCGGGCCGCTCGCGCGGGTCCTGGATGGAGAGCGCGGCGGCGATGACCATGACCTCGCGGACGCAGCCGTTGCGGTCGGCCTCGATGACCATGCGGGCCAGACGCGGGTCGACAGGCAGCTGGGAGAGCTTGCGGCCGAGGGGGGTGAGCCGCTTCTTCGGATCCTTCTCGCCCGGGTCGAGCGCGCCCAGCTCCTGGAGCAGCTGGACCCCGTCGCGGATGTTGCGGTGGTCCGGCGGGTCGATGAAGGGGAACTTCTCGATGTCGCCGAGCCCGGCGGCGGTCATCTGGAGGATGACGGAGGCCAGGTTGGTCCGCAGGATCTCCGGGTCGGTGAACTCCGGCCGGGTGACGAAGTCGTCCTCGGAGTACAGCCGGATGCAGATGCCGTCCGACGTACGGCCGCAGCGGCCCTTGCGCTGGTTGGCGCTGGCCTGCGAGATCCGCTCGATCGGCAGCCGCTGGACCTTGGTGCGGTGGCTGTAGCGGGAGATACGGGCGTTGCCCGGGTCGATCACGTACTTGATGCCGGGGACCGTCAGCGAGGTCTCGGCCACGTTGGTCGCCAGGACGATGCGGCGTCCCGTGTGGCGCTGGAAGACGCGGTGCTGCTCGGCGTGCGAGAGGCGCGCGTAGAGGGGGAGCACCTCGGTGTGTCTGAGGTTCCGCTTGTTCAGCGCGTCCGCCGTGTCCCGGATCTCGCGCTCGCCGGAGAGGAAGACCAGGACGTCGCCCGGGGCCTCGTGGCCCAGCTCGTCGACGGCGTCGCAGATCGCGGTGATCTGGTCGCGGTCGGAGTCCTCGCTCTCGTCTTCGAGCAGGGGGCGATATCGCACCTCCACCGGATACGTCCGACCGCTGACCTCCACGATCGGTGCCTCGCCGAAGTGGCGCGCGAACCGCTCCGGGTCGATGGTCGCCGAGGTGATGACGACCTTCAGATCGGGGCGGCGGGGCAGCAGCCTGGCCAGATAGCCGAGCAGGAAGTCGATGTTGAGGGACCGCTCGTGGGCCTCGTCGATGATGATCGTGTCGTACGCCAGCAGCTCGCGGTCCGTCTGGATCTCGGCGAGCAGGATGCCGTCCGTCATCAGCTTCAGATACGTCGACTCCGGGTTCACCTGGTCGGTGAAACGGACCTTCCAGCCGACCGTCTCGCCCAGCGGCGTGCTCAGCTCGTCCGCGACGCGCTCAGCGACCGTGCGGGCGGCGATCCGGCGGGGCTGGGTGTGCCCGATCATGCCCCGGACGCCGCGCCCCAGCTCCATACAGATCTTGGGGATCTGCGTGGTCTTCCCGGACCCGGTCTCGCCGGCGACGATCACGACCTGGTGGTCGCGTATCGCCTCCAGGATCTCGTCCTTCTTCTGGCTGACGGGCAGCTCTTCCGGGTACGACAGGGCGGGCAGCCGGGCCGCGCGCGCCGCGAGCCGGTCGGCCGCCTTTCCCGCCTCGGCCGCGATCTCGTCCAGCACGGACTGGCGGGCCTCGGGCTTGCGGATGCGGCGCGCTCCTTCGAGGCGCCGGCCGAGCCGGTTCGCGTCACGGAGCGAGAGCTGTCCGAGCTGGGACTGGAGATCGGCGAAGGAAGTAGACATACGGCCCCCAGGATCTCACCCGGGCCCACGGAGTGGCGACCTCATTTCGCGCGGGCTGCGTCACGCGGCACGTACCATTTCGGGCAGTCGAACCCTTTGCCACCGTCCCAGCGCGAGAAAGGCCAGGTCCCGTGTCCCGTACGCAGTGGTGGAGCCTGGCGGCGCTGCTCACGGTCGTCGTGGGACTGCTGTGCGGGCCGGTGGCGACGGCGGTGCCCCCGACAGTCGCTTCCGGAGGCACCGCGCCGATGGTTGCCGCGCCTTTCGCCGCCGCGCCGACGGCTTCGGCCGCGCCGGCCCAGGCCCTGGACCCGACCTCGGCCCAGGTCCCGGACGCGACCTCGGCCCAGGTCCCGGACGCGACCTCGGCCCAGACTCAAGCCCCGGCCCTGGCCCCGATGGCCGAAGACGCCGACGCGGGCACCCGGGTCCCCGGCTGCGGGAAGCTCCGCGATCACGACGGCGAGCCCGCCGTCCCCTCCCGCGCCCGGTCCGGGTACGACCAGCCGCCCGGCCTCGCCCCGTGGGGGCTGCCCGCCGCGACGGTCGTGCTGCCGGCCGAGCCGCCGCCGGGGGCGCGGGCCCGCGCCCCGGCCACGCACACCCCGACCCCCGTGGAACTCTCCGTGCTGCGCGTGTAGGAGGGCCATGCCCGATCCGCGCCCTTCCCCTCCCGCATCCTCAGCACGGAGTGCCGCATGACCACGCCCAAGAAGCCCGTCTCCACGCCCGAGAAGCCCGCCTCCACGGGCCCGAAGTCCTCCTCCCGCAAGCCCCTGGTCTACGGCGCGGTGATCGTCGTCGCCGCCGGTCTCCTCGGCTTCGCGTCGTACCGGGCCACCGCCCCCGACGACACCGCCCCGGACACCTCCGCCGCCCCGGCCGCCGAGGTCTCCGCCGACCCGAACGAGGGCGTCTACCCGGAGCTGGCGAAGCTCGCCCGCCGGGACGCGAACGACAAGCTGGCCATCGGCCGCGCCGACGCCCCGGTCGTCCTGATCGAGTACGCCGACTTCAAGTGCGGCTACTGCGGCAAGTTCGCCCGGGACACCGAACCGGAGCTGATCGAGAAGTACGTGAAGAACGGCACGCTGCGCATCGAGTGGCGCAACTTCCCGATCTTCGGCGAGGAGTCCGAGAACGCCGCGCGCGGCGCCTGGGCCGCCGGGCAGCAGGACCGCTTCTGGGAGTTCCACAGCGCCGCCTACGCCGAAGGGGCGAAGGAGAAGGGGTTCGGCAAGGACCGGGTCGAGGCGCTCGCCGAAGAGGCCGGGGTGAAGGACCTGAACCGCTTCATGAAGGACCTCGACGGCAAGCCCGCCCGGGACGCCGTCGCGAAGGACCGGGAGCAGGCGTACAGCATCGGCGCGACGTCCACCCCGTCGTTCCTGATCAACGGCCGTCCGATCGCGGGAGCGCAGCCGGACGAGACGTTCGAGCAGGCCATCGAGGCCGCCGCCGAGCAGGCGAAGACCGCCGGGAAGGGCACCGGCAACGCGGGCAACGACGCAGGGGAAGCCGCCAAGTGACGGCGGACATCGGCTACTTCGCGGCCTTCCTCGGCGGGCTGCTCGCCCTGATCAGTCCGTGCAGCGCGCTGCTGCTGCCGGCCTTCTTCGCGTACTCCATCGACTCCACCTCCCGGCTCCTGGCCCGCACCGGCATCTTCTACGCCGGGCTCGCCACGACCCTCGTCCCGCTCGGCGCGGCCGGCAGCTACGCGGGACGGCTGTTCTACGGTCACCGCGACGCCCTCGTCATGGGCGCGGGCTGGCTGATCATCGTGCTCGGCGTCGCGCAGATCGTCGGCCTCGGCTTCGCGTCCCGGCGGATCGCGGCCCTCAGCGGCCGGATCCGCCCCACCACGGCGTTCTCCGTCTACGCCCTGGGCGCGGTCTACGGCCTGGCCGGATTCTGCGCGGGCCCGATCCTCGGCAGCGTCCTGACCGTCGCGGCGGTCAGCGGCAGCCCGGTCTACGGGGGGCTGCTGCTGGCGGTCTACGCGCTCGGGATGGCCGTACCGCTCTTCGTGCTGGCCCTGCTCTGGGAACGCTTCGACCTCGGCCGCCGGACCTGGCTGCGCGGCCGTGCCGTCCGGCTCGGCCGGTTCGAGCTGCACACCACGTCGCTGCTGTCGGGGCTGTTCTTCATCGGGCTCGGCACGCTGTTCCTCGTGTACGACGGGACGACCGCGCTGCCCGGCCTGCTGGGTGTCGACGACTCGTTCGCGGTCGAGCAGTGGGCGCAGAACCTGGGCGAACGGGTGCCGGACGGGGTGCTGCTGGGAGCGGCGGTGCTCGTGGCGCTGCTGGTCCTGGGCGCCCGTGCCCTGCGCCGGCGCGGCACGGACGCATCGGCGGAGACGACCGAGGAGCCCGAGAAGACCGAGAGGACCGAGGAGCCCGAGAAGGCGTGACACGGCGAAGGCCCCGCGCCCCGCGCACCGGGCGGGGCGCGGGGCCTTCGCGTCCATCGGGAGCCTCCGGGGCGGAGTCGGCGCTCGCCGCGTCCTCGGCGGAGCGCCCCGCTCTCCTCGGAGCCTGGGGCGCTCGCGCACAATGGGCCCATGTCGACCCCCGGCTTCGGCCCGCCGCCAGGAGATTTCCCGCCGCGGCCTCCGTACGCTCCGCCGCCGTACGGTGGCCAGGCTCCTCCGCCGTACGGGAGCCACACGCCCCAGCCGTACGGTGGCCAGGCTCCGACTCCGTACGGTGGCCAGGCGCCCCAGCCGTACGGGAGCCAGGCTCCGCCGCCGTACGGGGGTCAGGCGGCTCCCCTCGCCCCGGAGTTCGTGGCCTTCGACAAGAGCAACGCCCTGGTCATCGACGACCAGGGCGTCTCCTTCGACATCGGCGGCCACGTCACCGACTACCCCTGGCAGCAGATCACCCAGCTCCACTACACGGCCCGGGGCACCTTCCTGCGGGTCGGCCTGATCCATCCGAACGGCTGGTTCGTGGAGTGCGTGATCAACGCGAAGAAGCAGCAGAAGCTGATCCAGTGGCTGACGGAGCTGGGCCCGGTAGCAGCCCACTACCAGGCCCAGCTCGCTAGCTGATCCCGCCCGTGGGCGACGCCGGGCCGCCGGCGGACATGGTGCCCTTTTCGGAGGGCTCGCGTCGCCGGCGTGTCCCGTGCGGTGCTCTTCAGCTCCTCGGCCGTCCCCGACGTCGCCCCGAGCCTCCCCAGCACATGAGAAGCGCCCCAGACGAGAAATCCGTCTGAGGCGCTTTCCGTGGTGGCTGGGGCCGGGATCGAACCGGCGACCTATCGCTTTTCAGGCGATCGCTCGTACCAACTGAGCTACCCAGCCACGCAGCCGCTGGGGCTGCAGCGGTCCTGACGGGATTTGAACCCGCGGCCTCCACCTTGACAGGGTGGCGAGCACTCCAAACTGCTCCACAGGACCAAGCAATGTGCGAAACAAGTCTCGCACAGGGTGAAACGTGCCCCCAACGGGATTCGAACCCGTGCTACCGCCTTGAAAGGGCGGCGTCCTGGGCCACTAGACGATGAGGGCTATTGGCCCGCCTGTTCGCTTTGCAGCGCGTCGGGGACGTGAGAAGCATATGGGATGGGTGGAGCTATCGCCAAAACGGTTTACGGCGAGGGCGTCGCGCGAGTCGGGGAGCGGTCCGGGGAGGGCGAGGAGGTGGACGAGGTGGTGGGCGACGGGGTGGGGGAGAGGGGGGCGTCCTTCTTCAGGTTCTCCTCCGGAAGATGGCGGCTGACCTCGGCGGTCGTCAGTCCGAGACCGCCCAGCGTGATCTCGTCCCAGGCCTGGAGCCGGCGGGTGGAGCGGTCCATGTAGAGCACCGAGGCGTGCACCTTCTCGGGCTTCTCGTTCTGTACGGCGCGCAGCCCGCCGCCGCCCGTGGAGCCCTCCACCTTCAGCCGCGTGCCGAGCTTCAGCTGCTCGTTGATCCGGCGGTGCAGGTGGCCCGACAGCACCAGCGGGACCGTGCCGTCGGTCTCCCGGGCGGTGTTCGGGTCGTGGGCGACGGCGATGTCGACCGGCGTGCCCGCGCGCTCCTGGTCGCGCAGCGCGGAGGCCAGCCGCGCCCCTTCGAGCTGGGCCGCCTCCTTGCCGCCGACCGGGGCGGTCCGGTCCGGGGTGAAGGAGACGTCGCCGGTGCCCGCGATCCGCAGCCCGCCGACGTTCACCGCGCCGCCGTCGTCGAGGACGCTCACGTTCTTGAACTTCGCCAGATACGCCTGGGTGACGGGCGAGTCGTGGTTGCCGCGCACCCAGACGTAAGGCGCGCCGAGGTCGCGGATCGGGTCGAGGAAGCCGTTCTCGGGGGCGGAGCCGTGGTCCATCGTGTCGCCGGAGTCGATGATGACGTCGATCTCGTACTGCTCCACGAGCGAGGCGATGATGTGCCAGGCCGCCGGGTTGAGATGGATGTCGGAGACGTGCAGGACCCGGATGGTGCCCGGGTCGGGCTGGTAGACGGGGAGCGTGGAGGTCGCGTCGTACAGCTTGGTGACGTTGGTGACCAGGCGGGCCAGCTCCTGCTGGTAGATGTCGAACTCGGTGACGATGGAGCGGGCGTCGCCGACCAGGGACGGGGCGCTGGAGAGCAGCCCGGAGAACTTCGGCTCCAGGACGGACTTCGGGTTCCAGGTGGCGTACGCGCTGACGCCGGACGCGGCCAGCAGGGTGAGGGCGAGCCCGCCGGCGGCCAGGGCGCGCCGGGGGCGGCGGTAGACGACGAGGCCGAGCGCGGTCGCGCCGGAGACGACGGCGACACAGGAGCGCACGGCCAGCTCCCGGGTGCCGGCGGCGACGTCCCGGGTGACCTCGTCCTGGAGGCCGGCGAACCGTTCCGGCCGGTCGACCAGGGCCTGGGAGCGTTCGGGGTCGAGGCGGTCCACGTCCACGTCGAGCCTCAGCGGCGCGATGTGCGAGTCCAGCTCCAGGGCGCCGAGCGGGGACACGTTGATCTTGCTGCCGCCGGTCAGGGAGGGGCGCAGCGTCATGTTGGTGTCCATGGGGCCGACCGGAGTACGGATGGAGCCCACGGCGAGCAGGCCCAGCCAGGCCCCCAGCACGACGACGGCGAGCATGCCGAGGGCGCGGAGGTACGGGCGGCGGGCGGGACCCGTCAGGTCGCCGGGGGCCGCGGTGCCGGAGCCGGCCGGGGTGCGCCCCCGGGGCTTCGGGCGGACGATCTGGGTGAGGCGGTGCCGGACGCGGTCGGCTGCGGCACGGAACGGGGCGCGGACCATTGGGCCCGTATGCCCCGGTACGGCCTCCGCCATGCCGGACGGCGGAGGCGGTCATGAGTCCGGGCGGGCCGCCATCTGCCCGCACCCGGCCCCCGTACGGGACAATGGCCGGGTGCTGGAGATGACGCGCGAACAGTTCGAGGAGCTGGTGAGCCAGGCTCTGGACCGGATTCCGCCGGAGCTGACGCGGCTGATGGACAACGTGGCGGTGTTCGTCGAGGACGAACCGGACCCCGGCGACCCCGACCTGCTCGGGCTCTACGAGGGCACCCCGCTCACCGACCGGGGCGAGTGGTACGCCGGGGTGCTGCCCGACCGGATCACGATCTACCGGGGGCCGACGCTGCGGATGTGCGAGACGCGGGAGGACGTCGTCGCGGAGACCGAGATCACCGTGGTCCACGAGATCGCCCACCACTTCGGCATCGACGACGAGCGGCTGCACGCCCTGGGCTACGGGTGAGCGAGCGGGCCCCGCGGGAGCTGCCGGAGCCCGGCCCTCCCGCCGCACCGCAGGGCCGGGTGCTGGCGGCGGTCGCGGCCGGCGGCGCGCTCGGCGCGCTCGCCCGCTACGGGGCCCTGGTGCTGTGGCCCGGCGCGCGTGGCTTCCCGTGGACGGTCTTCGCCGTCAACGTGGGTGGCTGCGCCCTCATCGGCGTCCTGATGGTGCTGACCGTCGAGCGGGGCCGGGTGACCCACCCCCTGGTGCGGCCTTTCCTCGGCGTCGGCGTGCTCGGCGGCTTCACGACCTTCTCGACGTACGCGGCCGGCGTCTCGGACCTGCTCGTGCGTCAGGAGGCGCTGACCGCCCTGGCGTACGCGGCGGCGACGGCGGTGGCGGCGCTCGGGGCGGTGTGGGCGGCGGCCGCGGGGACAAGGACCTGGCTGGACCGGGGTTCGCGGCGCTCCCGGGGCTCCCGGGGCTCCCGGGGTGAGGGGCGGGCCGCGTGAACTGGCTGCTGGTGGCGATCGGCGGGGCGGTGGGCGCGCCGCTGCGCTATCTGACGGACCGGGCGGTGCAGGCGCACCAGGGGCCGGGCGTCCCGTACGTCTTCCCGTGGGGCACCTTCACGGCGAACACGGCGGGCAGCCTGCTGCTCGGGCTGCTGACCGGCGCCGCGGTGTCCTCCCCGGCGCACGCGCTGCTGGCGACGGGCCTGTGCGGGGCGCTGACGACGTACTCGACGTTCTCGTACGAGACCCTCCGCCTGGCCGAGACGGGCCGGGCGTTCCTGGCCGCGGCCCATGTCCTCGCCTCACTGCTGGCGGGCCTGGGCGCGGTGTTCCTGGGGGCGGAACTGACGGGTGGGTTCGGGGGGTAGCGCTGGTCCCGGGCGAGCCGGGAGGCGGCCGGCGTGGTGCTCGGGGCTGTTTCGCCGGTCGTCGCGCGGGCGGGTGGCGTTTCGGGCGTGTCTCCGGCGGGGTCGGGGGAGTTGGGCACGGTGCGACGCCGTACCGCTCGCACCTGTTCCCGCTTCGCCCCGGCGCCGCGCTCTCCGCTCCCGCCCGTCGCCCCCGCTCTCCGCCCCCTCGCCCCGGAGGTGCCACTCGTGCGCCAGTTGCCCGCCCCTGCCCGCTGGGCAGCCGTCACCGCGCTGACGATCGCCGCGTCCACCGGCTGTATGAGCGTCGGCGAGGACGACGACGCCGGGCGGCCGGGGCCCTCGCGGTCCGCCGGCCCGAAGGGCTCCGCCGCCGATCCGGCCGGGGACACGGTTCCCGGCTCCGGGCGGACCGGCGGGCGCGTCGGGGGCGCCCACCCCCACTCGGACCGGGCCGCGCCCGGGAGCAGCCCGAGCCCGGACGCCTCCGGTGGTGTGCCGTCGGTCACCCCCGAGGACCCACGCCCGGAACCGGCCACGCCCGGGGCCACCCGGGGCGGCCCGCCGCCCTCGCCGACGCCCTCGACACCGGGGCCGGGGGAGCCGCCGCCGGCCACCCCGGAGCCGCCGGCACCACCGACGCCCGACCCGGACCCGGAACCCGAGCCGGAGCCCACCGATCCGTCGGAGCCGCCCCCCTCGGCCTCGCCCGCCGCGCAGCTGCGGGCTCATGCGATGAGCGGACCGGAGGCCGTCCGGCCACTGCGGACCCCGGAGGCATCACCGCAGGTGGGGCCGGTTTAGCCGGAGGGTCCTCGGGGGCCGGTTTGCGCAAGGTGGGTGAGAGTGCGTATGGTGGTAGATCGTTTGATCCCATTGCCCGGCGCCGACACAGAAGAGCGCCGTGTGGCGCGTACTCTCCCTTGCCGTGGCTGGACCGCATTGAGGCGGTCGAAATTGCGAATCACGGAGTTATGGGCGCGTGCCGAGACTCCGGAAGGTTTCGCATTTCGCATGTCAATTTCCAGTTCTGACCACACCGTCATGCCCGAGAACATCGACAACGCCGAGCTGGCCGAGCTCGTCGAGGCCGCTGTGACCGAGGCCCCCGCCGGCGCCACCGCCCCGGCCGCCGAGCAGACCGTCGTCGCCGAGAAGACGGTCGTCGCCGAGAAGTCCGTCGCGGACTTCATCACCGACGCACAGACCGACGCACAGACCGACGCACAGACCGACGTACAGGCCGGTGCTCCCGCCGAGAAGACCGCCGCCCCCGCCGAGGAGACCGCGGCCTCCGCCGAGGAGCCCGTCGCCGAGGCCGACGCCGAGCCGACCATCACCTTCGGCGACCTGGGTCTGCCCGAGGGCATCGTCCGCAAGCTCGCGCAGAACGGTGTGACCGCCCCCTTCCCGATCCAGGCGGCGACCATCCCGGACGCCCTGGCCGGCAAGGACATCCTCGGCCGTGGCCGTACGGGCTCCGGCAAGACGCTCTCCTTCGGTCTGCCGCTGCTGGCCTCGCTCTCCGGTGGCACCACCGAGAAGAAGAAGCCGCGCGGCATCATCCTCACCCCGACCCGTGAGCTCGCGATGCAGGTCGCGGACGCGCTGCAGCCCTACGGCGACGTGCTCGGACTCAAGATGAAGGTCGTCTGCGGCGGTACGTCGATGGGCAACCAGATCTACGCGCTGGAGCGCGGTGTCGACGTCCTCGTCGCCACCCCGGGCCGGCTGCGCGACATCATCAACCGCGGCGCCTGCTCCCTGGCGAGCGTCCAGGTCGCCGTCCTCGACGAGGCCGACCAGATGTCCGACCTGGGCTTCCTGCCCGAGGTCACCGAGCTGCTCGACCAGATCCCCGGCGGCGGTCAGCGGATGCTCTTCTCCGCCACCATGGAGAACGAGATCGGCACGCTGGTCAAGCGTTACCTCTCCAACCCGGTCACGCACGAGGTCGACAGCGCCCAGGGCAACGTCACGACCATGTCGCACCACGTGCTCGTCGTGAAGCCGAAGGACAAGGCGCCGGTCACGGCCGCCATCGCCGCCCGCAAGGGCCGCACGATCATCTTCGTCCGCACCCAGCTGGGCGCCGACCGCATCGCCGAGCAGCTCATCGAGTCCGGCGTGAAGGCCGACGCGCTGCACGGCGGCATGACCCAGGGCGCCCGTACGCGGGTCCTGGAGGACTTCAAGAAGGGTTACGTCAACGCGCTCGTCGCGACCGACGTCGCCGCCCGCGGCATCCACGTCGACGGCATCGACCTGGTCCTGAACGTGGACCCGGCCGGTGACCACAAGGACTACCTGCACCGCTCGGGCCGTACCGCCCGCGCCGGCAAGTCCGGTGTCGTCGTCTCCCTGGCGCTTCCGCACCAGCGCCGCCAGATCTTCCGCCTTATGGAGGACGCGGGCGTCGACGCCTCGCGCCACATCGTCCAGGGCGCGGGCGTCTTCGAGCCGGAGGTCGCCGAGATCACCGGCGCCCGTTCGCTCACCGAGGTCCAGGCCGACTCCGCGAACAACGCCGCCAAGCAGGCCGAGCGCGAGGCCGCCGACCTGACGAAGCAGCTGGAGCGCGTCCAGCGCCGCGCCGTCGAGCTGCGCGAGGAGGCCGACCGCCTGGTCGCCCGCGCCGCACGCGAGCGGGGCGACGACCCCGAGGCCGCGGTGGCCGAGGTCGCCGCCGAGGCCGAGGCCGCCCTCGTGGCAGCCGTCTCCGTGCCGGAGCAGCCGGCCGCCCGCGACGACCGCCGCGACGAGCGGGGCAACTACGAGCGCCGCGACAACCGCGGTGGTGACCGTGGCGGCTACCGCGGCGGCAACGACCGTCGTGACGAGCGTCCTTCGGGTGGCTTCCGCTCCGGTGGCGGTGACCGTCGGGACGACCGTGGTGGCCGTTCGTTCGAGCGTCGGGACAACGACCGTCCGTCGTTCAACCGCGACCGTCGTGACGAGCGTCCTTCGGGTGGCTTCCGCTCCGGTGGCGGTGACCGTCGCGATGACCGTGGTGGCCGTTCGTTCGAGCGTCGGGACAACGACCGTCCGTCGTTCAACCGCGACCGTCGTGACGAGCGTCCTTCGGGTGGCTTCCGCTCCGGTGGCGGTGACCGTCGCGATGACCGTGGTGGCCGTTCGTTCGAGCGTCGGGACAACGACCGTCCGTCGTTCAACCGCGACCGCCGTGACGACCGCCCCTCCGGTGGTTTCCGCTCCGGCGGCAGTGACCGCCCGTTCAACCGCGACCGTCGTGACGACCGCCCCTCCGGCGGCTTCCGCTCCGGCGGCAGCGACCGCCCGACCGGCCGCCGCGACGACCACCGTGGCGCCAACACCGGCACCAACACCGGCTCCTTCGGCCGCCGCGACGACAAGCCGCGCTGGAAGCGCAACGGCTGACCCCCGCCCGGCCGGCACCCGGCCGAGCAGGTCCGCCTGACAGACCGGCAGGGCCCGTACGCCACCGAACCGACTCGGTGACGTACGGGCCCTGTTGCTGTTCCCGGCCCCGGGGAGCCCGCCTCCCGGAGCCCGAGACGGGCCCGCAAGCGGCTTGCGACGGGCCCGACACCGATACCGGATCGGCTGCCGGGACCGGGCGGGCTATGCTCGGGGGGTGATCCGTCGAGGGCCGTTAGCTCAATTGGTCAGAGCAGCGGACTTTTAATCCGTTGGTTGTGGGTTCGAGTCCCACACGGCCTACCGACAGCAGCGCGAGGAAACCTCCTCTGACCTGCTACTTAGCGCCTCGACCGGCTTCGGCCGGCCGGGGCGCTTCGTCGTTTCCGGCCTCATGCGTGAGCGATGCGTGAGCGGATGGACTGGCAGGAGGCGCGACGGGCGCGGCTTCGCGAACTCCCGATACCGGATCGGCGGCGGGTTGCGTTGCTGTTCTCGGGCAGCAGGCCGGATTCCGGAAAACCTCTCATCTCGTATCGAGTCGGCTGCTAGCGTGACGATCATCACCTTGGGGATCACTCGCCCCATCCGGCACCTCATGCTCAGGACGATCGTGAAGATCAAGCGCGCGCGCATCGAGAACTTTTGCTGTCTGCACAACGTGGATGTTTCCTTCGAAGAGATCACCTCCTTCATCGGGCCGACCGGTGTCGGCAAGTCCACCGTGCTACGCGCACTGGATTGGTTCTTCAACGGCGAAAGGTCGCTCTCGCTGAGTGACGACGACGTCCACTCTGCGGCGAAGGGCGGTCGCATTGTCGTCGAGGTGGAGTTCGATGGGCTCACTGCCTACGACCGGGAGGTCCTCGGGCGCTACGCACCTGACGAGGCCGAGAGCGTGAGCGTTTGGCGGACCTGGCAGAACGGCGAGGACAAGATCACGGGAAAGGCGCTCGCATACCGCCCGTTCGAGGAGGTGAGGAAGTTCGAGAAAGCTACCGACCTCCGCAAGGCGTACGACGAGCTGCGCGAGGGAGATGCCAGCCTGAATCTGCCGAAGGTCGGAAGCAAGGACAAAGCACTTGAGGCCATGAAGACTTGGGAGCTTGCACATCGGGAGCAGCTCACCGAGTCGGAGATCGAGGACACGCACTTCTTTGGCTTCGCTGGGCAGAGCAAGCTCGGCCAGCTGATCGACTTCGTTTTCGTCTCCGCGGACCTTCGGGCGTACGAGGAGGCGGACGATCAGAAGACCACAGCGCTCGGCCGCATTCTGGACCACGCCGTGGATCGGACAGAGGCGAACGAGCGGCTTGGCGAGATTGAGGAGAGTGCCCACCTCGCACGGCAGGAGGTACACACGAAGGTGTACGGACCGGTGCTGAATGACATCTCAGCCGCGCTGTCCTCCGAGGTCGCGAAGTTCACCACGGGGCGTCAGGTGGTGGTGACTCCCACGGTCCACGCACCGAAGCCGGCTCGGACCACTTTCCAGGTAAGCATTCGCGACGGCGCAGCAGAGACCTCAGTCCACCGGCAAGGGCATGGTTTCCAGCGAGCTTTGATCATCGCCGCACTGAAGTACCTGGCTGATCGTCGACGACCTGAGGGCGATGCCCGGACGTTGTGCTTGGCAATCGAGGAGCCCGAGCTCTTCCAGCATCCGCCGCAGGCACGCACCTTTGCGAAGGTGCTGCGCGAGCTGGTTGCCGCATCTCCCGAGGGGCGCACTCAGGTCATGTACGCCACGCATAGCCCCGTTTTCCTCGACCCGACGGGTTACCACCAAATCCGCCGTCTGCGTCGTGCAGTGGGTGAGGCCCATCCCGTCACCGAGATCCGCCAGGCATCTCAGGATGAGCTGTGCCGTGTCCTGGAGGGCTTCATCGATGCGAACACTGTCAAGAGTCGGACGGTCGGGAGGCTGGCAGGGGTATTTGCTGAGGGTTTCTTTGCCCACGCGGTGGTGCTGGTTGAGGGGAGGGGGGATGAGGGAGTAATCGTGGGCTGCGCGGAGCGTGCTGGGATCAACCTAGGCGCGGACGGTATCTGCGTTATCGAGGTGACTGGCAAGGACAACCTGATGATTTCCGATGTCCTTTTCAGGACGCTGGGTGTTCCGTGCTACATGGTGTTTGACGGGGATTCCGGTACCGAGGAGCGTAAGCGGCAGTCGACGGTACACTTGCTCCCGGAGCAGCGGCGGGATAAGGAGCTTAAGTACGAGCGGGATGCGCGGCGGACTCGTGAGAAGAACGCCGATCTCCTGCGGTACCTCGGGAGCCCGCCTGTCCCTCAGCCTTCGGATGAGTCCACTGCTCGGTACACGGTTTTTGAGGACAACCTGGAGACTTACCTCAGTCAGCACTGGCCGGCTTGGGACCTGCGCAGGAGGGATCTGGTGCGCTCGGACGAGGCCGTCGATGGAAAGAACGCGGCGACCTACCTGGAGACGACACGCACTGTTGCGACGGAACCGCCGTTCCTTCTCCACGCCATGCTGGAGAACGTCATGAGCCTGGGCAGGACAGCCATGGTCGTGTGAGTGCAGAACTGCCCAGACCTGTTCTCCGTGCCGCGTCTATCCCGCGCACGAGCGTCACCGTTCGTCCGTCGTCTTGTGATGAGCACCGTGTGCGGAGTGGTGCGTGAGGAGGAATACGGGTTCGCCCCCAGCAAGGACCAACCAAGTTCAGGAGACCAGGTCGAACTGCTTGAGCCATTCCGGATCAGCATCGCCGACCGTGGCAACTAGGCCGCCGCATAGCAAGACCATGTACAGAGTGAAGGCGATCGGGTCGCCGTAGTGGTCCACTGCTTGGTTGAGAGTCAGGCTGGGCGCATCCGGGTGGCCGATGAAGCCCGCCGCCTGGAGAAGATCATCGTGTTGGATCCCCAAGCTGTCGGAAACCCACTCGACGGCGTCCCTGGCCTGGTCCTCGCTGATCTGCTCCTTTGCTCCGACGAGCCAGGCCATCAGGATGGCCCAGACCATGGTGGGGTCCGAAGGGCGTTCCCCTTCGATGAAGGAGCCTCCTGGCCCTTTCGAAGGGTTCTGCATCCACGTGGCGATGTCCGCGCGCAGGAGCTTCTGGGCGCGGACACGGGAGATCTCGGAGAGATCTGGCCTGGCGTCTAGTGCTGTCCGTGCTGCACGTGCGCTTCGGCGGCGCTGGCTGTTTCGTCCCATGGAATCGAGGATGGAGTGCGGGGCGGCTGCGGGGAGGGAGAACAGCGAAAGAAAGCCCGATCTATTGAGGCTGAAGATGCTTCACCGCTCGGGTTTCTCAACTCCACCCGCAGCGCGCCGGTGTTGCCGTTGGCGAGGAATGAGCGCGGCAGCTGCCTCGGCCACCGCTAGGTCGACCTCGGGCAACAGGCTCGTGTACGTGTCCGAGGTCAGGGTGATCGTGGAGTGGCGGAGGGTCTCCTTGATCGTGTGGATGTCGCCGCCGGCCCCGTGGGTGAGCGTCGCCGCCACGTGGCGGAGGTCCCGCAGGGTGATGGGCGGGAGGTCGGTGGTGGCGAGGAGGCGGCGGAAGGTCTCTGAGACTGTTTCCGGGTGGAGCCAGGAGCCATCCTCCTTGGTGAAGATCTTTCCGGTCTCCTGCCAGGCGGCACCCGCCTTCTTCCGCTCTCGTGTCTGGCGCTTCCTGTGCGCGCGCAGGACGGCCACGTTCACGCTGTCGAGAGCGATCGTGCCGGCGCTGCCGTCGGTCTTCGGCTCGGACTCGTACGGGTCCCAGCCGTCGACGACGATCTCGACGTGGGCAGCCGGGTTGAACGTGATGAGCTGCTGGGCGATGGCGGAGTTCAGGGCCGCGCGGAGGGTGCGGCGTACGGCCTGCCTGGTCGCCGGGCCGGTGATCTTCCGGAACGGCTTCATCTCCGCCAGCTTGGCCCGTTCGGCGGTGACCGGGCGGCCAGGACGGCTCGGCTTGCACCGGGCGATCTGCTCGCGGCGGGCCTGGTTCTCGGCGGCGATCACCTCGTTGTCGTCGGCTATCCCGTCGAACATCTCCACGAGGTGACCGACGTTGAGCCGGTCCAGGCGAATGTGCCCGATACGGGGCTTCAGGTGGACGCGGATGTGCGACGCGTACCCGTTGAGGGTGGTCCTGCGGCGCTTCTTCGACGCGAACCAGGCATCCAGCCACTCGCCGACCGTGAGGCTGCCCCGTAGCCCGAGCCCGGCCCTTAGACGCCGCCGTGTCTCCTCGACGTCGGGCAGGGGCGCCTCTCGTCCCCGACCTCCTCCAGGAGCGTGACGAGGCGCTGGAGGCTGTCGGGATCGTCCGTGTCGGCCAGGGCGAGGAGCGCGCGGACGTGGTCGAGGTCGGCCTGGGCGGTCTTGAGGGAGTCGTAGCCGGCGCGGCTGAAGGAGCGGCGGGTGCCGTCTTCGCGGGGTGAGAGTTCCTGGCGTATGGAGTATGAGCCGTGCTTGCGGCTGGTGAGCTTGGAACACTTCTTGCCGAGCGGCTTGCCGGTGTGGGGGTCTCGGCAGTAGCAGCGGCGGTGGGTGGAACCCTTCAAAGATCGTTCTCCTCGGTGGGGTCGGTGTCGGGCGAGTCGATGTCGGCGAGCGGGGAGGGCAGATGGGGCGGGGTGCCGCCGGCCTCACGGATGGCGTCGCGGTGGCGGCCCAGTTCGTACTTGGCATTGGCGGCTTGGTCGGCGTACCGGGCCAGTGCGCGCTCGGCTGCCTCCCGCTGTACGCGGTTGGGGGCGGTCCTGACCTTCCAGCGTTCGTAGTCCTCGCTTTCCACGGCGGCCAGGGCCGAGCGGAGTTCGAGGTCGTGGGCGAGGAAGTGGTCGAGCATGTGGTCGGTGGCGTCTTCGGCAGATTCGTTGCCGGTGAACCACTGGAGCGCGCCCCAGGCCGGTTGCCGGTCTTCGTAGGGGAGTTGGCGGACTTCGTCGACGTAGCCGACGGGGTAGATCAGGCGGGGATACGGAAACGCCGGGCGGGCGGGGGCCCGAAGGTCCCCGCCCGCCCGGCGGCACGTTTCTGCTGTGGGACGCCGAGGAGCGCCTCCAGCTCGGCCACCGAGGTGTCCTCGTCGGTCGCGTGGACGGTGGTGATGCCCAGCTCGGCAGCCGGCGGGAGGTTGACCGCGTGATCATCCACGAAGACGCACTGCTCGGCTGGGACGCCGATGAGTTCGAGAGTGAGCTGATAGATGGCGGGGTCGGGCTTGGCCAGCCCCACGAGCTCGGACACCACGTGTACGTCGAACAGGTCCCAGATGCCGACGTGTTCGTACGGGTTGAACGGATCGAGGCCGAAGCTGTTGGAAAGCAACGCGAGCCGATGACCGGACGCCCGCGCGGCGCGAGCAAGCGCGACCATACGACTAGCCACAGGCACCTTGGCCCAGGCTCGCCCCATAAGGTTCACGGGATCGATGCGCTCACCGAGAAGCGGGGCCGTGCTCTGGTTCCACTCGGCTTGCCCTATCTCGCCGATCTCCAACGCTGCGTAGAGACGACGGCCTTCAGGGTGATCGTTGAGAGTGCTGCGCCATGCTCCGGGGGCTAGTCCTTCGGAGACGCACCAGGCTCGGTGGACATCGACGGGGCTGGCGGTGAGCACTCCGGCGAAGTCGAGGATCAGGCCTCGATTGTCGGCGGCTTCGGCTCCGTGCGGCATCCGACGACCTTCCCTTCACTCATCGCTGTTGCGTTCTCTTGGCGACGCTACAGCGTTTCACGTGGCCGAAGGCGTGAGGAAACCCTAACTGGCCTTGGCCTCCTACATGTTCCGGCTGGTCCATGAGGTCAACCACCTGGTGATCTGGCCGAGCGTGCAACTTCTTTCCTGATCTCGCGCACCAGAGAAGTGGGTCTAGCGCTCGACTGTCAGTGCTGACTGGGAAGATAGAGCTGAACACGACGGAGTGGAGAAGCGCATGAAGTACTGGATCTTGACTGCCGAAAACAAGTCAGCTGCGTATGCCGTGGCCCGAGGGGCAGAAAAGTTGGATATGACCATCTCTGCAGTTTCCAGGGCCGACGCCGAAGTGGGCGATGCGGTATTTCTCTGGCGCGGAGGGCGAGGCGGCGGCCTCGTTGCCCTTGGTGAAGTCAGCAAAAAGCTTTCTCTAAATCAAACCGAACTCTACCTGCATCAGATGCGTGTGCGCCGCGAGGGGAAGTCCGAGGTGAACCCCGTGAGGGTGACCCTAGATTTCCATAAATTGCTTCTCTCTTCTCCGATTTCTGAGCAGTGTCTAAAGGATTCTGGATTCCAGCAAATCGTAAAGGCTGTGCGATCTAAAGGTGTGGTGCATGACCTTAGAGAGGTTGATTTCTCGGATTCCGAGTGGATGGAGTTTAATAAATTCTCCAGTGAAATTCAGAATCCTAATCCTTGGCCGTCCATGTGGAACATCTCATCAGGTTCCGTGGTGAGGCGGGGAGAGCTGCATTCGGTGTACGGCGGAAATCATCTGGTCAAGGCTTCCTCCAGTGGGAGGACCCCAAACGCCTTTCTTTTCCTAGAGGCAGGTCCTGAGAACCAGGAAAGCTGCCGATTCCTGCAGAGTGACGGTTCCGTCCTTCTGGCGCCTGGGCAGGGGCAGGATGGCTACGACCCTTCAATGGAGAACCTAGCAGCATTGGCGCATGTGCGTCGCGGAACGCCGCTTAGGGTATTCATTTCTCGAAATTCTGAGTGCCTCTACATCGGGGAATTCGCCATCGATTCGAAGCGACCTATTCAAGAATGGGTCGCTGTCGGTGAGCGGTCCCGTCGATGGGATAAGGCGAATGTGAGAGTCATTAGGGAGCCGGTATTGAGGCTTCGTCAGCTCAGTGGGATTTCTTTCGATGTGATCGATGAAGAAATTTTTCGAAATGCTCCGAGGATTACTTTGGGTCTCCACCCTTCCAGTGATGCCCGGGTTGGCGGAGAGATCCGTCGGTTGCTAGACCTGCTGGAGGGAGAGTCGGGGCTTGCAACGTCACTAGGGAGTGTTCCTGAGACGCAGCTGCTTGCAATAATTCTGCAACGAACTCGAAGGCAGGATGATTTGAATGAGCTGAGGGCGGCGGTGGAGGATTCGAAAACCAAGGAAACTGACCTTCAGAAGATTATCCAACGCATGACCTGGATCTTCGGTAGCGAATTCGATCCCGGCACGGTTCGACGTAATCTGACACTGCGAGATCAGCTTGACTTGGCGCTGGTCCGCCCTGATGGAACTTTGCACGGAGTCGAGTTGAAGAAGGCCAACATCAAGAAACTCGCGACTAGCCACCGAAGCCATCTTATTCCGGGCCCGGAAGTGCATCAAGCAATCTGTCAGGCTAACAACTACCTGCGCGAGCTCGACGAGCATCGTTCTCAGATTCTCGCAGATTTGGGAATCGACTGTCGTCGTGCCTCCATGACAGTTGTAATTGGGCACACGAATTTCGTGGGGGCTGACGTTACAAGGCGAGAAGTGGACGAGGTTATGCGTACCTACAATTCCGATCGCTCTCGGGTCACTGTGACAACCTATGATCAATTGATCGAAAATGCTCAGCGGTCGATTGATCTCACTGTGCCAGAGTCGTAGAAAATTTCTTGATCCGACAGTAGGAGGTCTTCTGTGCTCCTATCAGAGCATCGACATCGGCCTCGGTCGTCTCGCCGCGATCCTCCAGGACGTCGAGAACGTGTGCGGCACCGACCTCCTGCGGCCCACCCTCGCCACGGTCCAGGAAGTCGCTGGCCGCGACTACCCGCGCCATTGCCATCCTCGGCACCGAGCACGACGGCAAGGCGCTCCTGGCTGCCGCACTCACCCGCAACCCCCACGACGCCGATATCGGCGCAAGCCGCATCCTCACCCCGGCCGCCCGTGCGGTCGGGGGCGGAGCCGGCGGCAAGGGCCCGTCGCCAGCGCCGGCGGGCGCCGAGCCGAGGCGCTCGACGAAGCCCTCAGCGTCGCCGTTCAGGACGCTGTCCATACCCTCGGTCAGGAGCGCGGGGCTGGCAGGTGCCGTCGCGTACGGCACCGGCCAGCCGCGTCATCCATCGCGTCCGCCAGCCCCAGCTCCTTCATAAGCACGACGCTCTAGTAGTTCGTCACGTCCCACTGCCAGGACCCGACTAGCATGTAGCCGAACCTGCGATACCAGCAAACCAAGTTGAACGCCGTGGCCGACGTGCCGAACACAATCTGCGTAAGGCCGAGCGCGACGACACGTTTCTCCACAAAGGCCAGAAGTCGCTGCCCAATCCCCCGGTTCGCCGGATCCACCGCGAGTTGCCAGAACGATCCCGCACCTCCACGTGTTGACTACCCCTGTCCTTCACCGTGCGCCTAGCCCGCTCCAACCGGCCTGCTCGAAGGCCCCAAGGGCCTTCGATCTGTGGTGATTAGGACGTCGTCTTGATTGGCTGAGAAAAGACGGGAGTGGGGAGGATGAACCCGTGTGCTTCCTTGCTTTCTCGGCCGGATTGTGTCGGCAGCGCCGAGTAGACGATCATGAGCCAATGGACATGGACATGGACATGAACGGCTGGGCGGTGCTCGAGGACTCGAAGCGAGAGCAGTGGGGGTATGTTCCCCGTCAGTTGGTTGGTCCCCTGGCCTTCGGAGCCGATCAACGTGAAGCAGTAGCGATCATGGCCGGACATGGCTTCACTGCCGAGGAGCGCGAGATTGAGCGGTGGAATCCGCAGCGGGCTCAGTGGCGCGTGGAGTTTGCCAGGGCGGGGTCCGACACGCATCGACCTGCAGTGAAGTCCTACTTCGTCGAGGGCGTGGGCTTGACTTGTGTGCTTGTTGATGGGCTCCGCGGTCCCCAGGTCATCTGCGAGGGGATCCGCCTGATCGGCCGTGTGCCCTCGGAGCTGGACTCGGAGATGGAAGCATGCGCTGTTGAACGTGGCCTCGGCATCATGTATTGCCTCTCGGGGGACCTTTGCTGGCCCGACTTCGAGTTCGATCGAGGCGGGCAGCGCGCGGGCGATGCGGTCGTGAGCTGGGCATCGTTCTTCAACACAGGAGAGATCGCTGGTACCTCCTGGGACATCACTCCTGCAGAAGTCTGGCGTCACCAGTAGGCCGCGGAGCTTCCGGCGCCGAGCCGCGGAAGGCAGCCACTCTCATCGGATGAGTCGGCGGAAGCAGATGAGGGCGCTGGCAATGCCAACGAAAGCTAGGAAATGCTCGGCCTTCCGCTCGTAGCGTCGGTGCAGTCGGCGGCAGCCGTTCAGCCAGGACATCGTCCTCTCGACCACCCAGCGGTGTCGGCCGAGACGGTCGGAGGGTTCGATGCCGCGGCGGGCAATGCGCGGCACGATCTGCCGACGCCGAAGCCATCCGCGTAGGTGGTCAGATCGTATCCCTTGTCAGCATGGAGCTTGGCCGGGCGGCGACGCCGGGGCCCGAAGCGGGAGCGGATCGGCGGGATACCGCGCATCAGCGGGACCAGAGCCTGGCTGTCATGGAGGTTGGCGCCGGAGATACCCACCGAGATCGGCAGCCCGTTGCGGTCACAGATGACGTGCATCTTCAATCCGAGCTTGCCACGATCGGTCGGATTCGGTCCGGTCAGAGGCCCCCTTTGACCGCTCGGACGCTGGCCGAGTCGATCGCGCAGCGCGACCAGTCCAGCTCACCGTTCCTGCCGAGCTGGTCAAGGACCACACGGTGCAACTTTGCCCAGACCCTCGCCGCGGACCAATCGGTGAAGCGGCGGTGGATCGTCTGCCAGGAAGCTCCGAAGACTGGTGGCACTTGCCGCCAGGTGCAGCCCGACGTGGCGACGAAGATGATCGCGGCCAACACCGCACGATCATCACATCGCCGGCGGCCTCCGCCTTGGGCGCGTACCGGAGGCTCCGGCGCCACATCCTGGAAGATCTCCCACAGCCTGTCCGGCACCAGACGCAGAACTATGTCCATGCCGGGAGCAACGAGCCAGCACCAATCGAGACACCGTCTAGGTCAACCGGCTTGCCCTTATGGGCTGTAGACGAAAGCCAAGCACCGTGAGCAGGTGCACGCTTCACTCGTCAATCACTGTGGTTCGTGCGAGCCGGGTGCCGTTGGCACCCGGCTTGGCTTTCGCTACCTTGCCGCTCACGTGACTATTAAGGGGAATCGTGATCGTCGCATTCTTACGGGGGCTGGTCTCCCTTCCGATCGTGGTCGTCAGTTTTTGGATCCCGGTCCTCACAGTGCGGTATCTGCGCGCTCGTACGGCTTCCATAGCGACAGGCGAGCCCGTGCGGGCGGGCACTCCGTGGGCATGGACCCTGGGGCTTCGAAGCAGGCGGGTTCGCGAGGCCAATCGGGTCTACGTGCGAAACTTGTGCGCCTACTACGACTGCTCGCACCGAAATCTGTGCCAGCGCGTTGTGGTCCACTTACCGTCTAGCACGGCTGAGCTACGTCGCAGGGCGCTGAGCCGTCGAGAGTCCTCAGTTGGCCACATGCTCTACGCCTCGCGGCACGCCTGCACGCGTCTGGGCTTCGATACGGACGCGGTCGATTGGCGAGCGATAGCCGCCGCACAGTTGCCTCCCTCAGCCCTGCGGGACTATGCCCGCGAAGCGGTGGGCGCTTTCCTGTGTCTCGTTTCTTCTGCGCTGTTGGCGTGGTACGTCACCGGTCCTTCGGCTCCACACTGGCTCAACTCATCACCGGATGCCACCGCGTCCGACAGGGCGGGCGCTGTCGGAGTCGTCGTCGGCTTGCACGGCATCCTTACGGTGTGGTGGCTTCGCCGTCGGTGGACAGCGCGTTGGTGTGCATTCAGATATTCCAGAGCGGACGCTCCGGTGTCCGTCGGCCTCGGGCTCCTCTTCGCCGCCTCGGCCTTGACTGGTGCTGAAGCGGGTCCACAACGCGCTCGCTGGCTGAGAGACGCGCATCGCATGGGCGCGGCTCTTGCCGAGGCGGTCGTCGTGACCGGCCGTTGCGCGGCTGACATGGCGCCTCACAGTCGACAGGCGAACGTGACGATGAATACCAATACTGGCTCGTTTACCCTCGGGTTTGCGACCAACCGAGGTCTCGACCGCGCCATGCGTATCCGTCTTCGGGGCGTGATGGAGCCGCACACGCGACGGGTAGCCGACGCGCTATTCGGTCTGGTCGAACAGCTCACCGCAGGTAAACCTGATGCACCGAAAGACCTCGCCGCCGCCGCTCTACATATCATGCAGGCATGCGCTCATGGTCGATACCTGGCGCTGCTGCCAGAGGATCAGCTCGGCGAAGACCCTGGGCGAGACCGCGTCGACGGCCGCCGTCTTGCCGTGGTCGTGCTCGGCAGCCTGGCGCTCGCCGCCGCGGTTACCGCCGTCACGGTACGCCTGGTTGGTCCCTTGTTGCCTGCATGGTTTGGGCTCGCTGTCTTCGCTGCTGTGTTCGCTGCGGTCTTCTTGTTCACCTACGGACAGAACGGGGCGGCCACCCGCGTTGCTCTCGTCCGCGACACCCTTGGTGTGCTTCCCGGCGGTGGTGGGACACCGTAGCCGTAGGTCGTTTTGACAGTCATACGGGAGCAAGTTCAGGGACCGGACTACGGTCTCGCGGGCATCATCGCCTCCGCAGACCGGTTGCAGCTGACGATACCGGCGCGATTCGGTGAGATAGCCGGACTCCACACGCTGGATTCATCCGATGGGGTGCCGCTCAGGGCCAACGTCGACGGTGGAGCGCCGCGCCCTCAGTGCGTGAGCGATGCGTGAGCGGACGTTCCGGCACAACCCGGTTCCGCCCGGATCGTGCGGCACCGTTCATCCTGTCTGACCAGGCGCTCCCGGATAGAGCAGTACCGCCCGGTACCACTCACCCGGTCTTGACCAGGACTTTTAATCCGTTGGTTGTGGGTTCGAGTCCCACACGGCCTACCGGTCACCGGGCGAGGGAACCTCCCGCGGCCCGACACGAGACGCCTCGGTTTGCTCCGGCGGGCCGGGGCGTCTCGCTGTGCGGGGGCGCTCACGGCAGGCGCTCACGGCAGGCGCTCACAGCCGGCCCTTTCGGCGGTGCTCACCGCGGGCGAGAGGCGGCCCCCGCCGCAATTGGTCGGAGGCGCGCCGGGAATGCCGTAGAGTGGTGTTTACCGACGCGGGGTGGAGCAGCTCGGTAGCTCGCTGGGCTCATAACCCAGAGGTCGCAGGTTCAAATCCTGTCCCCGCTACTGAAGATCCGGGCCCGGCACGCACAGCGTGCCGGGCCCGCGTCGTTTTCCGGCGTCGTGCTGATGCGGCTTGACCTTGACGCAGCGTAAAGATCTAGCGTTTCCGGCATGGAGTGGTCCATTCAGGAAATCGCCAGACAGGCCGGCACCACGAGCCGCACCCTCCGGCACTACGGGGACCTCGGTCTCCTCACGCCGAGCCGGATCGGGAGCAACGGCTACCGCTACTACGACCAGGACGCCCTCGTCCGGCTGCAGCGCATCCTGCTGCTGCGGGAGCTCGGTCTCTCGCTGCCCGCCATCAAGGACGTGCTCGCGGGGCAGCGGGACACGGAGGTGGCGCTGCGGGCGCATCTGCGGCTGCTCGAACAGGAGCAGGCGCGCATCGGGCGGCAGATCGCCTCGGTGCGGACCACTCTCCACAAGACGCGAGAGGGGATGGAACTCATGGCTGACGAAGTGTTCGACGGCTTCGACCACACCGCCCACGAGCAGGAGGTCACCGAGCGCTGGGGCCGGGACGCGTACGAGGAGGGCGACCGCTGGTGGCGTTCGCTCGGGCCCGAGCGGCGGAAGGCCTTCCAGGAGGAGCACGAGGCCATCGCACGGGACTGGGGCCGGGCGAGGGAGGCCGGGCTCGCCGCCGACGGGGCCGAGGCGCAGGACCTCGCGCGACGGCACTGCGCGTGGCTGTCGTCGGCCAAGAAGCCCAGCCGTTCGTACGTGATCGGCCTCGGCGAGATGTATGTCGCCGATCCCCGCTTCGGAAAGAACTACGATCGCTACGGGGACGGCACCGCCGCCTTCGTACGGGACGCACTGACGGTATACGCGGAACACCGGCTCTCCGACTGACCACGGAAGGCCGGACCGCCGTCCGCCTTCCCCCTATCCGGCCGATGCTGAGCAGCCGCTCGGCGCGGCTCCGGGAAGCCCGGGCGGGGCGCGGTACCGTCCGCAGCCGTGGGTGGACCGGGCAGGAGCGCACAGGTGGGGATGGCCGAGAGACGGCGTAGCAGCGCGGCGGGGGGCGCCGAGGCCGTGGGCCGAGCGGTGTTCGGGTCCCGGGAGGGCGAACTGACGTCCGACGGGCGGCGCACCGGGCGGCTCGTCCGGATGCTGCCCGCCCTGCTGATCCTCGGCGGGCTGGTGCTCGACGCGCTGACTCCGCCCAACTTCACCGCCGTTCCCCTGTTCGTCGCGGCCCCGCTGATCGCCGCGCCGTTCTTCTCGCGGTCCCGGACCGTCCGTACGGGGATCGCCGCGGTCCTTTCCGTCATCGCGATGCGGCTGTCCGACGGGACGTCCACGCAGGTGGTCCCGGTCATCGAGCTGATCACGGTGCTCACGGCCTCGGTGCTGGCCCTCGTCATCAACGGCGTCGTGCGGCGCGGCAGCGAGCAGCTGGCCTCGGCCCGGGTCATCGCGGAGACCGCCATGCGGGCCGTGCTGCCGACCCCGGCCGAGCGGATCGGCGGGCTCCAGGTGGCCGCGCGGTACGAGGCGGCACAGGCGGACGAGTTCGTGGGCGGCGACCTGTTCGCCGTCGCGGACACCCCCTACGGCGTACGTCTGGTGGTCGGCGACGTCCGCGGCAAGGGCCTGGGCGCCGTCGAGGCGGTGGCGGTGATCATCGGGGCGTTCCGGGAGGCGGCCGAGCAGGAGCGTTCGCTGGAGGGGGTCGCGCAGCGGCTGGAGCGGGCGCTGGCCCGGGAGGGGACGCGGCGGTACGGGCTGGACGCCATGGAGGGGTTCATCACCGCCGTGCTGGCCGAGATCCCGCCCGGTTCGGACTCGCTGCGCATCGTCAACCGTGGTCACCCCGAGCCGATCCTGCTGCACGCCGACGGCGCCCTGGAGGTGCTGGCGCCCTCGGTGCCCGCGCTGCCGCTGGGGATGGACCTGGGGGTGTGGCCGGACCGGGCCGACGCGTGGGTGATGCCCGCCGGGGCGACGCTCCTCGCCTTCACGGACGGCCTGTCCGAGGCCCGGGACGCGAACGGGGTCTTCTACGATCCGGCGGCCCGGCTGCGCGGCCGGATCTTCCCGGGCCCGGAGGAACTGCTGTCGGCGCTGACGGACGACGTACGGCTGCACACCGGCGGGCGGACCACGGACGACATGGCGCTCATCGCGGTCGGCCGTCCGGCGGAGGGGCAGCCCGTCCGCCGGACGACGGTGAAGATCGTGGGCCGGGGCGACGACGCCGACCGATGACGGGGCGACGGCAGGACGGCAGGACGGCGGGCGGCAGAGCGTCCGCGGGGCAATGACACGGTGCGTGACCGAAGGGCATCGCTCCGCATAACATTTGACACACCGTCAGAAAAAGTGATGTGGCTGAGCGACGGTCAAGTCGCCCGATTCCGCCCGCTTGTGCCCCGTACATCCCTGCCGTGTCCGTTAATGATCAACAGGAACAGCTTGGAATCGGGCCCGTCCGTCTATTAACGTTCGATAACGCAGCGCGGTCGTCACAGCCGTCGTCAGAGGCGGCGCCGCGCGCGAGCGCCGAATTCCGCAAGGGAACCGGGGAACCACCTACATGGGGTGAATCGGACGCCTGCGTCTCGTGAGAGACGGAGGGGCCCGTAGGAGACCTTCCTGCTCCGAACCCGTCAGCTAACCCGGTAGGCGAGAAGGAAGGAAAGGAGTGCGCCCACGTGGCGTCCAACAAGCCTGCCCCTGAGGCCCCGTCACCCTTCGGTGCCGACACCTTCGGTGGCGAGGAGCGCACCTGGGAGGAATGGAACCCCACCGCGGAGTCCATCCGACCCGTGCGCGGCAAGCACCGCGTAGCCAAGCAGCGTGGTCTGGCCCGTAGCTCCACCGTCCTCGGGGTCGGTGTCATAGCGGCCGTCGGTGCGGGCGGCATGGCCACCGCGCAGGACAAGGCGCCGGTCTCCATCTCTCTTCCCGATTCCATCGCGGACAACCTCCCCGACGCCAAGTCCCTCCCCGGCGTCGGGTCCTTGATGTCCGACGACGCGGAGACCGTCCCGGTCGCCGCGTCCGCCCCGCTCACCACCGCCGGCCTCACCACCGCCGAGGCGGAGCAGGGCACCGGCGCCGGCGAGGCGCTGCGCGCCCGGATCCTTCAGCAGGCCGAGCAGCAGCAGGCCAGCGCGGACGCCGAGGCCAAGGCCGCCGCCGAGAAGGCAGCGGCCGAGACCGCCGCCGCCGAGGCCAAGAAGCAGCAGGACGAGGCCGAGGCCGAGGCCGCCGCGAAGAAGAAGGCGGCGGAGGAAGCGGCGAAGAAGAAGAAGGAGGCCGAGCGGCTCGCCAAGCTCGCCGCCAGCTTCTCCCTCCCCACCTTCTCGTACACGATCACCTCGACCTACGGTCAGTCCGGCGCGCTCTGGTCCTCGGGCCAGCACACCGGCCTCGACTTCGCCGGGTCGGCCGGTGCGCCGCTCAAGGCCGTGCACAGCGGCACGATCACGTCGGCCGGCTACTCCGGCTCGTACGGCTACCGCACGGTCCTCGAACTCGAGGACGGCACGGAGATCTGGTACGCCCACCAGTCCTCGATCGAGGTCTCCGTCGGCCAGAAGGTCACCACCGGCCAGACCATCGGCCGCATGGGCGACAGCGGCAACGTGACCGGCGTCCACCTCCACCTGGAGGTCCGCACCGCGGGCGGTTCCGCGATGGACCCGATGGCCTGGCTGGCCAGCAAGGGCATCAACGTCTGACCTCCCCGCCCCGCGGCTGACGTTCTCCGTCGCCGCCCCGGAACCCCGGCAGCCCTGACGCACACCCCCCGACGTCAGGGCTGCCGGTCCGTCCGGGGGCGGGAGGTCGCGCAGGGCGGCGGCGGAGCGGCATTCCCGCACCGGCCCGTCGCGTCTCCGCGGGACGGGGCAGGCCGCCCCGGGCGGACCCGTCGTCCGCCGACACCGCGGCTACGGCTATGGCTGCGCCGGTGGGCGTCGGTGGCTGTGCGGTGCGCTGCCGTACGGCTGGGGCGGCGGGTAGGCGCCGGGGCCGGGTCCGGATGTGTGTCCGTGCGCCTGTCCGTATCCGGGCGCGGGTCCGGGGCCGCTGTACCCGTATCCGTACCCGTACCCGGCGGCCTGTCCGTTTCCGTACGCCCTCGGCGTGGGGCGAGCGTGGTGGGCGGCCGTGCGCGCCGTCAGGCGGGCCGCGTGGGCGAGGGCCGGGGCCGCGATCTCCCGGCGTTGCCAGAGGTGGTGCAGCAACTCCCGCTCCCGCGCGCCGAAGTCCGGGCCCACCGCGCCGTGGCGGGCCCGGCGGCGCAGGCCCGCCAGGGAGGTCGCGAACGACTCGTACTCCGCGACCGCGCGGGCCGCCGCCCGGCCCCGGGTCCGGTCCTGCTGCCAGTGGCGGGCCAGGTCGCGGGCCATGCCCCGGGCCCGCATGGAGGAGAGCGCCGACGGCTCGGCGGGGGTGAGCCAGCCGGCCGCCGCATAGGCGGGCAGCTCGGCCGCCAGGGTGCGCAGCTCCCGCTGGCGCGTCCAGATCGCCAGCCAGGTCACCAGGCCGAGCGCCGGGACCATGACGATGCCGTACACCGCGTAGAAGCCGTACGGGCCGAAGGCCGAGGAGCCGTTCCACAGGGCGTGCAGACCCATTGCCAGCAGCAGCCCCACCAGCGGCAGGGCGATGCGCCGGGCCCGGTGGCGGCGGGCGCTGACGGCCGCGAAGCCGAAGCCGAGGCCGGTGAGGACCGTGAACAGGGGGTGCGCGAACGGCGACATCACGATCCGCACGAAGAACGTCCCGGCCGTCACCGAGGCCAGCCCGGAGCTGCCCAGTTGCTGGTCCTCGCCGAAGGCGTTGCCCAGATAGAGGATGTTCTCGGTGAACGCGAAGCCCGTCGCGGTGAAGCCGGCGACGACGACGCCGTCCACCACCCCGCTGAACTCCCGTCTGCGGAACAGGAAGATCAGCAGCACGGCCGCCGCCTTCGCGCTCTCCTCGACCACGGGGGCGATCACCGTCGCCCCCAGGGTGTCGGCGCTCGCCGGGTCGGCCGTGGCGGTGGCTATCCAGCGGGTCGCGAACGAGTTGGCGATGATCGCCACGAGCGCGGCGGCGCACGCGCCCCAGGCGAACGAGAAGATCAGATTGCGCCAGGGGCCCGGCTCGACCCGGTCCAGCCAGCGGAACGCCGCCATCAGCAGAGGGACCGGCAGCACCGCCAGGCCGAGACCGACCAGGAACCCCTCCGGGCCGGTCTGTTCGCGGACGAGGGCGAGGATCACCAGCCCGCACAGCACGAGCGCGACGATCACGGCCCCGGCGCGGAACACCTTGCTGCGCCACACCATGCCGACGCGGCGCGGCCGGTAGCGCGCTCGGCCGCCCTCCGGCGCGGCGCCCAGGACCTCCTCGGGCCGCCGCTCATGGAGGACCGGGACGGCGGGGCGCGCCTGCTGATGCTGCACGGAGGGGTCGGACACCTCTCGACCCTAACGAGGAGCACCGACACCCGGCGACGGCGCGTGTGGCCGGCACGCGGCCGCACACGGTGTGTCAGACCCGGGCGAACAGCAGGTCGTGGACGACGTGCCCCTTGTCCAGGCCCTGTCCCTCGAAGCGGGTGAGCGGCCGGAACGCGGGACGCGGGGCGTACCCGCCGTCGGCCGCGGTGTTCTCGAAGCGGGGGTGCGCGGTGAGGACCTCCAGCATCTGCTCGGCGTACGGCTCCCAGTCGGTCGCGCAGTGGACGATCGCTCCGGGCTTCAGCACCGGGGCCACCAGGTCCAGGAACTCGGGCTGGATCAGGCGGCGCTTGTGGTGCCGGGCCTTGGGCCACGGGTCGGGGAAGTAGACCCGCAGTCCGTCGAGCGACTCCGGGGCCAGCATCTCGCGCAGCAGGATGACCGCGTCGCCGTTGGCCACCCGTACGTTGGTCGAGCCCGCCTTGTCCGCGAGGCCCAGCAGATTGCCCTGGCCGGGGGTGTGGACGTCGACCGCGAGGATGCCGGTGCCCGGGTCGTCGGCCGCCATCTGCGCGGTGGCCTCGCCCATGCCGAAGCCGATCTCCAGGACGACGGGCAGACCGTCGAACAGGTCGGTCAGGTCCAGGACGCGCTGTCCGTCGATGTCCAGGCCCCACTTCGGCCACAGCCGCTCCAGGGCGTCCTGCTGGCCGGTCGTGACCCGGCTGCGGCGCGGCTGGAAGCTGCGGATCCGGCGCTCGTGGTGCGAGCCGGCGGGATCGGCGGCGGGGCCGCCGGGGAAGCGGGGCTCCTGGCGCAGCCGGCGCGCGCGCTCGAAGGAGGCGGCCCGCAGTGCGGCGGCTTCGTCGGACGCTCCATCGGCTGCCACGACATCGGCTGCCGTGGGGCCGGCCGGTGTGGGGCCGGCCGGTGTGGAGCCGGTGGGCGCCGTGTCGGGGGCGTCGTCGGGGGCCGCGGCGGGGGTGGGGTTCAGGGGCTGCTCAGACACAATGACCGGATTCTACGGCGGGCGGCTTCCACCCCGTCTCCCGAGCCCGGCGCAGCGCGCGCCGCGCCACCTCCCGTCCGATGGGCAGACACGCCGTCGCGGCGGGCGACGGGGCGTTGAGCACGTGCACGGTGTGCGGGGCCTCGCGGATCAGGAAGTCGTCGACCAGCGTGCCGTCCTTCAGCACCGCCTGGGCCCGGACCCCGGCGGGCGACGGGCGCAGGTCGTCCTCGGTGACGGCGGGCAGCAGCCGCTGGACGGCCCGGGTGAAGGCGGACCGGGACAGCGAGCGGTGCACCTCGCCCGCCCCGTACCGCCAGTGTCTGCGGGCGATCTGCCAGGTGCCCGGCCAGCTCAGCGTGGACAGCAGTTCGGCGGGGCGGACCCGGGGCCAGGTGTATCCCTCGCGGGCCAGGGCGGGGACCGCGTTCGGCCCGACGTGGACGGAGCCGTCGACGCCCCGGGTGAGGTGGACGCCCAGGAAGGGGAAGGCCGGGTCCGGCACCGGGTAGACCAGGCCGCGCACCAGCTCGGGGCGGGCCAGCGTGTAGTACTCGCCCCGGAACGGCACGATCCGCACTCCCGGGTCGTCCCCGGCGAGGCGGGCCACCCGGTCGCAGTGGAGGCCCGCGCAGTTGACCAGCACCCTGGCCCGCACGACCAGGCCGTCCGCCGTGCGCACCGCGACGCCCCAGGGTCGCCGGTCTATCGCGGTGACCTCCGCGCCGTACCGCACGATGCCGCCCGCCGCGGTGATCTCGGTCGCGAAGCGGGTGGCCACGGCGGTGAAGTCGCAGACGCCGGTCGTGCCGACCCGGATCGCCGCCAGGCCCTGGACCTCCGGCTCGTACTCCGCGATCTGGGCGGGGCCCAGCTCCCGCACGGGCAGTCCGTGCTCGCGGCCGCGCTGCACCAGGCCGTGCAGCCGGGGCAGCTCGGAGCGTTCGGTGGCGATGATCAGCTTGCCGGTGGTGGCGTGGGCGATGGAGTGCTCGGCGCAGAAGTCCGCCAGCTCGGCGGAGCCGCGCAGCGCGTACCGGGCCTTGAGGGAACCGGGGCGGTAGTAGATGCCGCTGTGGATCACGCCGCTGTTGCGGCCGGTCTGGTGGCGGGCGGGGCCGCCCTCCTTCTCCAGGACCGTGACCCGTGTGCCCGGCGCGGACCGTAGAAGCGCATACGCGGTCGACAGACCGACGATCCCGCCGCCGATCACCAGCACATCGCAGTCGTACGCCGCGTGCGTCATCATCACGCCACCTCCCACCCCGATAGTGCACTGGCCCACTGACAACCGGCTCAAACCCGAGCCGGGCAGGGTGTGGCGCACACCGCGCCCGGCGGGCCTCCTGCCGGGCGCGGTGCGCGGCCCGGTTCAGCCCGGGGTGACCAGCAGCGGGCGGGCCCGTTCCCGCAGCTCCGCGACGCGGGGCTCGTCCCCGTACGGCTCCAGGCGGTGGAGCAGATCGCGCACGTACTCCGTGGTGCGGGCCGAGGAGATCCGGCCGGCGACCTCCACCGCCCGGGTGCCCGCCGCGCAGGCCGCGTCCAGATTGCCCGACTCCAGCTCGGCGACGGCGGACACGACGAGCCGCAGCCCGTGGCTGCGGACGAACTCCTCGGTCGGCCGGGACAGCGCCTGCTCGGTGAAGCGCCGCACCTGGCGGGGGGCCTTCAGGTCCCGGTAGCACTCGGCGGCGTCGGCGGCGAACCGGTCGTAGCCGTAGAAGCCGAGCCACGACGGGTCCGAATCGCCCGCCCGGGACCGCTCCAGCCAGCTCTCCGCGCCCTTGAGCGCGGCCCCCGCGGCCGGTGCGTCGCCGGCCTTCGCGTGGGCACGGGCCTCCACCAGCCGGAAGAAGCTCATGGTGCGGGCGGTGGCGAGACCGCGGTTGCGCTCGACGGCCGCCTGGGCGAGGTCGACCCCCTCGTCGGCGAAGCCCCGGTAGGTCGCCTGGAGGGACATCGAGGCGAGGACATAGCCGCCGAGCGGGACGTCGGCGGCGGCCCGGGCCAGGCGCAGCGCCTGGATGTAGTAGCGCTGGGCGGCTTCCTGCTGGCCGGTGTCGAAGGCCATCCAGCCGGCCAGCCGGGTCAGCTCGGCCGACGCGCCGAACAGGGCCCGGCCGACCTCGTCGGTGTACGAGCCGAGGAGCAGCGGTGCGGCATCGACGCGTAAACACTCGGGAACCATGGAGGAGCGCCAGTCGCCGCCGCCGTACTTGGAGTCCCAGCGCCGGGCGTCCTGCGCCGCCTCGCGCAGCTTCGTCACGTCGCTGTGCCCGACCCGCAGCGGTGAGGCGTCCGCCACGGCGTCCGGGCCGGGCTGGAGCGGAACGGAGCCCGCCACGCCGGGGGTGGAGCCGCCGGTGTGGAGGATGTGTGCGCCCCGGGCATCCGGCGCGGCCCCGGGGCCGCGGGGGCCGGCCCCGCGAGGGCTCTCGGATCCGCCGCCACGCGCCCCGAGGATCGCTGCCTGCGCCGCCGTCGGGTCCCGGGCCACCGACGGATCGGCGGGGGTTATCAGCCAGCGCGACGCGGGTGTCGCGTAGGCGCTCACCGAGAACGATCCCGCCAGGGACTGCCAGATCCCACCGCCGCCCCGCCGCCCGGCCAGGTCCAGGCGGTACAGCTCGGTCGCCGACCGGACCGCCTCGCCCACGTCCCGGGGGAAGGCGAGGCCGACCTCCGGGGCCGGATCCGCGTCGGCGAGGCCGATCTCGTGCAGCGGGACGGGCCGGCCGAGCTTGGCCCCGATCGCCGCGGCGATGAGATGCGGCGCCGCGCCCTGCGGCACCATTCCCTTGGCGACCCACCGGGCCACCGAGGTCTTGTCGTAGCGAAGTGTCAGACCGCGCTGTGCTCCGAGGTCGTTGACCCGCCGGGCGAGCCCGGCGTTACTGATTCCCGCGAGGGCGAGAACCGTGCCGAGCTTCTCGTTCGGCCCGCGTTGCTCCCTGGACATGCGCCACCCCTCGACACACAGACGGCCGCCGCGTCACCGGGGACGGCGCGCGGCATTCGTACCGATGACTCCCCAGGTTCGAACCTCCGTACTCCGCCTGCACACGCATGTGGCCGAGCCCCGAGGAATATGCCCCCCTGCCGAGAACACCAGTAAACACAGCGTAGTTCTCCCTATCCCTACCGTTAAGGGGCAGACGTCCGGATGGCGGGATTGTTGTCCGTGCGGGCGGTCCGGGCCTCCCGTGCGGCGGCGCGCGGACCGGGGTGCGGCGTGCTCCCGGCGTGTGGCCGTGCGCCCGGCCGTGCGCTCTGGCCCGGCGATGGCCGGAAGGCTTGTCTGGGACCTGCGTGGGTCGGCCCGCTGCACTGGACTCAGTGGGCTGGGGGAATCCGCCGCTCCATTCCCCGCGGGCGGTGGACCGGTCCGGGAGGTGAGGCCCACCTCCCGGACTGTGCGTGGAAGGGTCCGCCAGGGGGGCGCGGCGCGACATGCGCGCAGGGTGGCGCTTCGAGAGAATGGCCGAATAGCGACGGTCCGGTGAAGGTCTGGCCAATGGTCCTCCTATGGCCGGATATCGGCGCTGTTTCCGGGCGGCACCGGCCCTCCCTCCCTTCCGCGGGGGCGGGCCGGTGCGGCGCGGAGACCGGACGGCCCCGCCCCCAGAGTTCCCGGAACTTCCGGAACTTCCGGAACCGGCAGTTCCGTTGTTGTCGTCGCGGTGAAGATCACGCCGGGCCTGTGCCAGGGGCGCATGCTCTTCCGGCGTGCGCTGCCCGTACACCCTCTCGTGCGGCATTGTCGTGGCAGCATGTCCCGCAGCGGCGTTTCGCTCGTCAACTGCGCCGTTTGTCCACAGCCTGTGGAGGCGGCGATGCGTTGGTTGGTGGGATGGAGCAGTATCGCCGCGAGCTTCGGCACGGTCGGCGCCGTCGGAAACGGCGGAGAGGGGCGCACGGTTCACCCCGTGGGCTCCCAACTCCTGTGGGGAGACCCGGATCCGCTGTGGGCGGTCGGCGACTGGCGGCCCGACGAGATCCGCGTCATCGGCGTCGCGACCCCCGAAGGGGCGCCCACCGCCCGCCTCGCGGTCCTCGGCTGCTGCGGCGCCACCGACGAGCAACTGCGCGTCGGGCTGCTCGCCGCACGCGGTGGCGCGATGCGCCATCTCACCGCCTGGCCCGGCAGTTACACCGCCGTCGTGCAGATCGGCCGCCGCATCACCGTCGCGGGCGACCTGGCCGGCGCCCGGCCCGTCTTCCACACCCCCTGGGCCAACGGCACCGCCTTCGCCACCGCCGCCCTGCCGCTCGCCGACCTCATCGAGGCCCAGCTCGACATCGGGCACCTCGCCGCCCTGCTCGCCTGCCCGGAGACCCCCGAGGCCCTCGGCGACGGCACACCCTACGTGGGCGTGAAGCGGGTCCCGCCGGGCCACGCGCTCATCCTCCGGGAGGGCTCGCGGGAGATCACCGGGTACGAGGCCGTCGCCTCGCTCGCCGTCGCCGCACCCCAGGCCGACCCGGTGCACGCCGTGGAGGGCGTACGGGACGCGCTCGTCGAAGCCGTACGCGCCCGGCTCACGGCCCCGCGCCACGCGCCGGAAACCCAGCCCCCGGACCCGGGGCCCGTCCCCGGCATGGGCCCCGCCGACCGGCGCGCGGCCCGGGGCGGCCCCGTGGCGGGCATCGGCGCCGACCTCTCCGGCGGCAGCGCGTCCGCCACCCTCGCCCTGCTCGCCTCCGGACTGCCCGGGCTCCCCGGCACCCTCCTCGGCCACGGCACCGGCGCGGGGGAGCGGCTGCTCGCCGTCACCTTCAACGACCTCACCACCCGGGGCGACGAGGACGAGCTGGAGCGGGCCCGCGCCATCGCCGCCAACCCGCGCCTGCACCACGTGGTCGTCGCGGCCGGCGAAGAGGCCCTGCCGTACGCCTCGTTGGGCACCGGCGCGCTCACCGACGAACCGGCCCCCTCCCTCGTCCTCGCCGAACGCCACCGCCGCCGGCTGTCCGCGGGCAGCGCCGACCACCTCGTCGGACACGGGGCCCGACAGGTCCTGGACGCCCACCCGGCCCGCCTCGCCGACCTCCTGATGGACCGGCGCAGACGCCACCTCCTGCGCCCCGTCGCCGCCCTGACCAAGGCCGAAGGCCCTACCGCGCACTCGCTGTTCGTCCCGCTGACGGTCTACCGCGCCGCCCGCCGCCTGGCCCGTACGTCGTACCGCACCGGCCTGGAGTCCGCCGCCGGGCTCCTCCCCGACGCCAACCGTTACGCCCCCGACCTCGCGACCCCCGCCGACGCCTCGCTCGCCGCCCTCGCCTGGTCGCGCCCGGGTCCGGCGGCGCGCTGGCTGACGGGGGAGGCGCTGGCCGAAGTATCGGTTCGTCTCCAGGAGGCCGCGATCCGGCCCGCCTCCGTGCAGCGCCCGGGGGAGGCCCGGGCGCGCGCCGCCCTCGCCCGTGGGGCCGCCGACCACCGGATCCTGGAACAGGCCGCGGAGATCCGCAGCCAGCGCCTGCACGCCCCGTTCCTCGACAACCAGGTGGTCCGGGCGGCCCGTGCCCTGCCCGAGTCCCTCCGGGTCCAGCCCGGCGCACGGGCCGCGATCCTGCGCCGGGTGCTCGGCGGGGCGGGCATCCACGATCTGCCGCCCGGCTGGGGCACGCCCTCCCAGGCCACCTCCACCGCTGTCACCCGCACCGGCCTGCGCCTCGCGCTGCCCGACCTGATGGCCCTTTTCGACGCCCCGCTGCTGGCCGACGCGGGCCTGGTCGAGGCCCGGGTGGTCCGCAAGGCCCTGCGAGCCGCCTCCGAGGGCGAGCCGCTGCCCCTGGACGGCTTGGCCGACCTGGCCTCCACCGAACTGTGGCTGCGCCGCCTGCTGGCCCGGCGCGGCACCTGCTGGACGGGTACGGCCGCTCCGCGCCAGCGCGCGGTCGCGGGCGGTGTGATGCCCGCTCGGCGCACGCTCCAGTCCTGACCGAAACACGTTCCGTCCTGACCGGCGGACGGTCCTGTCCTGACCGATACACGCTCCCGTCCTGACCGGCGCACGCTCCCGTTCTGGCCGGAGGGCGTCGCCGGGAAGCCCGGCCCGGGCGCGCGTACGGCTCAGGCGCAGCTGATCCGGGAGTCCGCCCAGTCGGCCAGGGCCACCCCACCGAACGGCGTCTCCGGCTCCACCACGAGGCGGATCGAGGACTGGCCGGCGATGTTCACGCTCACGGGGACGGCGGGATCGCCGCCCTCCATCACCGGGGAGCGCCAGAGCCGGGCCCCGTCCCCGTCGAACACGGAGAAGCGCACCGCGCCGAGCCCCATGGTCAGGTCGTCCACCCCGACCATGGCCTGATAGCTCGTGCACGGGCGGTTCAGCTGGATGGTGACCGAGGAGCGGGCGTGCACGGTCACGCCGTGTGCGTAACGGGTGGAGGCGATGGACACGTTCGACCGCTGCCAGACCCAACTGCTCTGCCCCATCACGACCTCCGGCTCGCTCCTGTCGCCGAACACGGAGTACGCCAGTTCGCTGACCTGGTACACCTCCGGGGCGGGCGGGGGCGGCGTGGGCTTCGGCGGCGGAGTCGGCCTCGGGGACGGCGGCGGGCTCGGCGCCGGGGGCGCGGGCTTCGGCGGCGGCTCGGGGGAGGGCGTGGGTTTCGGCGGCGGAGTCGACTTCGGGGACGGCGGCGGGCTCGGCGCCGGGGCCACGGGCGCGGGCGGCGCGGGTGCGGCCGGAGGCGCCGGCTTCGGCTTCGGTGGCGGCTTCGGGGACGGAGGGGTAGGCGGCGTGGGCACAGCGGGCGCCACGACCGGCGGTTTGGCGACCGGCCTGGGCTCCGTCTTCGGCCGCTCGTCGCCGACGAGCGCCCACACCAGACCGGCCGCGGCGGCCACCACCACGGCGGCGGCGATCCCGGCCTTGGCGGGCGCGCCGAGCGCCTCGGAGCCCGCCGCGCCCCCGGCGGCCCCACCGGCGGAACCGGACCCGGTGGCCGCCGCGGCGGCTCCCGCGCCTGCGGCCCCGGCCGCGCCACCGGCCACGATGCCCGCGGCCTTGAGTGAATACCCGGCGGCGAACCATCCGATGACCGCGACGGGCAGCAGCGCCGGAATCCCGGCGTTCACCTGGTCCAGCTCGCCCGCGGCCACCCGGCACCTGGCGCAGGCGTCGAGGTGCTTGCGCAGCCCGCGCTCGGCCCGGGTCCGCAGGCCGCCCCGGGCGTGGGCGCCGAGCCGGTCGGCGTACCGCGCGCAGTCCCCGCCGGTCGTGAGCGCCTGGCTGACGTGGGCCTGGAGGTAGGCCTGCTTGAGCCCTTCGCGGGCGCGACTGGCCAGGACGGCGGTGGCGTTGGCGGTGAGGCCGAACAACGGGGCGATCTCGCTCGGCGACTCCTCCTCCACCGTGGTGTGCCACAGGACCGCCTGCCAGCGTTCGGGAAGGCTCCGGAACGCCTGCATCGCCATCGTCTGATCGGCCTCGCGCATCGCCAGCACGTCGGCGCCGAGGTCGAGGGTGCCGTCGTCGGAGAGCTCGGAGGAACGGGAGGCCTGTGCGGCGAACACCGCGAAGTCGTCGACCAGATGCTCACGCTTCGCGCTCTTCGTCCAAGCGGCGGCGACATGGCGGACGGCGGTCATCAGATAGGCCCGGACCGCTTCGGTCGGCCCTTTTCCGCCCCGTACGGCCTGGAGCGTGCGTGCGAACACCTCGGCCGTCAGGTCGTCGGCGGTGTGCGCGTCCCGGCAGCAGCTGCGGGCGTAGCGCAGGACGGCGCCCGAATGCCGCAGGAACAGCTCCTCGTAGGCCCGGTCGTCGCCGGCGCGCATGTCCTCGATCAGCCGGGCGTCGGACAGCCCGAGCTCGGGAGCCCCGCCGCGGCCCGCGCGCTGCTGCGGAACCGCGTGCGCACCGACCGGCCCGGTGGCGTCCTCGTCGGCGACGGCGGGCCACGGGCCGGGCAGGACGGTGCCGCCCTCGGCCGCACCTTCCGACGGGCCGCGCACAGCCTGGGCCGGCACCTGCCCGGCGGACAGCCCGTCCGCTTTCGTGTCCCTGTCGGCCGCTGCGATCTCGCCGAGCGGCTCTTCCTGCTGCTCGTTACCGCTCATCGCGGAAGCCCCCGTTACACCCTCGGACCCGAATACCGGCCAAGACTGCCACATGGCTCAATCGCGCTGGCCCCTCAGCCTCGCCAACCACTCATCCGGGGCGTTCTCTCGAATGCGGGTACTAGAGGCCCTACTTTCGGGGAATGAGTCTCCGCTGATTCGTCCCCCGAACCGCCCCCGCCCGCCCTCTCCGGCCGCGCGTGCCCGCCGTCCGCGCCCCGCTCCCGGCCGTCCGCGCCCCCGCGTCCCGCAGTCCGCGCGCCGCGCCAGGCCGTCCGCACCGGAGCCGCGCGCCCTCGTCCGATGAGCGACACCGGACGGCCGGCACCGGACGACCCGGTGTGCGGGACGGCCGGCACCGGACGACCCGATGTGCGGGACGGCCGGCACCGGGACGACCGATGTGTTGGACGGATGGCACCGGATGCCCGGTGTGCGGGACAGACGGCACCGGACGACCCGGTGTGCGGGACGGTCGGCACCGGACGACCGATGCGGGACGGGTGGGGCCCGCGGCCCCGGACGTCACGCCGGACGCGACCGCAGACCCTCCAGCAGGATCTCCAGCAACCGGGCCGAAGCCGCCGCCTGCTGAGCGGCGTCCGGCAGCGAAGGAGCCGCCGTCGCGATGACCAGCAGCACATCGGCCACCGTCACATCCCGGCGCAGCTCACCGGAGTCCCGCGCCCGGTCCACCAGCCGCCCCACGACCTCCAGCAGCTCGACCGCACCGGTGTCCTCACCGAGGCCGTCCAGCCCGTCGGCGCCGCCGGAGCGCCGGCCGACGGTGCGGAAGTCCTCCTGGCCCACGCCCTGCCGCTGCTGCGGCACGCGGGTCTCGTCCACCGCGCCCGGAGTCGAGGCCGCCCCGGAAGCCGCCGGCGCGTCCGGCTCCTCCCCGTCGACCCCGACCCGCAGCACGTGCGGCGGCAGCAGCCTGCCCGCGCCCGAAGCCACGGACGTACGCAGGAAGCGGGAGAGGGCCGACCAGGGCTTCTCCTCCTGCCCCAGCGCCGTACGCGCCTGCTCGGTCAGCCGGGAGGTCTCCTCCTCGGCTATCCGGCGCACCAGCACGTCCTTGCTCGGGAACCGCCGGTAGACGGTGCCCACGCCGACGCGCGCGCGACGCGCCACATCCTCCATCGGAGCGCCGTAACCCAGCTCCCCGAACACCTCGCGCGCCGCCCGCAGTACGTGCTCCAGATTGCGCTGTGCGTCGACGCGCAACGGAGCCGAGCGCGGCGCGCTCGCGGTCCCCGCCGCTGCCACCGTCGCCGTTCCCGACGTCGTCGCCCCGCTCGGGGCGTGTCCGGCAGCGGCCGAACCCATCGCCGCGGCACTCACCGCCGCCGCGGAACGAACGGCGTCCGCCGAGCTCATGACGCCGAGCGCTCCCACGGAGCCGAGGCGTCCCTGGTCCTCGGACGCGCGCGAGAGCGCAGCCTGGCCATGCGTATCCTGAATATGCATAACTTCCCCCGGTTATGACGTCTCCCCCCGGAGACTTCCCGCCGTTTCAGCCGGGGAGCGGAGCACAACGAAATCCGCACCCGACACCCCGACGGGTTACGAACATAGTTGAGCCCGCGTCAATTCAGAAGGGGCTAGTTCCGCATGGGGCGCCCCCCGATCGGACCAGGATCCGATCGACGCCGGAACATCACCCCTCCGCTCACCCCGGACGTAGTGCCTGACCTGCGCGGCTGTCGCCCCTCGCCTCCCACGCGCCCCGCGTGCCGTGGGGGAACCTCCAGTCACACAATTTGCCGGGCCTGTGGACAAACCCCTGACTCCGTTGCGTCATGGGGTGGTGATGGCTCCAGATTCCCGGGGGACGACCCCCGGCACCCGGCCAGGTGTGCGCATTCTCGTCGTCGGCGGTGGCTACGTCGGGATGTACACAGCGCTGCGTCTTCAACGGAAGTTGAAGCAGAGACTGAAGAGCGGCGACGCCGAGATCGTGGTCGTCACGCCCGAGCCGTACATGACCTACCAGCCCTTCCTCCCCGAAGCGGCGGCCGGCTCGATCTCGCCGCGCCATGTGGTCGTGCCGCTGCGCCGCGTCCTGAACGCCTGCACGATCGTCATCGGCGAGGCCCAGCGCGTCGACCACGCCAAACGGACCGCGACCGTCACCACCCTCGCCACCGGCGAGGACGGCACCGGAGCGCTGGAGATCGCCTACGACGAGATCGTCATCGCCCCCGGGTCCGTCTCGCGCACCTTGCCCGTCCCCGGCCTCGCCGAATTCGGCATCGGTTTCAAGACCGTCGAGGAGGCCATCGGGCTGCGCAACCACGTCATCGAGCAGATGGACATCGCCTCCGCGACCCGCGACCCCGCGATCCGCGACGCCGCTCTCACCTTCGTCTTCGTCGGCGGCGGCTACGCGGGTGTGGAGGCGCTGGCCGAACTGGAGGACATGGCCCGCTACACGGCGCGGTACTACCACAACATCAAGCCGGCCGACCTGAAATGGATCCTGGTCGAGGCCTCCGGACGCATCCTCCCCGAGGTCGGCGATGCCATGGGCACGTACGCCATCGGGGAGCTGCGCGGCCGGAACATCGACGTACGTCTCGACACCCGGCTCGACACCTGCGAGGACCGCGTCGCCGTCCTCAGCGACGGCTCCCGCTTCCCGACCCGCACCCTCGTGTGGACCGCGGGCGTCAAACCGGCCCCCCTGCTGGCCGCCACCGACCTGCCCCTCACCGAGCGCGGCCGGATCCGCTGCACCGCCACCCTCGGCGTCGAGGACACGCCGCACGCCTGGGCCGCCGGCGACGCCGCGGCCGTACCCGACCTGACGGCCTCCGAACCGGGCCGCGAGACCGCACCCAACGCCCAGCACGCGGTGCGCCAGGCGAAGGTCCTCGCCGACAACGTCCTCGCCTCGGTCGACGGCCGGCCGCTCAGGGAGTACCGGCACGCGTACGCCGGATCGGTCGCCTCCCTCGGCCTGCACAAGGGCGTCGCCCACGTCTACGGCCGCAAGCTCAAGGGCTACCCGGCCTGGCTGATGCACCGTACGTACCACCTCAGCCGGGTCCCGACGTTCAACCGGAAGGCGCGCGTCCTTGCCGAATGGACCCTGGCCGGACTCTTCAAACGCGAGATCGTCTCCCTCGGTTCGCTGGAGCACCCCCGCGCCGAGTTCGAACTCGCGGCGGGAGGCGGCTCCGGCACCCCGGGGCTCCCCGGCCCCGCCCGCCGCCCGAAGGGTCCCGGAGAAACCCCGGACGACCGCCGCACGGACAACTGACGGACAACCGACGGGCAACTGACGGACGACCGACAGCTGACGGGCGGACAACTGACGGGCAACGCCCGGGCAACTGACGGGGCGACCGGCACGGCCCCGACCGGGCAGCCGGCCCAGCCTCCGACCGCACATCCGACCGAGTCCGGCACCCGACCGATCGAGGGTCGGAGCGGCGGCCGGGCGGCAACTGTCAGTACGGTCGGTCACACTGGACGTGTGACCATAGGTGGGCCCACACCTGCACAGAGTGACCCGGTCGGCAGTGACCAACAGTGACCAGCAGCGACGCACCGACCGCACGACGAGGCCCGGCTGCGCCATCCCGGGGGCACGGCCCCCGGTGCTCCCGAACACGGCAGAAGAAGCAGCCCGCCCGAGCGGACCAGACCGACACACGAGGCCAGAAATACCGTGAACTTCACGCGTTGGAGCGCCCGCCTTCCCGGAACACAGCGCCGAGCCGCCGCGCGGGACGATCGTAGTTCCGTGCCGCCGGCCCGAGCCGGACACGCCGGGGCGGACGGCACGCCCGCCCTGCCGGACGACGCCTCCCCGGCGCCTTCCGCCCCCGCCTCGACGGAGGCGCTCCCCGGGCCCGCCCTCGACGACCTCTCCGCCCGCGAAATCCTCGGCCGGCTCCCCGCCCCCGTCGCGCTGCTGCACGGCCCGGACCACCGGATCGCGTACGTCAACGACGCGTACGAGGCCGCGTTCGGCCCCCGCCCGTCCGGTGTTCCCGCGGCCGAGGCGATGCCCGAGCTCGCCCAGCTCAGCGTGGTACCGCTGCTCGACCAGGTCCTGCGCAGCGGCACCGCCCGTACGGTCAAGTCCCGCAGGACCGCCGAGGGCGGTTCGTACACCGTGACCTGCACCCCGGTCGCCGCCTGGGGCCGCACGGAGCACGAGGAAGAGAGGGGAGAAAGAGGAGACAGGGGAGACGGCAGAGGAGGGGACAGAGGAGACGGCAAGGGAGAAGGCGGCGTCCTCGTGTACGCCGCCGACGTCACCGACCACGCCGAAGCCGCCGAACGCCTGCGCACCAGCGAGCGCCGCCACCGCGAAACGGCCGTCACCCTCCAGCGCTCCCTGCTCCCGCAGGAGCTGGAACAGCCCGACGACCTCCGCATCGCCGCCACCTACCAGCCCGGCGGAACCGACGCCGCGGTGGGCGGCGACTGGTACGACGTCATCACCCTCGGCGCGGGCCGCACCGCCCTGGTCATCGGCGACGTGATGGGCCGCGGGGTCCGGGCCGCCGCCGTGATGGGCCAGCTCCGCACCGCCGTCCGCGCCTACGCCCGGCTCGACCTCCCGCCGCACGAGGTGATCCAGCTGCTCGACGGCCTCGCCGCCGAGATCGACGCCAACCAGATCGCGACCTGCGTCTACGCCGTCCATGATCCGAACGAGGGGCAGCTCGTCTACGCCTCCGCCGGGCACCTCCCGATCCTCGTCCGCGACGAGGACGGCACCGTCCACCGCGCCGCCGAGCCCACCGGCCCCCCGCTCGGCACCGGCGGCTGGGTCCACACCTCGGGCACCATCGCGCTGCCGCCCGGCTCCACGGCGGTCCTCTATACGGACGGCCTGGTCGAACGGCGCAGCGAGGACATCGACGAGGGCGTCGCCTCACTGGCCCGCGCCCTCGCGGGCGCCAAGGGAACACCGCAGGTGGTCTGCGACCGGCTGATCCGCTCCCTCGGCGTGACCGCCGAGCACGACGACGACGTGGCGGTCCTGGTGGTGCAGCACCCCGCCCGTACGGGAGCGAACGCGGAGCTGTTCCACAACGCCGCGCTCGAACTCCTCGGCGGCATCGAGGCCGCCCCGCGCGCCCGCGCATTCGCCACCGGGGTCCTGACCTCGTGGCGCTTCCCCGTCGAACTCCGCGACCTGGGCGTCCTCGCCACCAGCGAACTGGTCGCGAACTCCCTCCAGCACGGCACCCCGCCGATGCGCCTGGGACTGCGGCGTACGGACCGCCGGCTGATCATCGAGGTCACCGACGGCGACGACCACCTGCCGCGCCGCCGCCAGGCCGAACCGGCGGACGAGGCGGGACGCGGCATCTCGATCATCGCCTCGATCGCCACCTCGTGGGGCAGCCGACGTACGCCGGGCGGCGGCAAGGCGGTCTGGTGCGAGTTCGCCCTGCCGCGGTGAGCAGGGCGCTCCCCGGCGCCCGCTCAGTGACCGGCGGAAGCGGAGGCCGTGGTGGAGGTCGTGGCGGAGGCCGTGAAAGCGGCCGTGGTGGAGGCCGAGGGAGCCCCGGGCCCGGTGGCCCCGGTCTCCGCGCCTTCCCCGCGCTCGGGCAGTGACACCGCCACCACCCGGGACGGAGCGCCGGCGAGCGACGGCTGGTCCTGCACGGGGGTGAGCCGACGGCCCAGCCGCAGCGCGAGCACCGTGATGCCCAGCGAGAACAGCACGAAGGTCACGATGTACGGGCCGTGCAGCGACGCCCCCATCGGCCCGCCGACGGCCGGACCGACCGCGAGCGCGAGCTGCTTGCACAGGGCGAACGCCGAGTTGTACTGCCCGACCATCGACTCCGGCGCCAGATCGGCGACCAGCGGGGCGACGGTCGGCGACAGCATCGCCTCACCGAGCCCGAACAGCGCGTACGTCGAGATGAACGCGGCCGTCGCCATGGCCTGGCTGCCGTGGCCCAGCCCCGCGTACCCCGCCACGATCCAGGCGAACGCCCAGATCAGGCCGACCGCGGCGATGACCCGGCTGCGTCGCCGCCGCTCCACGAGCCGCAGCACGACGAACTGCGCCACGACGATGACCGCGGTGTTGGCGGCCAGCGCGAAACCGAGGGTGGACGGCTCGATCCCGGCGGCCTCCGTGCCGTACGCGGCCAGGCCGGACTCGAACTGCCCGTAGCAGGCGAAGAACAGCACGAACCCCAGCACGCACAGCTGCACCATGGCCCGGTGCGAGAGCAGTGTCCGCAGCCCGCCCTCGGCGGCGGACCCGTCCCCCGGGCGGGTCCCGCCGAGCGAAGCCGGACGAGGCATCCGCACCGTAGTCACCACGACGCCGAGCACCACGAACATCACGGCCTCGATCAGGAAGAGCATCGTGAAGCTCGCCGGACGGCTCACGTCCACCAGCTGCCCGCCGACGAGCCCGCCGAGACCGAGCCCCAGGTTCTGCAGGAAGAACTGCGTGGCGAAGGCCCGCGTCCGGGTCGCGGTGCTGGAACACCACACGAGCATCGTGGCGAGGGCCGGCTGCATGACGGCGGTACCCGCGCCCAGCACGGCGGCGGACAGCACGGCGGCCGGAACACTGCTCGCGAACCCCAGGGCCACCGCACCGACAGAGGCCAGAACGGAGGCCACCACCAGCACGGGCAACGGGCCCCGCCGGTCGATGGCCCGCCCGGTGAACGGCAGAACGGCCAGCGCCGCCATCGCGAAGGCGGCCAGGACGACCCCCGCCGTCCCGGCGCCCAGATCCCGTACCTGCGCCACGTAGACGTACAGATACGGAACGGTGAACCCGAGCCCGAACGCGCTCAGCGCGCTGCCCAGCTGGATCCGCCGCAGCGCTGCGCCCATCTCCCTGGTCACACTCACCTACCTCAAGAACTCGAGGCCTCGAGCGCGGAGCATCGAGACCTGACACGAAGAAATCAGACTCGAAGACTTTAGCACTAAAGTTAGAAGGTGAAAACTTCAGACTGAAGGACTTCAACGAGGGTGGGGGCGTGCCATACTGCCCGCCATGTCTGAGAGCCCCGAGGAGCCCGGCCCCAGCGAGCCGAGCCTCGACGAACAGATCGCCGCCTACCAGCGCGAGTTCCGCGACCTCGACCCCCAGGTCGAACAGGTCGTCTCCGCGCTGGGCCGTCTTAACCGCCGGATGAACGTCGCGTACGGCAGGCAGGTCGCCGCACTCGGCATCAGCAACGCCGAATGGGAGGTCCTCAAGACCCTGGTCCTGTCGGGCGCCCCCTACCGCCTGGGCCCCGGCGAACTGGCGAAGCGTCTCGGTCTCACCCCGGCCGCCATGACCCACCGCGTCGACCGGATGGCCGGCGAGGGCCTGGTCACCCGCGACCGCGACGAGAACAACCGGGTACGCGTCATCGTCGAGCTGACCGACGAGGGCCGTACGAAGTGGCTCGAGGCGATGCGCATGGCGACCGACTTCGAGGAGGACCTCCTCCAGGACCTGTCCGGCGACGAACGCGGCGTCCTCGGCGAACTGCTGGTCCGCCTCCTGCGCCGTGTGGAACACGCCCAGCCGGACGCCGGCGGCCGGCTCACCGACCTGGACTGAAGGCCAGGTCGGCGGCCTTGCGGAGGCCACCGGGGGAGGGTTGACACACCCCTGGTGGATCCGTAAAGTTCTCCGAGTTGTCACGGAGCCGGAACGGTCCTGCGGCAGCGATCCCGCCGCGAACGCGGCAACCAAACTTCAGCACGATCTCCCACTCGGGATGATTTCGG